>NZ_JBBOXF010000001.1:3366983-4052974 GCF_038007465.1 Sporosarcina sp. FSL K6-1508 | reverse complement strand
AAGTAAAAGCGCAAACACTTGATACGCTTGTAAACCAGACACTGATTCTTCAAAAAGCAAATGAAGCGAAATTAAAAGCAGCTACAACTGAAATTGATGAAGAGTATTCATTACTTGAAAAGCAATTTGGTGGCGAAAAAGCAATGAAGAAAGCGCTCAAAAGCCAAAGTATGGATGTAAAAGCACTGAAAGAACAAATTGCCGACTCCATCGTATTTGATAAGTACCTGGATAAAGTAGCGCCAGCAGGTAAAGTAACGGAGAAAGAAATTAAAGAATACTACGATCAAGTTGCAGCTACATCAAAAGATTCTGGTCAAGAGCTGCCTCCTTTAGAAGAAGTAAGTAAGGACATCGAAGGAATCATTAAACAAGAGCAACAGCAAAAACTACTTGCTGCACATGTTGAAGAGCTTAAAGCAGCTGCTAAGATTGAATTGAAAATTTAACTGAAATAAGTGAGAGACATGGAATGCTTGACCATCGCGGTTAAGCGTTTCATGTCTTTTTGTATTTTTTAACAAAGTCATGGTTTACTGCTAAATCCAATGATCTTAACATAGGAACTTCATTTTTGGACAATCTAACAAGAAAGAAACAGTAGAATGAGGTGATGTTTATGATAATTGAAAGGTCGTCTGAATGGAAAGAAGGTTTTATCGAACGATTGGAGAACCGTGAAGCATGGGACAATTGGACATTATATACGATGAGTTATGAGATCGAAAAAAAGAACCTAATTACAGATTTCCGCGGTCTTCAATCCCCTAAATATTTACCTAATCTAACGCCTCTTGCCCATCAATTGGAAGTGGCGGAAACGGTCATTGAAAGAATGAATGGAAAAGCGATTCTTGCGGACGAAGTGGGGCTCGGTAAAACCATTGAAGCGGGTTTGATCTTAAAGGAATATTTAATCAGAGGCCTTGTGAAAAAAGCGCTTATTTTAGTCCCAGCTTCTCTTGTTGGTCAATGGATTGAAGAATTGAATCAAAAATTTCATATTCCGGCCATACAGTATAAAAAAAATTACGATTTAAACCATCTTACGATTGTCGTCATGAGTATGGATATGGCAAAAAGAAGTCCGCACAAAGAAAACATCTATAACCAAGATTTTGATTTAATTATCATTGACGAGGCGCACAAATTAAAGAACCATAAAACGAAAAACTACGAGTTCGCACAAAATTTAAAGAAAAAGTTTTGTTTGTTGTTAACTGCCACACCTATACAAAACGATGTGTTTGAACTATTTTATCTAATTTCTTTACTGAAACCGGGACACTTGGGCAATTACGAAACGTTTCAATCATCGTTTTCTGCGAGTAAGCACAATGTGGAAGGAGATGATTATTTGAAGGAATTGGTTAATCAAGTAATGGTTAGAAATCGAAGACGGGATACTGGAATTGAATGGACAAATCGCCGTGTCCAAATTATACCCATCGATTTTACGGCAGAGGAAAGAGAAGTCTACGATATGATTTCAGAACTGAAAAATGTTTCTCCTGTTTTTTCGGATGCTTTTTCTATGCTTACTTTACAAAGAGAAATGTGTAGCAGTAAGGAAGCTACAGCCTTAACCTTAACTAAAATGCTTGAAAAATGCACACGGCCTGAAGACGTCGCTTATCTGGAAGGTATTATTCAAAAGTTAATGGTACTGGACATTAACTCGAAAGCGGAAAAGGCTTATGAAATTATAACTCAGGCAAACGGTAAGGTTATTCTCTTTACCGAATATCGTGCGAGCCAAACCTATTTGCAGTGGTATTTACAATCAAAAGGAATCACAAGCGTCCTTTTTAATGGGCAATTCAGCAAAAGTAAACGAGAGTGGATGAAACAACTGTTTAAAGAAAAAGCACAGGTGCTGATTGCGACGGAATCCGGCAGTGAAGGGATAAACCTACAATTTTGTCACCATGTCATCAACTTTGATTTACCTTGGAATCCCATGAAGTTGGAGCAACGAATTGGGCGTGTCCACCGGTTGGGGCAGGAACATGACGTTCATATTTATAATTTAGCCATTCAGAATACAATTGAAGACCATATATTGGATTTGCTCTATGTTAAAATTGGGGTCTTTGAAAAAGTGGTGGGTGAGTTGGATGATATTTTATCTGCATTCAAAAAGACTATTTGAGGAGAAATTATGTAGGTTGAAATAAAAGATTCCATCGAATCTGTTTCGGCGATAGGGGATTCCTTCCGCTCCGCCTGAAGCTACTGAAAAAGTTCTTTTTTAGTAAGAACTAGTTGATTGTAGTGGAAAGCGTCTGCTCGGAATGGAAATCAACGGGATTGAAGGAAATCATACTTTTTCAGTGTCCTCCTCCCCCTCTAGAGGCGCCTTCGCTCAATTCATATAGACATTCAATGATCGAACATATGTAGCAAGGGTACTCAAAGGAGGATTCACATGCACCCACAACAAATCCATGGTTATTTACTACAATTTTTTAAAGAAAACGAGTGCCAAATTTTAAATGATCATGACCACTACATCAACGTTCAATTAACGATTGAAATGGATAAGAAGATTATGAACCGACCATTTTATTGGAAGTACTTGGAGAGTACAGATGGTGTGCCGTGTCCAGCACAACTCACTTTTATCACGGATAAAAATAAGCTTGTTGAAGACATTAAAGGGGAAGTTGTCCATATAGGTTCCCCTCGGCTTAGTCAATTGTTCCAAGTAACTAAAGAGCTAGGCTCATTTGTCCAGATGTATGAGCGGGTAGTAAATAAACATGAATCGCAAACGATATTAACCCCTTGGTTAGGAGTTAATTATAAAGTGTCATATTACAGTGATCAAACGAAAGAAATTCTTTATTCTTTGGGCATTAATTTAATGACAGGCGAACAACTAAATGGGTTTCAGGAATCGTTAAGCGAAGTTGATTTGGACAGAACCATGCCAGAAAATACATTTAATTTGCCGTATATTATAAAGCCTATTCGAGCCCTAGAGCGATTAGATGCGGTAATTGAAAATAACATACAGCAAGACGATCACACATGGGCTAAAGAAGCAAAAATGAGATGGGAAAAGGATAAGGAAGTATTAGAACACTTCTATGAAGGGGTAGAAAATAAACCGGAATGCTACGAGATGGAGAAACAAGCAATGGAAGAACAATACGAGACTAGAATTAAAATCGAAATTGTAAATGGTGGATTATTTTATCTGAAATGAATTTGTCATATAGGTAAGGCTTATCTAGTGTTAGGTGCCAGGTTATAAAACAACGCTGAATTGTTTTATAACCTGGCACCTTTTACTAAAGAAAGCAGCCCCGCCCATTCGTGGAGTTGCCAGACGAAAAGTTAGAATCTCCACCCATTCGTGGAGCTATGAGATGAAAAACCGAAGTTTCCACCCATTTGTGGAGATGTTAGAAGAAAGTGTTCTGCTCATTTGTGGAACGATTAGACCAAAAGCAAGAAGGTGCACTCATTCGCGCTCCTATCATTGTCGTAACAATAAACCGGAACAAGGCCCATTCGCTTTGTTCCTTCCCCGGTGAAAGGGACAGCGACAGATTGTTCATGCATGGGCTCTTCTTTTGAGAGAAATGTTTTCACAAGACGATAATTCCCTGGGATAAGTATGACACCAAGTGCGACAACGAAAAATTCCTGATGCGCTTCACCACCAGCTACAAACATGCTTCCAAAATCTATGAAAGCCGGATTCTCCAAGAACACGGCATCTAAATAGGTGATGATGTACCACTGGTTATCTTTCATGACATCTATATGATAAAATTTGACCAATCGGTAGTTGGACGCACTGTCATTTTGGACACTGGTTTTGATGACAGCCGGTGTCCCAACGAAATAATTTTCAACAAAAGTTAGTGATAAGCCATCAATATCGATAGTGCAGTTGTGAGCTCGTATTCACTAAACTCTGGATATAATAAAACTGCTGTTTTTTTCATTATTAAAACCACTCCCATAAATCTTTTTAAGTTATCTGACGTATTCGTAATACAATCAATTATAGCATTTGGGAATGGGCAAGTAAGATAACATTGTACTTGCCACAAACTACGTCCATTCTAACTTCAAGTGGTTAATGTTTTTGTACAAGAATCACATTTTTTTCTAAATAAAGTAGTCCATAATCCTACCATACCAAAAACCTCATCTGATATGTCTGCGCCGCCTAATTCTCCGCCTTGAACAAAACAAGTAATGGCAAAGTAACCACCTGGCTTTAAAGCCTTTTGCACCAAATGTACATAATCCATTCTTCTGTGAGAAGCTATATGATGAAAACAGCCTGAGTCGTAGACGATATCGTATGTTTCAACTTTAACTTTCATATCAAAAATATTTTTATGAATGAGGTTTACAGTTAGATTGTTTTCTTTCGCTCGTTCAGCTGCCCATTGTAGTGATTGTTCCGATAGATCTACTGCATCGTCTGTACAACCTTTTTGCATTAAGTAAATAGCGTTTCTACCGAGTCCACATCCAAGTTCAAGAGATCTTCCTGAATGTAGTAGTTCTATTGTGCTGTATACAATACGTAGAGGTATCAAATTTCCTTTTTGTAACACTTTCAAAGGGTTAGGTTTATTCTTGATTGGATTGCTACTAAACACTCTAGAATCACATTAGAATAGACGTGCTTTTTCAGTGATATGTACTTTTATTAAGAATGTTGCCATTATAATACAAAGATGATTGTAATCCTTTTTTTCTATTGACTATACACAAACCGGAGCAAGGCTAATATAAGCTTTGCTCCGGTTTGTGTATACTTCAATATTTTTTAATCCGTGGACAACTTATTGTCCTGTAAAACCTGGTTGTTGGTTATCCACAGGTGGGTAACTGGACTGTTTGTTTTTGACTTTCACACGTCCACTCCACGAAAAGTTTGTCCACATGCGTAGAATGAATTCGAGTGGTCCACGGCGGAAATGTTTTAGATACCAATGGCTGAGAACACATTGGACAGAGAAAATGACGAGTCCGATTACAATACTGTTCAGGACACCGAGTTTTCCAAATTGCCCGAGACCGTAGCCATAAAAAATGGATGTACAGATGACGGTTTGAAGCAGGTAATTCGTTAATGATAATTTGCCAACATTTTCGAAAGCGTTCATCATGATGAATTTGGAAAACCGGGTATAGGCGTAAGCAAATGCAGAAATATAGCCTAGTGCGAGCAATGGTCCACCGATGCTGAGGAAGACGTAGGTCCAGTCATTTTCTGCTGCGAGTGTCCCTACACTTTTTAGTAAAAGTCCCAAAGGTAAAAGGATAGCCATGCCGATTTTGTATCTGTTACGTTCGGATGTTGGGTTTGAAAAATGATTTGCTCTTGCTGCGTACATGCCAAATAAAAATAGTGGAGCTAAAGCAAGTGGCGCAAATAAAAGCATGAACGCGACTTCTAATCCAGATATGTTTAGCGGATCTTCATTGATTCGGTGTGTCATGATTTCCGTATACGTCCCATTCGCATACACATCATTTGTGTTTGTAATATATGTTGCCATTCGTTCCAAATCTTCGATGGGTTCTTCTAATTGTCCATATGTAAGCGCGCTTGAGAGTACGAAAAGGATTATGCCCCAAATCAGTAGTGTCTTCTTTTTGCGATTTAAAAACAGTAGAAGGAAAAAGCCCATCATTCCATAGAGGAATAAAATATCTCCCTCCCATAGGAAACTGCTGTGCAGAAGACCAATTGCCGCTAACAATATAAAACGTCGAACAAGGTGGCGCTTCACTTTTGCACCGTTTCTCTCTATTCCTTCCGCCATTTTAATCATGGAGTACCCGAAAAGAAATGTGAAAATCGGCATGAAACTGCTTTCGATAAATATTTTTAGAAACTGATAAGTCCCCGTATCTACTGATGATAGTGAAGGGATTGAAATCGAATCTTTCCCATAGATTCCATATTGAAAAATAAGCAAGTTTGCTAGTAAAATCCCGAATAAGCTCAATCCTCGCATTCCATCAATTAAGTGAATTCGTTGTGGTTGCAATTTTTATTCCCCCAATACTTTTGTCTGACAACGATGGTTGACCGTACTAAATACCTCCTTCATTTGTTAGTATAATGGAAGAAGCTTATATGGAAATGAAAGGAACCTTAACGGGACCTTAAATTTGGAGGGAATTTAGTGGAACAGGCAAAAATACTTGTTGTGGATGATGAACAGGCGATTGGGGATATGCTTGATATTATTTTACGCAAGGAAGGGTTTAGCGATATTGATGTTTGTGAGACCTATAAGGAAGCGGATGAGCTTATCTCTAAAAAACTGTATGACCTACACATTCTCGATATTATGTTACCAGATGGAACGGGTCTTGAGTTGGCACAAAAAATTCGTCATGTATCTGCCGCACCAATTTTCTTCCTGACAGCCAAATCATCCGACGCTGATAAATTGAGAGGTTTCATGCATGGAGCGGATGATTATATAACGAAACCGTTTAACCCGATGGAATTGGCTGCACGTGTAAAAGTGCAAACAAGTCGCTATATGGCAACGACAGAAATACAGCAAGACCCTTATGACTTTGGTCATTTCCGTTTTGATCCGATTGCCGCCGAATTGTTTGTGAATGGTAAAACGATGACGCTTCCGGGCAAGCAATTTCACTTGTTGGAACTGTTTTGTAATCATCCGGGTCAAGTGCTGTCAAAAGAACAGCTTTATGAAAAGGTATGGGGCGAGGACAGTTTCATAGATGATAATACGATTATGGTTCATATCCGTCGATTGAGAGAAAAGATTGAGGTAGATCCAAGCCGTCCAGAGTTTTTGAAGACTGTCCGTGGCATTGGCTACAAACTTCAAGGGAAGGGAGAATGACATGAAGTTATCAGGAAAAATGACCCTTCGATTCGCAGGTTATTTCTTTGTGTTCTATGCGATGCTTGGTGTTGTATCTCTTCTGATGCTTGTATATATATTTGCAGAAATAGTGACCGGATTTTCAACGTATGGAGATATTAGGGAGGCTACTACGAATGACATTGAGTCTCATATTGATATGAATAAAGAAGGGGATTATTCATTTTCAGCTTACCTAAAAGAGATTGCGCAGCGGAGTGGTGGGTCGTTGGAATTGATTGATGAACAAGGAAATGTCCTGTTGTCATCTTCGGAATTAATAACAGGTCCTGTTCCATACAGTTTTTCGGATTTGATAGCAATGTCGGGAGATAAACGTTCTCACATCTGGTCGGTCGAAGACGAAATTTACCTGCTATTCACGGAAAGTACGGAAAGTGACCGGGTTATGGTGGGCATTCAAAATACAGAAATGTTTCCCCAGCTTGGTGAAGATGGCAAGAGGCTACTTGAAGAACATAATGCGATTTTTGAGCTTTATGATAGAGAGGGCAATGTCATCGATTCCATAAACAGTGAAGGTGTTCCTTTGACTGGTGTAAATTTGTTAGCGAACTCTAGGAGACTTACTGAACATCAAGAAATGATAACGTCGATACAGTTGGATGATGGGACAACTGCTGTTGTTCGAATACCAAATCGCTATTATACCCAGTTTGATACACTATTTAATGACTTTATCATGAGAATGCTGATTGGTTTTGCAATTTTTCATGGTGTTCTGCTGCTGTTCATAGCAGGCTTCTCTTTGTGGATTGGACGTCGATTAGGAAGACCTGTGTTTTATTTTTTAAGACGAATTGAGCGGTTGTCGAAAAAAGATTATACGCTGTTAGCAGACAAGAAATTGCGGAATGCGAAGGATGGCAGGTTGAAACGAAAATATCGGATGTATGATGATGTCGATCAGTCTCTGATTGCGCTAGCTAACAGCTTGGAAGCGAATGAATGGAAGTTGAAAAAGACGGAGCAGCTGAGAGAGGATTGGGTGACGGGGCTTTCGCATGATTTGAAAACGCCGCTTAGTTCGATTTATGGCTATTCGGTTATGCTTGGGTCAGACCATGAATGGACAAGCGAAGAAGTACAGAAGTTTGCATTAGTTATGCAAGAGAAAGCGGGCTATATGGATGATCTTATCAATGATCTGACCTATACGTATCAGTTGAAAAGTGACGGCGTGGTACTTGAAAAGGAACGTGTTGAACTTGGAGGATATGTAAGGGGATATGTTGAACGAAATAGCTTGGAAGAACTCCATATCCAGAAGCAGAGGGAATCTATTTACGTCTCCATTGATCTGAAGCGTTTCGGACGGGTGTTGGATAATGTGATTGGGAATGCAGTGAAGCATAATCCGGTACAGACACCAATCCATATGAATGTGATTTCAGATGCTAATGAGGTATTACTGCAAGTGCGAGATGAGGGTGTGGGAATGTCGGCGGATGTATTGGAAAACTTGTTTGACCGTTATTACCGCGGGACAAATACGACTGCGGATGGCAGTGGAACCGGGCTAGGCATGACAATTGCCAAACAGCTTGTTGAAGCGCATGGTGGTAGGATACAGGCGGATTCAAATCATGAGGGTACGACGATTACAATTTCATTGCTAAGGGTTTAAAAATAAAATAATGAAGCGTGATTGAATCCTTGTTTATGTAGCAAACGCCAAGAGGAAATACAATTTCTTGGCGATTTTATTTTGTGTATGGTTGGGCGGAAATTCCTAATTCGCCCATAAACGACTGTCATTCGAGTTATCATAATATGGGTGCGCCCTTCTTCGTGGAATTCATTCAAACTCTAAAAACTCAATTCGATTACCAAACGGGTCATGGGTGAAAAATCGGTAACGTCCGTCGATTGGCGGTTCTTCGCTAATTGTGTAATTGGCTTTTTGCAATCGTGATTTTAAATGTTCTAGCGCATTCACTGTAAACCCAGGATGCGCTTTTATAGCTGGAGTGAAGTCGTTTTGGATACGAATATGAACTTCTTGAGGACCACAAAGGAACCAACAGCCGCTACGGGCTTATAAGTTTTCCGGTTTCGGAATTTCTTCCATACCGAGCAACTCACCGTAAAATCGTCTTGCGGCTTCATCGGAACCAGCTGGCGCTGCAATTTGGATGTGATCAATACCTGTCAGGAATGTAGTCATTGCTCATCTCTCCTTTGAACGTTGTATCTATAGTATAGGCTTCCCTGTATCAGAACACTATAGTGTTCTGATACAGGTTATAAAACAACGATGAATTTTTTTATAACCTGGCACCTTTTACTGATTGGCCATTCAATTAGCAACTGGGCTTTTTTGAAATACCCCTCTTATTTGCAATCGGGTTCGTTTGTTTGGAGGCTCGATGCCGTACGCGGTGACATGGAAAGTGAAATGACAGCGCATATAAAGGCGATGACTACAACTGCAGATCCAATCGTTGCCGTGCTGGTAACTGATCCGGTATGTCCCAACGCGACACCACCAATTCCTGAACCCAATGCAATTCCAAGCTGTAAAGCGGAGTTATTGAAACTCTGATGGATATCAGATGAAATCGGGTCTGTTTGAATAATATAATCCTGTTGAGGAGGGGCAAGGCTCCAACTTAATGCTCCCCAAATCATCATTACAACAATAAATACTGGAAAAGAAAATGTCGAATAAGGCAGTACAAATAGGATAACGGCGAATGCACCAAGGATGGTTAAGATGCTTTTCGTAGAACCGATTCGATTCGCAAGTTCTCCCCCGAAAGCTCCGCCACCCACAGCAGCAATCCCAAAAAGGAAATAACAAATACTGATCCAATACTGACTCAACTGTAAATTTGTTTCTAAAAAAGGTGTGAAATATGCGTAAACAGTGTAATGCCCGGCTAACATGAACATGGTGGCCAAGTGGGCAAAAATAATTTTTTTATTGCCAAGCGCTTTAATTTGTGCAGAAAGTGGTTGTACTTCTCCCGCTGGAATCTTTTCAAGAAATACAGAAATTAGAATGAAGGATCCAATTGAAAGAATGGCAATTCCTAAAAAGACAGCGCGCCATCCAAATGAATCTGTAATGATGATTCCTAAAGGAACGCCCAATACGAGGGACGAACTAATGCCCATGTATATGTAGCCCAATGCTTTTGCCCGACGTGGAGCATCTACAATCCTTGCTGTTATGGTCAGGGAAAGAACAATAACCAAAGCTGCACTCATCGAAGTAATAATCCTCGCGATCATGAGAAATGAAAATGTAGGGCTGAAGTAAGTCATTATATTTCCGACGAAAAATACGGATAACGTAATCAGATACAGTTTTTTTCGCTCGACTTTTGCGGTAAGTGATAAAAGAACAGGTCCAGCAATTGCATAAACAAGAGCGAAAACCGTAATAAGCTGCCCTGCGGTTCCAATTGTGACGTCTAAGTCGTCCGCGATAATCGGTAATATCCCTCCCACAATCAATTCAACGAGCCCTACTGTAATTGTAGATGCCGCAAGTATAAAAACTCTGAAATCCATTTTATTTCCTCCTATATATGTTGAATGAATGAATTCTTTCGTTCAACTTTTCTATTTTTCCATTCAGGAAAATGCTATCAATGTACCCGTTAATAGATTTTTTGAAATAAAAAAATCCCGATTACAAAGTGAGTAGCACTTTTGTAATCAGGATTTAACGGTTCCTGGTAGAGACCCTCAAACCATATTATTGAGGTTATACATATTGATTTCCGTATGAAATTTTCCATTTTCAATTTACCATGCCGTTAAAGGTTTATCAAGCCCTAATAATAATCAATCAACAACCAAGCCGCTTGTTTTAGTAAATTTGCTCCAGCCTGTAAAGTAATTCTAAACAGTTTTATAACTTGGGGCCTTTTACCAATAGTTATGATAGAGTAAAATTAATAAGCATTCTGTTTATCAATTTCAGTTGACGAATCACGGAATCTGAAGTTTTAAAATAATACAGGCGCGGAGGTAATGAAGTGAAAAAGTGGATTTTGACTTTAGTGCTAATTTTAGCAGTAGGAGCGTATTTTGTCTGGCCCAAAGCACATTTGGAAGAGCCAATTGTGATGTCTGTCCAATTTGACGAGGCCGCAAAAACGCTGGCAGTCTCCTATATAGTTGAGAATACCGATAATACATACGTAATGGAAATTGCATACGGTACAAAAGGTTTTTATCCGCCACGTACGAATGGAAATTGGGATGGTGAAACGGAATATACACAAGTACTGGAAAAACAAGATGGCTATGAGTTGCGAGAAGATGCCGTTGAACTGACAGACGATCAACTTGCATATTTTCTATCTCTGAAAGGCCGTGCCGTCTCCGCAGAAATTTCGTTTGAATCCTATTCACCGATTGCGACAATACTCGTGCTTTTATTGAAAGATGAGGCGGTTGAGGTAACGAAGAAAAATGAAGAACTCCAATATACATTTACAGCACCCGAAGATGTCATAATTGATACGATTGGCCACTATGATAGCGTCGCGACGATTTCTTTTGAAGATGCTAAGTTGCCATTAGTTTTAACAAAAGGACAATCTACCGAAGTTCTTATTAACGGGCCATATAAACTTAGCTCGCACGATGAATTACTGCTTGAAATCATTACGACAAAAGATCAGACATTTACACGACACTTTCCATTAACAGAGCCCATTCCAAAAGGGTATTTAAAGCAAATTGTGAATGAAGCAAAAGGTAATGTGGAATAGAGTTAACCTATCCTTTGAAAGAGGTTGCTTACTGAGTACTTTTATATAGATCTAAGGGGGGCTTTAACATTGGAAAGGTTGCAACAAGCAATTGAAATGCGGCGTGAGGGTGATATCGCCGGATCTACTGCATTACTGGAAAGTATTGAATTGAAAGATAGTCGTATCTATTTTGAGTGTGCGTGGAATTATAGCATTCAAGCACATGCACAGCAGGCAATCGATAATTATAAGCAAGCAATCGAACAAGGGTTGTCAAAAGAATTATTGAAAAAAGCCTATATGGATCTTGCCTGTAATTATTTTGAACTGCATCAGTATAAGCAAGCTGAACGTATCTTGGATAAAGGAATTTGTGAATATGGTGATTCAGAAGCTTTCCGCGCGATGTCAACAATTGCACACTATAAGTTAGGAAATCCAAAGCAAGCGATAGTCGATCTTATGCAGTTATTACTGGATCCGAAGCCGAGCAAAGAAATCGCGAAGTACAGGAAGGAGCTCATGCATTATGTGCAAAGATAGGGGTGTCGAATGTCGATTATAGAAAAAGTAAAAGACATTATAACGGGTGTCGGTGTGGGTTATTTTGATACAGGCAAAGTTGGCGAGTACGCCCGTTACGATTTATATATGGATGATAAAGACAGGGAAGTGCGTAAAAGTGCGTTGATGGCTTTTACGATGATGCTTGGTACATGGCATTCTGGGAGTTGTTTTTCATTTACTCCCCAGCATTTAAGAAAGTTCGATGGTGCTTTTGACGAGTGGCAGTGGCATGAGCTTCATCATTATATGAAGGCCTTTGTAACACAACAACAGGCTATTCAGCGAGATTTTCCCGTAATGTACGCGTTCATTATATGGTTTTTCATTCATATTGAAGAAGAAAGAACGTTGACGTATGAAGAAAGTTTTCCAGAATTGGACACAGCATGGTGTGCGCGTCTTAGGCAAGAGGTTTTACAGCCGAATACTGCAATTGAACGACCTTCCATGAAGAGTTTCTTTATAGAAACTGGCATCGAACCCTTTTTCATTTCAGATTTAACCGAAGATAAAGATTAATGAAAAGCGATGGTGACAGCACGTGTTCAAATAGTGTCGGGAACCTGGTATCTGACACTAATTTGAAGCACGTTGTGCAAGAAACTTTCGTGACTATTTGTCGCACAAGTACTCTACATTTAAGACACTTTTACTATGAATACGGTGTATGCGCTTTACTAGAGCTTTTGGTATGTAGCTTAAAAATTATCAAAACTAGGAATTAACTAGACCTCCTACTAATACCGCTTCGGAGCTTTGTGGATGCCTCCCGTGATAAGCCGGAAAGGAGAGCACTTTCAGTCTTATCGCTCCGGCTACCACGAAGTCGCGCCTGCGCTGGATGGTCTATTTGAGAAAGCGCATTTCATTATCGGGGATGAAATCTGCAATCTGGAGTGCGTCTTTCTTGACTCTAATTCTATATGTTGAACTATTGAATCCGTTGTATAAACTGAGCGAAGGCGCCTTAGCAGGGGTAGCCGAAGCCATAAGACTGGCGGCGAAGCTGCTTGGCTTATGGCGGAAGGCATCCCCTAGCGCCGGAGCGATTCGATGGAGTTCTTTATTTCAATTTATATAGTATCAACTAGTAATCACATATACTCTCGGCATATACATCTCAAAATCAAATTTCTCTCGATAATGAACACCCTAGCGCCGGCGCGGCAAAGGGGTCGCCGAAGCCGTAAGACTGGATGCGAAGCGCTAATCCAGGCTCACGGCGAAAGGCATCCCCAAAGCGCCAAGCGATCTATAATCCACATTCCGAATTACAACTCCCTCATTATTGAGCGCCACAGCAGATTCAATGGGATTCTTTAATTCATTATATAAAGAAAGAAATATAAGAAATGTTACGGAAAATAAAACAATACTTAAAATCGGAATACTATATGATGTTTCTATGGGATAGATGACCCTTTACTCATTTTGTACATGATAACGTTGTTTGGAGGAATCAAATTGTACGATCCAACAATTTTTGAGAATTTAAAAGTAGCATTTGAAAACCAAGTGTATGATCTCGATAACTTAGATCGAAAAATAACGATTACGAACCGGATTGATCGAATGGATTTTTCCATTCTTGCCAGGGATTTTGCTGTTCAATTTACACTAGTCAATCAACCGGATGTAACGGCGGAAATTGTATTGGGGGCATCCGTAGAAGATTTGGCGGGGGAGATATTGGAGCTGCCTGGAAAGAATTTCGGTTGTTCCTTGTTACTGCGATTTAACAAAAGTGTTCAAAATGTTGCTATACAGTGCAAACAGATTGAGCAAGCACTAAACACTATTTGGGAAGATGAAATTGAATTAACACAAATACTGAGCTTCGTATTTGAACAAGAAGCATCAAGTTATCTTGACAGTATTGAAGTTAAATTCAAGTCCAAAATGAATGAAGGGCATATGGATGACATTGCAGATTTTCTCGAACATGTTTTGGAGACGTTGGGAGTATTGAATGGAATCTGAGCATTACTGATAGGGATCTATTATTGGATAATAATACAAAGGAAATGAGATATCTACTTGACCTTATGACCTTTTTTGTATAATTTTTTGTACGTGCGACCATTTTGTCTTTGTGTCTGGTATGGAATTTTGGGAATGGTTAGAAACTCCACTAAGTAGGATAGACGGTTGTTAGCTATCAATAGGTGCTTTTTCAAAAAAACGTATCACGTGGGGCGTGGGAAGGGGGCGGAATATGAGGAAAAGAGATTTCACGGAAATAGCGCACTATGTAGATTCAATTGAGGAACAACAAAAGCTCTATAAAAGATCGCTGTTTGTTGTTGTAATGTCACAAATATTTGGCGGGGCAGGACTTGCGGCAGGGATTACTGTTGGTGCGTTAATTGCTAGGGATATGTTAGGCACTGCAAGCTATGCAGGGGTGCCGGCCGCCTTGTTTACGCTTGGTTCAGCGCTTTCTGCGTTCTTAGTTGGCAGGATTTCACAGCGTTTCGGTCGTCGTTACGGGCTTTCACTCGGGTTCATCACCGGTGGGATCGGGGCAATGGGTGTCATTCTCGCAACAACAATTGACAATGTGGTATTATTGTTTATTTCGTTATTCGTCTATGGAGCAGGTACATCGACGAATTTACAGGCACGTTATGCCGGAACAGATTTAGCCAATGAAAAGCAACGCGCGACAGCGATCAGTATCGCGATGGTTTCTACTACTATTGGTGCAGTGGCCGGCCCGAATTTAGTGACACCGATGGGGAACTTCGCAATGACATTGGGGATTCCAGCTCTGGCAGGGCCATTCATATTAGCAGCAGCTGCGTACCTCGTAGCAGGGCTAACATTATTTCTGTATTTACGTCCTGACCCATTTCTGGTTGCAAAAGCAATTGCTGTACAGCAGGAAGTGCAAGTTGATTCAAACAGTACAGAAGTAAGTAAAAAACTACATTATAAAATAAACCGAATTGGTATTGTTGTCGGTGCGATGGTTCTCGTCTTGTCTCATCTCATCATGGTAGCAATCATGACGATGACACCAATTCATATGCAAAATCATGGGTCTGGACTGACAGTCGTTGGAATGGTGATTAGTTTGCATATCGCGGCAATGTATTTGCCATCGCTTGGGACAGGTCTATTAGTCGACAAAGTCGGACGTACAGCTATGGTCATTGCTTCGGGTGTCACTTTATCAGTCGCAGGTTTCATTGCAGCCTTTGCTCCAGGTGATTCCATGGCCTGGTTAACGATTGCTTTGATATTGCTGGGCCTTGGATGGAATTTTGGCTTAATCAGTGGAACAGCCATCATAATCGATTCGACTGATATGAAAACACGCGCAAAAACACAAGGTTCTGTTGATGTGTGGGTTGCTTTAGCTGGAACAGCGGGCAGTATACTGTCAGGAATTATTGTAGCCTACTCCAGTTATGCCGTTTTAGGTTTGCTCGGTATGTATCTATCATTGCTGTTGATACCGCTAATTGTTTGGAAACGTTATAAAGAGAAAAAAGAACCGTACTAAATTCAGTGGAGATAAAATTAGGGTACCTGGCATGTGAAATAATCAAATACTTCGTAGCTTAAAATCCTATCTTCATCCGCTAAATCCCTATATAATGGAGAAGATTCGGCAATTATTAGTTGAAGATAGCGCTGGACAAGTAGAACCATTCTTAATGAAGGAAAAGGTGTAAAACATATGAGTTTATTGACTGTAACAAATTTAAGCCACGGTTTCGGGGATCGCGCGATTTTCGAAGACGTCTCTTTCCGTTTATTGCAAGGTGAACATATTGGATTGGTCGGTGCTAATGGTGAAGGGAAATCTACCTTCATGAACATCATCACGCGCAAGCTGGAGCCGGATGCGGGAACAGTGAGCTGGGCGAAGCGGGTGCGTGTCGGGTATTTGGATCAACACGTTGCGTTGAAACAGGGGATGAGCATCCGTGACGTTCTACGCACTGCCTTTCAATATTTGTATGATCAGGAGGCAGAAATGAACGCGCTATTCGCCAAGATGGCTGATGTGGATGCGGATGAACTGGAAGCGCTCCTTGAAGAGACGGGTGAAATACAAGAAGCGTTAACGCATAATGATTTTTACATAATCGATTCGAAAGTAGAGGAAGTGGCGAACGGACTGGGATTGGATGAATTCGGTTTGGATCGTGACGTTCATGACTTGAGCGGGGGACAGCGGACGAAGGTTTTACTCGGCAAGTTATTGCTGGAAAAACCGGATATCCTTCTCCTGGATGAGCCGACAAACTATTTGGATGTAGAGCATATCGATTGGCTGCGTAATTATTTACAGAACTATGCGAATGCGTTCATATTAATATCTCATGACATCCCTTTCTTGAATAGTGTCATACAGCTTATCTACCATATGGAGAACCAACAGATTACTCGGTATGCCGGGGATTATGATGAATTTTTGCGTGTGCATGAGATGAAGAAACAGCAAGTGGAGGCCGCCTTCAAGAAACAACAGAAGGAGATTGCACATCTCAAAGACTTCGTGGCCCGCAATAAAGCGAATGCCGCGACCAGCAGAATGGCCATGTCTCGTCAGAAGAAATTGGACAAGATGGATGTCATCGAATTGGATGCTGAAAAGCCGAAGCCGCAATTCGATTTCAAACAAGCACGGACGCCTGGAAGATTTCTATTCGAAACGAAGGAACTTGTTATCGGATATGAGGAGCCATTGTCGAAGGCCTTGGATCTGACGATGGAACGTGGGCAGAAAATCGCCTTGTCGGGTGCAAATGGGATCGGGAAAACGACGCTATTAAAGAGCATTCTTGGAGAAATCCCTGCACTTTCAGGTTCTGTTGAACGTGGTGAGCATTTGGAAATCGGGTATTTCGAGCAGGAAGCAAAGGCGGAAAATAACAATACCTGCCTAGAAGAAGTATGGGAAGCTTTCCCCCATTTTACGCAATATGAAGTACGTGCGGCATTGGCCAGATGTGGATTGACAACAAAACATATTGAAAGCAAAGTGAAGGTATTAAGCGGTGGAGAACGGGCGAAAGTGCGTCTCTGTAAATTAATTAACCGGGAAACGAATTTGCTTGTTCTCGATGAGCCGACGAATCACCTCGATCATGAGGCGAAAGAGGAATTGAAACGCGCCCTGAAGGAATACAAAGGAAGCGTCTTGCTTATCTCTCACGAACCTGATTTTTATGAAGGCGTTGTGACAGACGTTTGGAACGGTGAAAATTGGACGACTAAAATGTTTTAATTTAGTTGCAGGTACCATGAGCTGAATCGTTTAGAATTTGATTACCTTCTCTAAATAAGGACAAAGAAAGTCAACAACACCCCAGCTCCGAAAAATGGCAGCCGGGAGCAATAATACCCAATGGAAAATTCAATCTTTTTAATATACAGATACCAAAATAACAGCTATTGGCTTGAATGCATCAGCTATTCTGTATATAATGACAGCAGAAGCATATAGTAAAAAGACTGGATACGCTAATATCCAGTCCTACAATTACAGACCGCAGAAAGAGCGGTTGGTCCGAGGTCAGAAATAACCGTCAAACCTTTTGCGGGGGGACGGTTATTTCTTTTTTACAAAGAAAATAATCAATGTAACAAAAAGAGTAAAAGTAGTTAACAATACAGCACTAAGCTGTATTAGTAAACTCATCGTTTCGTATGTTGTCATTTGCATCACCTCCATTCTCATGGAAGTGACCAACCGCCCACCCTGCTATGCAATTGTCAATCTATTATATCGCGAAAGGAACGTATGTTTTGACTTCTTTTTCACTGCATGTTTACTTGGGCGTGTGAATTGGTTGTCTTTGAGTAAGTCATCAGGTTCCTCCGTTTCCGATGCTTGATAAAATAGCCACTATATTCATTCATCCCTTCTCCTCTTTTTCTTCATCAATTTCCTTTATTTTATTCATACTTTCCTGGTATTGCTCTTCTACATCACTTGTTGCAGGAATGAAAGGATCATTATTGTAGTCGGTCCGTTTACCATAGCGCAGCATTTCGTAAATGATCATCCCATTATTCGGCTTCCCATTTATGGTTATCATGGGAACCGCGTCAAAAAGCACATAATAGAAAGCATAAAAAATAAATCGCTCCCAAAACGTTTTATAGTCCTGTAGCATCCCATTAGCTAGAAGGGCATTGATGGTTACAGCAATTATGAGATTGGTAAGAATCGGCCCCGCGTAAATACATATATATGAAAAATTATTTTTTCTTTTTAACGAGTCATAGGAAAACCAACTGTATACATGATAATACTTTCGCACGTCAAAGACTCCGAATTTGAAAATCCGGGGACCTGATCCAATGGTAAGCCTTGGGTTTTTAACACCGAAAATACCACTGATAATGAAGTAACCAGACTCCCTTAAAAATATAACAACAGGCAAGATGATAAATGCAGAAGTAATCAATGACACTAAATCCCTGAGTCCAAACATTTAAAGATCCACCTCCTATGAAACAAGCTCCATCCAATAAAATACCCATGGAAGAAGGGGCTGAACCCTTTGTGTTAAAAGTTTGAATTTAGTGATTTTAATTGTGGGTATTTTCGGTACACAGGGCGGTCCAGACATTTCTCAAATGGGATATAATAAGATGATCCCAATTTGTAGGTTTTTGATTGTCTAATTTATGTTTAGACCTCGATAGTGTACGTTCAATACAAAAAGCGAACGCATTGGTGAAACTATCTAAATACGTTGAACAACTGAGTGCAACACAGGCGCAGCGGGTTCAATGGGATTCTTTATTTCAACATATCTAGTGATGAAAAAATCAGATATAGGAAATGAAACTGGAGTTATTCGTTTAAAAGAAAGAGCATTGAAATATAAAAAGGTAACTGTAAAGGCTTATTAGTAACGGTTGAAAATAGAAGGAGATGGTTTTAATGAAAAGAATTCGATTGAAAATGGTAAGGAAAAACTTGCTGAATATTCCTGAATACCCACTTCCAAATGGATTTCAAATTAGGTTGTTTGAAAAAGGTGACGAACATAATTGGGCGAGAATTGAAGCAAGTGTAGATGAATTCAAAGATGAAAAAAATGCACTCAAACACTTTACTAAAGAATTCGGGTCACATATCGATGACATGAAAATGCGTTGTCTATTCATTGAGAATGAACAGGGAGAGGCGATTGCAACAACGACAGCATGGTATGGCGACTTACGAGGCAATGGTGAAATAACGGGTCGAATACATTGGGTCGGTGTTATTCCTGAATATCAAGGACAGAAACTTTCGAAACCATTACTAAGTGCAGCAATGCACATTTTAGCCCGTTACCATTCATCAGCATATCTGACATCCCAAACGACAAGTTATCAGGCTGTTAATATGTATCTTAACTACGGATTTGAACCGTATCGCACGGCACCAAGCTGTGAGGAAGCCTGGAGCCTAATGGAGGATACGTTAAACCGACGAATATAATATGAATAGCTTAATCTTAAAAAATAGAATCGTTGCAGCTAAGGAAGCAATCGATTCTTTTTGTCGACAAAATTTACAGTGATAACATGTGGTTTAGGAAGTCTGCCAAATTTGGTTAAGCTTTCATGATGAAAGCTTTATAACATTCAACAGGGTATAATTAAATATCAGAAGTAGACACTACTAAGGATTGCCTTGTAGATAGGAATGTTCGAATGTGTGTTTTAGGAGAAAGAAGAAGGTATGATGCAACAAGGCGAAAGGAGATACAATGACAACTAGAAAAGAGTCGATAGAATCAGGGTGGAATTTAGATAACAGTTATGCCCTACTGCCACAAACATTTTTCACCGAACTCAATCCAAACCTTGTACAGTCACCGAAGTTGATTAAACTCAATGAGTCCCTGGCAACATCCCTTGGTTTGGATATCCAGGCGCTACAAAGTAAGGATGGCGTAGCGGAGCTAGCCGGGAATCAAGTTCCTGAAGGCGCTTTCCCACTAGCTCAAGCTTACGCGGGTCATCAATTTGGGCATTTTGCGATGTTAGGCGACGGCCGGGCAATGTTGTTTGGCGAACAGATGAATCCTTCAGGTGAGCGGTTTGATATTCAACTGAAAGGTTCGGGGCGCACGCCATATTCTCGCGGTGGTGATGGACGAGCGGCACTTGGACCGATGCTGCGCGAATATATCATCAGTGAAGCCATGCATGCATTGGGTATTCCTACGACCCGAAGCCTGGCGATAGTGACGACCGGCGAGTCTATCATCCGTGAGACCGAACTTCCGGGTGCGATTTTGACCCGTGTAGCTGCTAGCCATCTTCGCTTTGGTACCTTTCAATACGTTGCAAAATGGGGCACAGACGAGGAGCTCCGCGTGCTAGCTGACTATGCACTACAGCGCCATTTTCCAGATATTGAAGCGGACGAAAGCCGCTATCTTGCGCTGCTTCAAGCCGTCATCAAGCGTCAGGCTGCCTTAGTTGCGAAATGGCAACTAGTTGGTTTTATCCACGGAGTCATGAATACTGATAACATGACGATCAGTGGAGAGACCATCGATTATGGACCTTGTGCTTTCATGGATGCCTATAATCCGGCAACGGTCTTCAGTTCCATTGACGTTCAAGGTCGCTATGCTTATGGCAATCAGCCGAACATTACAGGTTGGAATCTCGCGCGATTTGCTGAAACCTTGATACCGCTGCTGCACGAAGATTATTCGGAAGGTGCCAAACTGGCCCAAGCTGCGATTTCAGGTTTTCCGGAGCAGTATCACTCGAATTGGCTCGCAGGAATGAGAGCCAAATTAGGAATAATTACTGAAGAGATAGAGGACGAATCCCTTATTGAAGGACTTTTGACTATGATGGAAAAGCATCGAGCGGACTACACGAATACTTTCCGCGCACTGACATTTGATAAGCTGAAGGATATGGCCCTTTTTGGGACTCCTGATTTCACACAGTGGCACGCGTTGTGGAAGGCAAGACTTAGCAGGCAACAGGAATCGAAGGTCAGCCCTCAACAATTAATGCAGGACAGCAATCCAGCGCTAATTCCTCGGAACCACCGGGTGGAAGCTGCGCTGGAAGCCGCGGTTGAACGTGGGGATTATAGTGTCATGGAACAGCTACTAGATGTTCTTTCAAGCCCATACGCACACTCTGCTAGGCAGGCTGATTATTCTACTCTTCCTGCGCAAACAACTAGCCCTTACCAAACCTTTTGCGGGACGTAATCGTTTGCTTTTCATGGTTTAAAAGAAGTACATAATAATGCTGCCCAATACACAAGGTAGCATTATTTTTGTTTATGGATGGTTCCACTTAATTGTAAAAAAAGTATGGTTAACTAATGAAAAACGAGGTAACTTATATGGGTGAAAAAAGTTTTGAAGATTATAATTTAAGCGATGAAATAAAACGAGGTCTAGCATTGTTGAAATATGAAACGCCAACAGAGGTTCAAAATGAGGTTATACCAAGAGCGTTACAAAACCAGAATCTTATCGTGAAATCTCAAACGGGCAGTGGTAAGACGGCATCATTTGGTATCCCTCTTTGCGAAATGATTGATTGGGAGGGTGGACATCCACAGGCATTAATTCTTACGCCGACCCGAGAGCTTGCTGTTCAAGTTCAGGAGGATATAACAGCTATCGGAAGAGTTAAAGGAATTAAAGCTCTCGCGGTTTATGGCAAAGAATCCTTTACAAAACAAGAGGAAGAGTTGGAACAAAAAACGCATATAGTCGTCGGTACACCTGGACGTGTGATGGACCATATTGAAAGAGAAACATTACTTGTAGATGAAATAAACTACCTGATAATAGATGAAGCCGATGAAATGTTGACCATGGGCTTCGTTGCCCAAGTGGAAGCTATCATAAAAAAACTTCCTCTAAATAAAGTAACGATGGTGTTTTCCGCAACATTGCCTAAGAAAGTCGAGAATCTTTGCCATAATTATATGAAAAACCCCATATCTATTCAAATTGCTTCTGCTGAAATCACGACGAGTGCGATTGATCATTGTGTAATGAAAGTGAAAGAAGCAGGAAAAATGTCGTTGCTTAAAAATCTTACTGTTATTGAAAACCCTAAAAGCTGTATTATCTTTTGCAGAACTAAAAGACAAGTCAACACTGTGTTTGCCGAGTTAGAAAGATCTAACTATTCTTGTGAAAAAATCCACAGTGGAATTGTTCAAGAAGACCGATTTGCAGTTATGGAAGGCTTCAAAATAGGGAATTTCCGTTATCTCGTGGCGACCGACGTAGCCGCAAGAGGGATCGATGTAGCTAAAATAACACTGGTGATCAATTACGACGTACCAATGGAAAAAGAAAGCTATGTTCATCGAACAGGCAGAACCGGTCGCGCTGGTAATAAAGGAAAAGCGATTACCTTTGCAACGCCTAATGACAGCAAACTCCTTAAAGCAATTGAATACTACATCGGCTTTGAAATACCTGTAAGGGAAGCACCGATGCAGCAGAAAGTAGTAGACCATAAAAATGTTCACTCAGATAAAGCTATCATGAAGCTCTACTTCACGGGAGGGAAAAAGAAGAAACTGCGAGCTGTAGATTTTGTCGGAACAATTGCGAAACTACCTGGCGTAACTGCGGATGATATTGGTATGATTACGATTCAGGATGAATGGACATATGTTGATATTTTAAATGGGAAAGGTTCATTAGTCTTACAAGCGATGAAGGAAACAGCAATCAAAGGAAAGAAGCTTAAAGTGAGCAAGGCAAATATACGGTAAAAAACAACCAAAATTTTGTTTTATATAAATATGTATCGCGTAGCCTATATTATTGGAAATGGTGAATTTCTGTCTTAGGTAGGGCGGCAAAGTAGTGTGAATAATCAGGTGCTATAATGTAGACTTTACCTTGAATCTTGCTCTTTATATAAAGTGTTTGAGTAGAATGCTTCTTTGTTATTGTTTATTGTAAATTCCTCCAAAAGTAAGCCTGAAACTTAAATAAAGAACTTGAAACCCGTCACTCGAATTATATCAGTGACGGGTCTATTTATTTGGAGATTAAGTTGTAATTGAAACAATATTAATTATTTGGTATTATCAGTATTGACGAATTGTTGAAATTAATAATTCTACTTGAAGAGATGGGATCTAATGGCGGAGCGGTACATGCTTCAAGTGAAGTGGAAATTATAAAGATAATCAGTGAAAGGGGCTTGAAAAATGGGAATTATCGACTTGCATTGTGACGTATTGCTAAGATTGTATGAATCAAAAGGGGAAATAAAATTTCAAGATTCTTTGGAACTTGATACGAGCTATGAGAAATTAATAAAGGGTGGAGTAAAGGTACAAGCATTTGCTATATTCGTGTATCCGGAAATGAAGTCGGATCAGAAATTTCAAGCTGCTTTAGATCAAATCCATTATTTCTATACAGATGTGCTCGGGAATAATCCGAATATGAAACTGATCAAGGAGTGGAGCGATTTCGATCAGTTAAAAGACGGAGAAATTGGTGCGATGTTGACGCTTGAAGGTGTGGATGCAATCGGAAACGATTTGCAAAAGCTATCTATTCTTCATCAATTGGGAGTCCGTTCGATTGGTCTTACATGGAACAATGCCAACTTGGCAGCCGACGGAGCGGGAGAATCACGTGGAGCGGGACTTACGTCATTTGGCAAAGAGATCGTTCATTTCAATAATGAACATAAAATTTTGACCGATGTCTCCCATTTATGTGAAAAGGCTTTTTGGGATGTCATGGAAGAAGCAAACTATCCGATTGCGAGCCATTCGAATGCCAGAGCGTTATGCAATCATGTTCGTAATCTGACAGATGATCAGGCAAAAGCACTGTTTGAAAAAAATGGGCTCGTCCATGTTGTCTATAATCCGCCGTTTGTAAAGGAACAAGGGGAAGTGGCGATAACGGACCTGATCGAACATATCGACCATTTCTGTTCATTAGGCGGTGAAAAACAAATCGGATTAGGCTCAGACTTCGATGGTATTTCGTCAAAGATTGTTAATTTAGAAGATGCATCTATGCATCCGAATTTACTAAATGAGTTGCTGAAAAAATACAGTGAAGAAACGGTCAAAGGTTTTGCCTACCAAAACTTTATGGATCATCGTCCTAAATGAACAGTTATAATAGACCCAATCACGCTCAGTGAAAAGCAGAAAGCGCCGAGGGGTAAAATATAGGTTAGTAAGGGAAACTTTTTTGAATAACTCGGGTTTCCTCCATTTTTACCTTCTACCTCCTGTATAACTTGCTCGCGTTTGCTAAGAGTTGAATAGAAACGTCTTGAATTGTTAATAAATCTAGTGAAAAATCCATCTTGGATGATGAGTAATACACTGCCGATTAGTAACATGATAATGCCGATATAAAAAAGTAAATCAAGTAAGACAACGATATACTTTGGAGCAAAAAATGTAGTGGAAAATAAAATAAGGAAAAATGTGCTGCAAAAAGAAAGAATAAAGCTTTTCTTTTTCATAGAGGTTTACAACTCCTACCTTTTTTATGGATAAATAGATAAATGAGTTAATTTCATAATTCTCAGCCCATACGCACCAATGCTTTCTAGACATTAAAAATAGAGTACCTCCCCAAATCTTGTATAATGTAGTCACCACAACAAACATTACAGACTGGAGAGATACCCCTATGTCTATTGTACGACAACAAAGCCTTTTTGACATGCATGAACTATATGATATTGAACCTACCCATCGTTTTAACGCCATTTTTTCAACGATAAACCTTGAACCTGTCTGGACTTTGTTCGATAAAAACACAAATGTAGGTGCGCCGAGAGAATTAAATTATGGGGCCATGGTCTATTCGTTAATCGCTCGTGTGGTGGAGCGAATTCCGACGGTGAAGGACCTTGTGAAACGTCTTGGAAATGACCCTTTTTTTCGATATGACTGTGGCTTTCTCCATTCGGATACGGTCCCATCCGAAGTATCTTATTCACGAATGATTGGACTGATTAGTGAATCAGATGCGATGGTACGCGTGCATGATGAACTCCTTCTGCTTGCGATTGATGAAGGATATATTACTGAAGAAAACATCGCCATTGACGCAACTCATTTTGAAGCGCGAGATCGCGCTTGGCCATCGGAAAAGAAAGAAAAACCTGCACCGAAAAAGCGGGGACGTAAACCGAAAGCAGAACATGAACAATGGTTGAAGGACAAACAAGTCGAAGAAGCAACACGCTCGATTTATGAAAAAGAGATTGTTCACCAACTATCCGAATCTGTGGAAACGTTATATACAGAGGCCCCGATCGATCCAAAGTGGGGAATCAAGAAAAACAGTGATGGGAAAAACTTTTCATGGTTCGGTTACAAAGCCCACTTAGCTGTCAGCACAAAGAGTCAATATATTCTTGCGGGGCTGATGACATCAGGTAATCTAAATGATGGAAAAGCAGCGATTCCCTTATTAAAAAAGATTGAACAGAATCTTCCGGATTTATTTACCGCAGGTCTTTTCGATGCAGGTTATGATTTTAAAGCGGTTTATCAGCAAGCAATAGATCAAAACTTACAAGCCGTCATTCCTTATAATCCTCGCGGTGAAGGAGAGGTAATTGGATACGATGCCCACTTCGCGCCAACATGCGTCCTGGAACATTCCTATCGTTACGACAGTTTTGACGCGACATACAGCACGCTGAAATATACCCGACCAAAAGAATGTGCAACTTGCCCATTACAACATGATTCACTTTGTCAGAAGACGTATAAAATCAGGCAGTCCGTGGATATCCGGAAATACACTTCCCCAGCGAGAGGGTCAAAAAGATGGACTGAACTGTACAAAGAACGTACAGCCGTTGAACGTGTCAATGCATATTTAAAGGAATACTTCGGCCTTACTAATGTCCGGCATCGAACTGGAAAGAAAGCGAGACTACACTTCCAATTGGTGACGCTTGTTTATAATGCCTCAAGATTAGCCACGGATCGGATTAGAGTAGAAATGAAACAACAGTCGTTACAAGCGGCCTAATTAAATCGTAATTCTATTTTTTAAAAAACTGAATTTCATTAAGGGGTTACTCCACGTATTTTTAAAAACGGCAATTATGAAATTAACTCAAATATCTATTAATTAAAAATATTATTGCTATTGCGTTTGTAAGCACTTACAATTATATATAGTTACTAGAATAGTACAAGGGGGGAATGGGAATGAAGAAAAAAACATGGTTAGGCTTAATTTTCTTGGCGATTTTTTCATTGATTGTATCGGGTTGTAATTTCAGCTCATCAACCGAAGAGAAAAACGACAAGAAAGAAGATGAAAAAAAAGCGGACGGCAAGGTTGCACAAGTACTTAATTTGAGTGCAACAGCTGATATTCCGACATTGGATTCAACAAAAGCACATGACGCTATTGCATTTGACGTTTTAAATAACATGAATGAGGGGCTGTACCGTCAGGATCAAAGTAATCAATCCGTTCCCGCGCTCGCAGAAAAGCATGAAAAAAGTGAAGATGGTATCGTTCATACATTTACGATTAGAGACGCGAATTGGAGTAACGGCGATCCTGTAACAGCTGCCGATTTTGAATACGCGTGGAAACGTGTTATGAAAGAAGCTGGTGCATATAATTATATGCTAGTTACTGCAGGCATCAAGAATTCCGAAGCAATCATGAACGAAGAAATGGATGCTGAAGAACTTGGTATTAAGGCGACAGGAGAAAAAACGCTTGAAGTGACACTTGAAAGTGCAAATCCATTGTTTGAAACTTTACTGGCATTCCCGACGTTCTTACCGCAAAATCAAAAGTTTGTCGAAGAGCTTGGGGATCAGTATGCACTTGAAGCTGAAAACATTTTAGCAAATGGTCCATTCAAACTTGTTAACTGGTCACAAGAACAAAGCTGGAAACTTGTTAAAAATGAAGATTATTGGGATGCGGGTACAGTGAAAATTGAAGAGGTAAATGTTTTTGTTGTCAAAGATCCGTCTGCTGGGGCGAATTTATATGAGACAGAAAAAATTGACCGCGTCAAATTAACTTCTGCACTTATTGACCAATACGTTGATGATAAAAACTTTAAAGTTGAAAAAGACTCAGGTATTGTCTTCTTACGCTTTAATCACAACCATCCAGTGCTTAAGAATTCAGAAATTCGCCGTGCGATTGGAATGGCAGTTGACCGTCAAGGTTTGACAGATGTCATTTTGAAAGATGGTTCTTCGCCAATTTATGGAGTGGTTGGAGAAGGATTTTACTTCTCGCCAGAGAATAAGGATTACCGAGAGTTAAATGGAGACTTCAATAAAGGGACTCCTGAAGAAGCAAAAGCAATATGGGAAAAGGCTTTAGCTGAAGTAGGACAAACAGAATTGACAGTATCACTCAATATTGCTGACTCGGATGAAATGAAAAAAGTAGCTGAGTACTTACAAGCTCAGCTTGAAGACAATCTACCTGGATTTAAGCTTGATATTAAAGCTGTACCATTCGCTCAGCGTCTTGAAATTGAAAAAGCAGTCGACTATGAACTTTCTCTTTCTACATGGGGACCAGATTATAGTGACCCGATGACCTACTTAGATATGTGGGTAAAAGGCGGTTCTTCTAACCGTATGGATTATAGCAATCCAAAATTAGATGCATTAGTTCATGATGCACGCGGTGAGACGGATCTAAGCAAGCGTTACGAGATGTTGCTTGGTATTGAAAAGGTTTTGTTGGAAGAAGATGCAGCAGTTGCACCTCTTTATCAACGAGGATCTGCAATTCTTGTACGTGATAAAATCAAAGATTTAGCTAAACATCCAACGGGTGCTGAATTCACCTACAAATGGGCTCACATCGAATAAACATATGATTTAAGCAATAGATGAGCGAAGGTGTATCCAACTGGAGCATCTTCGTTTTCTGATTGTTAAATGAGTTAAGAAAATGAGTACCTATTTAATCTGAGCGAAGGCGCCTTACAAGGGGTAGCTGAAGCCCTAAGACTGGTGGCATCCCTGAGCGCTGCAGCGAATTCAATGGGATATTTTATATCAACCTATATAGAAGGAAAATCAAAAGCTTTTTAAGGAATTGGGGTGTCCGATTTGAAGCGCTACATAGTAAAAAGATTCGGTTTTATGATTATTACATTGTTTATTATTATCACAGCAACTTTCTTCCTTATGCAATTCCTTCCGGGAACACCGTTTACAAACCCGGAAAAGTTATCTGATAAGCAACTCGTTATTTTAAATGCCAAGTATGGATTAGATCAACCAGCGGCAATCCAATACATCCGCTATTTAGGAAATTTGGTGCAAGGCGATCTAGGCTTTTCATTCCAATATGAAGGTCGAACCGTAAAAAGTATGATCGTTAATCGTATAGGCCCTTCGGCGCTCATTGGTTTACAAGCACTCGTATTTGGGACGATTGTGGGGTTGGTTCTTGGTATTATTTCTGCATTACGACATAATACACTTCTTGACTATGGTGCTGTGACACTTGCAGTACTCGGGATGTCTATCCCATCGTTCGTTTTTGCAGCGTTGCTACAATACTTCATTGGGGTGAAATATGAATTGTTACCCGTTGCTTTATGGGAAAGTTATGCGAGTACCATTTTACCGTCGTTCGCACTTTCCGTGACAGTTATTGCAACGGTCGCCCGTTTTATCAGAAGTGAAATGCTCGAAGTATTAGGACAGGATTATGTGACGACTGCAAGGGCAAAAGGTTTGCACGAATCCACGGTTATGGCGAAACATGTCATTCGAAATGCACTAATCCCTGTTGTTACGATGCTCGGCCCGTTAGCAGTATCTATCATGACAGGAACATTAGTTATTGAAAAGATATTTTCAGTACCTGGGCTTGGAGAACAGTTCACATTGTCAATTATGGTCCTCGATTATAGCGTAATTATGGGAATTACCTTATTTTATAGTGCATTGTTCATATTCGTTGTCTTTATAGTTGATATTTTATATGGTCTTCTGGATCCTCGGATTGATTATAAACAGGGGGGACAGGCATGAACAAAATCGAAAAAGATCCTGCCATTCAAAGCAAGTCTACGGATAACATCAAAATGAATACAGATGGAATTACAGCTGATCTATTCGTGCCTGCTCCACTGGATCCAATGGAGCTGGAAAACATTAACTCGCCATCTGTCTCATTTTGGCAAGAGGCATTCCACCGTTTATTCAAAAATAAGGGAGCAGTCATTTCCCTAGTTTTACTCGTATTGCTAATCATTGTGGCTCTAATAGGTCCCTTAATGAATGAACATACGTACCGAAGTCAAAACTTGGTTCACTCTAATCTACCGGCTAAAGTCCCCGGATTCGGGTGGCTTGGTTTTGATGGAACAGACATAAAGGGTGTAGATGTTTATGAAAAAAGAAATATAGAAACCAATTACTGGTTCGGAACAGATGAATTTGGTCGGGACTTATGGACAAGGGTTTGGAAAGGAACGCAAATTTCACTTTTCATTGCGCTTGTTGCTGCAGCTTTGGATTTAGTAATCGGCGTCGTTTATGGTGGTATTTCCTCTTTCTACGGTGGAAGAGTAGATAATGTCATGCAACGGATAATTGAAGTTTTAATGGGGATACCGAATTTGATTATCATTATCCTGTTTATTCTCATTCTTGAACCGGGTATTACGTCCATTATTTTAGCGATGGTGATAACCGGTTGGGTAGGAATGGCACGTGTTGTACGCGGACAAATTCTGCAGTTGAAAAGTCAAGAATTTGTCCTGGCCTCCCAAACGTTGGGTGCATCCAATTCCAGATTGATTTGGAGGCATTTGTTGCCAAACGTAATGGGACCGATAATTGTTACCATCATGTTCACGATTCCTACAGCCATATTCTTCGAAGCCTTTTTGAGTTTTATAGGATTAGGATTGCAAGCGCCACAAGCATCGCTTGGTGTGTTAATTGAAGATGGCTATAAATCTATGAGGTATTTCGCATATAAGCTATTATTCCCGGCACTTGTAATAAGTACGATTATGATTTGCTTCAATCTACTCGCTGATGGATTACGTGATGCGTTAGATCCGAAAATGAGAAAATAGGGAGTGGGTCATTTATGAATGAAGAAATATTGTCAGTCGACAACTTACACATTTCCTTCCAGACCCAAACGGGTGCGGTTAAGGCGGTAAGGGGTGTGAATTTCAAGTTGAACAAAGGTGAAACGTTGGCAATTGTCGGAGAGTCAGGTTCAGGGAAATCTGTTACTGCAAAATCAATTATGCGCCTTTTACCGAAGCATAATACCTTAATTCCGCAAGGAGACATCACTTACGAGGGGCGGGATCTTTTAAAACTATCGTTAAGTGAGATGCAAAAAGTAAGAGGTTCGGAAATATCAATGGTGTTCCAAGACCCAATGACATCCTTGAATCCGACGATGAAAATCGGGAAACAAATTATGGAGGGCCTCATAAAACATCAGAAGATGACAAAAAAAGAGGCGAAACAAAGGGCGTTTCAAATGCTTAAAATGGTCGGAATCCCGAATGCTGAAGAGCGTCTAGATGGATATCCGCATCAGTTTTCAGGTGGAATGAGGCAGCGCGTTGTCATTGCAATGGCGCTTGCATGTAACCCGAAAATATTAATAGCTGACGAGCCGACAACAGCCCTTGACGTAACAATTCAAGCGCAAATCTTGCGGCTGATGAAGGATTTACAGGGGAAAATGGATACGGCAATCGTCTTAATTACGCATGACCTTGGCGTTGTCGCAAACATGGCTAATCGAGTCGCTGTCATGTATGCGGGTGAAATCGTGGAGCAAGGGACGCTAGAAGAAATTTTTTATAAACCACAACATCCGTATACGTTAGGCCTTCTTCATTCCATGCCTAACTTGAATGCCAGTCGATCGGAACCACTTATTCCTATTCCGGGTTCACCGCCTGACCTCGCTACGCTTGGTACAGGCTGTCCATTTGCTGCCCGTTGTCCCTATACGATGAAGGTCTGTCACGACTTTCATCCAAAAACGACGCAGCTTGGTGAAAGTCACTCTGTTTCATGTTGGCTGCAAGATGTGCGAACACCGGCTGAACATGTCCCGGAAAAAGTTAGGAGTGCAAAGTAATGAACACGTATGAAGATTTATTAGTCGTTAAAGAATTGAAAAAACATTTCAAGCTCAACAAAAATAGTACATTGAAAGCCGTTGATGGAATAAGTTTCACGATAAAAAAAGGGGAGACGCTTGGTCTTGTTGGTGAGTCGGGATGTGGCAAATCGACAGTCGGGAGAACCATTACTCAAATTTATGAGCCTTCAAGTGGCGAAATTTTTTTTGCTGATGAAGTAGTCCATTCCAAACGCAACAAACAGGAGCAAAAAAAGAAGAAGCGCAATATGCAAATGATTTTCCAAGATCCCTATTCTTCATTGAATCCACGTATGACTGTTATGGAAATCATTTCAGAAGGGTTACTCATTCATTCAGCTGAATTGTCATTGAAAGAACGGGAAGTAAAAGTGAATGAACTGTTAGAGCTTGTGGGTTTGAACAAAAAACATTCGCAAAGGTATCCGCATGAATTCAGCGGTGGACAAAGACAACGTATTGGTATTGCACGCGCATTAGCGGTAGAGCCAGAATTTATTGTAGCAGATGAACCAATCGCTGCTCTCGATGTATCAATACAGGCTCAAATAGTCAATCTACTGAAAAAACTTCAAAAAGAAAAAGAGCTTACTTTTTTATTCATTGCGCATGATTTATCAATGGTGAAATACATAAGCGACCGGATTGCCGTTATGTATTTAGGGAAAATTGTTGAGTTATCAGAAAGTGAAACGCTTTATGAAAAACCATTGCATCCGTATTCTGAGGCACTGCTTTCAGCAATTCCATTACCCGACCCGGACTCGGAGCGCTCTAGAAAACAAATTGTCCTGAAAGGTGACGTCCCTAGCCCAATCGACATTCCAAGTGGATGTAGATTCCGAACGAGATGCCCGAAAGCGATGAATATTTGTTCTGCGCTTGAACCGACATTTATGGAAGTAGAGAAAGGCCACTTTGTCGCGTGTCATTTACACGATGAAAAAGTGATGTCCCGACAAGATGCAGTTCCAGTCAATAGAGAGTTGTCCTGATTAGCAGGGGCAACTTTTTTGTTTGATAAAGATCGCTTAAGATAACGTTATCTACTAGCATAATCCCTATAAATGTAATATCTATAATTAACTAAGCGAAGGCGCCTTAAAAGGGGTAGCCGAAGCCCTAAGACTGGCAGCAAAGCTGCTTGGCTTAGGGCGGGAGGCATCCCCGAGCACCACAGCGGATTCAATGGTGTTCTTGATTTCAACCTATACAGTCTTATTATTAACACAATCATTTCCTGTCTAATACTACCTATCTACTTAATAACAATAAACTTACGAAGGGATTGATAAAATTGATACAGTGGGAACCATTTGAAAAGTTCGTAGAGGAAGTAATGGAAAAGGAACAAATACCGGGAGTTGCGGTTGCACTTTCTAAAAACGGACAAACAATTTATGAGCGAGGGTTTGGGACAAGGAATTTTGAAACAAATGAGCCGGTCACCCCAGAAACGATTTTTGGAATTGCATCGATTACAAAATCTTTTACCGCGCTTGCTATTATGAAACTAGTAGAAGAGGGGCGTTTACAGGTTGAAGACGCTGTTATCGAACATCTTCCTGAATTTCAATTAGTTGATTATGCCAATATAGAAGATATAAAAATTCGTCATCTACTGTCTCACACAACAGGTCTGGCAACAATGGAGAGAAAGGAACAACTCACGAAATTCGATGAACATCTTCACTATTTAAACGAAAAGGCATGGAGCTGGGTAGGGAAGCCAGGGCAATATATGTGCTATAACAACGATATGTTTATCTTACTAGGCGCCATTATTGAAAAAATAACTGGTGAAAATTATCAGGTATATATCAATAAACAAATTATAAACCCCTTACATATGACCAGAACGACATACAATCTTCTTGAATTACAAAGTTTTGAAAATGTCACAACACCATATGTGCTGGCGGACGGTAAGCCAGTAGAATGTCCATGGCCGACGTTAGGAAATTACGCCGTCGGAGGGGGTATTCGATCGACGGTAGTTGATTTGTTGAAATACGGAAACATATATGTGGATGTACTTGAAAGGAATATTGTCAGTAGGACGTATACTTCACAAATGACACAACCCGTTCAACAAACAAATGGTAAGAGCTTTTATGGGTTTGCCCTTCAAACGACTCCAAATTACTCAGCGGTTACATTAGTCGAACATGGCGGTGGTCAGCCGGGTGTATCCTCTAATTTTGGTTTCATTCCAGAAAAGGGAATTGTTGCTGTCGTTTTAACGAATATGGGCGGTGTAAGTGCCGACACGATTTGGCTAGCTGCTATAAATACAGCATTAGGTATCCCAATCGAACAAAAGAGAAGTACAGAGCCTCATTTTGAAATGAGTAATGAACAAAAAGAGCGACTGGTTGGGACATATATATCAGTTGAAGGCTCCCACGTTGCCATTTTATTAGAAGATCAAACTCTGGTAGCAACCATTGATAATAAAACCTACGCACTTCGAGCAAGTAATGAGACAACACTTGTTATGAAGCTACTTGAAAAGCCAATTCGGTTCTTTTTGGATGAAAAAAACAATGCATGGGCTCTATTTATTGGGCTTAGAATGCTGATGAAGAAAAGTTGAGTAATTTCAATAAGAATATAATTTAAAAGTTAAAAGTCTATCTAAATTAAAATGAAAACTACTTACAAAATCCGCTTGTGATAAAGGACTCATTAACTTTATTCTTTGGTGAAATTTATATGTCCAAGTATAAAATTTAAACAATCAGTCTCTGAAACGTCATCCGAAAGACAAGCAATTGATTAAAACAGTTAAACATAAAAGGAAGCAGAGTAGATTGATAAATTTCATAAGTAGAAGAAATACAGGTAACCATATAGAATAAAATTTGTATTGAAACATTCTTTTAAAAAGAACCTAAAAAGAGCCAGCAGGATAAAATAATTAACGAAAAGAGGATTGAATATGTGGATTCAACGATTTATTGATACTGCAAGAGGCACTTTTGAACTTTTTGAAAAGGGTCAAGGAGTTCCGTTATGTGTTACACATTTATACAGCGCCTATGATAATCGGGGGAATACATTTGCAAATCCTTTCACTACAAACTATCGGGTTTATTTAATCAATCTACGGGGCTGCGGAAATTCTATTGAGGCTGAAGATGAATCACAATATAGTTTGATCGAATCTGTGAATGACTTAGAAGCAATTCGTTTGGCATTAGGCATTGAAAGGTGGGGAGTTGGAGGTCATTCGACAGGAGGGATGTTAGCTCTTCAATATGCTATACAAGTACCCGATGCACTTACTAAAATAATTGCTGGTGGAACAAGTGCGAGCAAGGAATATGCCGCAAATCCTAGTAGTATCTATTGCCGCAAAAATCCTAACTTTGATCGTATTATGGAAATTATGAACCAATTAAATGATCCTAGGACTCCTATTGAAATACGTAAAGAAATAAATCGTGAATGGGCTTCAATGTCTTTTTATTCAGCGGAAAAACTTGAGAAGGCCCTAACTATCCCAAACAGTGGGAAAACGGTAGGAGACCGTTTAAATTATTTTATGAAGAAGGAGTTCCCTACTTATGATTTGAGAAAAAGATTATCTAATGTTACCTTGCCAACTTATATATATGCCGGAAAATATGATGCGCAATGTCCCTATGAATATGGAGTAGAAATAGCTAATTTAATACCTCATGCAAGTTTCACAACTTTTGAAGAAAGTAATCATAATCCTTTTGTTGAGGAAGAGGAAGAATTTCGGGATTTTGTAAAATCTACGATTCATGACGATTTGTTACCCAAGTTTAATACCCTAATACAGGGAGCTGAAAAGTGATTAGAGGAATTACCTTTGAAATCCCAAACAATCCCGGACAATATTTGCAACATATTTTATCATGTGTAAACATGTCCCAGTTGAACTGGTATAACGCTGGCGGGGAAGCCTACATAATCAAAAATGGCGAGTTTGGGGCTTCGTTATTTGACGAAAATGAACGTTTCATTGATGGAAAGATACTACAGAAAAGATTGTCGGACAATCTTTACTACTTAATTTTCACCGATTTGAAGGGGTTTCCTAGAAATGTTAGAGCGGAAAATGTGGAGACATACGAGGAATTTGTAATGAGTAAATGTACATTTGTTATTTTAATCGTGGATTGTGTAAATGTGACTATTTACAGTAAAGACATGGCACAAATCCAGTTAATTTTTGAACAGGCAAATGGAGCTGGTTACGAGAACATTGTAGTAATTCAAGATGAGAGTGACGCAAGGAATCGTCTGTCTGTATGGTAATGTTTTATGGAAAATGAATAATCATTACACATTATTTCTTTTGACGAATAACAGCTATCAAAAAAAGAAATGGGGAATAGGTATGCGATTGGTGAGACCGTCCATCGAATGGAAAAACGAGCATGAAGCTTACATGAATGAGTGGGATGAACCACGGATGACGCCGAGTAGTTTTAATCTAGCTGGTTATGAGAACTATGAAGTCTATTTAGAAACTTTAAAAATCCGGGAAAAGGGCGATGGAAAATGGGTGCCCAGTACGAACTACTTCTTGGTGGATGAAAATGAACGGGTGCTCGCCATGGTCGACATACGGCATGATTTGACAGATTATCTACATAACGTCGGTGGACATATCGGATATGGTGTGAGACCGACAGAACGAAGAAAAGGGCATGCGACACGGATTCTGGCTGAGGCATTGAAAAGATGTGATGAATTGGGAATCCAGAGAGTTCTAGTAACTTGCAATGCTGACAATATTGGCTCTGCAAAAACGATAGTAAAGAATGGCGGCATTGAAGACAAAAGCTTTATGGAAGAGGATGGAACTGTAGTTAGACGATTTTGGATAGAAAGGTAAGATCAAATACGTAAATTAGTAAAGCCTGTTTGTGATTATTAGAAGTATTATTCCTCCTTCAATTGTGAATGCTGTTTAAGGAACATAGCAGAAGGAGGGAGAAATATGTTGAAATTACAAACGGAGCTTGATGGACAAAGGGCTTCTTTTGGTGTAGTAAGTGATTGTATTCGAGGGCTTGGCTATCATTTGGGTGGAAACTGGGACTATCATAAAGGAAGCTTCGATCATATTTTATGCCGCGAAGGCGGTGAAACGATCTATATCCGAATTCCTTTTATCGTAACGGAAGGAGAACTTGATGAATATGATGCTTCCATTGAATTTGGTACGTCTTACGTGATCAAGCATGTCGTGCACGTCGGTCTAGATAGTGATGAAAGTTCATTAATAGACGCAACAGGATTTAGTCAATTTCAGAAACCGATTGATACAGACGGCAAAATCATTGATAAAAACAGATGGATCCATGCAGGTGAAGTCGCTGTAAATGATCTTATTGAGTGTCTGTATGCACAAGCTCATCTAAAGTCTAGTTAAATGGAAAGTTCATAAAGAGGGGGATGATTTTGATCCCCCCTAAACCCGTCAGAGTCACTAAAATAATTGGCCCACAACATTTATGTTGTGGGCCATGTTATATCAAAACAGGGATGGATAGGGGGGTAACAAGTGCGAAAGTGTTAAAGCGTATTAACAGTTCCCCATTTTGTATTAGTTTGTCGACTGACCCTGCCTAAGTATTTTCTGCCTGATCAGTCTTAAGAAATTCTTCAATAGCAAAAGCAGATACTCCTAGTGCAGTTGAGTACGTGGATAGTTTGGAAAATTTCATCTTCATATCGGTTTGGTGGAAGGTGAGTAACTCTTTTTTTATAGTTTCTACAATTGGGTCTTCTATCCAATCTTTAGCTTTTGCAAGCCTATTTCCAACGATAACGAGTTGAGGATTAAAGGTTTTTATTAAGTTAGCCATTCCCGTGCCCATATAGCTGCCAATCTCTTGGAAAAGCTCAATCGAATCTTTATCGTCAGCTTCAGCAAAATCAATTAGTTGTTCAAGTGTTGCTTCGGATAAATGCACGAAATCCTTGGCCTGTTTCAATAATGAATGCTCAGAGGCATAAGCTTCCCAACATCCCGTATTCCCACATTCGCATTTTTTTCCGTCTTTTACAATCGTCATATGGCCACTTTCGCCTGCATATCCATTATTACCTCGGAATAATTCACCATCTAAAATAAACCCCGCACCAATTCCAATCCCTGCACTTACATAGATTATGTTGTTGCTCTCCTGTCCAGATCCAAATCTTTTTTCTCCATAGGCACCTGCATTTGCTTCATTTTCAACAAGGATCGGATAGTCGAATTCACGTTTAAGAATTTTCATCAAGTCAATATCTTTCCACTTTAAATTTGGAGCAAGTAACACCCTTCCGTTAATCCCAACAATTCCGGGAACGCCGATTCCAATACCTATGACCCCATACCTACTTTTAGGTGTTTGATCGATTAGTGTACCAATCGTTTCTATAAGCAGCCGAATTTGCTGATCAAACGAAAGTGGTTTATGGATAGGATGATTTTTTTCATAGATAACGTTACCTACTAAATCAGTTATAATGCCAAAAGTATAATTAACGCCCATATCAATACCGATTGAATAACCAGCGCTCTTATTAAACAACAACATAACGGGGCGTCTACCTCCACTCGACTCACCAGGTCCAGATTCAAAAATGAGTTCCTCTTGGATTAGCTCACTTACAAGTGAAGAAACGGTAGCTTTGTTTAAACCAGATCGTTGAGCGATATCAGCGCGGGATATTGGAGCGAGTGCAATAATTTTTTGTAAAACCATTTCTTTGTTCTTTTTTTTGACAACATGTTGATTCCATGAAGTTCGTTTCATTATCTCACCATCTTCTCTATTATAATTATTTTTCAGTCATTACTAGGTATTATACAGTAAACTTAGTTTATTCGATAGACAAACTAAGTTTGCGGTGGTAAAATTTCAATACAGTCTATAATTAGACAATTTTGAAAAGGGGGATTTTTTATGTTGGGAAAATGTAAGGGGTTACATTCTATTATCTCTATTTTACTGGTTTTACTTTTATTGGCGGCTTGTGGCCAAGATGCTAGTGGTGGAAATGAGAGTGGCGATAAGTCTGACAAGGGGGGGAAGTCCGATGCAAAGCTCAAGATTGGTCTTTCTGTTTCAGATTTAACGTTAGAACGTTGGCAACATGACCGGGATTTCTTTGTTGAAAAAGCTGAAGAACTTGGCGCAGAAGTAATCGTTCAATCTGCAAATGGTGATGAGGAAAAACAATTGTCACAAATTCAAAATATGTTATCGCAAGAAATTGATGTATTAGTCATTATCGCGATTAACTCGGATGCTTTATCACCCGTTGTTGATAAAGCAAAAAATGAAGGGATTCCTGTATTAGCTTATGATCGTCTCGTAAATGGTTCAGATGTTGATGCTTATGTGTCATTTGATAACGTACGAGTAGGTGAAATGCAAGCTGAATACCTAGTTGAAAAAGTGCCAGAAGGAAAATACTTCCTAATGGGCGGGTCGCCAACGGATAATAATGCCAAAATGTTCAGAGAAGGACAAATGAATATTATTCAGCCACTCGTTGATAGTGGAAACATTGAAATAATCGGCGATCAATGGGCCAAGGGCTGGGATGCAAGTGAAGCACTAAAAATAATGGAAAACGCTTTAACAGCGAACAAAAATGATATCGATGCCATTGTTGCTTCCAATGATAATACAGCCGGTGGTGCAATTCAGGCGTTAGATGCTCAAGAATTGGCTGGCAAGGTAGTTATCTCAGGGCAAGATGCAGATTTAGCTGGTGTATAACGTATTGCAGAAGGAATTCAAACAATGACAGTTTATAAACCTATCAAAGCGATTGCAATCAAATCTGCAGAAGTAGCGGTACAACTGGCGAAAGGAGAGGAAATCCCGTCAGACTCCACTGTAAATAACGGCAAAATTGATGTGCCCTTTATTAAACTTGATCCAATCAAAGTGGGTAAGGAAAATATCATTGATACAGTGATCAAGGATGGTTTCCATACGTATGACGAAGTTTATAAAAACGTTCCAGAAAGCGATCGTCCAGCACGTCCATAAGTTAACTTTTATAAAAGTGGGGGATGAGTCCCCCTTTAAATTTACCTATATTAAGAGGTGATAAGCTGTAATGGGAAATTATGCGCTTCAAATGAAGGCAATTACAAAAGAGTTTCCAGGTGTTCGTGCTCTAGATAATGTTACTTTTTCTGTGCGTAAAGGAGAAATTCATGCTTTATGCGGTGAAAATGGTGCGGGGAAATCGACCTTAATGAAAATATTAAGCGGAGTTTATCCACAAGGAACATATGACGGTGAAATCCTAATCAATGGTGAAAATGTGCAGTTCAAGTCGATTAAAGAATCTCAAAACGCAGGTGTTGCAATAATTTATCAAGAGCTTGCACTTGTAGAAGAAATGACAGTCGCAGAAAACTTGTTTTTAAGTCATGACTTAATGAGAGCGAAAATTATTGACTGGAATAAAATTTATGCGGAGGCCCAAAAGTGGTTAGATCATATAGGGTTGGATATCGATCCTCAAACAAAAGTAAGAGAATTAACAGTTGGAAAACAACAGCTTATTGAAATTGCGAAGGCATTGACTCGAAAAACGGATATTCTCATATTAGATGAGCCAACAGCCGCATTAACGGAAAGTGACGTCGACATTTTAATGAATCTATTAAATGACCTTCGTAAAAAAGGAGTCACTTGCATTTATATTTCCCATAAACTTGGTGAAGTGATGGCGTTAGCGGATTCTGTCACGATCATAAGAGATGGGCAATCTGTTAGTACAGATTCAATTGAAGCACTATCAGAGGAAAAAATTATTACGAAGATGGTAGGACGCGAATTAACTGAGCTTTTCCCATATGAAATTCGTGCTATAAGCCATGAAAATATAGTCGATGTGAAAAACTACTCTGTTACTAATAGTGTGGGGAAAAAAGTGATTGACAATGTTTCATTTACCCTTAAAAAAGGTGAAATCCTTGGATTTTCGGGATTAATGGGTGCTGGCAGGACAGAACTATTTATCAGCTTGTTTGGAGGTTTAAAAGGCAATCAAACGGGCACTGTCTTGATTGATGGGAAAGAAACGAATATAAAAAGTCCAGCGGATGCTATTAAAGACGGGCTTGCATATGTTTCTGAAGATAGAAAGCGTTATGGATTAGTTTTAGGAATGGATATTACTAAAAATACTACGCTTGCCGCATTGAATAAAATGATGAAAATTAAGGTAATTGATAACGCTTTAGAAGTAAAGAGTGCTGGGGATATTACATATAAAATGAATCTGAAAGCCCCAAATTTAGAAGCGTTAGTTGGTCAACTAAGCGGTGGAAATCAGCAAAAGGTTGTACTTAGCAAATGGTTATTAACTAATCCCAAAGTTTTGATTCTAGATGAACCGACTAGAGGAATTGATGTTGGAGCAAAGTATGAAATTTATAAAATAATAAATGAGTTGGCCAATCAAGGAGTTGGAATCGTGATTATTTCATCTGAGTTGCCTGAAGTGCTAGGTATGTCAGATAGAATTATTGTGATGGCAGAAGGAGAAATTACAGGGGAGTTCTTAAGAGAGGAAGCAACCCAAGAGAAAATTATGACGTGTGCAACGGGAGGGAAGATATCGTGAACACTCAACCAACAGCTGATACAGATACTCACGAAAAAAGAGGTTTAAGTTTTAAGTTGGATATGCAGGCGTACACGCTTATTATTGCATTGGTGTTAATTGCTGCTATATTCGGATTTTTCACTGGTGGTGAATTTTTATCTTCACGTAATATGTCCAATTTATTCTCCCAAATGTCTGTAGTAGCTGTTTTAGCAATTGGTATGACATTGATCATAGTAGCGGGACATATTGATTTATCTGTCGGTTCATTAGTAGGTTTAACTGGTGGAGTTGCTGCGATTTTACATGTTTGGTATGACTGGAATACATTTGCTGTTGTCGTTGCCGCGATTGTAGTTGGTGCAATTTTTGGCGCATGGCAGGGGTGGTGGGTTGCGTACAGAGCAGTTCCAGCATTTATCGTCACGCTAGGTGGAATGCTTATTTTCCGTGGCATCCTTATTGGATTAAGTAAAGGGCAAACGATAGCCCCGATGAGTAATGGTTTTAAGGAGATTAGTAATAGTTATTTTCCATTTGGTTTAGGCTATCTATTAGCATTAGTTAGTATTGGAATACTGATATTTTGGACGGTACGAAATCGATCTAAAAGAAAAGATATGGGCTTATTACTTCCAACACAGCTAATTGACTATGGGAAAATTGGAGTCTATTCGTTTTTCATTTTACTAGCTACGTATATGTTAAATCGCTACCATGGGATTCCAACGCCGATATTAATTGTGGTTCTATTAGCGGCCATCTTTATCTTTATTTCTAATAAAACTTCGTTTGGCAGATACGTTTATGCAATTGGTGGAAACGCAGAAGCAGCGGCCCTTTCAGGCATAAACATTAAGCGTAATACATTATGGGTTTTTATATCAATGGGCGCTCTTGCGGGAGTTGCGGGTGTGATTTTAACAAGTCGATTAAATGCAGCTACTGTTAATGCGGGTAATATGTATGAGCTTGATGCAATCGCGGCTTGTGTTATTGGTGGAACGAGTTTAATGGGCGGAAAAGGGAAGGTAGTTGGTGCCCTTATCGGTGCACTAATTATGGCAAGTATCGATAATGGGATGAGTATGTTGAATATTGAAACGTTCTGGCAATACATCGTTAAGGGCTTAATTTTGATTGTTGCAGTCTGGATTGATATTGCTAGTAAAAAGTAAACAAGTATCATAGCGGTATAGTTTTGAAAATATAAAGTTTGTGGAGGAATTTATCATGACTTATTTCGAAAACATTGATCAAATTAAATATGAGGGACATAAATCTACGAATCCACTTGCATTTAAATATTATAACCCAGAGGAAAAAGTAGCAGGCAAGTCTATGGAAGACACTTTGAGATTCGGCGTTGCCTATTGGCATACATTTACGATGGATGGATCAGATCCATTTGGCAGTGGAAATATGATTCGTTCTTGGGATAAATTTAAAGGGATGGATTTAGCAAAGGCACGTGTAGAAGCCGGATTTGAATTTTTTGAGAAATTAAATGTACCATTCTTCTGTTTCCATGACATCGATATAGCTCCAGAAGGAGAAAATCTTAGGGAAACATATAAAAATCTAGACGAAATTGTATTGATGATTAAAGAATATATGAGTACGAGTAATACTAAACTTTTATGGAATACAGCAAATATGTTCTCACATCCTCGTTTTGTTCATGGGGCTGCCACTTCCATCAATGCTGATGTATTTGCTTATTCGGCAGCAAAAGTGAAAAAAGGTTTGGAAATCGCCAAGGATTTAGGATCTGAAAACTATGTGTTCTGGGGGGGACGTGAAGGTTATGAAACCTTACTGAATACAGACATGAAGCTTGAACTTGATAATTTAGGGCGATTTTTCCACATGGCAGTCGATTATGCCAAGGAAATTGGATACAATGGTCAATTCTTAATTGAGCCAAAGCCGAAAGAGCCATCGAAGCATCAGTATGATTTTGACGTTGCAACAAGTTTAGCTTTTTTACAATCATACGATTTGCAAGATCATTTCAAATTTAATATTGAAGCAAACCATGCAACTTTAGCTGGACATACATTTGAACATGAACTTTGTGTGGCCCGTATTAATGGCATGTTAGGTTCAGTGGATGCAAACCAAGGAGATGGATTACTCGGTTGGGACACGGATGAGTTTCCAACGGACCTATACGCTACTACTTTAGCGATGTATGAAGTATTGAAAAATGGTGGACTAGGTCGGGGTGGATTAAACTTTGATGCTAAAGTTAGAAGAGGTTCATTTGAACAAGAGGACCTATTCCATGCGCATATTGCAGGTATGGACAGCTTTGCAATAGGACTAAAAGTTGCTCAAAAGTTAATTGACGATAAAGTGCTGGAAGAGTTTATTGAAAAGCGGTATGACAGCTATAACCATGGAATTGGAAAGGAAATCATAGAGGGAAACACCGATTTCCGTAAATTAGAAGATTACGCGTTGCAACTAGGAGACATTCAAAATACTTCTGGGAGAACGGAACGTCTAAGGGCTACAATAAACCAATATTTATTATCCGTGAGTTCAGAGTAATAGTTATATTAAATTGGGACGTAGTAGAATCAGCATAAATGGCTGCTATATATGTTGGTTTAAAGAATCCCATTGAATCCGCTGTGGCGCTCACTAATGAGAGAGTTGTAATTCGGGGAGTGGATTGTAGAACGCTTGGTGCTTTGGGGATGCCTTTCGCCTTAAGCCTGGGCTAGGGTGTTCATTATCAAGAAAAATGTGATTTTGAGATGTAGATGGCGAGAGTATAAGGTAATTACTAGTTGATACTATAAAAAATTCCATTGAACCGCTGCGGCGCTAGGGGATGCCTCCCGCCATAAGCCGAGCAGCTTCGCCGCTAGACTTATGGCTTCGGCTACCCCTGTAAGGCGCCTTCGCTCAGTTTATACACCGGATTCAGTATTTCAACATATATAATTATACTCAAGGAAGACGCACTCCGGGTTGCAGATTTCATTACAGATAACGATATGCGCTTTCTCAAATAGCCCATCCAGCGAAGGCGCGACTTCGTGGTAGCCGGAGCGATAAGACTGAAAGTGCTCTCCTTTCTGGCTTATCGCGGGAGGCATCCACAAAGCGCCGAAGCGATATTAGCAGGATATTTAATTCATTACTCCTGTATTGGGACATTCGTTGATCACATTCAATCGATTTATGGTACTCCAGGTTGTAGGTCCCACCCCCGAAAACGAAATGCGCTTTCACATAGCCCATCCAGCGAAGGCGCGACTTCGTGGTAGCCGGAGCTATAAGACTGAAAGTGCTCTCCTTTCCGGCTTATCGCGGGAGGCATCCACAAAGCGCCGAAGCGATATTAGCAGGATATTTAATTCATTACTCCTGTATTGGGACATTCGTTGATCACATTCAATCGATTTATGCCACTCCAGGTTGTAGGTCCCACCCCTGAAAACGAAATGCGCTTTCACATAGACTATCCAGCGAAGGCGGGTCTCCGTGGTAGCCGGAGCGATAAGAGCAAGGAGGGATGCAATTCAATCCCTCCCAAGTGCTCTCCTTTCCGGCTTAACGCGGGAGGCATCCACAAAGCGTCGAAGCGATAATAGCAGGAATTCTGATTCTATCCATTGTAAAGCGCCTATGCCGTATTCATTTGTTCAATATATCGCATGTCCTTACTTTATCAAAAGGAATGAGGGTGAAAAATGAAATATGTGATTGGAATTGATTTGGGCACAAGCGCAGTAAAGGTTCTACTTACGAATCAGAAGGGGGAAGTATGTAAGGAAATCTCGAAACCGTATCCACTCATTCAGTTGAAATCAGGATATAGTGAACAAGATCCGGAAGAGTGGGTGAAAAAAACAACAGAAGCTCTTTCAGAACTTGTGCAACAATTCGAAGGAAATCCGAAAGAAATAGAAGGAATCAGCTTTTCCGGTCAAATGCATGGACTTGTATTAGTAGGTCAAGATAACGAGTTATTGCGTCATGCTATTCTTTGGAATGACACGCGAACAACGAAACAATGTCAAGAGATCTATGACATTGTGAGCAAAGAAAAGTTACTTGAAATCACTAAAAATCCTGCTTTGGAAGGCTTTACTTTACCGAAACTCTTATGGGTAAAAGAACATGAGCGTAACATTTTTGAAAAGATCGCTTACTTTATGCTACCTAAAGATTATTTGCGTTATCGTTTGACGGGAAAAATACATAGTGATTACTCCGATGCAGCAGGAACATTATTAGTAGATGTGAGTAAAAAAATGTGGAGTAATGAAATGTGTGAACTGTTTGCTATTGATAAATCAATTTGTCCCCCACTTGTAGAGTCACATGAATATATTGGAACAATTACGCCTGAATTTGCAAATGAAACAGGGCTATTTGAGTTAACAAAAGTGTTTGCAGGCGGTGCAGATAATGCTTGTGGAGCCATTGGTTCGGGGATTTTATCAGAAGGAAAGACGTTATGTAGTATTGGAACATCTGGTGTAATTCTTTCCTATGAGGAATCTAAAAACCGTAACTTTGATGGGAAAGTTCACTATTTTAATCATGGAAAAGAAGATGCCTACTACACAATGGGGGTCACTTTAGCTGCTGGGCATAGTCTTGAATGGTTCAAGCGTGTTTTTGCTGAAAATGAGGACTTCGACGAATTACTAGATAGTGTTGATCGTATACCGATTGGAGCAAACGGACTGATTTTCACACCTTATTTAGTAGGAGAACGGACCCCGCATGCTGATTCTTCTATCCGTGCTAGTTTTATTGGGATGGACTCTGCTCATACAAAAAAGGATTTTGTTCGGGCAATCCTTGAAGGGATAACGTTTTCATTAAATGAATCTATTCATATCTTTAGAGAAAATGGAAAGGAAATAGATACAATTGTCCCCATCGGAGGCGGTTCGAAAAATGAAACATGGTTACAGATGCAAGCTGATATTTTCGATTCGAAAATTGTGAAGTTATCAAGTGAGCAAGGTCCCGGTATGGGTGCTGTGATGCTTGCAGCGTATGGATGTGGTTGGTTTGAATCTTTAAACCAATGTGCAGATGTGTTTATCGAACCGATTAAAATATATCAACCAGTAAAAGAAAATGTAGAAAAGTATAAAGCGCTATTTACAATTTACAGACAAGTTTATTCACAAACAAAGATACTGAATGAGGAGTTAAAGTCATTTAGGAAATAAAAATAAAGGAGAATGCTACGATGGATAAAATTCGTTGGGGAGTTTTAAGCACAGCAAATATTGCACAAACACAGGTGATCCCGGCTATATTTCGAGCGGAAAATGCAGAAGTAGTTGCAATTTCAAGTCGGGGAAGTAAAGTACATGCAATTGCATCTGCATTAAATATACCTAAAGCATACGAAAGTTATGAAGAACTTCTGGATGATCCCGAAATAGATGCAGTATATATCCCTCTTCCTAATCACTTACATAAGGAGTGGGTGGATAAAGCAGCCAAGCAAGGCAAACACATACTTTGCGAGAAGCCAGCAGCTCTAACAGCTATTGAGGCTACCGAAATGGTAGAAGGTTGTCGTATGCAAAATGTGAAGTTCATGGAAGGGTTCATGTACCAGTTACATCCACAACATGAGCGGGTGAAAGAAATTATAGCTTCCGGAGAAATCGGTGATCTTAAATTAATAAAATCAAGCCACTCTTTTAATTTAGAAAACCGTGGTAATGATATTCGAATGGACAAGGATATGGGCGGGGGTAGCCTATACGATGTTGGTTGTTATTCTATCCAAGTAATTCGTCATCTGTCGGGTGCAGAGCCGGTGGAGGTACACGCCATTGCAGAAATTGAGCCTGAATCAGGGATTGATATTAGTACCTATGGGTATTTAAAGCTGGATAGTGGTTTGACTGCTATTTTTGATTGTAGCTTCGATATGACCGAAAGAAATGAATATGAGATTGTGGGAACAAAAGGCACGATCAAAGTTCCTCTGGCTTTTCGCCCAGATACGAATGACGGTATAGGTTCTATCCTTGTTCAAGGGAACGGAACTATCCGTGAAGAAAAAGTATATGGTGATATCTATCGATTGGAAATTGAACACTTTTCTGCAGCTATTTTAACTAATACGGATCCTGCAATTTCAGGACAATCAACGATCAATAATATGCGTGTTATAGATGCTTGTTATCAATCCATTCAATCAGGGAAGATTGTGGAAGTGAAGGTACATTTATAATAATAACTTCACATTAAACGCTGTGCGCTAACCAATCATGATTAGGTTATCGCACAGGTGATTTTAACTTAGCTTTTCTCAGCAACCGCATTTTTACTTTTCTTCGTAATTGAAATCGCCAGCAAAATCATTGCAATTAGACTAATAATCGCAAATGTAGTAGCAGCTAAGAAAGCATAGTTAATACCATGTAGTAATCCATCCGATGAAATAATCCCCAACTGTTCGGATGACGAATTTGATCCTGCTGTATTTTCAACTTCTTTCGCTACAAATAAATTCGTTTGGGTCGTCATAATAGTTGTCATAACGGCTGTACCAATTGCGCCTGCTATGGCCTGGAGCGTATTTTGCATAGCTGTGCCATCACCGTGTAATTTACTTGGCAATGAATTTAATCCGGCAGTCGTAAGTGGCATCGTTAAGAAAGTGAGCCCAATTGACCGAACGAGATAAATAAAGGCAAGTAAGATGATTCCTGTTGTATAAGTCAAATTAGTATAAGCTGCGGTCGTTCCGACAAGTACAATAGTGCCGAAAATACCTAACCACTTGATGCCATATCGATCATACATTTTTCCTGCAATCGGTGACATAATAGCCATGGCAATGCTTCCTGGTAAAAGAAATAAACCTGATTCTAATGCAGACATGCCACGATTACTTTGTAAATAAATTGGGATTAAAATCATTGCTGCATATGTAACCCCATTTACGAAGAAGCTAATAATGATAGAAAATGTAAATTCAACTGATTTAAATATTTTTAAATCAATGAGCGGTTCTTCTGTATTCAGTTGTCGTATGATAAATAATATAAGTGAAATAACCCCGATCGTTAGAGGGATTATAACAGTCATACTTCCCCAACCTGCTTTTCCTGCAATACCAAACCCGTATAAAACACCTCCGAAGCCGAACGTTGAAGTAATAACGCCTAAGATATCTAGTTTGGCAGATCGTGGCTCTGAGACGTTTTTCAGAACAAAAAAAGCTGCGATTAATGCCGATAGTGAAAATGGTAAAATGGCGAAAAAGATAAAGCGCCATGATAAAGTCGTAATTAAAAGCCCTGAGAGCGTGGGACCTACTGCTGGCGCAAACATAATAGCAACCCCAACAATCCCCATTGCTGCGCCGCGCTTCTCCATTGGGAATAATCGGAACACAACACTAATTAATAAGGGCATAATAATACCTGCACCAATCGCTTGCACTACGCGTCCTGTTAAAAGAAGCGCAAAACTTGGTGCAACTCCGCAAATGATTGTACCGATGGAAAAAACAGCCATTGAGGTGAAAAAGAGCTGACGTGTTGAAAAACGGGCCATTAAAAATGCCGTAATCGGAATGAAAATCCCATTCACCAACATATACAATGTTATCAACCATTGCGCCGTTGCCGTTGATACTTTAAATTCTTCCGTTAATGTTGGTAATGCTACGTTTAATACTGTTTGATTTAAAATAGCAGCGATGGCCCCGATTAAAAGTACAGTTAAAATCGGGCCAGTTTTAAACGTATTTGTTTCTTGACTTTTCAATTAAACGAACTCCCTTTTCAAATGACTAACATTTGTTTAGTAGGCTAAGTAATTAGCTAAAATAATTATATATGTAAATTGACATCGATTTGTCGCAGGAGGCGTTTCAGTGTTACCCGGTCCTCTACGCTTATGTCAGTTAACATTTTTTCTTGATGATTTCGCCAGATTTCTGCGATTGGATATTCAAGTGCGCTTCCTTTCTCCGTTAAAAAAACCCTTGTTACTCGTGCATCCAACGAATCTTTCTTTCTTGTCACAAGTCCATATTCTTCTAGCTTTTTTACCATATTCGTTAAGGTCGGCGGTTCACAGCCCATAAGATCACATAACTCGGTTTGGGATGAACCGTCTTTCTGCCATAATTGCCAAAGTAGATAATCTTGCCCAACATGGATTTTAATCTCTCTTAACGACTCCGCGTAATCCTTTCTCATTTTCGCAGCATTTTTCGCAAACAATATCCGAATATCCTCTTCAATCATAATATCAATCCTTTGCAAATTGATTAGCTTGCTAACCTTACCTTATATTAAGTAGCCTTGTCAAAGAAAACTCGTTCGCTTTTTATTGGGGACTGTTTTTTCTACGACTTCAATTGTGCGACAGCTGGAACATAAACGCCTGTTCAGAGCGTTAAATAAAAGGAAGGTAGAGGAAGTAGCCGAAGAATGATAGTCAGTTTGGGCATGAGGGGCTTACATTTGACGTATGAAAAATAGAGAAATAGCCCATGCTAAATAATAGAGAAGGATACGTTTCACCAAATTTAATAATTTACACTAGTTATATGTTTTTGTTTCCCAAAAGAGAAAGTGAGGGCACTGATGAAAAATATTGATACTTGAAAGGTAATATGTAACTTGCAGCAGTAAACGAGGGAGGGCAGATATGCGATTTTTTAAAAAGAAAACTACAAACAAATCAAATGCCACTAACCCTTCACAAAATCAAGCGGTGGATCCTAATCAAAAAGATGCCCTGAAAATTAATCTTCAAGAAAATATACAAACTCTAAAAGGCGCTCTAGGGGAAAGTGCGGATGTTGTATTTCGTGAAATTCAAATTGGAAAAGAAGGAATCATTAAAGCGGGAATAATATACACGGATGGATTAACTGATACAACTGCGTTACAAGACTTCATATTAGAAACACTTATGTTAGATATCAATAGTTATAATTTGGAGAAAAAAGTAGCTCCCGGGAAAAATCTCATTACCGTATTAAAAGAGTTTGCCATGGCGGTAGGGGAAATTAAAGAGGTAACTACTTTTGATGTACTTTTCACCAGCTTGTTATCGGGGGATACAATACTGCTAGTTGATGGTTATGCACAAGCTTTAGCCATTTCTAATAAGCAATGGGTTGAGCGTGGGGTAACGGAACCGATGGCCCAGACGGTAGTGAGAGGGCCCCGTGAAGGATTCTCCGAAAATTTACGTGTAAACACAGCCTTGGTTCGGCGGAAACTGAAAGATCCCAATCTTTGGGTGGAATCGAAAACTATAGGAACGCGAACGAAAACGAATGTTGCAATGATGTACATCAACGGTGTTGTAGATGACAAAATAGTGAAGGAAGTCCATTTGCGTTTAAACCGAATAGACATTGATGGAATTCTTGAAAGTGGAAATATTGAGGAATTGATTGAGGATGCGGCGTATTCACCTTTTCCCACCGTTTTCAATACGGAACGTCCCGATGTAGTGGCTGCTGCGCTATTAGAAGGACGTATAGCCATTTTGGTGGATGGGACGCCATTTGTGTTAATTGTCCCGGCATTATTTGTTCAATTTTTTCAGTCCGCTGAAGATTACTATCAGCGTGCAGATATTGCGAGTTTTATTCGTCTACTTCGTTTTGTTTCTTTCGGTATTGCTTTACTCGCGCCATCGTTTTTTATTGCAATCACAACTTTTCATCAAGCAATGCTACCACCCGCACTGCTCATTAATCTAACTGCACAACGAGAGGGTGTTCCATTTCCGGCATTTTTTGAAGCGATGTTAATGGAATTCACTTTTGAAATTTTACGCGAGGCAGGTGTAAGAATGCCGCGCTCTATTGGATCCGCTATGTCCATTGTAGGTGCATTTGTAATTGGGACGGCAGCTGTTGAAGCAGGTGTAATCTCTGCGGCAATGGTAATCGTGGTTTCGATAACCGCCATTGCGAGCTTTGTTTCACCCACTTACGACATAGCCATCGCTGTTAGGTTACTACGTTTTGGATTTATGGGGATAGCTGCTATGTTCGGTTTATTTGGAATTACGGTAGGCTTAATTGCTCTTATACTGCATTTATGCAGTATACGCTCCTTTGGCATCCCCTATATGTCTCCAATTGCTCCATTTAATATTTCTGACCAAGAGGATACATTTATTCGTTTGCCTAGATGGAAAATGATTACTCGACCTCGCCTGATCAATCAACAAAATAAAGTTAGACAACAAAATTCAACCGCTGCAAAACCAATGCCGCCAAAAAATGGGGTGTAAGAAGGGGTTTAAACGATGAAAAGAAGTATATTTATTCTCGTGATTCTCAGCCTTTTCCTTACTGGATGTTGGGACAAAAGGGAATTAAATGAGCTAGCCATTACGGTGGCAATGGGAATCGATAAAGTAGAAGACGGGTTTCGGGTAACAGCTCAAGTTGTTGTACCTTCTGAAGTGTCTACGCAAGCTGGTTCAGGGCGCTCAACGATAACCCTTTTTCAAGAGGATGGAGAAACCGTATATGAGGCTCTACGGAAAATGACAATGGAAGCACCCAGAAAAATATATCCTGGACATCTACGAGTGCTCGTGATTGGCGAGGAGTTAGCCCAAGAAGGTATAGGAGAATCCTTGGATTTACTGTCAAGAGACTGGGAATTTCGATCGGATTTTTATGTCAGTGTTGCAAGGGATAGGACTGCAGCAGAAATATTGAATGTCACAACAACTATAGAAAACATACCGGCCAATGAAATGTTTAACACGCTTAAAACGTCTGAAAATAGCTGGTCTGTATCAAAAAGTATTACATTAGATAAGCTGATTGGAGATCTTATAAGTAAAGGAAAGGACCCTGTTATAACGGGGATTTATGTAACTGGAAACAAGGATTTGGGTTCAAGTAAACTGAATGTGGAATCAATTACTCCTGCTGCCAAAATCCGTTATGATTATTTAGCTGTGTTTAAAAAAGATAAACTAGTGGGATGGTTAACTGAACGTGAAAGTATTGGGTTTAACTATATTACCAACTCTGTAAAAACAACAATAACATCTGTAGCTTGTCCCGATGAAGGGAAAGTTTCAATTGAAGTTATTCAGTTTAAATCTGTTATGAAAGGTACTACATACAAAGGCGAGCCTCAAGTGGATATCAATATTAAGGCAGAGGGGAATGTGGGGGCAGTAGAATGTCAAATCGATCTGACAGAATTAAAAACAATGGAAGCCTTAGAGAAAGTTTATGAGGAAGAAGTGGAAGAAATCATAAAACAAACTATTGAAACAATCCAAAAAAATTATAAAGCAGATATTTTTGGATTCGGAGAAGCCATTCATCGATCAAATCCCAAAGAGTGGAAAAGATTGAAGGAGCAGTGGGATGAAAAGTATAGTGAGTTGGCAGTGGACATCAAAGTTGATATGAAATTACGACGTACGGGTACAGTGAAAAATTCTTTTTTAGATAGTATACAGGATTAATTAAACATGTTAAATAGTATTGGAATCCTGTTGATAGCAGCTGTAATTTTACGGATTGAAGTTCCACTACTTTTACAAAAGAAGCATAAAAAAGAAATGGTTGTTTTTTTATTCCTGCTTTTTATTGGAGTAAGCTTAGCCATTCTCCAGGGATTTGGAAAACCAATTCCAAACCCAATGGAATTATTAACTTTCATTTTTAAACCAATAAATAATACACTATTTCGTTAGTTGAAATAGAGAAATAAGTGAGGTGAAAATATGAAATGATGCAAAATATTAAAATAAACTCAAATCAGTTTTTGGTACTAGTTGTCTTTTTTACGATTGGTACGAGCATCTTAGAAGTACCATCGTTTTTCGCGGACAACACGAAGCAAGATGCTTGGATAACTGCCATAATTGGTACGGGAATTGGGTTATTGGTCATATGGTTTTTCACCACGATAGCACTTTGGTTTCCTCAACTAACCTATGTTCAAATCAATGAAAAAGTATTTGGAAAATGGATAGGTAAAGCCGCTTCTCTTATATTTATAGTTTTGTCACTTCTTTATACTTCAAGTCTTTTATTTCAATCAGGGAATTTCTTAAATACTCATATGTTGCCAAATACGCCTATGGTAGCGCTTAATATTCTTATGGTGGGGATTTTGATAATGGGAGTCCGTCTTGGATTGGAAACCATCGCCCGATCTGCCGAAATCTTATTTGGCCTATTCTTTATCCTTTTATTTGTATTTGTAATATTAATCGCACCTGAAGTCCGATTTGAAAACTTGCAACCTGTGTTTGAAGCAGAACCAAAAAGTATTGTTCAATCCTCCTTATTTTTTGTCTTCACGTCTTCTGTAAATGCCATTGTTTTATTAATGATTTTTCCTTCATTTATTAACAACGTTAAACAGGTAAGAAAATATTTTCTAATTGGAAATCTAATTGGTGGAGTTGTCATCATTGGCATGACATTTTTGAGTGTTTCGGTATTAGGCGCTGATAAGACTGCGAGAGAGATTTATCCAGCCTATGAATTAGCTAAAAGAATAAGTATTGGAAATTTTGTACAGCGAATTGAAGCGTTAATGGCCCAACTTGGGATTATTTCGCTCTATATTAAAATGATTCTTTATTTTTACGCCACTGTTTTTGGAATCGCACAAGTTTTACATTTGAGAGATTACCGTTCCTTAACAACACCGTTAGGGATAATTATCGTGGTCCTGTCTCTCGTAATTTATCCCAATGTCGTCTATAAACAAAATATGTCTACAACAACGGAATATTCATTTTCATTGGTTGTCGGAATTTTGATCCCCGTATTGTTGGTTTTAGTTTATGGAATACGAAAGAAGCATTTGAAACAAGAACCTGAAAGTTGAAAATATCTAGATACATTTAACGAAAGTATCAAGTTTTGAGAGAAATGGCACTAGGTCTAGCTAGTGATAAGGATCAGTAATACTTCTGGTTTATTTGTACGGGGGAACCCTTATTTTCAGCATGTATTCTACAATGCGAAAATAGCTAATTTATTTATAGAGTTCCCAACTAATAATTAAGCCTGCCAGTAGCAAAGCTGTCACACAAGAAAGTATATAACTTGTTTTTTGCAATTTTGTATAAGTTGCTTTTTTCCACTGCACGACAACCATACCTACAAAAACTCCGACAAAAATTAGATATGCATAAAAAATCCAAAAATGGATCAAGAGAGAGGTATAAGCTCCATACGAATATGCCCTAACGGCGAGAATAGCGAAGTTAACTAATATAGCAACTCCCGCAAAGTTTAATAAAGCAATCCATTTTTTCACAGAAGTATATACAACTACTTTTTTTCGGTTTTTAATGATACTACTAACCATTGCCAATAAGGATGCGAGGATATATAACACAGAAATAACTGCGGCAATTAAACTACCCATAAAGAACAGTTTCGTTTTACCTGATACGGGTAATAGATCAGTAGTCATCATAGATACATTCTCTACTTTATCGGCATTCATTGTAAAATGAAGAAATAGGTTATATTCATTATTAGATTTGTATACATAAGGAGTAATTTGTTCAAAAGTCATCCCGAACAATGAAAATGAATGGCTATCTTCCACCCTTAAATTCCCCATCGTCAAGGCACCCATTAACTTTGTAAAACCTTTGTAAGCTTGCCTTGCTTGCATATAGTTTCCTTTAAGTTTATGGGAATCAGGCAGTATCACACCATCTTTTTTAGCCACATAGTCGCCATATACGAACACTGGTAATCCATAGCTCAGCCCTGATTCGGCAATTTGATTTGTTAAGATGATAACACCCAGTTGCTCTTCCTTGGAAAAAGTGAAATTGCTTGAAAAACTATCTGTATTACCTCCATGTTCCAACACGTCTACAGCATACAACCCATTCCAAAATCCATGTGCATTTCTAGGGAATCCATTGTGATAAAAATTACTTGTAGTCAGCATTATATTTAACGTATTATTACTATGAAACAAAGGGCTGCTTTTTCCATCTGCTGGCATCAATGCCATTATAAATTTAGCCGCATCTTCTGCAGTACCGATTGCACTACCGGCTGGATACAAACCAATGTAAATTCGTTCCTTTTTTGAGCGGTTAAATATACCCTTTTTATTCACTAAATAACCATGTATAGTTTCTCTTTTTTCTGCTACAACTTTATTATCTTGTTGTGAAGGATGGATTGCGGTGTCATTCATGTCGAGGGCGGTAAATATATGTTCATTGACATACTCATAAAACGGTTGACCTGTAACTCTTTCCACTATAAAACCCGCCAGTGCAACCCCGTAATTGGAATAGGCAACAATTTCTCCAGGCTTGTTCACCTGACTAGGTTCGAAAATATGCAGCACTTCCTCAAGAGGTTTTACATCAGCGGGTGATAGATAGAATAAATCGGTATACTTATCCTCCCATCCAGCGTCGTGGTGCATGAGATTTAGCATGGAAATCGGTGTATCATAGTGTAACTTTGTGAAAAAGTCTTTAGGCAAATACTTTTGAATATCTTCCTCTAAATCCAGTCTTCCTTGCTCTACAAGCTGCATTACACTTGTCCACACAAGGAGCTTTGTAGCTGAACCCCATTCAAAAACCGAATCTGGTGTAACTTCTACTTGTTTTTCCAAATCCGCATAGCCATAGGACTGGTTAATAATCAGTTCACCGTCCTTCACAACAACGATTGAGGCTCCAGCCGTTGATTTGCCGATATAATTAGCAACATAATCATCCACTTGTTGTCCTAGTTGTGAATAGGGAATCCCAGATGGTGTGTTTTCCTGACTATCCGCTGCTAAAGAGGTCAAAGGGAAATAATGAAAAATTACTACCAATATACTAATTATTATTGCTCTTCTCATATCTATCTCCTCTGCAAATTGGATTTTTATGTGTTATACAAATGAATTATTTACTTTCCAAAAGAAGTGGCAAACACTATTAAGTAAGAGCGTTTGTTCTGGGTTGATTTCAATTCCTAATTATACGTTTTAAATGCTCATTAACTTTCACGTACTATGAAAGTGAGAAGACTTTAGTAGTGATGCTCTCTTAAGTTGGTTGAAGTTCTTGTCTAAAACTGAAGTTTTTTCATCATTTCATTTACACATAAATCCACTAGCTTGTGGAAGGCTATCCTTATGTGGAGGTGTGTAAATGGGGAAGAAAACATCTGGTGGCAAAGATGAAACAGCCAATCTTGCTTGGTGGCAATTATCCCTTATTGGTGTCGGATGCATTATTGGAACAGGTTTTTTCTTAGCGTCAAGTATTGCAATTAAAATGACAGGTCCGTCGGTCATCCTAGCCTTTATAATGGCTGCAAGTGCAACATATATAGTGTTTGAAGCCTTAGCCAAAATGTCTGCAAAGGATCCGCAAAAGGGATCTTTTCGAACGTATGCCAAAAAAGCATATGGACGTTGGGCTGGTTTTAGCAGTGGGTGGGTCTATTGGTGTTCGGAAATATTGATCATTGGCAGTCAGCTTACCGCAATCTCACTATTGTCACGATTTTGGTTTCCTGATATTAAATTGTGGATATTTGCATCGATCTATGCAGTTTGCGGCCTCATTGTTCTTTTTATTGGGGCAAAAGCGTTTGGGAAATTAGAGAGCATTTATGCCGTTATGAAAATTGCTGCTATTTTTATGTTTATAGTGATTGCCATTTTAGCACTGACCGGGACAATTGAGGGAAGTCCAAAGGCTGGTATCCCTCAATCTGTAAATGAATTTTTTCCTAACGGTGTAATTGGTTTCTGGAGTGCACTTTTGTTCGCCTTTTATGCGCATGGCGGAATTGAAGTGATGGGCGTAATGGCGATCCATTTGAAAAATAAAGAAGACGCTCCAAAGTCCGGAAAAGTCATGTTAGGGTTGCTTGGAGTCATTTATGTTACCGCACTTTCGTTAGCGCTATTACTGATGCCTTATGATAAGTTCAGGGAAAACAAAAGCCCGTTTGTTGAGGCTTTATCAGGTGTTAGTAATATTGAATTTTTCCCACATGTGTTTACTGCTGCAATTATTATTGCCGGGTTTTCAACGATGTCTGCATCCCTGTTCTCGGTTACCACGATACTTCTGACAATATCTGAAGATGGAGATGCTCCTAAAATATTCAGTAAACAAACGAAAAAGAAATTTAAAATGCCATTGCCTGCGATTGCTTTAACTTCAACTGGGCTAGTTCTTTCCATCGTGACCTCTTTATTATTGCCTGATAAAGTGTACGAATATATAACCACAGCCGCAGCACTAATGCTTCTTTATAATTGGCTGTTCATTTTAATCATGTATCACAAATTAATCGAGCCGACTACTGCGGATAAAGTGAAAAGGGTGATTGGAATGATTCTAGTCATAGCGGCCGTGAGTGGAACTCTTTTCCATCAAACAAGCCGGCCTGGCTTTTTTATCAGTTTACTGTTCCTCACAGTCATTGGAATAGTTGTCTTATTATTACGTAAAAAGTGGAAGAAAGATGAGGCTCAAAATAGTGCGTGATAGGCTTGAATCCCAAAATATATTCCGAAACCAATCATGGATAGGGAAGATAGTATAGAGATAACCTTCAGGAGCTTCGTGGATAATAATCTACGGGCTCCACTTGATATTGTGGCCATTATTGTATCCCATAAAATGATTCCAACGACGATGGCTAGGCTATTCATAATGAGTTGATTGCCAGTAAAGGTTTTGGCTGTTTCCGCAAGAACTGAACCATAGATGCCCAGCCAAAAAAGTATCGTTAGGGGATTTAATAGAGACATGAAAAAACCAGTTAATACTGAACGCCTAAGACGATTTTTTTCACCTGATTTCAAATTTAATTCAATTTTATGTAGTGATAGTAAACTTTCTATGCCTGTATATGTAAGGACAAAACAACCAAATGACCAAAGTATTATTTTTACAAGAGGTGAGTCAATAATTTGACCGACCCCGTAATAAACCATTCCCATATACAAGATGTCGGCTGTTAAGGCACCTAAACCAAAAATCCAAGCATGAAAAAATCCGTTTTTAATTCCTGTGTCTAGCTGCGCAGCGTTAACAGGGCCGATTGGCGCAGCTAAAGAAACGCCTAAAAAGATATAGGCGGCTAGTGAATTCATGGGATAGTCCTCCTTTAAAATGATGTCTATGCATCTTATTCGAAGGGAGTGACCTGTACAACCATCTAAATGAAAAATTCTAGAGAAAAAAGGACTTAGCAACAACCGCTAGGTCCTCTTTTTTACACCACTTTATTCGTTTTTTCAATTTCCTCGACTTTGATGAACTTAAAGACAATGAACACCAGAATAATCCCCAATACACCCGCTGTAATATAGCTGAGGTTAAGAAAGTTTTTCATAGCGAGTGACATAATAGGTGGGCCTGCTGCAACGCCAATAAACCTTGCCGAGCTATAAAAAGAAGAAACAGTTCCTCTTAGTTCTTTTTTTATATTTTCAGTTATAATAGCGTCCAGTGCAGGTAATAATGCGCCAATGGCAATACCCACTAGGCTTGTGACTACTAACAGAAGGACCAGTTTATCGCGCGTAAATCCTACGAAAATGACGCTGGCAGACATTACGATCAAGCATGTAATCATGACTTTTTTAATCGTCTTTACATTTCCTTTGATTTTTCGACCGGAGATAAACGATGCAATACAAAGTAAAAGAAGGGGAATAGCTAAAACAAAACCTTTCTTAATGCCCTTTATATCATGAACTTTTTCAAGGTTTTCTGATAAGAAAAATAACATACTGAATAATATCAGCATTACAAGGACCCCATTTAGGAATACGGTATACAACCATTTTCCTTCTGCCTTGAATACTTTTTTTGTGTTACTTAAAAATTGCTTGAACTTTATTGGTTCATCTTTTTCTTTGGGGACTTTAACAAAGAAAAAAATAAGTGCAATAGAGATTAAACTAAGCGCAGAAATGGAGAAGAACGGCAGAAACCATAAAATAGCGGCAAATACTGAACCCAGGATGGGACTTAATACTTTTCCAAAAGTGTTCGATGTTTCAATAATACCTAAACAAGAACTCATTTTTTCATCATCATCCTGATAGAGGTCACCCACGAGCGGCAAAATGATAGGCATGGCTCCGGCTGCCCCTACGCCCTGCAGGATTCTGCCAATGATAATCATGGTGTAAGGATCCTCCATTTTCCATGAAGCAAACCCAGCAATCAAACCCCCAATTAAAGCGAAGACTAAACTCGGTAGTATCACCATTTTCCTGCCGAAGCGGTCTGATAAATAGCCCGCTACTGGTATAAGAAAAATAGCGGCGACTGAATAGCTTGTAATGATCATACTCGACTGAAATGAAGTGATTCCAACCTTTTTTTCCAGTATCGGAAGCACTGGAATTAGCATGGAATTTCCTAGCGTCATGATGAGAGGAATTGATGCCATACTTACAACGCACCATACACTTACTTTATTTTCACTTTTTCCCATTACCACACCTCAGCTAATTCTATTTTGAGTAGTAAAGGTATGGTTTCCTTCTATGATTATTTTATGCGTGGGAAGTTTATTATAAGCGTTTTATGAAACGGTACTATGTAAAATTAGGAAGTCTTCCGTATGGACCATTTGGAGTAATTCATTAAAATAAAGCTTGAAAAGCCTGAAAGCCAAAGTAGATTCCGAACCCAATCATAGATATGGATGAGATAATAGAGACGATTTTCAAAAGCTTAGTGGATAATAATCTACGAGCTCCGCTGGAAAGAAAGGCCATTATAAAATCCACTAACATAATGCCAATCAATATCGCAATACTATTTAAAATGATTTGATAGCCTGTAGCGACGCCAGCGGTTTTCGCGAGGATGGAACCATATATCCCTAGCCAAAAAAGGATGGTAAGTGGATTAAACAATGACATGAAGAAACCAGATAAGATTGACTTTCTAAGTCGGACTCTTTTAGCGAATTTCAAGTTGATATCAATTTTATGTAGAGAAAGTAAATTTTCTATACCTGTGTACATAAGAACAAAACAGCCGAATGACCAAAGGATTGTTTTCAGTAAAGGGGAATCAATAAATTGTCCAATCCCAAAATAAACCATGAACATATACATGATGTCAGTTGCTAAAGAACCAAGACTAAAAAACCAAGCATGAAAAAATCCATTTTTAATGCCCGTGTTTAATAGAACTGTCTTAACGGGACCAATTGGAGTAGCTAATGATACACCTAAAAAGATATAGATAAATATTGAATTCATAGTTATAGCCCTCCAGTAAAATAGTGTCATTGTATTTTATTCAAAGGCAATGACTTCTACGACTATTTCATGGAGATTAAGAGGGAGCAAAGTTAAAAGTGAATTATATGAGTCAATTTCACAATAGAACTTATAAACAAATAACACGAACAATGTTGATCTCCGCTTCAGGTGGACGCTTTCCGCGGGCACGGCTTCAGCCTCCTCGTCGTTTCACTCCTGCGGGGTCTTCAGCTCGCGCTGTTCCCGCTGGAGTCGCCACCTTACGCTACAATCAACGAGAGTAGTCTGACATATTATCGAACAATGAAATGATAATAGATCCAAATCGTTCGTCTTTACTTATGGAATAAACAATTATGAAATTGACTCATATATGTTGAATTAAAGAATCCCAATGAATCTGCTTTGGCGCTAACTCAATAATGAGAGAATTGTAATTGGGGGGCGGATTGTAGATCGCTTGGCGCTTTGGGGACCTCTTTGCCGCGCCTGCGCTAGGGTGTTCATTATCGAGAGAAATGTAATTTTGAGATGTATATGCCGAGATTATAATGTGATTACTAGTTGATACTATATAAATTGAAATAAAGAACTCCATTGAACCGCTATGGCGCTAGGGGATGCCTCCCGCCATAAGCCAAGCAGCTTCGCCGCCAGTCTTATGGCTTCGGCTACCCCTGCTAAGGCGCCTTCGCTCAGTTTATACACCGCATTCATTAGTTCAACATCTATAATTATAGTCAAGAAAGATTCACTCCAGGTCGCAGATTTCATCACAGCTAATGAAATACATTTTTTCACATCGACCATCCAGCGAAGGCGCGACTTCGTGGTAGCCGAAGCGATAAGACTGAAAGTGATTTTCTTTCTGGCTTATCGCGGGAGGCATCCACAAAGCGTCGAAGCGGTATTAGCAGGATTTCTAATTCATTCTTCATGTATTGAGACATTCGTTGATCACATTCGATCGATTTATGGCATTCCAGGTTGTAGGTCTCATCCCTGATAACGAAATGCGCTTTCTCACATAGAAGACCATCCAGCGAAGGAGCGACTTCGTTGGAGGCATCCACAAAGCGTCGAAGCGATATTAGTAGGAATTCTAATTCATTCAAAAATGCCACTCCGTATAATCAAAAAAGCCCAGTAATCATAACGATAACTGAGCCAATTTAACGATACCTATTCACCAACTTAATGTCATTGACAAGAAGTTGTCCGTACTCTTAAAAATACCCGTTAATTCGAGATTTATTTTCCTCGCTGATTTCACTTTTTAAGTCTTCAATACTTTCTTCACGACGTTCATTTTTCTCCTTGATCGTAGCAAGTTCTTTCCCTTCTGCAAATTCCATTGCCGCTTCTGCTGCTTCCAGATTACTGATTGTTTTCTTCAGCCTATTAACATTATCATCTGAGTCGTTCGGTTTCGGAATAATTCGAGACATTTTACTTCCTCCTTTAATTTTTAGTATCTATCAAGAGGTAGTGTTCCCCAATTTCACAATAACTATTTGTGGATTATACTCCTTGGAAATAGCGTAAATAGTTAATTGGAAATAATGGTTAATCCTAAAAAAGCCCAGTCACAAAATCTTTTGGGTATGAAGCAAAAGAAAAACACCCAATCGAATTTCCATTGGGTGTTTCTATATCTAACCTTTTTAGTATCTGTTCGCGGTGGTAATTTGTCGAATTTCATTTAATTTTTTCTTATTAAGCATCGTTAGTTTCACTTGCGGATTTTTTCAATTTCATCTGCCACGAATTGTACGTTTGTTCCTACAATAACTTGAATGCTTTGTGGACCGACAACATTTATCCCCGGTACACCAGTATCTTTGATTTTCTTTTGATCGACAACAGTCATATCTTTTACCTCTACACGTAAGCGTGATGCACAGAAGTCAATAGAATTTACGTTAGCGTCTCCGCCTAAACCATCATAAATTTTAGCCGCCATCGCAGAGAATTTATTTCCTGATGGAGCAATCGTTTCGCCACCTTGATCTTCATAATCCTCGTCGTCTCCTCTGCCTGGTGTTTTCAAGTCGAACTTTACGATTAGGAATCGGAAGAGGAAATAGTAAATAACCGCGAATACTAACCCTTGAACGATTAACATATAAGGTTGGTTAGCTAGTGGTAATTTTGAACTTAAGAAAAGGTCTACAAAACCAGCACTAAATCCAAATCCTGCCGTCCACTGAAATGTTGCAGCAATAAATAAAGATAATCCAGTTAAAGCCGCATGTACGACATAAAGAGCTGGTGCAAGGAACATAAATGCAAATTCAAGTGGTTCAGTAACTCCTGTAAAGAATGCAGCAAACCCTGCAGCTAACATTAATGATGCCGTTTGTTTTTTTCTTTTTGTCTTTGCAGTATGATACATCGCTAGACCTGCAGCGGGCAACCCGAACATCATAATCGGGAAAAACCCTGCTTGGTACATACCGGTGACTCCTTTGATTCCGCTACCATCCCAGAACTTTCCGATGTCGTCAATACCAATTGTGTCAAACCAGAATACAGCATTCAAAGCATGATGTAATCCAGTAGGGATTAACAGGCGGTTAAAGAAGCCATATAGGCCTGCGCCAACATTGCCTAACCCACTTATTCCTTCTCCAAAAGAAACCAACGCACCATAGAAAAGGGGCCAGATAAAGAACAATGCAGCTGAAGCGACTAACATAGCAACTGCGGACATGATTGGGACAAGCCGTTTACCACTAAAAAATGCTAAGAAATCTGGTAATTGAACTTGGCTGAAACGATTGTACATGATCGACGCAATAATCCCAGAAATAATCCCTATAAAAGCATTATCAATTCTTTCGAAAGCTTTGTTAACATTTTCCGAATCAATACCTTGTAGCATTGCAACACTGTCTATTGATAGCAAGCTCGTGGCGACTAAGAAAGCGACCAATCCACTAAGTGCGGCAGAACCATCTTTGGTCTTAGACATCCCTAATGCGACTCCTACAGCAAATAAGATTGGAATATGATCAATAATCGAAGATCCAGCTGTAATTAAGAAAGCTGCTACTGCATTTCCCGCACCCCATCCATCATGGTCAATCCAGTATCCAATCCCCATTAAAATTGCTGCAGCAGGTAATACGGCTACAGGTAACATTAAAGAACGGCCAAGCTTTTGCAGATATTTCATCATGGTAACTCACCCCTATTCGAAATTTTTAGATAACTAATCCGAAAAAATACACAATGATGAAGACTCATGTTGTCCTTATTTTTTTTTTAATCTTTCAATATGTAGTGCAATGTATCCCAACTCTTGTTCTGGCAATTCTACTCCGTGCATCACAACTAATTCCTTTGCAACCTTGACAGCACAACTGTACGACAGGGGGAACTTCTTTTTAATCATAACCAACATTTCCTCATCCATCGTGTGAAGACCATAATTATTCATTCTCGTTAACGTAAACCGAAGATGCGTGATAAGCCGATGGTAAGATATGTCGTCCTCTTCAACGCTGATTTTTAACTGCCGCTTAATCGTTTTAACCATATCTCTTATAATCGTAGTCTGCCTAACTGTTTGGTGCAAATCACCTCCTTGCGGTTTCATAGTATGGATATGAAGGGCGATATAGGCTGCTTCATCCACAGGCATATCAACTTGACATTTTTCTTTAATATGTTGGATTGCCCAAAGACCAATTTCAAATTCTCTTCTGTATAAGATTTTTATCTCATGTAATAGCTTATTGTTTAAATGAATACCATCTCTCACTCTTTCAATGGCAAAGGAGAGGTGATCAGTAAGGACGATATGAATATGCTCGTTTAACTTTGCACCCATGTTTGTCTCTGCATATGTAATGATTTCTTCCGAGATGGTAAAATGCTCTTCTGGAATTCGGCTTAGAAGTTGCTGTAGTTTGTCATTTTCCCTCATGACAAATATCTTTTCAATTTTGTGGATATTGACGATGTCGTTGCGTTTCTTATTAAAAGCAATCCCGGCGCCAACTGCAATTTTTTCTTGCCTGTCGTCTAGTACAACTACAGCATTATTATTGAGAATCTTTGTGATTTTCATCGGTAGCCAACTCCTTTTTTCTTTAGGCTAGTAATGCATCACTTAGCGGAAACGGTCATTATGACCGTTTCTCCCATGATGCCTTCCATTGTATGGCTACATTGAACTTCTCTTTCTTTGCTATTTGTAATCACAATGGGCGTTATAATACTTTCAGCATGTTCGCGCACATAATCCCAATCTACCTCGATGAGCGACTGCCCAAGGGACACTTTGTCGCCTGCTTTCACTAATACTGTAAAGCCTTTTCCTTGAAGTGAAACCGTTTCCAAACCAATATGTATAAGAATCTCTGTTCCATCATTTGAACGGATACCGATCGCATGCAATGAATCCGCTACTAGAACAATTTTTCCTTCTATGGGAGCGTGGATATTTCCTGTGGTTGGCATAATAGCGATTCCCTCGCCAAGCATTTTTTGACTAAAGACTGGGTCTGGAACTTGGTCAAGCGGAATGATGTCTCCGTTGACTGGTGCAAAGATTTGTAATTTACGTTTTTTAAATAAATTTGATAGCATGTCTTTGGACTCCTTTATTTTCAGTTTTTTGAAGGTCCTATACCTATTTATACTGCCCAATCATAAGTACAAAACATAAAAAGGCATGGGGTAAAAGAGAAGATTTTAAAATCTTCTCAGTTTACCACCATGCCTGATCGTATCAGTAACATGTGATCCGCTATTGAACTTCTATTCAGATAATAGCATTGAAGCTTTTGCAAAGCAATAGAAAAATGAATTTTTTTTACAATTTCGAACTTGTTTTGTTCTCTTCATGTATAGAGCACGTATAAAAGTTTAAATACGTTCATTGCGCAAATTGTATAGAGCAATTTCTTTTTAAGAAGTTTAGATTTAAATTTAATTAGGTAAATATATACATCGCTATTTATAAAAATAAAATTAAAGGAGAAGCATGATGATAAAATCAGTTAATCGTAAGTCCATAAGTGGGGTTGTTCCAGGGGTTATAATCCTAGTTCTGTTTAGTGGATGTGCAGGTGCAGATGAGGTGCCTGAGGAAAGGAATAATATTGGAACAATTGAGCAAGGTGAGGTCGATAAGAAAGAGGTACCCAATGCTGGAAATCAAAATGGTGAATCATCGAAAAATCAGAAGTTTGAGGAGACTGGCAAAGTGACGGATACGCATGTGAATTTAATCAAAGAAATGTATCGTCTAGCTAAAGAGGGAAAGGTGCCCGGGGCTGACTTCATTTCAGGTAAAGAACTGATAGATAAAGTTCATGCATCATGGGGTGAGCCCGATAAACCTGTAGGGGCAGGTGATCCTTACGAAGGCTATAGTCCAGGAGCGGGCAGAGGTGAATTTGCTTTTGGAATTGGTCGCGGGGAGGTCATATATGATATCCGTTCTTTTGGTTCGAGTATAGATTCTAGTGTAGATTTCAGCAAAATTTCTTTTAAGGTTATTAAACAAACGTTAGGCAATCCAGCCGCAATCCGTAAAAATGACAAAGACGATATACTTCTATACGAAGTTGGAGAATATGAGCTAAAGTTTGTTGGCCCACATGAAAGTCGACTGTTACATCATATTTCTGTTTATTCACCGAAAGCTGCAGCACCTATGGGCGGGTAATAACGAAGTATCAAGAATAGTATTCAGGAAGTGCATCAAGATTTGAGCAAGATACTAGATGGAGAGGGTGGCTGGAAAATTTTTTCGCTAAAACAAACTAGTTTGTAATTCAATGGATATATGGTAAGCTGTACCTAAGTTAATATACAGGGTTTGAGCTATTGAGAGACCTCAAGAAACGGTTGCCTATCGCAACTTATTTCTTGAGGTCTCTTTTCATTTATAAAATCCCATATTTTAGAAGGAGACGAGAGAAATGACAAATTTTTCAGCACTAGAACGGGAAAAAGTATTCAATGAATTAGCAACAGAGGAATTTGATGTACTCATTATCGGTGGCGGTATTACAGGCGCTGGTATCGCTTTAGATGCTACGGCACGTGGACTGAAAACGGGGCTTGTCGAGATGGAGGACTTTGCATCAGGTACGTCCAGCCGTTCAACAAAGCTTGTACACGGAGGTTTACGTTATTTAAAACAATTTCAAATCAAAGAAGTGGCGGAACTTGGGAAAGAGCGGGCAATCGTCTATGAAAATGGGCCCCATGTTACGACTCCTGAATGGATGCTCCTTCCTTTCCATAAAGGAGGAACGTTCGGGAGGTACTCGACGTCACTTGGGTTGAAAGTATATGATTTTCTTGCAGGCGTTAAGAAATCAGAAAGAAGAACCATGTTAACGAAAGAAGAAATTCTTGCGAAAGCGCCGCTTGTTAAACAAGATGGATTATTAGGCGGTGGCATTTATGTTGAATACCGTACTGATGACGCTCGTTTGACGATTGAGGTTATGAAAGCGGCTGTTGAAAAAGGGGCAACCGCAGTAAATTACGCGAAAGCAGAAACCTTCATTTACACTCAAGGGAAAATTACCGGTGTGGAAGTTCTAGATAGAGTAACAAATAAAAAAGTTGTGATTAAGGCAAAAAAAGTTGTCAATGCTGCTGGTCCTTGGGTCGATGATGTGAAAAGGATTGAAGGCAAGACAAAAGGGAAACACTTAATTTTATCGAAAGGTGTACATCTTGTATTCGATCAGAAAGATTTCCCACTGCACCAAGCAGTGTATTTTGATACCCCTGATAAACGTATGGTTTTTGCGGTACCTCGTGATGGGAAAGCTTATGTGGGAACAACGGATACCTTCTACGAAGGAGATCCAAAAGTGATGCAAATGACAGAAGAGGATCGTTCTTATATATTGAATGCAATTCATTATATGTTCCCAAGTCTTAACTTGACGGCAGAGCATGTTGAGTCGAGTTGGGCAGGGGTCAGACCGCTTATACATGAAGAGGGCAAAAGTCCTTCCGAAGTTTCAAGGAAAGATGAAATTTGGGAATCGGAGAAAGGGCTTATTACAATTGCAGGCGGGAAATTAACAGGCTATCGTAAAATGGCGGAAACAGTAGTAGATAAAATTGTTGAACAGCTTAGCCATGAAGAAATACGTCATTTTAATAACTGTGTGACGAAGAAATTGCCGATTTCAGGCGGTGATATTGGCGGTTCGGGAAATTTGAAGCGGTTTATGGTCCAAGCGATTGAAAAAGGCCAATCAGTTGGTTTTTCAGAACGACAAAGCCGTCATTTGGCAGCTCTTTATGGCACCAATGTTGATCAAGTATTTGCGATTCCCTTTGAGGCACATACGGCAATTCCTCGTATTCTCTATGTGAAATTACGGTATGCAATCGACTGCGAAATGGTCGTCAAACCAACAGATTTCTTTGTTCGTAGAACTGGAGATATGTTCTTCAATATCGATAATGTCAATGCTGGGAAAAAAGATGTGCTGGATGAAATGGCAATTATTTTCGGGTGGTCGGATGCAGAACGTCAACAATATGAAAAAGAACTGGAAGAGGAGATGACAATCGCAACTACTGTACAATAACATGCTATATTGGAGACACGAAGAACTTCTGCGAGATGAAGCATGAAAGGAGGATGTGCAAAAGATGCCTTTTCACAATCAAAAGATTTTGCCTGCAGCACGCAGTTTAAAGCAATTCGAACAATTATTAAAAAGTCCATTTGAATACATTGTTCTATTGGAAGTGCATGTTGGTAATCTTAAAACGCTTAAAACAGAAGCGGAGAAATACGGCAAAAAAGTGATTATTCATGCGGATTTGATACAAGGATTGAAAACGGATAATTTTGCTGCCGATTTTCTATGCAATGACATCAGACCAGCCGGCATTATTTCGACAAGATCGAATATGATCATGAAAGCTAAAGCCAAAGGAATTATAGCGATTCAACGAATGTTTCTCCTAGATACAATCGCTTTGGAAAAAAGTTATTCGTTGATTGACCAGACTTCGCCTGACTATATCGAAATGCTGCCAGGGGTTATTCCAGAACTCATCAATGAGGTTTTTGAAAGGACAGGCATTCCAATCATTAACGGAGGCTTGATTCGCACACAAAAACATGTCCAGGATGCATTGAATGCAGGGGCTGTCGCCGTAACAACATCAGATCATCAGTTGTGGGAGTCCTTCACCAAAGATTGAAAGTGTTGACAGCTTATTTTAAGAAGAATATACTAATGGCAAGTCAATAATAGTGGTTGAGCTTAGGAGTCCACATTTAAACCCTGCATTATGTAGGGGTTTAAATGTGGACTTTTTCATGTTCTAAATTCAACCTCAAAAAGAATAGAAATGAAGGTGGACTAAAGATGACACCCTTTTTAGGAGAGCTTGTTGGGACAATGATTTTAATTGTTTTCGGCGCTGGAGTCGTCGGTGGTGTGGTGATGAAAAAGTCAAAAGCAGAAAATTCTGGTTGGATTGTCATCACCGTCGGATGGGGACTTGCCGTAGCGATGGGCGTATACGCAGTTGGTGGGGCGAGTGGCGCACATTTGAATCCCGCGGTGACGCTTGGAATGGCTTCAATCGGTGAATTTCCTTGGGCAGACGTTCCTATGTATATGTTGGCTCAAATGATTGGTGCGATTATTGGGGCAACCATCGTTTACTTCCATTACTTGCCTCACTGGAGGGAGACGGCAGACGAAGCGGCAAAGCTATCCGTATTTGCCACAATTCCAGCAATACGTCACCCACTCTCTAATTTAACGAGTGAAATAATTGGTACGTTCGTTTTGCTTCTTGGTTTACTAGCGATAGGGGCAAATGAGTTTACGGAAGGCTTAAATCCTCTAATCGTGGGTGCGTTGATTATTGCCATCGGGGTATCACTGGGTGGAACAACAGGCTATGCCATTAACCCAGCTCGTGATTTAGGACCGCGCATTGCCCACTTCTTTTTGCCGATTCCTGGGAAAGGGAAGTCAGATTGGAGCTATGCATGGATACCAGTCGTAGGCCCTTTACTTGGCGGAACGTTTGGTGCACTGTTTTATCAACAAGTGTTTGAAGGGATAAATAGCATTGCATTTTGGGTTGTCGGCGGCATTGTGATTACAATATTGTTTGGTGCTCAGTATTCACTACGAAAAAATTTGGTGCAAGTCGCAAAATAAAGCGTCATAGAATTACTACTAAGTAAATATGTGGGGGAATAAAGGATGACTAAAAAGTACATAATGGCACTTGATCAAGGCACAACGAGTTCACGAGCAATTTTATTCGATAAAAGCGGTAAGATTTTTCATACAGCCCAACAAGAATTCACGCAATACTTTCCTCAATCTGGATGGGTCGAACATAATGCAGATGAAATCTGGAGCTCCATTTTAGCTGTTATTGCAGGTGTGTTATCAGAAAAAAATATTACAGCCGAACAAATTGAAGGAATTGGTATAACAAATCAGCGTGAAACAACAGTTGTATGGGATAAAAATACAGGGAAACCGATTTACAATGCAATTGTTTGGCAATCACGTCAAACTGCTGAAATATGCGATGAGCTGAAAGAAAGCGGTTACAACGATCTGTTTCGAGATAAAACCGGCTTACTTATCGATGCGTATTTCTCAGGCACAAAAGTAAAATGGATTTTGGATAACGTACAAGGGGCAAGAGAAAAAGCAGAACGTGGAGACCTTCTATTCGGAACAATTGATACTTGGATTGTATGGAAATTATCTGGTGGGAAAAGGCATGTTACCGACTATTCCAATGCTTCGAGAACACTTATGTACAATATTCATGAATTAAAATGGGACGAAGAATTGCTCTCTATTTTAGAAATACCTGCATCGATGCTCCCAGAAGTCCGTCCATCTTCTGAAATTTATGCGTATACGGAAAGTAGTCATTTCTTCGGCCATGCTGCTCCAATTGCTGGAATCGCTGGTGACCAACAAGCTGCATTGTTCGGGCAGGCTTGTTTTGAAAGTGGCATGGTAAAAAATACGTATGGCACTGGGTGTTTCATGTTGATGAATACTGGGGATAAAGCAGTTAAGTCCGAACATGGTTTATTAACAACCATTGCGTGGGGGATTGACGGAAAAGTACAGTATGCGCTTGAGGGCAGTATTTTCGTTGCCGGTTCTGCCATTCAATGGTTACGCGATGGGCTGCGAATGTTCCGTAACTCATCCGAAAGTGAAGAATATGCTAGACGGGTCAAGTCAACAGAAGGCGTTTATGTAGTACCAGCATTTGTCGGTCTTGGCACACCCTACTGGGATAGCGATGTCAGAGGTTCTATTTTTGGGTTGACACGCGGTACAGAGAAAGAACATCTTATTCGTGCGACATTGGAATCGCTTGCGTACCAAACGAAGGATGTGCTTGATGCAATGGAAGCAGATTCGGGGATCTCGTTAAAAACGTTACGTGTAGACGGCGGCGCGGTTGAAAATGATTTTCTCATGCAATTTCAAGCGGATTTATTGAATGTGCCTGTCGAGCGCCCTTTAATTAGTGAAACAACAGCACTCGGAGCTGCTTACTTAGCGGGTCTTGCCGTCGGTTTTTGGACGGATTGTTCAGAAATCTCGGCTCATTGGAATCTGGATCGACCTTTTGAACCGGAAATGGAACAGCAACAACGAGAAGATTTATATGAAGGATGGCAAAAGGCAGTCAGGGCAGCGATTGCTTTTAAGTAAATGTTTTTTTGAGTAAGCAATGGCAAGCGCAGCACCTTGTAACAATCGATAGAAATTAATAATAGTATACAACTAAAGAAATAGGCAGATATTATTCTATTCTGAAGGGGAAACAATCGATTATTACTAATTAGGGGTGTGCATTATGCCAGCAATAACAGGCAACGACTATATTGAACGAATTAATCAGTTAAATACAAATATATGGATAGATGGTAATCGTGTGACAGGTAATATTTCTGAGCACCCCGCATTTAAGGGGGTTATGAAAAGTCAGGCGGCGTTATACGATATTCAGTATGATGCGCTAGTAAAAGATGTTATGACTTATCAATCACCGTTAACTGGCAATCCAGTAGGTATGTCTTATTTACAACCGAAGACGAAAGAGGATTTAGCTAAAAGGCGAGCAATGGTTCAACAGTGGGCTAAATCGAACAATGGGATGATGGGAAGAAGTCCAGATTATATGAATACGGTGTTAATGGCGCTTGCTTCATCTGCCGGTTTCTTAAATGGCAAAGAAAACTGTTTTCCGAGTAATATAGTAGCGTACTATGAGTATGCACGTGAAAATGATTTGTCCATGACACATACATTTATCGATCCACAAGTAAACCGGGCACGATTCTATTTCGAAGATTCGGAAGATCCGATTGCTGCGAAAGTAATGGAGAGAAACGAAGCGGGCATTATTGTAAAGGGTGCGCGGTTGCTGGCTACACAAGGCGGAATAACGGATGAAATAGTTGTTATAACAGCGGGCGGGGTTGATGATGAAGCGAATGGATTAGCGTTTTCTATACCGAGTAATAGTAAAGGCCTACGGTTCGTGTGCAGAGAATCATTTGTTGGGGGTGACTCCACATTTAATTATCCTCTAAGTTCGCGTTATGAGGAAATGGATACGATTGTTGTTTTCGACAATGTATTGGTTCCATGGGAGCGCGTGTTTTACTATGACAACATAGGTGTTGCAAACAGTTTTATGGCTTCTAGCTCGTTTTTACCATTTACGTTGCATCAAGTTGTTTCTAGACAGATTGTAAAAACGGAATTTGTTTTAGGGGTAGTCCAGTCTATCATCGACACTATTAATATCGGGGAATACCAGCATGTTCAAGAGAAGGCCTCTGAAATTATTGTGGCATTGGAAACAATGAAAGCATTGATAATGAAATCTGAAGCTGAAGCTGAAATTGATAAATGGGGATTTATGCGACCAGATCGAACAACACTGCAAATTGCGATTAATCTATTTCCCCGGGTCTATCCAAGATTTACAGAAATCATTCAGCTGTTAGGTGCAAGTGGATTGATGTCTATCCCGACAGAAAATGCATTTCAGTCAAGTATACGAAAAGATTTAGATCAATATTTGCAGTCTAAATCCAAAAATGCAGAAGATCGCGTCAAAGTTTTCCGCTTAGCATGGGATTTAACGATGAGTTCATTTGGTACACGCGAAACGTTATATGAACGGTTTTTCTTTGGTGATCCGATTAAACTTTCCAGTCAATTGTATAAATCCTACGACAAGGAACCTTTTGTGCAGCGAGTGAAGGATATTTTAGGATGAAATCTCAAATAAAAATGATTGCCTCCTATTGAGAGACAATCATTTTTATTTTGGAGAAAAGGGCGTGGCGGTCATAATTCATCTCAAGATAAACATAACTCTCAATATATCCAAAACGCACCGTTTATTTAAAATAAGCCGTGCGTTTGTCGCATTTTTTCCATTTAAACCGTTCAGATTGACGTTTTTAATTACTTCATAAGGGAAAGATAGTAGGGAGGTCTCAATTATTTAAAGAGGTGATTCTGTTGAATCGGTTATTTGCCATACTTGTTGTCACCGGTGTCCCACTCGTGATTGCAGGAGCGATCCTAAATTGGTCGGATATCGTTATGTTCATCCTTTGCTGTATAAGCATCATCGGGCTTTCGGGATACATAGGCCGGGCGACGGAAAGTCTTGCCATCGTTAGTGGACCGAGGATTGGGGGACTGTTGAACGCAACATTCGGAAACGCCGTCGAGCTCATCATATCGATCTTCACTCTGAAGGCGGGAATGGTCGGCATCGTCTTGGCTTCGCTTACGGGCTCTGTACTTGGGAATTTGTTGCTTGTACTCGGGCTTTCCTTTTTTGCCGGAGGCATTAAATTCAAACGCCAAAGTTTCAGTCTTCATGACGCGCGCTACAATTCGGGATTGCTGATTTTCGCTGTCATCGTGGCATTTGTCATCCCAGAGATTTTCTCTATGTCGATGGATGCACAAACGACATTCAACTTAAGTATTGGCATCGCGGTAGTACTGATCGTCCTTTATCTTGCTGGGCTGTTCTTCAAGCTTGTTACACATCGCGGCGTATTTGCCTCTTCCGATAAGGCCGTGGAGGAAAAGGAAACACCAGAATGGACGAAGCGCAAGTCGATTCTCGTCCTACTCTTAGCGACGATTACAGTTGCTTTCGTATCAGAGCAACTGGTTCATACATTTGAAATGCTTGGCGAAAAATTCGGGTGGACAGAGTTATTCATCGGTGTCATTATCGTCGCGATTGTCGGAAATGCGGCGGAGCACGTATCCGCTATTACGATGGCGGTGAAGGATAAGATGGATGTAGCCGTGGAGATAGCAGTTGGTTCTACGTTGCAGGTCGCCATGTTCGTTGCGCCAATCCTCGTCCTTATTTCGCTCATAATGCCGCAATCGATGGCACTTGTTTTCACTGTGCCAGAGTTGGTTGCAATGGTATCCGCAACATTCCTTGTCATCAATTTATGCAATGACGGCGAATCGAATTGGTTTGAGGGTCTCATTCTATTTGCCGCTTATCTGATTATGGGTATCGGTTTTTACCTCCTCTAATGTCCATTGTTAGTTGAAAACGTTTAATGTATAAAAGTATACAATTAACCGGATTCTTCCCCGAGAACCCAACTTCATAAATAAGTGCTTTATGGGCATACTTTGAATACTATTTCAAAGTGGGAGGAATTTAAATTTGAATACCACCGAAAATAAGTTGTCAATTTTTGCTTTAGGCGGCATTAATGAAATTGGTAAAAATATGTATGTCATTCAGTATGAAGAGGATATTGTTGTCATCGACTGCGGTGCTAAGTTTCCGGATGAAAGTCTATTGGGAATTGATTTGATAATCCAGGACATTTCATACTTACAAAGAAATAAGGATAAGATACGGGCATTGGTTATTACACATGGTCATGAAGATCATATTGGGGGCATTCCCTACTTTTTGAAACAATTAAATGTACCGATTTACGCAACACGATTAACGCTCGGTTTAATTGAACTTAAGTTAAAAGAACATGGGCTTCTAAGACAAACTGAGCTAGTACTGATAAATTCCGATTCCGATTTGGATTTTGGAACAGTAAGAGTGACTTTTTTCAAAACAAGCCACAGTATTCCCGATTGTTTAGGTATTGTATTTCATACGCCGGAGGGCGCAGTCGTACATACGGGCGATTTCAAGTTCGATTTAACGCCTGTCAATAGGGACTATCCAGATATTCATAAAATGGCTAAAATTGGCAGTGAGGGAGTTCTTCTTTTATTATCGGAAAGTACCAATGCGGAACGTCCTGGTTTTAATCCATCTGAAATACTTATAGGCGGGCATATTGAAGAAGCATTCCGCAAAGCCCGTCGGAAAGTATTTATTTCTACTTTCGCTTCTAACGTCCATCGTGTACAGCAAGTAGTAGATGCCGCACAAAAAACGAACCGTAAGCTTGCATTGCTAGGCCGAAGTATGGTGAATGTCGTAGCCGTAGCTTCAGAACTCGGGTATTTGACTATCCCTGAAGGAATGTTAATTGATAAAAATGAAGTCAGGGGAATGGACCCAGAGAAGGTAGTGATTCTTTGTACGGGAAGTCAAGGAGAGCCTATGGCGGCACTGTCCCGTTTGTCCAGTGGGAATTTTCGTGAGGTAGAAGTCCATCCTGAAGATACGGTTATTTTTGCTTCATCGCCAATCCCGGGGAATGAAAAAAGTGTGTCACGTATCATCGATAATCTATACCTTTTGGGAGCCAAAGTGATTTATGGATCTGGGACTGTAACAGGCATGCATGTTTCAGGACATGCATGTCAGGAAGAACTGAAGTTAATGCTCACTTTAATGAAGCCGAAATATTTCGTACCGATTCATGGTGAGTTTAGAATGCTTTATCAGCATCGTTTATTAGCAGAATCCGTAGGGGTGGAAAGAGAAAATATTTTCATTATTAACAATGGGGATGTTGTGGATATTAATAATCGCGAGGCCCGCCAAACACGAAAAGTACAATCAGGAAATATTTTCGTAGATGGATTGGGCATTGGTGATGTTGGAAACATTGTGTTACGTGATCGAAAACTACTTTCTGAGGAAGGTATGCTGGTCATTGTTATTTCTATAAGTAAAACGGATGGTCAGCTTATCTCTGACCCCGATACAATTTCTCGCGGGTTTGTGTATGGGAGCGAGTCGGAAGCATTATTGAATGAAGTGAATCAGTTGGTGATAAAGAACATTAACAAATTGCAGGGGGCTAATGAGAACAAAAGAATTAATCTGAAACAGCATATAAAAAAGTCGGTTGAAACACTTTTATATACCCAGACAAAAAGAAGACCGATGATACTTCCCGTCATTATTGAAATTTGAGCTGGGCACCTGAAAAAGAGCGAATTCCTTACAGATTTGGGAAGTTCGCTCATTTTTACTTTAAGTAGAAGAAGCCACTGTCTTAATGGTTTCCCCGAGTTTTAACACCATTAGCTTGTTGGCATCTAACTTTCTTTTTTCCCATTCGGCTAGTAGTCGATCAAGCGCTTCTTTCGGGGTATCATCGGCTAATCGGTAAGCACCATAATGCATTGGAATCATCACTTTTGACCGCGTATTGATGAACGCTTTAACCGCGTCTTCAGGACTAACATGCTGAGCAGCCATGAACCATTCCGGCTCATATGCACCAATTGGCATCAGGCAATAATCAATGGCGTACTTTTCTCCGATAGCGTGAAAACCTTCAAAATAACCGCTATCTCCCGCGAAATATATTGTTTGGTTTACATCTTTGATAATCCATCCACCCCAATGAGAGTGATTTGTATCTGTTAACGTTCTTTTTGACCAGTGTTGAGCTGGAACAAAGGCAATCGTTAATCCGCTCATTTGATGTTCATCCCACCAGTTAAATTCCACAGTTTTGCTGTATCCTTTTCTTTTAAACCAATTGCCAAGTCCAATTGGTACAAAAAAGGTTGGATCACCTTTCAATCTTTTAATAGAAGAATAGCTTAAATGATCGTAATGGCTATGTGAAATTAGAACAATATCGATTGGCGGCAATTCGTTTATTGGAAGCCCTGGCGATGTGAGCCGTTTATCGGTCCCAAGGCGATTTGCCCAAACAGGATCTGTCAGGATGTTCAGTCCATTTAGTTGTATAAAAAAAGTGGAATGACCAATCCATGTGATTGTCGGGATAATTCGGTTTGATTGTAAGAATAATTCTTCAGTTTTTTCAACCGACGGCACTTGGAACGATAAATCTTTTTGTTTGCCTTTTCGTTCTTTTCGCCACTGTCGTAACTCCTTAAATGTGGCAATTGCTGCACTTTTATCCGTATTTTCATAGCGCATCTTTTTCATAGATAGACACCTCGAATGAATTCTTCATATTTTTAGTTTAACTTCATGAAAAGTATGACGGGCTTAGCATTACTTACTCACTAATATTAGTATATACCACAATTATAGTCGCTTTGTTCTTAAGAGCGGAAAATCATTTGTATGATCAATATTCACTGCGCTAACAAATTAATACACAACGTAGTTCACGATATATATAACTCCATTCTACTTAACTCTCCAATCATGGTAAAATAGTTTAAATAGTAAAATAAGTTAGGGTGAAAAGAATGGAAAAAACAACTCGTGCAGACGAGGGAAAAGCGAAAAATAATCTGAATGCAGGGAGTTGGATGACCCCGTATCCACATATAATAGAAGTTGGTAAAACGTATAGGGAAGCTGCAACCATGATGGACAAGCTTGGGTTAAGCTATTTACCCGTTGTAAATAAGCTAGGACATCTAGTAGGAGTGGTAACCCTTAAACAATTGGTGAGTATCTTCTTAAATGGAGATTCAGACGAGCAAATAAAGGGAAGTATTCGTACACGTGATTTATTACTAATTCAAGAAGATGCCAATTTGTTAGACTTATTTTCTTTACCACATAAATACTATTTAGTGGTAGATGATAAGAAAAAGCTAATTGGAATTTTGACAAATCAAGATATACTTGATGCGTTTTCGAAATATATTTATAAACTAAAGCAAACGGAAAATACAGCAGAAGTATTGAGTATAATCTTGGAAAAGGCTTACGAAGGTATCGCAGTAGTAGACGAAAATGGAATCTTATTAGAGTTCAATGAAGCTTATAGCCGCTTTACTGGTGTTAAAAGAGAGGATGCAATCGGACGTCACGTCACAGAAGTGATTGAAAATACGAATCTGCATATGACGGTTAAAACGGGTATTCCTGATCGGAGTGTGCTGCAAATAATTCAAGGGCAATCTATGATAGTGCATCGAATACCGCTTTGGAAAGACGGCAAAATCATAGGAGCCATAGGGATGTTGATTTTTGAAGGTGTGTCAGAAGTTTACGGAATACTTAATCGACTACAAAGCGAAAAGATGCTTAAGCAAAGTGAACCCAAAATGGTGACCACTCAAATTGCAGAGGATAGCCGGATAACAATCGATCAAATTATAGGCGCAAGTGAAAGTATTTTACGTGTAAAGCGATTGGCACGTAAAGCTGCAAGAACGACGGCAACAGTACTGGTTTCTGGTGAAAGTGGAACCGGAAAAGAGGTATTTGCTAAAAGTATTCATAATTTAAGCCCGTATTATAATGGACCATTCATAAGTGTAAATTGTGGGGCAATCCCTGAGAAACTATTTGAATCAGAGTTATTTGGTTACGAAGAAGGCGCCTTCACCGGTGCAAAAAAGGGCGGGAAACCAGGTAAATTTGAGCTTGCACAAAACGGAACTATTTTTCTGGATGAGATTGGTGAATTACCACTTGTTCTTCAAACAAAATTATTGCGGGTATTACAAGAAAGGGAAGCTGAAAGGGTAGGGGGAGTCCGAAAGTATACTGTAAACGTTCGGGTGATAGCGGCGACGAATCGGAATATAGAAAACATGGTTGAAGAAGGAACATTTAGAGAGGATTTGTATTATCGTTTAAATATCATTCGTTTGGATTTGCCAGCTTTACGAGAACGAAAAGAAGATATCCCTACATTGCTATCTCATTTTATAAAAGAAGTATGTGTCAGATACCATATCCCTGAAAAACAATTTACTTCAGATGTCGTTGCAACATTAATTGATTATCCTTGGAAAGGGAATATTAGGGAGTTAGTCAATACAATCGAACATATTGTCATAATGACAGATAAACATATTGTCGATACAAGTGACCTACCCATCGTAATGAGAAATCAACAATTGGGAGACATAGAAACTGATAGCTCGCTGATTGAGCAGTTCAAATCTATAGGTGAGGATGAAGAAAAACAATTTATTCTGCAAACGCTTAAAGAAGTTGGTGGGAATAAATCAAAAGCAGCAAGTAAGTTAGGAATTCATAGAACAACGCTATATCAAAAATTAAGGAAATATAAAATACAGTAGTATTATGATACAAAAAACTACACAAAAACTACAACTGTAGTGCTGCCCCTACACTTTTTACGGAAAAAGTGAGATGAGGCAGCCTTTTTATATGCCTACTCTCCGACGGTCGGATGATCTGAAAAACAATTTGTGTTCCAATAGGTGCTGAAATAAGGCTCTGTTGGACAGTTTTTATATATTTTTTTGGGGGATTACTTCGCAGTTGTAAAAATTGGCATGCTTCTTGCATTTATATTAAGTAAGTAAAAAGAATGGAGTGAAGAATATGGAGCAATATGAGGTTTTTAGATCACCTCAGGTAACGGTTTATGGGCGAAATGCATTTAGCTGTGTGGGCAGAGAAACAGCCCTTAGAGGAAAGAAAGCCCTAATTGTAAGCGATAAAATAATGGCAAGCCTAGGTTATGTAGAGAAATGTATCGAATATCTTCAACTGGAAAACGTTCAAAGTGAAGTATACACGGGGGTAAATTCAGAACCGACTGATCAGTATGTTGAAGACTCACTATCTTTATTGAAAGACACGAAGTGCGATGTCATCATTTCGTTGGGGGGAGGAAGCTGTATTGATACGGCAAAAGCAATTGCTGTGTTGGGTACGAATGGCGGTTATATAGGCGACTATATGGGGGGAGCTAAAAGAGTATCAATTTCTCCAATACCGCATATCGCTATACCTACAACTGCTGGAACAGGTTCAGAAGTAACTGATGCAACAGTCATTACGAATACCAAAAATAATGAAAAAATGATGATTAAACAACCACAATTCATGCCCGCGGTAGCAATTGTGGATCCCCTGCTTTCATTGTCCTCTCCTAAAAAGGTGACCGCGGCTACCGGCATAGATGCATTAAGTCATGCAGTAGAAGCTTATTTATCCAAAAAGGCGCATCCAATGACAGATGTCTTTGCCTTATCAGCAATTCGTTTAATTGTCACGAACATAAAAAAAGCGTATGAATATCCGGAAGATGTTGCTGTGAGAGAAGCGATGTCCATAGGGTCAATGTACGGTGGAATGTCATTTTCAAACGCTTCTGTATGCCTCGTGCACGGCATGTCCCGACCTATTGGAGCAATTTTCCATGTTCCGCACGGAGAGTCCAATGCAATGCTTTTACCGGCTATCCTTGAATACAGCAAAGAAAGTTGTAAAGAAAGGCTTGCAACAATCGGACGAATATTTTCGAAGGAAGCAGAAAATATGAAAGTGGAAGAGGCAGCTGACTTTGCAGTCGAGCAAATAAAAAATCTCTGTTTAGATCTTAAAATTCCTAATTTGAAAGATTGGGGGATTGAAAAAGATAAATTTGAAAGCGCCATCACTAAAATGGCTTCGGATGCACTGAAAAGTGGAAGCCCTAGTAATAATCCACGTGTTCCTAGTCAGGAAGAAATTGAAAATCTATATCGCATTTGCTATGATTATCAATTTTCTGATGCGAAAGTTTCTACACAGGTCTGCTAAGTCAACAAGCTTTTTGGTGGGGAAATTTAAAAATGACCTATCAAGTAAAGGGGGAATAGTATGTTAGGTATGTTGGGGCTAATTGCATCTCTCGCTCTATTAATGTTTTTGACGATGAAGGGCGTTAACATAATTATTGGGGCAATTATCAGTTCACTTGTTGTTGCAATTACAGGAGGTCTTAATCTTGAAACGGCAATGACTGATTATTACATGACTGGTTTCACTGGATACTTTAAAAGCTGGTTTCTAATCTTTTTACTTGGTGCTATTTTCGGGAAAGTAATGGAAGGTACGAAAGCTGCAGACAGTATTGCAAAATGGGTCACAGGGAAACTTGGACATTCCCGAGCTGTTTTCGCTGTCGTGGCTGCTGCTGCAATTATGACATATGGCGGCGTCAGTTTATTTGTCGTAGGGTTTTCAGTTTATCCGATTGCGGTGTCTTTATTTCGTATGGCTAATTTACCGCATCGTTTCATTCCAGCTGCGCTTGTCTTCGGATCCATATCATTTACAATGACGGCTCCGGGATCACCGGAGATTCAAAATTTAATTCCAACCCAGTTTTTTGGAACAAAACCAACAGCTGGCGGATTAATTGGCGTATTAATGGCCCTTCTAATTATGACAGTTGGAGGCTGGTTTCTTGGCCGAATGGTTCGAAAGGCGGCAGAAAATGGGGAAGTATTTTCTTTGCCAGATAAAGAGAAGAAAAAGGAAAGCGAAGATGCTTCAGCTGCTATCGCTTCAGAAACAAAACCGAGTCAAGAAGAGAATAAAGCGCTTCCACCTATTCTTTTAGCCATATTGCCGCTTATTTCGGTTATAGCTATATTAAACATTATGGCAAATTTCATGTCTTCAACAGCAGCAGCACTCATTTCACTATCGGGTGGTATTTTTCTCGCAAGTCTATTAATGGCTAAATATTTAAAAGCTTTTTGGGATGCTTTAGCAAAAGGTGCACAAGATGCATTAGTTGCGGCAGCGAACACATGTGCAGTTGTCGGGTTTGGGAGTGTTGCTGCAAAAGTTTCGTCGTTTGACCAAGTAGTGGATACGCTAGTGAATATCCCAGGACCACCTTATTTAGGTCTTGCAATTGCAGTTACACTAATTTGTGGGATTACGGGCTCTGCTTCGGGTGGACTTGGGATTGCTCTTCCAATTCTAGCACCCATCTATATGGGACAAGGACTGGATCCTAACGCCATGCACCGTATTTCCGCACTTGCTTCGGGAGGTTTGGACTCACTGCCCCATAATGGTTATGTAGTCACAACAATCCGTGCAATTAGTGGGGAGACGCATAAACGGGCGTATAAACCGATTTTTATTTTAAGTGTTGTGATACCAACAATTGTGATGTTCTTGGCAGTTATTTTATATTCAATATTCTAAGGGGGAAAAAATAATGATAAAAAATAGTTTGAAAAACTTTATTAATGGTGAATGGGTAGATGCGAAGACAAAAAAATATGAGCAAGTTCCGAATCCTGCGACAGGAGAGATTTTAGCGGAAGTTCCTATTTCAACTGTAGATGATGTAAATGATGCAGTAAGAGCGGCAAAAGAAGCATTCAAAACTTGGAGTAAAACTGCTGTACCAAGAAGAGCACGTATTTTGTTCAAATACCAACAGCTTCTTGTAGACAATTGGGATGACTTGGCTAAATTAATCACAATTGAAAATGGAAAAAGTTTTACTGAAGCGAAAGGCGAAGTGTTGAGAGGAATTGAGTGTGTTGAATTCGCAGCTGGTGCCCCCTCGCTTATGATGGGAAAACATTTGCCTGATATCGCGACTAATATTGAATCGGGCATGTATCGTTATCCAGTAGGTGTTATTGGAGGTATCACACCCTTTAACTTCCCGATGATGGTACCTTGCTGGATGTTTCCACTAGCAATTGCTTGTGGGAACTCATTCATACTTAAGCCTTCAGAAAGAACACCACTTCTTGCAAATCGTTTAGCAGAATTGTTAACAGATGCTGGACTTCCAGCAGGTGTATTCAATATTGTTCACGGTGCACATGAAGTTGTAAATAGCATGCTTGAGCATAAAGATATCCCTGCCATTTCATTTGTTGGATCACAGCCTGTGGCAGAATATGTATATAAAACGGGTGCTAGTCACGGCAAACGTGTTCAGGCTTTAGCTGGTGCAAAAAACCATTCAATTGTTATGCCTGATGCTGATTTAGACGCATCTGTTAAAGAAATAATTGGAGCAGCATACGGTTCAGCTGGTGAAAGATGTATGGCTTGTGCTGTTGTTGTAGCAGTTGGGGACGTAGCAGATTCGCTTATTGAAAAACTAATGCAAGCCGCCGATGCGATTAAAATTGGTAACGGAATGGATGACGATGTATTTCTTGGTCCTGTCATCCGTCCGGAACATAAAGTGAAAACTGCTAATTATATTGAAACTGGCCAAAAAGAAGGTGCAGTTCTTCTACGAGATGGACGTGAAGATGCATGCATGACTGAAGGTGGTTACTTCATTGGACCAACAATTTTTGATAATGTTACGACTGAAATGAGAATTTGGAAAGAAGAAATTTTTGCCCCAGTACTTTCGATTGTACGTGTTGAAACGCTAGAAGAAGCGATTGAAGTTACGAATGAATCTGACTTTGGAAATGGAGCATGTCTCTTCACACAAAGTGGTCATAGCGTCCGATACTTCCGTGAAAACATTGAAGTTGGAATGCTTGGCGTTAACTTAGGGGTTCCTGCTCCAATGGCGTTCTTCCCATTCTCCGGCTGGAAAAATTCGTTTTACGGCGACTTACATGCGAATGGGTCAGACGGGGTAGAGTTTTATACGAGAAGAAAAATGCTAACTGCTCGCTGGTCATAAATGAAAATAACACGGTGCTATGATCACTATCAAATTTGATGAGAGAATGGAGCTGCTGATATGTACGATTATTTTATGCCAAATGTGAATTTCTTCGGTAGAGGTTCTGTCAGTGTAACAGGTGAAAGATGTAAAATTCTTGGCGGTAAAAAAGTGTTGATTGTTACAGATACTTTTTTAAGGGGACTTCGGGGAGGCCCGGTAGAAAAAGTCGTAAATTCCTTAAAAAAAGAAGACATCGAAGCAATATTTTATGATGGTGTAGAACCGAATCCCAAAGACACAAATGTGGCTGATGGTTTGAAGATTTTCAGAGCCGAAAATTGCGATATGATTGTGACTGTTGGTGGAGGTAGTGCGCATGATTGTGGTAAAGGAATTGGCATCGCTGCGACACATGAAGGGGATCTTTACGAAGATTATGCCGGTATAGAAAAACTGGAATACCCACTTCCACCCCTCGTTTGTGTCAATACAACAGCTGGCACAGGGAGTGAAGTAACGCGCCATTGTGTTATCACACATACAAAGAAAAAGATTAAGTTTGTAATTGTTAGTTGGAGAAATACGCCACTTGTGTCAATCAATGACCCGGAACTGATGACAGGGAAACCTGCTGGCTTAACAGCTGCGACAGGAATGGATGCATTGACGCATGCTGTAGAATCCTACATTTCTCTTGGTGCTAACCCTATAACAGATGCAGCAGCGATTCAAGCGATTAAATTGATTTCAGGAAATTTACGACAAGCTGTAGCGTATGGAATGAATATGGAAGCTCGTGAAAACATGGCTTATGCTTCATTGTTGGCTGGAATGGCCTTCAATAATGCTGGACTTGGATATGTTCATGCGATGGCTCATCAACTTGGCGGTGTATATGATATGCCTCACGGTGTTGCAAATGCAATTTTGCTTCCTCATGTTGCACGATTTAATTTAATTGCCAATCCTCAGAGGTTTGCTGATATTGCAGAATTCATGGGTGAGAATATCGATGGTCTATCTGTCAGGGAAGCTGCGGATAAAGCGATTCAAGCAATTGAAAAAATTTCCCAAGATGTCAATATCCCAATGAACTTAAAAGATTTAGGCGTTAGAGAATCAGATTTTGAATTGATGGCAAAAATGGCATTACAAGATGGGAATGCCATCAGTAATCCTATACAAGGTAATGAGAAAGATATCGTTTCTATTTTTAAATCTGCTTTTTAAACATGAAATTGCCAAAGTTTCTCTCTCCTTATAGGGGGGAACTTTGGCGATTTTTATTATTTACTTTTTTTGCTCTACAAATAGTTAGCTTACTATTTTTTCGATGATTCATCCAAAAAGTTATTCACGATTTCTTTGAATAGGTCTGGTTGTTCTACGTTTGGCGCATGACCAGACCATTTGAATTCCATGAATATTGCATTGGGAATCATGATTGCTGTCTCCTCGCCGTAATCGGGAGGATTGAGACCATCATATGTACCGCTAATAACAAGTGTTTCAGCGCGGACATCACAAAGCTTCGTCCGGAAATCAAATCCTATTAACGCATCCGAGGCGATGGCTTGCTCATGGAGGGTGAGTTGCCCGCTGACTTTAGCTGTTTCATGAAGCCATTTTCCGACAGCGGTCTGATTGTAAAACATATATTTTGATGCATAACTCAACTTATCGATCATGCTTAATCCCTGCATTTCATCTGCATGACGGCTGTATAGTTCGGCCATGGAAGATTGTTCGCCGTGAGATTTCGTGGAAACAAGGACAAGTTTCTTTACCCGGTCTGATTCTTCGATTGCTACGCCCTGTGCGATATAACTACCCATTGATACCCCGATAAGGTAGATAGAGACCAGTTCAAGATGATTAAGTAATGCAATGACGTCCTGCACATGATCTTCCAGCGTATAATGTTCTGGTTTATCGGATTTCCCATGGCCACGGGCATCCGGTGCAATTACCCGATATTGCCCCTTGAATGCATCAATTTCCTGATAGAACATAGCATGATTACTTGTCAAGCCATGTAATAACAGGAGTGGAATACCCTCGCCCGTGTCTTCGTAATATAAATTCGTACCATGTGAATTAAAAGTGGGCATTATAATTCTCCTCCTTACAGTTAAGACAATTAGACCATAAATCGATTATTTACCTTGTATACCCTTTATTTAAGTAATCAAATGATTCAAAGCCAAAAGGTTATATATAGTATTCCGGCACAATCTAGACTAGTAATAAAATATATAGAGGTTTAGTAAAAGATTCCATTCTATACCAATTATGAGCTTAGGGCATGCCTTCCGCAATAAGCCTGACTACTCTTTATAAGGTGCTTGCGCTCAGTTCAGAGACCGGATTAAAAACTTCATGCTATGTGTTATAAAGTATCCTACTATATATGTTGAACAAATGAATACGGCGTATGTGCTTTACAAGAGCTTTTGGGAGGGTGCTAAAAAACTCCTGATAATTGGAACTAATTAGAGTTCCCGCTAATACCGCTTCGACGCTTTGTGGATGCCTCCCGCGATAAGCCGGAAAGAAGAGCGCTTTCAGTCTTATCGCTCCGGCTACCACGAAGACGCGCCTTCGCTGGATGGTCGATGTGAGAAAGCGCATTTCATTTTCGGGGATGAGACCTACAACCTGGAGGGTCATAAATCGATCGAATGTGATCAACGAATGTCCCAAAACATGAGGAGTGAATTAGAATTCCTGCTAATACCGCTTCGACGCTTTGTGGATGCCTCCCGCGATAAGCCAGAAAGGAGACCGCTTTCAGTCTTATCGCTCCGGCTACCACGAAGTCGCGCCTTCGCTGGATGGTCATTTGAGAAAGCGTATTTCATTAGCTGTGATGAAATTTGCAACCTAGAGTGCGTCTTTCTTGACCATAATTATATATATTGAAATATTAAACTCGGTGTATAAACTGAGCGAAGGCGCCTATTCAGGGGTAGCCGAAGCCATAAGACTGGCGGTGAAGCTACTTGGCTTATGGGAGGTCACTGAAAAAATTCTTTTTTTAGTAAGAACTAGTTGATTGTAGTGAAGAGCTGCGACTCCAGCGGGAACAGAAAACAAAGATAGGAAGAGAAAGTTCACTCTTCCTTAGCTGAAGACCCCGCAGGAAGAGCCGTTACGAAGAACGGCTTTTGCGAGCAAAAGCGCTAGCGTTGGGAGCACAGGGGCAAGAATGCCTTATTTTCTGCAAAGAACACAGAAATACGGCCAATCGAACCCTTCGCTGTTCGATTGGCTGAAGCCGTGCCCGCGGAAACATACTAACATTAGTAGCACAAACCATGGCCGTGGTTTGTGCTACTATTTTTTATGGTAGAAGTGAAGCGAAGTCGTGCGGACGCTGGAATCTTTGAATTCGTTTAAGGAAACCGACTCACTTCACATCCTTATTTGAATCAGTTTAGTATGTTGGATCTTCGAGATCGTGTATAAGAAAGTGGAATCGATAAGGCACTGTGAAGGCTTCTATGAAACATAAGAGGAGGACGTAAGATGAATGATGTAGTTGCTTTTGACGTGAGTATGGGAAAAAGTCAAACTATAGCACAGAAGACCTTTCGAAAAAACAGATAATCGTCAGGTCTATTTATGATACTTAACTTCTCTAGCGGAGAGCCCTCGTATTCCTAACCTTTCTTGATTCCTCTCTCTTGTTGCTTGTAGTGGAAGCGCTCGACTCCTGCGGGAATAGCATGAGCCTTGAGACCCCGCAGGGAGCGAAGCGGACGAGGAGGCTCAAGCCATGCCCGCGGAAAGCGAGCGCTGGAACGAAAAGCAATTGCCTTGGGCTATTCTTTATTCCCCCACCAATTTTTTTAGAAATTACTTGATTAGAGGTAAGAAAGCGTCCGCTCGGAACGGAAATCAACGGGATTGAAGGAAATCGTACTTTTTAAGTACCCTCGCTTATGGCGGGAGGCATCCCCTAGCCTCGTAGCGCTTCAATGGAGTTCTTTAATTCAATGTATATAGAATAATCATTCACTGAACGAGGAACAACCCATCCAATTCTTTGGATGGGTTGTTCAAATGGTCCACTATGTAAAATGCGGCACTACTAGGCGATCCCTAGTCGGAATGAGCGTCGTATTATTTTCCACTTTCCGCCGAAAGTGCCCCCATGCGCGGGCCAGAGAAGTGCCGCGCCTCTGTGATTAGTAGTATATGCATGAGTGATAGACTATATACATGGATTTGTAAAAGATACCGGGAACCCTAATAAAAATGCTCATTCTGCAAGTTAATGATTACTGAATGTATTTCCACAAATTGAAGGGGTTGAAACCGGCTAAATTAGCTGGATTTTTGAATTAATAAACATTAAAGAAATACTTGCGAAAAAAGAAAAAAGCTTCTATTGTAGGTAAGGAAACAAGGCGGAATCAGTTTTTGCACTAGTAAATGGATGTTTGTAAGGAAACTAAAAACTGAAATTTCAAGTGCAATAGATTATTCATAAATGGAATGTTATGGGAAAGACTTTCGAGGCAATCAAAGGAGACATTTAAATGATTTTAGGAAAAAACATGGTAATCCGAAAAGAGCTATTTCAAACAATTGAAGGGTTAACGGATGATCAGTTCAATAAAAAACCCTCAAATGGCGGATGGTCTCCGAAACAAATATTCGAACACCTGGTACGTATGGAAACAGTAATTGCGACAAATATAGCAGAAGAACTAAAAAATCCTGATAGCCCGAAATCGATGAGCAAGCCAATAGTGCTTTCGACGAATCGCTTAGTGAAAGTGGAAGCCCCGGTATATACTGCACCAACTGAAGAATATAAGTCGAAATTAGAGATGAAAAAAGAGCTTTATGATTCGCGTCTTTTCTTGTTAGATGTGTATGAATTAAGCACGAAAGACGTACTTCGTGAAAAATCATTCAAACATCCGATTTTTGGTCAAGTTCCATTGATTCAATGGTTTCCGTTTGTCGGATTGCATGAAAAACGTCACTTAAAACAGTTGAAAAAAACAATTGAAATGGATGAATAGTAAAGAGTAAAGCTCATCTATGAAAGAAAAATAATGGCTATTTAATGCAATAGCACCCAGTTGATAAAAATACAATATTTATTTTTTACATGAATTCTTTTCACCCGTCATCGTCATAGAATGTCGGGAGGGGGAATCCATTTGTCAGCTTGGATTTGGGGTTTGTTGATATTTCAATTTCTGCTTGCCCTTGTCACCTATAGATTTTTGTACAACCGAAAAAAGTTGATCGGTTTTCATCTTGGCATGAACATCGCCATGGTAGCGGGTGGAGGATTGGCTCTTGGAACAGGTGTCCTTTTGATTTATGAATTCCCGGTTTACTATATGGAAGTCACAGTAGTAACTGCTTTGACAGGGATGGTGACGGGGAGCTTTTTCGGAGGAATGTTTGACAATCAAACGCTGCTTACTGGATATATTAGCGGGCTTATGACTGGCCTGATGGCGCCCATGATCGGTGTTGCCGCGTCTTACAGTATTCCATTTGCCATTATGGTGGAGTTTTTCGTCCTGTGTTCCTTTATGATGCTGTTTAGAGCAATGAGGTCTTCTTGAAAAACATAGGAAGAGGCGTGCGATGATCTTATTTGGATTGTTTTTGCTCGTGCTAAGTAGCTTGTTGGGCGTCTATATGTACGCGTTATTTTATAAGCCGCATTATAAAATCAGTGATCATCTCAGTTTTACAGTAACTTTAGCCGCAGGACAGGTAACCAGTTTTGTCATCGCAATTATATTATATTTAGTTTTCCCAATGGACTTTACTATTATTTGTACAGTTAACTTATGGGTTGGTATTGTAATAGGCGCTCAATTCAGTTCGGTGTTAAGCAAGCAATTGGCAGTGGCGGGTTTTTTTAATGGTGGCATGGCGGCAGTCATGGGGACGATGGTAGGTGTTATCGCCTTTGATCCGACCCTTTGCGGCTTGCCCGAATCGACTCTGAGTTTACAAAATACAGGCATGGCCGTTGGGATTTTCGGATTGTTGTTGCTTTGTGCCACGACATTGCTAGTGAGATACTCATTAATTAAAAAATGAAGGGAAGCATCGGCTATCGATTGCCGGTGTTTTTTTTTGCTTTCACTATACCATTTGGGGGCGTGGTAGTACTTTACGCATAATTCAGTTATATTCCAACAGGTTATAACTTCCTGTTTTCCGTTAATGAAATAACTGAAAATATCAATTATTTATTGATTCATAGTCATATCTATGTATTTTTCATTTGAGACTCTACTAGTGAGTTTTTTAACTTTTGGTTAATTAAATATGAAAACACAGTGACATCAAGGTTGAATCACATTTATCTATTCGATGTTGGGAAAATAACTACTATCTTTAATACTGGAAAAAACAGGTGTTAAATGGATAAGAACTACCATTTACTGGAGTGCTGTCATTATTCGACAAAAATCAATTCCAAGTCCATGTATGTTTAGTAGTAACAACTAGATTATCACAAGCGATGCCATGTGAGTACTACATTAAATTTTAGGAAGGGGGCAAGGGGGGGAGAAAGAATTATTATTTTTTACTCGGGTCGGTGCCCAGACTCTAGGCGTCAGCCGGCTGGTTCATAAACAAGCCAGACTATACAGACGCCTAACGCTTTTCTTATTATCTTAACGAAATGCAATCCAATCGCTGTAAAAATCGGAGGGAGGAATGAAGTTGAAGAAGCGTAGTCGAATTAGAATGTTCAGCATTGTTGCGACGTTACTTATGGTGCTTTCTTTAATCACACCTGGAATTGCGCACGCGGAGCCGAATAACAAACTGCACCAATCTTTAAATAGCGCTAATGTAATTTCAAAGGACAAAGTAAGTGATCGCTTGCTGGAAAGCTTCGGAAAATCTGACACCGTCACTTTTTTGATAAAATTCAAAGAAAAAACAGATACGGAAAAAGTAGCGAGCGAAGCTAAACAACATGCAATTAATGCAAACTTGTCAGCACAAAAAGCGGAACTTATGCAACGATCGGCTGTCGTATCCGAGCTGAAAACGACATCTATCGAAACACAACAAAATGTTAAACAGTATCTTGAACAGCAAGTTAAAGCAGGAAACGCTAAAGACATCACCTCTTACTTTATCGTAAACGGTATGGCTGTTACGGCCACGAAAGAAGTCGCGCAAAAGGTAGCGACATTCGCAGAGGTCGAAAAAGTGCTACCCAACGAAACGCGCGAACTTTTTGCAACAAAAACTGAAAACGCAGTGACTCCTGAATCTAAAATTGCAAATGTGGAATGGAATGTTGAACGTGTCAATGCACCGCAAGTGTGGGACATGGGTATTGACGGTTCCGGTACAGTTGTTGCAAGCATCGATACAGGTGCCCAATGGAACCACCCCGCATTGAAAGAACAGTATCGAGGGTACAACGCGGCTTCAGGTGAAGTAGATCATGACTTCAACTGGTTTGACGCAACTGTAGGACAAGCTACACCATATGATGATGTCGGTCATGGAACACATGTCACTGGCACAATGGTCGGTAGCGAACCAAATGGATCTAACCAAATCGGTGTTGCTCCCGGTGCTAAGTGGATTGCTGTTAAAGCATTCACTGCAGCTGGTGGGTCGGATAGAGATTTATTGGCTGCAGCTCAATGGATTTTGGCACCGACAGACGCCAACGGAAATGTACGCGTTGATCTAGCGCCAGATGTCGTGAATAATTCATGGGGCGGCGGACCAGGACTTGATGAATGGTATCGGGATGTCGTCAAAAACTGGCGAGCAGCAGAAATCTTCCCGGAGTTTTCTGCAGGAAACACGACGCTATCCAATCCAGGCGGACCTGGATCGGTTGCAGCACCGTCGAATTATCCTGAATCTTTTGCAACGGGCGCAACGGACATCAATAACAAAGTAGGGAGCTTTTCTCTACGCGGTCCTTCTCCATATGCCGAAACTAAACCCGACATTTCTGCACCGGGTGTGAATATTCGTTCATCCGTTCCAGGTAGCGGTTATGAAGGCGGCTGGAATGGAACGTCAATGGCAGGACCGGCTGTATCGGGCGTGGCAGCGCTACTTCGCCAAGTAAACGCCAACTTAACAGTCGATGAAATGGAACAGATTTTACTTGATACGGCAACACCATTGACTGACGCAGAATATCCACAGTCTCCGAACCACGGCTATGGATATGGACTTGTCGATGCTTACGAAGCCGTTTCATCAATCGCTAGTGGCCTTGGGAAAATTGAAGGTCAAGTTTCAAAACAAGGAGACGATCAAGAAGCACCAACATACAAGCATGATGCTCCTGCAGAAACATATGCGGGAATGGATTTAGATTTGACGGTTCAAGCGACAGATAATATTAGTATCGCATCCGTCACATTGAACTTTAAGGACGCAGCTAACAAGTGGCAAGCGGTGGAAGCTAGCCGTAAGTCGGGTAATTACCAGTCAGGTGAATTTGTAGCAACGATTGCGGGCGAAAGCATCGCAGGCAATACATTCACTTACAAATGGACAATCAATGATTTTGGGAATAATGAAGTGACAAGTGATGAATATACGGTCCAAGTGAAGCCGGGCATCACAATCGGTTTTTCAGAAGACTTTGAAACAACACCGATTGGTTGGACTTCATTTGGAGAGAAGAACAGCTGGGAGTGGGGTGTGCCGACGTCAGGTCCAAATAACGCCTCTTCAGGTGAAAAAGTATATGCGACAAATCTTGCAGGCACATATGAAACTAATATGAATGCAACACTTGTCATGCCTCCAGTTGACTTGCCAGAAGGGGATTCCTACTTGCAATTTAAACAATGGCATAACTTCGAGCAATCTACATCCGGCAGAGCATGGGATTATGGTCACGTGTTTATTTCCACAGATCAGGTGGAATGGACCCAACTACTCATGATTCAAGGTCAATCGGATGGTTGGATTGACGGAGAAGTTAACTTGTCGGAATATAGCGGTCAACGTGTCTACATCGGTTTTAATGCATTTTCCGATTCTAGCGTTGTGAAAGATGGCTGGTATATCGATGATGTTGCACTGACAACTACTTCAAAAACAGGCAAAATGCAAAAGGGAACTACACAAGATGTTAACGGAAACAATGAAAAAGATAGCGGTAAAAGCCTTGGCGCTATCAAAAACGAAACTGGCAAAGACCTCGGCATTATTAAAGAAAAAGAAAAAGATGCGTTCAAAGAACCTATCGACCCGACAAAAATTCACCCGGTAGTTCCTAAGAAAGAACAACCGCCGGTCCAAGATGAAAAGGCAAACCCTACACTGCTTCCTTTAAGTGCACAAGTCAGTGTGCTTGAAACCGGGCGTTCGGTCTATTCGAACCCTGCTGATGGAAAATATTCACTGACGCATGGAGCAGGAACATTTACAGCGAAAGCAGAAGCATACGGATTCCAGTCTGAAGAACAATCCGTAACAATTGAAGCAGACAGTTCAACAAAAGTGAATTTCACGTTAAACGAGATTACACAATCCACGGTAAGCGGTACAATTACTGATCAATCAACAGGTGAAGCAATCGGTGGAGCAACATTGCTGCTGATCGAAGATGCAAACATTACACCTGTCGAAACAGATGGAAATGGGAACTATTCCATTACCGCTTATGAAGGAGACTACACGTTGAAGGTGATTGCACGGGGCTACCATAGTCAAGAAGCGGCTATCACAATTGGCGACGGCGCGACTGAAAAAGATTTCGCTTTAGAACCATTTTACACATATCCAGGCGGCGAAATCGGTTATGACGACGGCACAGGCGAAAATGCGCGTGCATTCTATGATGCAGGCAATGGCTGGGGAGTGAAAATGTCTCTTCCAGAAGGTAAAGAATCCGGAATTGTCACAGACGGCGTACTTCGCTTCTGGGATACGGAATGGCCAGTTCCAGGAGGGACGAATTTTGCGGTGGAAGTATGGGATGCAACGGGTGCTGACGGGACTCCTGGCAAGAAACTTGCGGGACCAATCGATGCACAGGCTCTGCGTAACGGGGAGTGGACAGTTGTAGATTTAACTGAGCACAACATCGTTGTTAGCGGTGATTTTTACATGGTTTACATTCAGAAAGATCCAAGTCCAAATTCACCTGGACTCGCGACAGATGAAACTGGAACGAACGCGGGACGTAGTTATCAGTATGTATCGGGCGCCTGGTCAGCAGCACCTGCGGCGGAAGGGAATTACATGATCCGTGCACGTGTCAGCTATGAAGTCCATGCACCTATTATTACTTCGCCTGCAGAAGACTTCACTACGAATGAATCAAGCATTACAATCGAAGGAACAGCATCTCCGACGACAACAATCCAGCTGAAAAACAACGGAGAAGATGCAGGTTCGGCAGTGGTTGGGGAAGACGGCAAATTCACAATCGAAACGGGGCTTGCAGAAGGAGTAAATGAGTTCAAGGCAGTTTCCACGCTTAATGGCAAAGTGACAGGAGAATCTACTCCAGTTACAGTAACATTAGATACTAATAACCCTGAACTGACAATCGATAACCCGAAAAACGGTGATAAAACGAATCGTGAAACGGTTATGGTTGAAGGGACGGTTTCTGATGCTAATCTTGATTGGGTAAAAGTAAACGGTCAAAATGCAGAAGTCATAAATGGAAAATATTCTAAACGTATTTTACTTGATAATGGTGAAAACGAAATTATGGTTGTCGCAAGTGATAAAGCGAATAACCAAACTTCGATGACAGTTAAAGTAACAGCTCAATATAACGCACCGTCAATCGAAAATTTAACACCAACTAATGATGTCTACTTAACAACAGGAAAAAGTGTGAAAATAGAATTTGACAGTGCTCCAGGACTAAAAGCTAGTTTTGTAATCCACATGCCACTGACAAATGTAGGTAACGAAGTGACAAATGCCACCGAACTTCCATTTAGTGAGACATCACCAGGTCACTATGTAGGTTACTGGACAGTTCCGTTTGGCGTAACTGCTGACGGAGCGCGTATTGAAGCTAAAGTTATTGACAACTTCAATAACGAGGTACGTAAAGTGGCGGAAGGCAAGTTGTTTATAAACATGGAGAATACAGAAAAAGTGGAAGATGTCCAGATTATTCCGGACAGCGAAAGCATCGATCAAGAATAGTAAGAGTTAAGGATTATCGTTTTAAAAATGGACATCGGCAGAATTTTGCCGATGTTCTTTTAGTGTGTTGGACTTCTGTGATTATTTTAGATTCTGATTGTAACTCGAAAACTTTTGAACGAAACATAAGATTTTTAAACTTTCAGATATATCTGTTGACTTCTGTGTATTTTGCTATTAATCTATATGTATATTACTAATTAGGTAGATGTCGTTTGTTAAACGTTATATAAAAATCTGATTGATTAATTCAAAATGGATAAATTGAATACGGTGTAAAACGGAGCATAGGTCCATCACCTGGTATAGCCGGAGCAAATTCAAAGTAAGAATTGGGGGAATGGTGTTTGTATAATCCACAAATCGAAACGATGAAACGTGATGAAATGGAAAGTCTTCAACTTGACCGTTTGCGCAATACGGTGGGGGCCGTTTATAAGCATGTTGATTTTTATCGTGAAAAATTTGAAGAGTTGGGAATTGTTCCGGAAGATATTCGAAGTTTGGATGATATTGCGAAACTACCATTTACGAATAAACAGGACTTTCGAGATCATTACCCATTCGGTTTATTTGCTGTGCCACAAGAGGAGATTGTCCGAATACACGGGTCTTCTGGAACAAGTGGGAAGCCGACAATTGTCGGTTATACGTCAGATGATATAAACGTGTGGGCTGAAGTCGTTGCGCGATCCATTGTGGCGGCAGGTGGTAAAAGGTCGGATACTTTCCATAATTCTTACGGTTACGGTTTATTTACAGGGGGAATCGGACTCCATTATGGCGCAGAAGCCCTTGGGATGGCAGTTGTGCCAATGTCAGGAGGAAACACGAAAAGGCAGATCACGATGATTGAAGACCTCAAACCGAGAGGCATAGGAGGGACGCCTTCATACATGTTGACTATAGCGGAAAAAATGAAAGAAGCAGGCATCAATCCCAGACAATCGTCAATGGAGTACGGGATTTTCGGAGCAGAACCTTGGTCGGAAGAGTTGCGGAAAAAGATAGAGGAAACGTTCAATTTGAAAGCGGTGGATATTTACGGATTGAGCGAAATCATGGGACCTGGTGTCTCAGTAGAATGTCATGAAGCGCAAAATGGCTTACATGTGCAGGAAGATCATTTCTATGTTGAGGTTATTAATCCTGAAACGCTAGAACAGGTTGCCGAAGGAGAAGAAGGGGAACTGGTTTTTACTAGTTTAACAAAGAGAGCGCTTCCAATCATCAGATATCGTACGGGCGATATCTCTTCAATCACACGCGAAATATGCAAATGCGGCAGAACCACTATAAGAATGTCGAGAGTGAAAGGCCGTACAGATGACATGATGATTATTCGTGGAGTAAACGTTTTTCCTTCAGAAATTGAACGGGTGCTTCTAAAGGTGGAAAGCCTTGTACCTCACTATCAAATCCATTTAGTCAGGGCTGATTCACTGGACAACGTGGAATTACATGTTGAAATAGATGATGCCCTCTATGAAACGATTGCTGGAGATTTGACTGATGGAAGAGTGATTCAGCTAAAGAAAGAAATCCAAAGTCTGATAAAATCGACATGCTTAGTGTCGATGGAGGTCATTTTAAATATTCCAAAAACCATACCGAGATCAGAAGGAAAAGCAATTCGGATTATAGATTTCAGAAACAAAAATGTTGTCGGCGTATAAGTCTAGTATGAGGGAAAAGTGAAGCAGATCGCGTGTGTCTATTATGAAACACAGACGGCAATCAGCAACGTAAAAGTACGGAAAATTGATGAATAAAGGAGTAGGCCCATGCCTAAGTTTACAATTGTCAATCAGGAGACATGTATTGCTTGCGGAGCTTGTGGAGCCAGTGCACCGGATATCTTTGATTATGATGATGAGGGCTTCGCTTATGTCATCCTCGATGGAAATGAAGGGACAGCAGAGATCCCTGAAAATCTTCATGAAGATTTAGAAGATGCGTTTGATGGGTGTCCGACAGATTCTATTAAAATGAGCGACAGAGAATTAAGTAAAGAAATGGTCTAGGGAAAATGCCTGTGGATTTATCGGATTTCTATGTTGATGAATGTAACGTAATTATATATAGACGCAATTAAATCGTTATATAAGGTAGCAGAAAAACATACCTTGAATTAGGGGGGACTATGATAATGATCGGTTTGCACAACAAGGAAGAAGAACAATTAACTCACTTTATGCAACGGATTGAAGCAGGCGACAAGATTGAAGCGGATGATTGGATGCCTGAAGAATATAGACTGACCTTGATAAAATTAATTTCAATGCATGGGATGAGCGAAATAATGGGAGCTCTTCCCGAGAAGGAATGGGTACCGAAAGCGCCATCCCTCACTCGAAAGTTAGGCATTATGGCAAAGGTACAAGACGAAATGGGTCATGGCCAGCTTCTTCTCCGAGTAACGGAAGATTTGCTTAAGCCATACGGCAAAAATCGTGGGGATTTAATGCAGGACTTATTCAATGGAGATTTAAAATTTCACAATGTATTTCATATGAAAACGACCTCTTGGGCAGATGCGGGGATAATTGGCTGGCTCGTTGATGGGGCTGCGATAATTACACAAACAAATATGTTGGGATCTTCTTATGGACCTTACGGGAGAGCATTACAGCGTATTTGCGCTGAAGAAGTGTTTCATGCGCAACACGGAGAATCCATCATTATGGCACTTGCAGAAGGTACAGATGAACAGAAAGCAATGATTCAGGAATCTCTCAACTATTGGTGGGAGCCTTTGTTAATGTTTTTTGGACCAGTGAGTAAAGAAACTACAGGTTCTTCTAAACAAGATCTGACCATTAAGTATAAAATCCGGACGAAAACAAATGAAGAGTTCCGGCAAATCTTTTTCGATAAGTATATTCCGCGTATTTTATCACTTGGGTTGATAATTCCGGATCCCTCCATACAATACGATGCTGCGAGCAAAATGTGGTCATACAAACAGCCGGACTGGAATGAATTCAAAAAAATTATTAGAAATGAAGGACCTCGTTCTCAGGAACGTCTGAACTTGCGTCGTACATCTTATGAAAATAATGAATGGGTGCGTGATGCATTAAGTGCAGTCGTTAATTAACGAAAGGAGTCAGAGAAAATGACCGAAGAAAAAACATTTTATCAAGAATATGAAGTTTTTAGCAAGCGAACACCGAGCTCGGCATTCCAACACCAATTCAGCTTACTGGCTCCAAATGAAGATATGGCACTCGTCTTAGCACAGGAAAACTTCATGCGACGTGAGCCAGTTGCGGACATTTGGATTGTAAATCGAAAAAATCTCAGAAAAATGAATACAGAAGAGAAGATGACGCTCACCAGGCTTGACAATAAAGAGTACCGGACGACAAAAGGCTATGGGTACTTAAAGAAAAAATGGCGTCAATACGAGCAGCAAGTACTTGATGAAAAAGAGATATTGTCATGGGGAGGAGAGCGAAAATGAGCACAACAGATAATGGCATGAGTGCGGAATATAAAGAAGCACTCATTAGTTTACTGTTCCAATTAGCGGATGATGATTTATTATATGCATATCGCGGATCTGAATGGCTTGGGCTCGCTCCCCACATTGAAGAAGACGTCGCTTCCTCGTCGATTAGCCAAGACAGTATGGGGCATGCGGCGATGTATTATCAATTACTTGAAGACCTTGGAGCTGGAAAAGCGGATGACTTGGCTCATTTACGCCCGGCAAATGAAAGAAAGAACAGCGTTTTGACAGAACGGGTGAACGGTGAAGGCTATTATATGGAAACACCTAATTATGACTGGGCCTATCAAGTCGTAAGAAGTTATTTTTATATACAGGCGAAAAAGGTGAAAATTGAGTCGTTGTGCGAAAGCTCGTACAGACCAGTTGCTGAAGTGGCGATTAAAGTGAAAATGGAACTTTACTATCACAAGTTGCACTGGGAAACCTGGTTTAAGCAGTTAATGAGTTCTACGGATGTAGCAAAAAATAAAATGAATAACGCAATTACCCTTGTCATGAATGACTTTGGGGATATATTTTCTTTCGGAAACCAGAAACAAGCGATTGCCAATAGTAATTTAATAGACAATGAGGAAGAAATGAAGAAAAAATGGAAAGCAAGCATTGGCCCAATGTTCAAAGCCCTTCAAATTGAAGTGCCTGCGATTCCTGATCACCCCGCGAAAAATGGACGAAACGGCGAGCATACAAAAGACTTGGATGATGCACTCTTCACACTTTCCGAAGTTTACAAGCTTGACCCCATGGCCGTCTGGTAAGCAGAACGAGGAAAGAGGTGAATGGTATGACTGCTTCTATAGACGTTTCGATTGATCAGATTTATGAAGTTCTTATGAATGTGAAAGACCCGGAAATTGACTCAGTGAGCATTTTGGATCTAGGCATGGTAGGAGAAGTCACAGCAGTAGGGAAAAATGTGAAAATCACTCTGCTTCCGACTTTTTTAGGTTGTCCGGCACTCGAATTTATTAAAATGAATACGGTAAATGCCGTGAAAAAATTGCCGGATATTGAGAACGTCGAAGTAGAATTCGTCTTTCATCCGCCATGGACGTCAGACCGTATTACAGATGAAGGGCATGTGAATTTGAGGAAGTTTGGAATAGCTCCTCCCCCTCGTCATATTGAAGAGGACGGCTCATGGCATGTAGATTGCGCATATTGTGGATCTACTTATGTAACAATGGAAAATATTTTTGGACCGACAGCATGCAGAAGTATTTTGTACTGCAAGAGCTGTAAAAATGTATTTGAAGCAATGAAACCAGTTTCAACACTACTATAAAGTGAGGAGAATAAAAAATGGCTAAATTAATCGCATTATACAAACATCCTGAAAACAAAGAGGCATTTGATGATCATTACTTCAACGTTCATGGACCTCTTACAGCGAAAATACCTGGGCTTCGTGAAATGAAAGTGACTAAAATCACAGGATCTCCAATGGGAGGAGAGGGCAAATACTACCTCACTTGTGAGATGAGGTATGACAATTTAGAAGCGTTGCAGCAAGGTTTACGTTCTCCCGAAGGAAAGGCATCCGGCAAAGACTTGATGGGGTTTGCAGGTGATCTTGTCACTTTAATGATTGGTGAGGATGCGTAATGAATGGCTTTGAATTCATTGAAACTACATTAACAGGGAATATCGCGGTGATTGAATTGAACCGTCCGCGCCAGTTAAATTCATTGAATCGAAAACTGATTAGTGAGCTAGTCGATGCTATGGAAGAATTTGACCGTAATGATAACGTCCGGGTCATCGTGTTGACTGGAAAAGGACGCGCATTTTCAGCTGGAGCTGACATTGATGAAATGACGAATGATGATCCAATCAGCCTTGAACTAATGAATCAATTTGCTGACTGGGACCGCTTAGCACTCATTAAAAAACCAATTATTGGTGCAGTCAAAGGGTTCGTTTTTGGCGGAGGGTTCGAGCTAGCCCTTTGCTGCGACCTATTAATCGCCGCTAGTGGCACAGAGTTTTCATTCCCAGAAGTAGGGCTTGGTGTTATGCCGGGTGCAGGAGGGACACAGCGGCTGACAAAACTTGCCGGTCGTACGAAAGCACTTGAATGGCTTTGGACAGGGGAAAGGATTTCCGCGGAAATAGCCCTAAAACACGGGGTCATCAATAAAATCGTAGCACCTGAACTAATAATGGAAGAAACGCTGAAATTTGCAAAGCGACTTGCCAAACAGCCACCGCTATCGCTGCGACTCATTAAAGATTCAGTTAATAAAGCAGTGGATTATCCCTTGTATGAAGGAATGCAATATGAACGGAAAAATTTCTACCTTCTTTTCGCTTCGCAGGATCAAAAAGAAGGTATGAACGCATTTGTAGAAAAAAGAAAACCGGATTATCAAGGAAAGTAAGGAGTGTGCTGAATGTTTGAGACGATTCGCTATGACGTCAAAGGTGGAATTGCATGGCTCATCTTAAATAGACCTGATAAACTGAACGCTTTTACCGCGCAAATGAATCGTGAAATAAAAGATGCGATCAAAGATGCCTCTTTCGATGAACAAGTGCGTTGTGTTGTCATTACAGGCGAAGGACGGGCATTTTGTTCCGGTCAAGATTTATCAGAAGTGGATGATCAGATGGATCATGGCCAAGTGTTAAGAGACCATTACGGACCGATGATTATGCAAATTAGACGATGTGAAAAACCGATTGTTGCAGCAGTAAATGGGGTAGCTGCAGGAGCAGGGTTCAGTCTTGCGCTTGCTTGTGACTTCAGACTTCTTTCAGAGCGTGCGAGTTTTATGAATGCTTTTATCCATGTTGGTCTCATTCCGGATTCAGGTAATCTCTATTATTTAACACAACTCGTAGGGCATTCGAAAGCAGCGGAACTAGCCATTTTAGGAGAAAAAGTACCCGCAGCTGAGGCCGTGAAATTGGGGCTTGCAAATCGACTGATTTCTTCAGAAAAATGGGAAGAAGATGTATCCGCATTCGTAGAACATCTTGCCGCGCTACCAACAAAAGCAATAGGCTTGATAAAACGCTCGTTGAAAACAGTTAGTGAACTATCGTTTGAAGATTATCTTGAGCAAGAAGCACAAGGGCAGCGGATAGCCGGTTTAACAAAAGATCATCGCGAAGGTGTTACTGCATTTATGAAAAAACGCAAACCTGTTTATACAGGACAATAGGAGGAATAAACCAATGACGACAATTCAAGAAGGAACAATAGAACAAGAATCAATGAAACGTGACTTTTACAAGCTGTTCATTAACGGTGAACAAGTAGAAAGTAGCAGTGGCGAGCGCACAAAGATTTACAATCCTGCGACTGGTGAACTACTTGCAGAAGTCGCAAAAGCGACGAAAGAAGACGCTGAAAAAGCTGTCCAAGCTGCCAGAGATTCATTTGATAATGGAAAGTGGAAAATAACACCTGCTGGACGTCGTGCACGTGTACTAAACAAAATTGCAGCAATTATGGGTTCACGCTTTAAGGAGCTTGTAGAACTTGAAATTTTGAATACAGGTAAATCACTTGCAGCGGCTAAAGGGCAGATTTCACAAGCCATTGAAGACTTTGAATTTTATGCGGGCGCTATCGTTGCACACGGTGGATCAGTAAACAATGTACCTGGTCAATTCCATAACTACACAGAAAAAGAACCACTTGGTGTATGTGCACAAATTATTCCGTGGAACTATCCACTTATGATGGCTGCCTGGAAGATTGCTCCGGCTATTGCAGCAGGTTGCTCGGTGGTTATTAAGCCTGCGTCACTAACGCCACTTACAGCTATTATTCTAGGAGAAATTTGTTTCGAAGCAGGCGTTCCGGCAGGCGTTGTTAACATTTTGCCAGGATCAGGTTCTGAAATTGGTAACTACTTGGTAGAACATGAGCTAGTGAATAAAATTGCATTCACAGGGTCTACACCAATTGGAAAAGACATTATGGCAAAGGCGGCAGGAACAGTAAAACGCGTAACGCTAGAACTTGGCGGGAAGTCTCCAAGCCTTGTTTTTGAAGATGCAGATATTGATGCAGCCGTTGATGGTTCACTCTACGGTGCTTTCAATAACACAGGACAATCTTGTGATGCGCGTACACGAATTTATATTCATGAAAATGTGTACGACGAGTTTGTTGAGAAATTCATTGCTAAAACTGAAAAACTCGCCATTGGAGATCCATTTGACAAAGCAACACATATGGGCGCAGTTATCGATCAAGGTCAGTTGGACACAGTGAAAAGATATGTTCAGTCCGCAATCGATGATGGTGCTGAAATACTTACAGGTGGTAAGGAATTGAAACCAGAAGGCTTTGAAAACGGATTTTGGTATGCACCAACAATAATTGGAAATGTGACACAAGACATGAAGGTTGTTCGGGAAGAAATCTTTGGACCAGTTGTCATCGTATCGAAGTTTAAAAACGAAAAAGAGGCAATTGCATTAGCGAATGACTCGGATTTCGGTCTAGCTTCATCAATTTGGTCAACAAATACTGCAACGACAACACGTGTTGCCAATCAAATTCAAGCCGGAATCGTTATGATTAACACGCCATTCTCTGCATTCCCAGGAACACCATTCGGTGGCTACAAACAATCCGGATTTGGCCGTGAGCTATCAATCGGATCGCTTGATCTTTACACTGAAACGAAAAGCATCATGTCGTACTTTGGCAGCCGTCCAGTAAACCCATTTGGTCTATGAAAAGCGCAAAGCGCCGTCCAGCCCCGGGTTGAAAAATTATACCTATCTTTAAAAACAACGGACAGGGATGTATGATCTCCTGTCCGTATTCTTTCACCATAAAAAGGAGGATTACTTATGATTAACCGTGTAGTTGTTGTTGGTTCTGGCGTGATGGGCAGAGGGATTGCCTATGTAGCAGCACTTGGTGGGTATTCAGTTACAATCGTTGATATTAATGAAACAGCACTTCAAAATGCAAAGAATGAAATTGACGTTATTTTTGAAAAAGGACTTAAGTATGGAAAAATATCCGCGGATAAAGCTGCAAAGGCTCGCCAAAATCTGAGCTATGAAAATGAGCTTGCAAAAGTAGCTGGAAACGCGGATTTAATTATTGAAGCGGTGCCTGAAATCGCATCGATTAAAAAACAAGTGTTTGAAGAAATTGAAGAACTCGCTTCAAAGGAATGTTATTTTGCAACGAATACATCTACGATGAGTCCTACTGAAATTGCTTCTTTCGGTAAACGTCCAGAAAAAACAATTGCTATGCACTTTTTCAATCCAGTACATAAAATGCCACTTGTAGAAATTGTCCGCGGGTTGGAGACGAGTGATGAGACGGTGGAATTAATTAGAGAAGTAGCCGTGAAGATGGGCAAAGAAACAGTTGTCATTAATGAATTTCCAGGTTTCATCACAAGCAGGATTAGTGCGCTTGTCGGCAACGAAGCATTTTATATGCTCCAAGAAGGGCTTGGAACACCGGAAGAAATTGATAAAGCGATTAAACTAGGTTTAAATTATCCCATGGGCCCATTTGAACTCGTAGATTTGGTCGGGCTTGATACGCGTTTGAATAACTTGAACTATTTGCATCAAAAATTAGGAGAAAAATACCGCCCGGCGCCTCTTTTGGAGCAGTACGTCAAAGCGGGTCGCCTTGGTCGAAAAACCGGCAAAGGCGTATACGACTACGCCCTTGGAGAAGAGTTGGTTACAAAATGAGAGAAGTAGTTATCGTAGATGCTGTCCGTACACCTATCGGAAGATATAATGGCGCATTAAAAGATGTACGTCCGGATGATCTAGGAGCAGTTGTTATTAGAGCGCTTATCGAACGGAATCCTAATCTTCCTGCGAAGCAGATTGAAGAAGTTGTTCTCGGAAACGCCAATCAGGCAGGGGAGGATAACCGGAATGTAGCTCGAATGTCAGGCTTGTTGGCGGGTCTTCCAGTCGAAGTGGCAGGCACGACGATTAACCGTCTTTGTGGTTCAGGGCTTGATGCTGTTATTTACGCCGCCAGGGCAATCGCAGTTGGTGACGGCGATATTTACATTGCCGGTGGAACAGAAAGCATGACGCGTGCTCCCCTCGTCATGGCAAAGCCTGATAAAGCAAATCCCCGTGGGAATATGGAACTGCAAGATACAACAATCGGTTGGCGCTTCACGAATAATAAGTTGAAAGAAATGTATGGCGCGGACACAATGCCACAGACGGCTGAAAATGTCGCGCAAAAGTATACCATAACGCGGGAAAATCAGGATTCATTTGCTTATGAAAGCCAGCAACGCGCAAAAAAAGCAATGGAAGAAAATCGTTTCGCTGAAGAAGTAGTCCCGGTTGTCTATAAAGACCGAAAAGGGAACGAAATAACTGTGGGTCGGGATGAACATCCGCGGCCAGATACAACGCTAGAAAAGCTTGGTAAACTTAAACCGATATTTGAAGGTGGCACCGTTACAGCAGGCAACGCTTCGGGTGTCAATGACGGTGCATCTGCTTTGCTTCTTATGAGTGCTGAGAAGGCAAAAGAACTAAACCTCAAGCCACTTGCGAGGTATGTTTCTGGGGCAACTGCAGGACTTGAACCCGCTGTAATGGGTCTTGGCCCAATTTACGCTTCAAGAAAAGCACTGGAACGGGCGGGACTGACCAAAAATGATATTGGACTTGTTGAATTGAATGAAGCCTTTGCTTCACAATCACTTGCGTGTATACGTCAGTTAGAATTAGACGATAAAAAAGTAAATGTCAATGGCGGAGCAATCGCTTTTGGGCATCCTTTAGGAGCGAGTGGTGCCCGAATTTTAACGACACTTCTATTTGAAATGAAAAAACAGGAAGTTAAATACGGACTGGCAACGATGTGTATCGGGGTAGGCCAGGGTATCGCGGCAATTATTGAGAATGTGTCGGAGTAGTAGGTGAACAATGCTGTCCTTCACGGGCCAGTCCTCTTCTTGAAAAAGTTAGGATGAGCCTTGGCAAGAGTTGGGCAGTTTTTTATATAAAAAGGAGTTGGGGAAATAACTTACTGACCATTCATATAACGAAATAATGAAAGAATTGTCGAATCATGATACATTGATAAGAGACGATAAAAGAAAGAGTGAGTATCATGGCAAATACACAATCAATGATTTTTACAATATATGGTGATTACATTCGCCATTATGGAAACAAAATTTGGATTGGCAGCTTGATTCGGTTATTAAAAGAATTTGGTCATAATGAACAATCGGTTCGGGTTGCTGTTTCAAGAATGATGAAACAAGGATGGATTCAATCCGAAAAGCAAGGGAATAAAAGCTATTATTTCTTGACGGAACGTGGCGAAGCACGGATTGAAGAGGCAGCAATCCGTATTTTTAAGTTGAATCCAACTGACTGGGATGGGAAATGGCGTATGCTAATGTATACGATTCCGGAAGAAAAAAGGCAGATTCGCGATGAGCTTCGAAAAGAGTTACTATGGAGTGGGTTCGGCAGCTTTTCAAATGGATGCTGGATATCGCCAAATAATCTTGAAAAAGAAGTGAATCTTCTAATCGAAAAGTATGATATTCAAGCTTACGTGGATTTCTTCGTGTCCGAATACAAAGGTCCGCAAGCGGACAAGTTGCTCGTTGAAAAAAGCTGGCCACTTGAAGAAATTGAAGAGAAATATCAAGCATTCATAGCGACATATAGCAAAAAATACATTGTCCATCAAAGCATAATAAATGCTGGTGAAATGACAGATGCAGAGTGTTTCGTGGAACGGACCAACCTGGTGCATGAATACCGGAAATTTCTCTTTACAGATCCGGGACTTCCAAAAGAACTGCTACCGGAAATCTGGAATGGCAATCATGCCACTCTGTTATTTGAACAATATTATAAACTGCTAGCCCAATCAGCAAGCCGTTTTTTCGAAGATGTATTTCAAGAAGATAATGACATGCGCAGGAAAGACAAATCGTACGATGCAGATGATCATCCGCTCATTATAGACCAACTAACAAATTAAAAGTAACGGGTTTTTGGGGATAAAAAAAGGACGTTACCTAAAACTAATAATGTCCTTACCGGCATCCATTTAGCATCGCATTTTGCGGTGTTTTTATTTTTTGTGAAATCTCCTATCTCCGCTAGCAATAAGCCTGTATCGACATGAATTTACAAGAATAAATTTAAAGTTTTTCGAATTTCAAGTGAAATGATTAGTGTATAATTTGAAGACATATGAGTTTCTATCTTCAACATAGTGGGGCAGAAAAAAGGAGTAATAAATATTTTTAGGCTTAAATTGATATATTTACTATGTGAAAAAATTAAACCACAGGATGTGTATCTAATGAGAAATAGAGGTTCTTCAGTCCTTATAGAAAAAAATAAAGTTGCTTTAATTAAGAGAGTTAAAGAAAATTGTGTTTACTACGTTTTTCCAGGCGGTGGAATTGAAGAAGGAGAAACACCTGAAGAGGCTACAGAAAGAGAAACATTCGAAGAACTAGGCGTTAAAATAAAGATTAAAGAACATGTTTGTTCAGTTGATTTTATTGGCACACAATATTTTTATCTTGCTGATATTGTTGGTGGAACATTTGGTACTGGAAGCGGGGAAGAGTTTACCGATTTAAATCTAGATAGAGGTACCTACCAACCACTTTGGATGGAGATTAAAAATCTTTCCTCATTAGATGTAAGACCGAGAGAAGTAACTGAAAAGATTCAGTCTATCTTCGGGAAATTATGAAGTTTTGAAATAAAGGTATTCTATTTTGTCGAGGGAGTTGTGTTAAATCTTGTTTAGTGGTCAGCAATTATATGGTAAGTTCAATCCGGTTGTAGCTCATGTAAAGAAAACATTCGAAATGGTTAACGGTTCGGGAGGGGCAGTGGTAATTATACATAAGGATCAACTAGTTGCAGAGGATTACTGGGGAAAACATTCTAAAGCTATTAATGCAAGACGAATTCAAGAAGATTCACAGTTTCATGTTGCTTCCGTTAGAAAAAGCTATATCGGATTTGCTGTTGCCTATGCTGTCCATAACGGTTTTATAGCATCAATTGATGACCCAATAACAAAATACCTTCCTTCACTTGATGCAAACTTTTTAAACGGAACTACTATTCGACACTTACTCACACATACACATGGTTTGAAAATAGGTAGAGATGAAATTATTCGAGAATTTATTCCAGGCCAAAGTTGGGCATACCGTGGAATTGGTATTGACATGTTAACGCAAATTGTAAAAAATTCAACAGGTAAAACAATAGCTGAGATTGTTTCTGAACTGGTATTTCAGCCTATGAAATTTAATCAAACTGGTTGGTATGGGGAAATGAATGAAAAGCTGGTTGAAGTAATTCGAGAACCTAATGACCCTAATTGGTTCATATACAAAAGTACTGAAGGGGACAAGATGAACATGTATGTGTCAGCTCGAGAATTGGCACTATGGGGTTATTTTCATTTGAAAAAAGGTATGATCAATAAAAAACAGATTATACCTAAGGAAATTATACAATTAGCGACTTCTGTTCAAAGTCCGCCTTTTAAGGATACTGACAATCCTCAAAACGGTTTTTTGTGGTTTGCCAAAGGCTCCTCTGCTAAACGAAGCGAAATTGGCAAGTTGGTCCCTTATGGTTCGTACCAAATACTAGGATATACTGGCGTGGGCTTATTAGTAATTCCACAACATGACATTGTAGCAGTAAGAATGATGAATAGCTTTGGTTCACCTAAAGGATTTGATTATTTAGCAGATATTAGAGCTTTTGGCGATACGGTAATGAAAAATTATAGGGATACGTTTTAAATATTTCGCACTATTGAAGTAATTGATATTGCCTCGTGGAATATAAAGCTGTTGTACTACGAAATTCTTCTGTCTGAAAAACGTTTTGGGTGATGAAGCCTCAGTTGAAGGGCGCTATTTTAATGGCAACGTTTCAAAAGAAGCATTTAATTTGTATAAAATTATTAGCTAAGAGGAGGGAATAGACACAATGGCATTAAGGACAAAAGCAAACCTGAAGGAAAAGGATAAATAGAATCTATTTGAAAAAGTGTTAGTAGAGTTACCAAGAACAATGGACATCGTAATTTCAGGCATACAAGAAAAAAAGAATGCAGACGGAGAAAGGAATGGGTGGAGCAGTACAGCTTTTGAGACTTATGATTCTTGTAGAACTAGGAATAAAATAGACATTATTACTATGGCTAAAGAGGGCGCTAAGAAATATCTTAAGGCCTATTTTTTAATTGTGTGTAGTAATGATGAAACTGTAAAAAAACTCGAAAAATTATTCTGAAATAAAAGGAAGGACATGGGCTGGGAATGCTATCTGTCCTTCCTATTATGGTTATAAAGCTTTTAATGGAATAAATCTTCAATTATCTTTCGTAATGATATTGAAACATTTGTAATGTGAATTACGGAAAATGAAAAATGCCACCTCATTAAATGGTAGTAAAATCACTTAAAAAAGAAGTTAATAAGAAGTGGACCCCTACTATCTTGGAACGAATATAAAGTCACTAACAACCTGTCATGCATGTTTGAGTGTGAAATTCTGCTAAATAAGACAACTGACTATGATCCTATTTAATTTAGATGTAACCTCACCGATATAATAAACTTCGGAATTATTAGTACAATTAATTTATACTCATATGAGTTGAAAGTGAATACGGTGTGTAAACAGAGTGCAGGTGGCTTACCGGGCATCCCCATAGTGCCGAAGCGTATTTGAAGGCTTTACTTATTTCGACATACAGTAAATGAAGAAAGAAGGGGTTATTTTGAAAGAAACAATCACCAGTCATGAGGATGTATTAGAGATGTTGGATTCCTTACTACGTGAGCCTACAGGTTTTTGGAATGAGTTTTATTCGAATCGTGAAAAAGGAATTCCTTTTTTCGTCAATAAACCTGACGAAAATCTGGTAAGCTATTTTGAAAAAGACATAATAAATGCCGGAAATGTGCTCGAACTTGGTTGTGGTCCAGGAAGAAACGCCATATACTTTGCAGAGAAAGGGTGCACAGTTGATGCAATTGATCTATCAGAAGAATCGATTCAATGGGCAACAGAGCGAGCGAGAGAAAGCGAGGTAACCGTAAACTTTATTCAAGATAATATTTTTGATGTTCATCTAGAAGAAGAGACTTATGATATTGTCTATGATTCTGGCTGTTTTCATCACATTGCCCCGCACCGAAGAATGAATTACATAGAGTTAATACAAAAAGCGTTAAAGCCAGGCGGATACTTCGCTATTACATGCTTCGTGCAAGATGGGGACTTGGGTGGATCTGATATATCGGATTGGGAAGTTTACCGATTACGCAGCTTGGATGGTGGACTAGGTTTTACAGAAGAAAAGCTGAGGACGCTCTTTAATGGATTTGAGGAAATAGAAATGCGTAGAATGAAAGTTGCAAAAAAAGACGAGGAAGTATTCGGTGTTTCCGCTTTATGGGCAGCTTTATTTAGAAAAAAGTAATAGGCAGAAAATAAAGAGGCTTTATATGAGTTGAACAAATGATTACGGCATATGCGCTTTACAAGGGCTTTTTGGAGGCACTGAAAAATCCCTAATACTTGGAGTGGATTGTAATTTCTCCTAATACCGCTTCGACGCTTTGTGGATGCCTCCCGCGATAAGCCAGAAAGAAGTTCACTTTCAGTCTTATCGCTCCGGCTACCACGAAGTCGCGTCTTCGCTGGATGGTCTATGTGAGAAAGTACATTTCGTTATTAGGAATGAGACCAACAACCTGGAGTGCCATAAATCGATTGAATGTGATCAACGAATGTCCCAATACATGAAGAATGAATTAGAAATCCTGCCAATCCCGCTTCGACGTTTTGTGGATGCCTCCCGCAATAAGCCGGAAAGGAGAGCATTTGGGAGGGATTGAACTGCATCCCTCCTTAGTCTTATCGCTCCGGCTACCACGAAGTCGCGTCTTCGCTAGATGGTCTATGCGAGAGAGAGCATTTCGTTATTTGTGATGAAATCTGCAATCTGGAGTGTGTCTTTCTTGACTCTAATTCTCTATATGTTGAACTATTGAATCCAATGTATAAACTGAGTGAAGGCATCCCCTAGCGCCGTAGCGGTTCGATGGAGTTCTTTTATTTCAATTTATATAGTATCAACTAGTAATCACATATACTCTCGGCATACATGCGTTGATTAACCAGTAAATGACTACTTACTTTTGTGTTAAAACACTAGACACCCTATATACATGTGCTTTATGTAAGAAAGTGGTTAATCCACAGACGTCTTTTAATATCAACATATTGTCTCGGTAACACAAAGATAGAGCTGCAAATCATAGTGATTTGCAGCTCTATTTAATTAGTTGGACGACTGAACATGAACGATTAGTGTCAAGAAGCACGAGTCATTAGTTACTCATTTTCTCCATTCTTGAAAATCTCCCGATAGTCATATCCTTTTTGAACATATGAATCAATCGACAATTGAATGATTTCAAAGTCTTTGTCGTTTAATTCTCTCACTACTTTCCCCGGTGAACCAACAACCAGTGAACGAGGAGGAATTTTCTTGCCTGGTGGGATTAACGTGTTGGCGCCAATAATACATTCTTCACCAATTTCTGCGTGGTCAAGAATTGTAGAACCCATTCCAATAATCGATCGCTTTCTGACTTTGCAGCCATGCAGGATAACGTTATGCCCAACGGTAACTTCATCTTCTATAACGACTGGAGCGTCTTCATATAAGTGGATGGTTGAATTGTCTTGGATGCTGCACCTATTGCCTATTGTAATAGGCCCTTCATCTCCTCGCAGGACGGTATTAAACCAAATAGTAGATTCTGACCCAATCTGAACTTCTCCGATAATTTTAGCACCTGGAGCAACGAAGACCGTCGGATCGAGTACAGGGCTTTTCTCTTTGAATGTGATTAACAATACTTTCAACCCCCCTAGTTATTATTTAATTCTTAATTGTTTTTTAACTCTATTTAGTATAACATAATTACATAGGGGTGGACGAAAAATGATATACGTTTGTGAGCTACTTGAAATTGATTATCCAATTATACAAGGCGGAATGGGGAATATTAGTAATGCCCAGCTAACAGCGACTGTTTCAGAGGCAGGGGGGCTTGGTACGATAGGATGCGGTACAATGACTCCCGCTGAAGTAGAGAAATTAATAGTTGAAACGAAAAATCTGACGAAGAAGAATTTCGCAATTAATATTCCAATCAGTGTTACACCATATGTAAAAGAGCTGATTAATCTTGTCATCAAACATGCGATTTCAGTTGTTTCACTATCAGCAGGAAATCCAGCACCATATATTCCTGCATTACATGAACAAGGGGTGAAAGTCATTGCGCTTGTAGCCTCGGTGAAACATGCCCTTAAAGCGGAAGCTGCAGGAGCAGATCTTCTCGTGGCAGAAGGATTTGAAGCGGCTGGCATCAACTCTAGCCTGGAACTGACGACATTCACATTGATACCGCAAATAGTGAAAAACGTTAAACTACCGGTAATTGCGGCAGGAGGCATCGGTGATGGCAATGGATTGGCAGCTGCGCTTATGTTAGGCGCAAGTGGTGTGCAAATTGGAACTCGTTTAATTGCAACAAAGGAAGCGCCCTTTCATGACATATACAAGCAGAATCTTGTGCGAGCAAGTGATACGGAAACAATACTTATTGGACGCAGTGTAGATCGGCTGAGGCGGATACTAAAGACGCCTTATGCAGTTAAACTTAATGAGTTGGAAAAATCCGGGATGACACTGGAACAATACACTGAACTGACGTCGGAAAAACAACATGTCAAAGGTGCAATCCATGGCGATATGGAAAATGGATTTATCAATAGCGGTCAAATTGCAGGATTGATTGAAACCATCCCGACTGTGAAAGATTTACTTGATAGCATGATGAATGAAGCAGAAAATCAAATGAATAAATCCATAGAAGAGTTCAAAAAAGTACTAAACAAATTGGTCAATTGAATGAGGGGCTCCTTTCAGCAATTAGTTAACGGTAAGCAACGAAAAAACGCCGACCCGTTCCAAGGCGGCGTTACGTTCATTTCTTAAGTCATCACGTTCGTTTTTTGAATGCTTCAAGTGTCAGCAGCTTATGCTTACGCGCATAATCTTCTATTTCAGAGCTGTCTGCATGCTCTTTCAAAAGTCTGATAAGAGTGTAATGCTCTTCGATCGATTGTGGTGTCCGTTTGGGGTAGAAGGTGAAACCTGCTTGTCTAACAATATCTAATCGACTCCACGTTTCTTGTATATTTTTTATTAATAAATTATTGGGGCAAAAAGAGTAGATATGAAAGTGAAATTCTCTGTTCAACACACCTAATTTATCTAACTCATAGTTTTCCAACATTTCCTTCATCTCGTTATTAATGCTAGCTAGTGTTTCAATTCCTTTTGATGTAATCAGCGGTGCGCTAAGCGCCGTTGCATGCCCTTCTAATAAAGCCAAAACATGAAGGGTCTCCGTGTAAAGTTCGTTATCAATACCACGAACAATTGCTCCGATATTTGGTTTAAACTCAATTAGTTGATCGGACTCTAATTGGTGGATAGCTTCTCTTACAGGGATATGACTAGAGCCGACCTCCTTCGCGATTTGATCGATAATAATTCGTTGGCCAGGGGCATAAGTACCATCTACGATTCTTGTGCGAATCACTTTATAAGCATATTGTCGTTTATTCATTTTATTTTCCATAGTAACCGAATTATATATTAATTAATATATGATTGCAACGCTTATAGACCAAGAAGAGCAGAACTTTCTAAAAGCGATGAAACCGCATTAATCGCATACTAGTATTCAGATTATAAAAATACTTCTGATAAGTACTTGAAGTCATATACAGTATGATATATGATAATTGTAAATAATCGTTTACCATTTAAGGTTTTCATCGTATGAACACGGTCATTAATTTAGCATTGAAAAAGGCATTTGTAATTTATTGAAAAAGGAGAGTAGTTCGACCAAGGAAATGAGAATAACGACTGAAGATGGACTATGAATTTGTAAGCGTTTTCAAAAGGGGTCTCACATATTATAACTTGAGTAGGGGATATATTATGAAGCGAGGATTGAATGTTGGTAGAGAGGAAGCAATCGAGATAATCGTAACAGAGGATATGTTTGCTTCATTTGAAGGAGAAATTGTACATCCTGTCTATTCAACCGTAGCAATGACATATCATATGGAATGGGTTTCTCGAAAAATCATTCTTCCATTTTTGGAAGAGCATGAAGAGGGAATGGGTGCATCAGTCCAGCTGAAGCATCTTGCTGCGTCTCCGCTTGGTTCTACCGTTACCTTAACGGCAACTCTAATTGAACTTCGTGACAATAAAGTTGTGACAAAAGTCATAGCGCAAAATAAGTTGGGGCTTATTGGAAAAGGTGAAGTAATACAGGTTATATTGCCGAAGGAAAGAATTGTGAAAAAGTTAGATGAAGCTTCATTCTAAACAGGGATTTTGTATGACCAATCCTAAGGGGGAAAATCGCATGATGCTAGCTGAAAGAACGTCAATGACAAAGGAATTTGAGCTCTTTGATCGAATGAGTGAACATGAACAAGTCGTTTTCTGTAATGACCCTTCAACAGGTTTACGTGCAATTATTGCAATTCATGACACTACGCTTGGACCAGCACTTGGCGGTTGCCGCATGCAACCTTATGGCAGTGTGGAAGAAGCGTTGGAAGATGTCCTTCGTCTTTCAAAAGGAATGACCTATAAATGTGCAGCTGCCGATGTCGATTTTGGGGGTGGGAAAGCAGTTATTATTGGTGATCCTAAAACAGATAAGTCACCGGAATTATTCCGCGCATTCGGTCAATTTGTAAACTCACTGGGCGGTCGTTTTTATACGGGAACGGATATGGGGACGACGATGGACGATTTCGTTCACGCGATGAAAGAAACGAATTTCGTCAACGGCCTGCCGGAAGTATACGGAGGCGGTGGCGATTCATCTATTCCTACAGCAGCAGGTGTTTTGTACGGTATAAAAGCGACCAATCAGATGCTATATGGAAATGGCGAATTAGGTCAGCATATCTATGCGATTCAAGGGCTTGGAAAGGTTGGATTCAAAGTCGCAAGTGGATTGCTTGAAGCAGGTGCTCACATTTTCGTAACAGATATTAATGAAGAGAGTCTGCGGGCAATTGAAGAAGTTGCGGCAAGAACAACTGGCAAGCTACAAATTGTTGCAAATGAAGCTATCTATTCTCAAGAAGCAGATATATTTGTACCGTGTGCATTTGGCGGGATTATTAACGACACCACAATTCCTCAGTTTAAAGTAAAAGCGATTGTAGGATCTGCGAATAATCAGTTGTTAAATGATAGGCATGGTAAATTATTGCGGGATAAAGGAATATTATATGCACCGGATTATATCGTCAATTCTGGTGGGCTCATACAAGTAGCAGATGAATTGTATGGCATTAATCACGAACGGGTGCTTGCGAAAACGAAACATATATACGATGCAATTTTAGAAGTTTACAAGGAAGCTGATAACAGTGGAAAAACAACCGAGGAATCGGCAAATGCAATGTGTGAGAAGAGAATAGCAGATCGAGGAAAACGGAACAGCTTTTACTCAGCACCAGCAAAACCAAAGTGGTCGATTCGTAATCTATCCTGATTGGAGGCAAGTTAAGTGGAACATAACTATCCTATAAAAAGAATAGTAGACGATAAAGGCTTTTTTGTTGACACAAGCTTTGAAAAGCAAATAGATGAGCAATTGGTTAAACAGTTGTATTATCACATGTTACGAATTCGTACATTTGATAGAAAAGCGATTAACTTACAACGACAAGGGCGTCTAGGAACATACGCACCTTTTGAAGGACAGGAAGCTGCTCAAGTGGGTAGCGCACTCGCATTAAATGCCGATGACTGGGTTTTCCCGACATATCGTGATCATGGAGCCACGATAACGTTTGGAAAAAGTATGGCCAGAACGTTTTTGTATTGGAATGGCAGGCTAGAAGGCTGTGTAGCGCCGGCAGACAGAAATATTTTTCCGCCAGCTGTTCCAATTGCGACACAGCTCCCCCATGCAGCGGGTGCCGCATGGGCTGAAAAGAGAAAAGGAACAAAAAATGCAGCAATTGCTTATTTTGGGGACGGTGCGACTTCGGAAGGGGATTTTCATGAAGGGTTAAATTTTGCGAGCGTATTCAAAGTGCCAGTGGTCTTTTTTAACCAAAATAATGGGTATGCAATTTCGGTCCCAATTGAAAAACAGATGAATTCTGCAACGATTGCACAAAAATCAGTTGCCTATGGTATGCCGGGATTCCGTGTCGATGGGAATGATTGTTTTGCGGTTTATTTTGAGACGAAAAAGGCCTTTGATAATGCTAGAGCTGGCAACGGCCCGACATTGATAGAAGCAGTTACGTGGCGAAAAGGTGCCCACACAACTGCTGATGATCCGTCTAAATACCGATCTGAAAAACAAGGAGTTAATTTTGTAGACCCTCTTACACGATTAGAATTATTTATGAGAAATTATGGCTATTGGAATGACGAATGGGTTCAAGCTACTAAAGAAAAAACTATAAGTGAAGTCGAAGCGGCTGTAGAAGAAATGGAAAAGTTTCCGCCGCCTAATGTAGAAGATGTTTTCGATCATGTATACGCTGAAATGCCCGCTCAGCTCACTGAACAAAAAGAAGCGTACCTTGCGCATTTGGGGAGGCGATGATTGATGACACAATTAAAAGAATCGGAACAAAAAAACGAAACGACAAAGCAGATGACGTTAATTCAAGCGATTAATGATGGCATGCGTTTGATGCTAGAAGAGGATGATCGAACCATCATACTCGGAGAAGATATCGGGAAAAATGGTGGTGTATTCCGCGCGACGGAAGGCCTTCAGGAACAATTTGGTGATGATCGAGTAGTCGATACACCACTTTCAGAAGCAGGGATTATTGGGACGTCAATTGGTCTTGCCGTTAACGGTTTTAGACCGATTGCAGAAATCCAGTTCCTCGGTTTTATCTATCCTGCGTACGAACAGATTATGACACATGTTTCACGGCTTCGGATGCGATCGATGTCTCGTTTTACAGTGCCTATGGTCATTCGAGCTCCATATGGTGCAGGAATTCGAGCGCCTGAAATCCATTCTGACAGTACGGAAATTTTATTCACACATATGCCAGGGATCAAGGTGGTCTGTCCATCTAATCCATACGATGCAAAAGGGTTATTGATTGCAGCAATGGAAGATCCTGATCCTGTGCTAGTTTTGGAGCCTATGAAAAACTATCGTTCGAAAAGAGAAGAAGTTCCTGTTGGAAAATATACTGTAGAAATTGGTAAAGGAAAACGAGTGCTTGAAGGTACAGACGTCACTCTGATCGCGTGGGGAGCTATGATTTCAATTGCTGAGAAAGCCGCTGAACAGGCCGCGAAAAAGGGAATTAGTTGTGAAATTATCGATCTGCGAACATTATATCCAATTGATCGTGACATTATTGCTCAATCTGTGCAAAAGACAACGAGAGCAGTCATCATTCATGAAGCACATAATACGGGGGGACTTGGCAACGATATTGTTTCCATAATAAACGATACAGCTTTTCTTTATCTACGAGCTCCAATTGAACGCGTTACAGGATTTGACGTCCCGGTTCCATTCTTTACATTAGAAGAACATTATCTTCCAACACCGGCACGCGTCGTGGAAGGAATTGAAAAAGTGCTTCATTTTTAAGGGGGAAATGGAATGCTCGAAGTAAAGTTACATGATATCGGGGAAGGGATGACTGAAGGGGAAGTGATCCATTACTTAGTCAAGGTTGGCGATTCGGTTACGACGGATCAGCCGCTTGTCGAAGTACAAACAGACAAAATGGTCGCCGAACTTACTTCGCCCGGCCCGGGTATTGTGAAAGAAATTCGTATTGAAGTAGGTGAAATTGTTCAGGTCGGAACAAGCCTGCTCTGCATTGAATTAAACGAAGCTGTTCGAACAGTACAAAAATCAATAATGGAAACGAAAAAAATCAATGAGAGGGAAGCAAGCCCGGCAATTAAAATAGATGAGAAATTGCCGCCATTGCATTTTAAGCGAATACTTGCGGCGCCGTATACACGCAAAATTGCACGCGATAACAATATAAATCTCGAAGATGTCCATGCAGCTGACCCTTCTGGAAGGATAACCGAAGAAGATGTTTTTCGATTCTTAGAAGAAAAACAAACCATGTTCGAATCAGTTAAGATTGTTAAGCAGACGAAGATTGATCAAAAGAGTCCTGATGAAATTCCTTTTAGAGGAATCCGAAAAAAAATTGCAGAAAAGATGACGAAATCACTCTTTACAATTCCCCATGTTACTCATTTTGACGAAGTGAATATGACGAATTTGGTTAAAATGAGAGAGCAGTTGAAAGTGGCGGGTGAATCCGTCAGTGTTCCAGCATTTCTTATTAAGGCACTTGTTATCTCATTGAAGGATTTCCCGATATTCAATGCCGAACTTGATGAAGAAAACAGTCGGATACTCCTTAAGAAAAACTACCACATTGGACTCGCAACAAATACTGAAAGCGGACTAATTGTTCCTGTTATCCATGATGTTGATAAGAAATCAATCAAAGAAATTAACAAAGAAGTAAAGGAATTGACAGCCAAAGCAATCGCTGGTAGCCTACAACTGTTTGAAATGCAAAATAGCACATTTACAGTGAGTAATGTCGGACCTCTTGGTAGTACCGGTGCAACACCGATTATTAATTATCCAGAAACGGCTCTTATTGCTTTCCATAAAACAAAAAAACAACCAATCGTCAATGAGCATGATGAAATTGTTATCGGTCATATCATGACACTTTCCATGGCATTCGATCACCGTGTTGCTGATGGCGCAACAGCGGTTGCATTTACGAATCGCTTTGCCAGCCTAATTGAGCAGCCTCACAAACTGATGATGGAGATGATATAAAATGGTTGTTGGGGAAATCAGTCAGGAAAGAAATCTCGTTGTCATTGGAGGGGGGCCAGGCGGCTACTCTGCTGCCATACGTGGTGCGCAGCTTGGTCTCTCGGTAACATTAATTGAACAGGCTGAAATGGGCGGCGTTTGTCTGAATGAAGGGTGTATTCCTTCTAAAGTTTTTACACATGCAGCAGCTAAACGCTCTGAAATTACCCATCTACAAAATCTGGGAATTGGAAGTTTGGATAACCTAGTCGATATTAAAAAGCTGATTGCTTATAAATCTAACGTCATTAATCAGCTTAGATCAGGCGTAGAAAGTCTATGTAATGAAAATAAAATTGAACTCATCCGCGGGAAAGTTACATTTCTCGCGGTAGATAGAATCGGTGTAGAAAATGGACATCAATTCGATATTTTCGAATTTGAACAAGTCATTATTGCGACAGGAAGCTCCCCGATTATACCGTCCGCAATGAACGATAAAGGGGTGCGAATTCTATTGCCCCATGAGCTATTTAAATTGGAAGAGATACCTGAGCACCTTATTGTAAGAGGTCATGATTACATTGCACTTGAAGCGGCTTCAAGTTTTGCCGCATTAGGAGCACAAGTCAGTATCGTAATTGATGATCAAACAGGCTTTCCATTCGATGAATCCATCAATAAAGAATTAAATCGTTTATTTAAAAAGCATAAAATTAAAGTGCATAAAGAGCGTGAATTCATTTCGGTAAATGAAACAGCAGACGGGATTATACTAACGTTTCAAACGGATAAAAACATAGAAGAGACGATACGTGGATCACATCTATTCGTATCTGGAACAAGGAAACCCAATTTGGATGCTCTCGGCATCACCCGTTTCGGAATTGAGCAAACAGACGAGGGTTTCATCAAGGTGGACGGAAATATGCAATCCTCAATACCTTCTATATATGCAATTGGTGATGTGACCGAGGGGCCAATGCTCGCAGTGAAAGCAATCAAGCAAGGTAAAGCTGCTGTTACCTCAATAGCAGGGGAACAAACTGAAGTCGACCTTACATTTATGCCAGTTGTGGCACATACAATCCCGCCAATCGTTTCTGTAGGGCTTACAGAACAAAGCGCACGGGACTTTGGGGTGGCTATTCGGGTCAGTCAATTTGCTCTTGGCGGAAACGGTTATGCAACAATTACGGGTAAAAAGGATGGGTTTATTAAAGTTATTTCTGATGCAACAACAGAAATCATTCAAGGCATTCATATGATTGGGGAAGGGGCAATTGAAATGTCAGGTTCCTTTGTCCAATTACTTGAAATGGCTTCAAAAGAGGAAGATATAAAATTCCCGAACTATGCGCATCCAGGATTCAATGAAGGACTGCTTGAGGCGGCAGAAGGCTTAATCGGACAAGCAATTCATGCTATGCCGGATAAAAAGAGAGATTTGCTAACGATTTAAACGCATCTAAAAAGGAGTTAAGGACATAGAGATTTTATTCGACCCGCTTTGGCGCTTACTGACAAGAGAGTTGTAATTCGGGGTGTGGATTGTAGAACGCTTGGCGCTTTGGGGACGACTTTGCCGCGCCTGCGCTAGGGTGTTCATTATCGAGAGAAATAAAATTTTGAGATGTATATTCCGAAATTATAAGGTGATTACTATTCGATACTATATATTGAAATAAAGAACTCCATTGAACCGCTACGGCGCTAGTGGATCCCTACTGCCATAAGCCAAGCAGCTTCGCCGCCGGTCTTATGGCTTCGGCTACCCCTGTTAAGGCGCCTTCGCTCAGTTTATATACCGGATTCAATAGTTCAACATATATAATTTTAGTCAAGAAAGACGCACTCCATGTTGCAGATTTCATTATAGATAACGAAATGCGCTTTCCCACCTAGACCATCCAGCGAAGGCGCGTCTTCGTGGTAGCCGGAGCGATAAGAGCAAGGAGGGATGCAGCTCAATCCCTCCCAAGTGGTCTCCTTTCTGGCTTATCGCGGGAGGCATCCACAAAGCGTCGAAGCGGTATTAGTGGGAATTCCAATTCACTCTAAATATATAATAAAGTGCAATTGTATAGTAATCGATTTAAAAGACTAAACATTCGGACAAAGTTAACCGAGTTTTAATCTAAAACATCTTTACTTGCAGCGTACTTTGGACTTTACTAAACACCAAATAAGACAGTTAAAAAGGGGGAAAAGAAATGAGAAACGGATGGAAAAAAATGTTGGCTGTTATTTTCAGTACTACATTAGTACTTGCTGCATGCGGGGAAGAGGAGGGGGAAGTGAAGGACAAGGAAACGTCTTCGAAGACATATAAAATAGGCGTCAGCCAGATTGTTGAACACCCCTCTCTCAATGCAGCTTATGATGGTTTTAAAAAGGCATTAGAAGATGCGGGAATTGATGCGGAATATGATGTTCAAATTGCTCAAGGTGATAACAGTGTCAACACGACAATAGCGACGAATCTTGTCAGCGCAGATGTGGATTTGATATTCGCAAACTCAACTCCTAGTGCTCAGGCGGCTGCTAGTGCTACAACAGAAATTCCGATCATTTTCACTTCTGTAACAGATGCAGTTGGAGCAGAACTCGTTGACTCAATGGAAAGCCCGGGAAGTAATATAACAGGAACAATTGATGCTCATCCAGATGCAATTTCCAATACACTGAAATTCCTTAAAGAAGAATTGGGTGCAAAAAATGTTGGCATGGTGTTTAACTCTGGAGAGCAAAACTCTCGTGCCCAAGTAGATGCAGTAAAAGAAATGTTGAAAGATATGGATATGACTGTTGTTGAAGCTTCTGTTGCTACTTCAGCAGATGTGAAGCAAGCGACCGAATCATTGCTTGGTAAAGTAGATTCTATGTACATTATTACAGACAATACGGTTGTTTCTGCGCTCGAATCAGTCATTTCAGTTGCCAATGACAATAAAATTCCGATGATGGTCGGTGAATTTGACTCTGTAAAACGAGGTGGCTTAGCGGCATACGGATTTGAATACTTTGATATTGGCTATGAAGCAGGACAAATGGCTGTCAAAATCTTAAAAGGTGAAAGTAAACCAGCCGACATGCCTGTTCAAATTCCACAAAAGTTAAAATTGATTATGAATAAAGACACAGCAGATACTCTTGAACTCGACGTTAAAGATGAATGGAAAGCTGAATTTAGTGAATAAATAGGAGGTGATTCTGCATGTTTTCAGCTGTATTTGGCTCTGTAGAGCAAGGGATCATCTATGCAATTATGGCGCTTGGCGTGTATATATCATTCCGTGTGCTGGATTTTCCGGATTTAACGGTTGACGGAAGTTTTGTGACAGGAGCTGGAGTAGCTGCCACGATGATTATCTTTGGTTATCATCCGGTAGCTGCAACAGTAGTAGCCATCATCATCGGTTTTCTTGCTGGATGTGTAACCGGCCTCCTGCACACAAAAGGGAAAATCAATGCACTTCTATCTGGAATCTTGATGATGATAGCCTTGTATTCTATCAATTTACGCATAATGGGACTGACATCGGCAAATTCCATCGGGCGTCCGAATATACCTTTATTAAATGCTGAAACGATGTTTAGTAAGTTTCATACATTTTGGAGCTCCTTTGGTATCGACACAGCCATTAATAAATTTTTTAGTATGCTAGGATTCCAACATTTGCCTTCAACCTGGGGTACGGTATTCATCATGATTATACTTGTTTTGCTAATCAAATTTGCCGTCGATTGGTTTTTGAAAACCGAGGTAGGTCTTGCGATAAGAGCTACTGGAGATAATAAAAAAATGATTCGAAGTTTATCTGCCAATACAGACACACTTGTTATTGTAGGGCTAGGCTTTTCGAATGCACTTGTTGCATTTTCAGGTGCACTGATCGCTCAGTATTCGAAGTTTGCTGACATCGGAATGGGAATCGGAATGATCATCATCGGACTGGCTTCCGTCATCATCGGTGAGGCAATATTTGGAACGAAAACGATTGTGCGAACGACAGTTGCTGTAATTGCAGGAGCCATTATTTATAGAATTGTGCTTGGCCTTGCACTTAGAGTGGACTTTCTTGATACGGGAGATATGAAATTAATTACCGCAGTTATTGTAATTGGGGCGTTAGTTTTACCGCAATTCTTTGAAAAGAAACGAGAAAAAAGCAGGAAAGCAAAACGGCATGCTGAACGGTTACTAGAGCATGAACACTTGCGGATGAAGGAGGGGAGCGCCATTGTTAAAGCTCAGCCAGATTAATAAATTATTTAATGAAGCAACTCCTGATGAAAAAATTGCCTTAGATCAAATTAATCTCACGTTAAATCCAGGAGATTTTATGACTGTAATCGGAAGTAATGGAGCTGGAAAATCGACCATGTTGAATATGATTTCCGGCGCTCTTTCGCCTGATTTTGGTGAAATTGAAATTGCTGATAAAAACGTTACAAAAATGCCGGAATATAAGCGATCACAAATGATCGGAAGAGTGTTTCAAGATCCAATGGCAGGAACAGCTCCTACGATGACAATTGAGGAAAACCTAGCTATGGCCTATTCACGAAACAAAAAACGTGTTTTTAAAAAGGGTGTAGACAAGAAACGTCGTGAATTGTTTCGCGAATCACTTGAAACGCTCCATTTAAACCTTGAAAATCGATTGAACGCAAAAGTAGGCATGCTTTCTGGCGGAGAGAGGCAAGCACTTTCACTATTGATGGCAACCTTTACGCAACCATCTATTTTGCTTCTTGATGAACATACTGCCGCGCTAGATCCGTCACGAGCAGAATTAATAACGAATTTAACAAAGCAACTTGTTGAGAAGGATCAGCTCACAACACTGATGATCACCCATAATATGCAACAAGCGCTGGACTTGGGTAACAGGCTTATTATGATGGATAAAGGACAAATCATATTGGAAATAGAAGCTGATGAAAAGAAGAAGTTAACAATTCCTAAGTTGATGGATGAATTTCAGCGCATTCGCGGCGAAAAATTGACTAGTGATAAAGCATTGTTATCGGTTTAATAATTTATTTTCGGTTTCTAAGGTGCAAGGGCACTTCATCTGATTGTTCAAGGAGTGAAAAATTCATTCTAGTAGAAGGGTGCCCTTCATGCAATGTTAGTAGTCTTTTTCGGGAAGTATAGTTATTAGTGCTATGGAAAAGTAGTCTACTAACTGAAGGAGTGAAATAGATGAGCGGAGCAAGAATTAAAGTATTAGGTAAGCGCGACCCACTTTCAGTGAATGTAACTGCGGAAACGAATACAGTGATAATCGGCGATGACGTATTAAATACCAATGAAATACAATTCGACATCCCGATTACAGGGACTGTTTATGGTACATTGCTGAACTATGAAGGGGCCCTTGAAAGGCTAGGCAAAGCTATACATGACAAACCGTATAATGCGCCACCAATTGCCCCTGTTCTTTATATTAAACCCGCAAATACCTTCAACCGTCACGGTGCAGCGATTGCTATGCCAGCTGGGATAGATAAGCTGGAAATGGGAGCGGCACTTGGACTCGTAATAGGAAAGAAAGCTGTCGCGGTGGATGAAGAAGCTGCGCTGACTTACGTAGCTGGTTATACGATTGTCAACGATGTCAGCGTGCCGCATGATAGCGTATACCGACCGGCTGTTCAATATAACGCGCGTGATGGATTTTGTCCAATCGGGCCATGGATCATCGATCGTCATGAAGTGCAAAATCCAGATGACTTAACTATCCGTGTATTCATTAATGATGAACTTCGTCAAAAAAATTCAACAACGAATTTGATTCGTTCGGTCCCTCGTTTACTTGCGGATGTAACCGAGTTCATGACGTTGAGTCCTGGAGATGTGTTACTCGTTGGAGTCCCTGAAGAGGCACCACAAGCTAGGGTAGGCGATAAAATCCGAATCGAAATAGCAGGTATTGGCAGTCTGGAAAATTTCATAGTTGACGAAAGAGAATTCAAATGGAGGGGGACGGTATGAGAAAAGCGCGAATAGCATTTGGGGGTGCCATCCATGAAGCAATTGAATGGGAAGGGCAACTCAAATTAGACGATGGACGAATTGTGGAAGAGAACAAAGTAACTTGGTTAACGCCAATCGAACCGCGTACGGTATTTGCATTAGGGCTTAATTATGCGGATCATGCAGCTGAACTTGCATTTGCGGCACCATCAGAACCGCTTGTCTTTTTAAAAGGGCCCAATACGTTTATTGGGCATGAGGCGTATACTCGTCGTCCCGCAGATGTCACTTATATGCACTACGAGTGTGAGTTGGCCGTCATCATCGGTGAAACAGCTCGAAATGTCAAAAAAGAAGACGCCTACAATTATGTTAAAGGATATAGTGTTGCGAATGATTACGCTATCAGAGATTATTTAGAAAACTACTATCGTCCCAACTTGCGCGTGAAAAATCGTGATATGGGTACACCATTCGGTCCATGGATTGTCGATGCAATAGATGTCGCCGATCCAATGGATTTAAAATTGACAACGCATGTCAATAACAAACTCGTCCAAGAAGGAACAACGGCGGATATGATCTTTGATATTCCGGATCTTATTGCGTATTTAAGTAGTTTTATGACGTTGAGTGAAAATGATGTCATTCTTACAGGGACTCCTAAAGGGTCTGTCAATACGGCCGTCGGTGATATAGTCGTCACAGAAGTTGAAGGAATTGGCCGTTTGGTAAATACCATTATCGGAGATGAATCTTTCATAAAGAAATAGTGGAAAAGGGAGGTGAATCTACTTGCCACATTTTATAGTCGAGTACACAGATAACATTAAAGATGAGGCGAAACTTGAAAAGTTATTTGAGGAGATTCATAAAGTCCTGATTGCCCGAGACACTGTTTTTCCGATAGGTGGTCTTCGTTCAAGGGCGATTGAACTAAAAGACTACCGCGTGGCAGATGGTGCAGAGGATGATGCATTCGTCCATGCAGTGTTAAAGATTGGTGCGGGACGCTCAGAAGAAATAAAGAAAGAAGTTTGTGAGGCATTGTTTGAAGTGATGAAAGAACATTTCTCGTTAATAATGGCCAAGCGCTATTTAGCATTATCAATGGAACTAATCGAATTTAGTAAGGCCGGTACTTATAAACAAAATAATATTCATGCGAGATTTAAAAAGAAGTAAAAGTGCATCGTCAACTAATCTATTCAAGAAAAGTGGAATGAACTGTAAAACTATGCTTGTTATCATATATCATTTAGTATATCATTGTGAATAAAGGGTTCTGAAAATTATAACAACGGTTATTGTCTTAACGTGTAAGATAGCCAAGGGCAGAGACATTAAAGTTTCACTTTATCCAAAATGAGGAGGGAATAGCATGGGCGCACGAACTGGGAAAGAATATATTGAGGGCATTAGAGAACGGAATACAGAAGTATGGATCCATGGTGAGAAAGTAGACGATGTTACCCTTCATCCAGCATTTAAAAATGTAGTGGAGAGCGTTGCGGGTCTTTACGATTTACAACATGAAAAGCCAGAAAAAATGCTCTATACGTCTCCGACATCAGGAAAAAAGGTTGGGCTTTCATTTATTGCTCCTAAAACGAAAGAAGATTTATTTAAAAGACGTGAAATGCATACTGAGTGGGCAACTTTTTCCGGCGGTATGATGGGGCGTTCCCCAGACTATTTGAACACGAGCATCATGGCCTTCGGTACAGCCAGTCAATTTTTTGCGCAAGAGGGCGGCGGAAGTGACCAGTTTGCTGAAAATGCAGCAGATTACTATGAGTATGCACGTGAAAATGACATTAGCTTAACACATACATTAATTCATCCACAGGTGAACAGATCAATGCTAACGCAAGCAGAGCAAAAAGATCCATTCCTCTCCGCACGTATTACGAAAAAGACCCCGGATGGCATTATAGTGAATGGCTGTCGGCTCTTGGCAACATTAGGAGGTATCACTGATGAACTTGTTGTATTCCCGTCTACTATAAACAGAACGCCGGGAACGACAGATGATCCATTCGCATTTGCATTTGCCATCCCAAATAATACACCGGGTTTAAAGTTCCTATCCCGCGAATCATTCGATTATGGCAAAAGTAAATGGGATCATCCGTTAGGCGCCAGGTTTGATGAAAGTGATGCCATCATTTCATTTGAAGATGTATTGGTTCCATGGGAAAGAGTTTTTGTAAGTGAAAGCACTGATATATGTAATCGTACGTATACCGAGACAAATGCGGTTATACATATGACGCATCAAGTTATTTCTAAAAATGTCGTAAAAACCGAATTTATTCTTGGTGTAGTCATCAGTATGATGGAAGCGATTGGTATTGATAAATTCATGCATGTTAAGGAAAAAGCTAGTGAAATTATGGTTATTTTAGAAGTGATGCGCTCTCATTTATACAAATCTGAGCACAATGCAAAAATAGATCAATATGGCAATATGACGCCAGACTTTGAACCGTTAAATGCAGCACGCAACTGGTTCCCGAAAATGTATCAGCGTATGAATGAAATCATTAAAATTCTAGGCGCTTCGGGTTTGATGGCGCTTCCAACTGAAGCAGACTTTAGCAATACAGATGTCGGCCCGTTAGTCCATCGTTACACGCAAGGAGCGAATATTAACGGCGAGGAAAAAGTACAGCTATTCCGCTTAGCATGGGATATTTCGATTAGTGCATTCGGTAACAGGCAAGCACTCTATGAATATTACTTCTTTGGAGATCCAGTGAGAATGTCGAATGCCTATTATGATGGATTTGATAAGCAACCTTATAAAGATATGGTTACGAGCTTTTTAAATAGAACAAAGAAAGAGGCAGGCATATTACTTTGAAAGTAAATCAAAATTTATATGAAAGTGAAAGGGGGAATTAATAATGCAACTGGTAGATCACGAAATTGATGACCGTTTATTTCGAAACGCTATGGGGAGTTTTGCAACAGGTGTAACAGTTATTACAACAGAGTTCGCAGACGAGGTACATGGCATGACAGCAAATGCGTTTATGTCCATTTCTCTAAATCCGAAGCTTGTTGCAATTAGTATTGGAGAAAATGCAAGAATGCATCAGCTAATCAAAGATGCCAATCAATTCGCGATTAACATATTATCATCTGCTCAACAAATGGAGTCGAAGCAATTTTCGGGGCAACTCAATTTAGAATCAAAAATTAATTTCGCATCCTATAAAGGTTTACCAATTCTTGAGAATTCGTTAGCGGTTGTAACATGTGAACTGCATAGCGAATATGTAGTGGGAGATCACACAGTTTTCATCGGTCATGTTACTGGCGTTAAGCTTGATGAAAAAGAACCATTATTGTTTAACCGAGGGAAATATCGCGAACTGAGAGAACTTGAAGAATAAAAGTTGAAGTTTTGAATCTGGTATTTAAACCGAGCGCCGGGGCGGTTCAATAGAATTCATTAATGCAACTTATTTAGGTAGTCACTATTAGTTTTTATAAAAAATGATTTATCTAGCAGATATTTAATCACTTAGAAGGAGTGGATTCTATTGGTCTATGATGAAGCTAAAAAGAAGTTACGAGGCTCAATTTGTCCTGTTATTACACCCTTTACTGAAAGCGGTGCAATTGACGAAAAAGCCTTTACTGAGTTGATCAATTGGCAAATTGACAGCGGAAGTCATGGGATTTCCGTTACAGGAACGAGTGGAGAACCGAGTTCTTTAACAATCGATGAGAGAAAAAGGGTTATGGATCTGGCGAAAAAGACGATTGATGGACGGGTGTTTTTCGCACCTGGAACGGGATCTACAAATCACGATGAAACAATGGAGCTAACGAAATATGCGGAAGAAATAGGTGCAGATGCTGCAATGGTTATTGTGCCTTACTATAATAGACCGAACCAAGAGGCGCTTTATCAGCACTTTAAAACGGTGGCAGATTCAGTCGTAACGCCAATCATCATTTACAATATACCAGGTAGGTCCGCTGTTAATATGGAAGTAAGTACGATGAAGCGCTTAGTCGATGATTGCCCGAATATTATCGGAGTAAAAGAGGCAAATAAAGACTTTGAACATGTGAATCGTGTGCTTCTCAACTGTGGCAGAGATTTCCTATTATTCTCAGGAATTGAACTGCTTTGTTATCCAATGCTTGCAATTGGCGGTGCTGGATTTATCAGTGCAACAGCAAATGTGGAGCCAACAAAAGTAGCGGAACTTTATAACGCATGGGAAGCTGGAGATGTTGCAAGGGCACAAGACCTTCACTTCGAATTAATGCCATTGAATGATGTACTCTTCAAAGATACGAATCCATCACCCGTTAAAGTGGCACTTGGCATGATGGGGAAAATCACGCCGAAGCTTCGCTTGCCCTTAGGATTACCTTCAGATGAAATCCAACAAGAAGTCCGGGAATCACTTATTGAACTTGCTATTTTACCTAAAGAAGCTGTTGTAAAATGATGAAAAAATAATATATATGTTGAATAAATACCGTTACTAACTAAGCGAAGTTGCAATTTGGTGTCAGTAACTGGACACCGGGTAGCCGAAGCTGCATGGCTTAGGGCGGGAGGCATCCTCTAGCGCCGTTGCTAATTCGATAGGCTTTTTTATCTCAACAAATATAATAAGAAAATAGGTGATATATATGGTATCAACGCATGAGTCAGTTTCTTTTAAACATGAAACACAAAAGAATATTTCTCTTTATATAAATGGTGAATTCACTCCAGCTTCAGCCGGCAAAACAATCAAAAACATGAATCCTTTTACAAATGAACAAATCAATGAAGTTGCTGAGGGGCAGTCAGATGATATTAATAAGGCAGTAGCAGCTGCGCGGGAAGCATTTGATCACGGTCCTTGGAAAACGATGAAACTAAAAAAAAGAATGGCCTATATTTACCGTATTGCAGATTTGATAGACGAAGAAATAGAAAAAATAGCTTACTTAGAAGCACTTGATACGGGACTTCCAATTAGCCAAACTAGGAATATGGTAAGCCGTGCATCGGAAAATTTCAGGTTTTATGCTCGCATGGTGGAAAGTCGTCTTGTAGGAGATGCCTTCCAAGTAGATGATGAATTTATCAATTATACAATCCACGCACCAGTAGGGGTTGCAGGATTGATCACACCGTGGAACGCTCCCTTTATGTTGGAAACATGGAAAGTTGCACCGGCGCTTGCGACTGGCAATACAGTTGTGCTAAAACCGGCAGAACTCTCCCCACTTTCAGCTAATCTATTAGCTGAAGTAATTCATAAAGCGGATCTACCGAAGGGTGTCTTCAATGTTGTGCATGGCTACGGAGAGACAGCGGGGGATGCGCTTGTCAAACATCCTGATGTCCAGCTTATTTCATTCACAGGGGAAACAACGACGGGTTCAACGATTATAAAAAACAGCGCCGACACCTTAAAAAGTTGCTCGATGGAACTTGGTGGGAAATCACCGATTATCGTTTTTGAAGATGCAGATTTCGATCGTGCTCTAGATGCTTGCGTATGGGGAATCTACTCCTTTAACGGCGAACGATGCACGGCTAACTCACGCTTGTTTTTACAAGAAGAGATCAAAGATAAATTTATTGATGCTTTAAAGATACGTGTTGCGAATATTAAACTAGGTGACCCACTAGACGCAGATACGGAAGTAGGACCACTGATTGATAAAGGTCATTTTAATAAGGTGAAAAGCTACTTGGAAATTGCAAAAGAAGAGGGTACCGAAGTGATTACTGGAGATATCCCAATTGGATTTTCTGAAGGAAACTTTGTTGCACCTACTCTAATTCTAAATGCTGAAAATAATATGCGTGTTGCACAAGAAGAAATCTTCGGTCCAGTATTAACTGTAATGACATTTAGAGACGAAGAAGAAGTCATTCAGATGGCAAACAACGTCGATTATGGACTCGCGGGTTATGTATGGACGAACGATATAAAACGAGGTCACCGCGTTGCGCATAAAATTGAAGCAGGAATGCTCTGGGTGAATGCTCAGAACGTTCGTGACTTAAGAACACCTTTTGGAGGATCGAAATCCTCTGGAATTGGACGTGAAGGTGGACATTACGGCTTTGACTTTTATACTGAACAGAAAATTATACATGTTTCAATTGATGAGCATCGTATTCAGCAGTTCGGGAATAAATAGGGGAAGGTATGGTGAGCACGATGGACTTTTCAATTATACGAATTGCGAGAACTGTGCTACATGTAGTGGATTTGCAGGCGTCCCGAAAGTTCTATGTTGATGGATTAGGCATGATTGAAACAGAAAGTGATGAAAATCATATTTACTTAAGAGGGTTAGAAGAACATTCACATCACAGTCTCTTATTGAAAAAAGCAGACAAATCCGTTGTCGAAGTGCTTAGTTATAAGGTTGAAAAAGAACAGGACCTTGATGAAATCGAAAAGCTGTTCATTTCTAAAGGACTGAAAACGAAATGGATGGCGAAAGGGCAACAACAGGCAATTGGAAGAACCCTTCGGACTCATGATAACTCTGGTATTCCTTTAGAATTTTTTGCGGAAATGCCCGTTGTTGATCGGATGCTGCAGCGGTATGACCATTATCGAGGGGCAAAAATTCAGCGGATTGACCATGTGAATTGTGCTGTGCCTGATGTTCAAAAAGCCTATGATTTTTATGTTGATCACTTAGGTTTTTCATGTTCAGAGTATACGGATACTGAAGATGGAGACTTGTGGGCAGCCTGGCTATATCGTAAGCCAACTGTTCATGATCAGGCATTCATGAGTGGTCCTGGGCCAAAACTGCATCATTTTGCATATTCGCTAACAGACCGACTTAGTGTGCTTGATTGTTGCGATGTTTTGGCAAGTATGGGGTATGCAGATTCGATTGAACGCGGACCTGGCCGCCACGGTTTGTCCAATGCCTTCTTCCTCTATTTGAGAGATCCAGATGGCCACCGCATCGAACTTTACACGGGTGATTATTTAACTTGCGATCCGGACTTAGTGCCAAAACGCTGGGATTTAAATGATCCACTGCGTCAAACATTCTGGGGACACGAAGCTCCAGATCGATGGTTTAATGAAACAAGTACATTCATTGATATTGAGACGGGCGATGAAATAGACTGTAAAGAACCGTTATTAGAACAAAGAAAACCGGAAATTATGGTTTGAGAACTGAGTCAATTTAATTTATAAAGACAATAGGAATACCTGCGAAAATGTTAACGATAACATTTTCGCAGGTGCTTTTGCGTTGGTAAGAACTGTTCAATTTGTTTATCTCTGATGTAAGCGCTTTAATAATCTAAATGTTCTAAATTTGATTGACTATCAATTACTGTCAGTGTAGCATTATGAAAAATTATCTTTTTGAATAAAATTTACACAAAATAAGCAGATTTACTTAATCGGAGGGGGAAAGAATGAAAATGAATAGGATAAAAATGATTATCATCGCTTTTAGTACCGTACTACTTCTTATGGCATGTGGAGATGGGGAGAAAACAGAATCGAGTAATGATGACACAAAGAAATATAAAATAGGTGTCACGCAAATTGTAGAGCATCCCTCACTGAATGCTGCTTATGAGGGCTTTAAAGAGGCAATAGAAGATGCGGGACTGGACGTCGAATTTGTAGTACAAAACGCACAAAATGACAATAGTGCTAACACGACGATTGCTACGAATCTTGTTAATTCTGGTGTCGATTTGATCTTTGCAAATTCCACACCTAGTGCTCAAGCCGTAGCGAGTGCGACTCAAGAAATACCAATTGTTTTTACATCCGTTACGGATGCGGTTGGAGCTGAATTAGTAAACTCATTGGAAAGTCCCGGAGGCAATGTAACTGGCACGATAGATTTGCATCCCGACGTGATTCCGCAGACGTTGAAGTTCCTAAAGGAAGAGCTAGGTGCGAAAAGTATAGGCATGATTTTTAATACAGGGGAGCAAAATGCGCGTGTTCAAATGGATAAAGTTCATGAATTGGTAAAAGATATGGATCTCAATGTTGTTGAAGCGCCTGTAGCTACATCAGCCGAGGTGAAACAAGCTGTTGACTCATTAATTGGGAAAGTAGATTCTTTGTATATCATTAAAGACAACACGGTTGTTTCGGCGCTTGAATCTGTAACTTCAGTTGCGTTTGATAACAAACTGCCAATGATGGTTGGTGAGCTAGACTCCGTTAAACGTGGTGGTCTAGCAGCATACGGTTTTAATTACCATGATCTCGGTTATGAAACAGGTCAAATGGCCGTGAAGATTTTAAAAGGAGAAAACAATCCTTCTGAATTGGCTGTTCAAGTTCCGAAAAAACTAAAATTTGTTATTAATGAAGATACTGCTTCTAAGATTGGACTTGAAATTAAAGAGGAGTGGCAAGCCGAGGTAAGTGAATCGGCAAAGTAGTTTCGCTTGTTTTTCGCGAGATTCAATTTTTAAAAACAAATAAACATGGGGTTTCATCCAACGGTGCCACTGACAATTCGTTTTAGACTTAGCGCGTGAGGGTATGCTAATAATGAATCAAAACTTAAGGAGGTTAAAGTAATTATGTCATTAAGCAAAGAACTTCAAACCTTAAAAGAATATCGCTGTGATGACCGCTGTGTATTGAGTGTGTATCTAAACACCAATCCTGGCGATCCGGAACAATTAAACGGGGCATGGAGAATTCATTTGAAAAGTGGTTTAAAGCGAATTGATGAGTATTTGACGGCTTCCAATGATGAAAAAGAAATGAAAGCATTTAACGAATTAAGGAAAAAAGTTGAAAAAGAAGTCGAGGATAATAAGAATGATCTAAGCAAAGGTGTCGTGATTTTTGCAGCGGCAGATCCGGAGCTATGGTCGGTTCACTATGTTCAGGTCCCTGTGAAGACAAGCTTCCACTGGGAAGACCACCCGGTTACTGAAGAGATGGAGTATATGTACAAAGCATATCCGGAAGCGGGGATTATCTTACCCAGCTTTGGGGAAGTCCGCATTTTAGATACAGCAATGGGAGCTGTCATTGATGAAGCCACCTATGTATTTGACCCGAATTTGGAAGGGTGGGGTAAAAAAGGTAAAAAAGATGAAAATGAAACACTAACGGGGAGTACGCGCGACGATGCTATAGAACCGCGTTTGAGAGAAAACCTTCAACGTTTCTATAAAGGAATGGGCGAGATTATTGGGAAATTGAAAAAAGAACGAGGCTGGCAAGAAATCCATGTATCGGGAGAAGCTGATCTCGCAAACGCTTTCGCTGAAACATTACGCGAAAAACCCGCCAGTTGTATTTATAAAAACTTAAATAATAGTAAACCCAATGATGTGATTCACCAAGTTTTTGAAAAGTGAATTCTAAAGAGACGCAATCGAAACTAACCGCTCATTTTTTTGAGAACGGTTAGTTTTTTGTTCTATTTTCTGAAATGGTTTACTCGTTTCAGAACACAATACCCGCTAGGCGAATAACATAGGAATGGAAAGAGAGATGGGGCATCCCGTCCCGATATACAACGTTACAAATGTCCCTATTTCGAGTTGAAGAGTTGGCTAAAAGGATTTATGAACGCCATATTGTTCTTACTGTAAAAAATAGTTGAAAACCACCAGGATCGATTGCTCCTAGTGGTTTTCAATCGCTGTTTTAAATAGTATCTTCCTTATTCACTTGTACGTCCGTTCTTTTTCACTTTTTTGTCTGTCATTTTGCGTCATCGGTTCATGTTTCGGATTCAAGTTGCCGAGTTCAGCTAACTCAAGAGAAATCTCTTCTTTCATAGTACTCGATTTTAATTTCTGCTGTTTCGATGTCGAAGGCACAGAGGCTGATTCGTTCCTAGTATTCGTCTGATTATCTTTTCCCATAATAAACCCTCCCATCTAACAATTCTGTTCTTTATTAATATGGCTTAAAAAATGGTTTCAATTCTTTATTGGTCAAAGAATTGTGAACTAAAGAAGCTGAAATTAGAGAAAAATGCGAACTATGAAGAATTACGTTTTTCATCATCCTGATAAAAGTAGCGTGTACACGACAAACTTTATGCTTTTTTCAATTACGCAAGCTATTCTTAATGATGAATATTTAAAACTCCTATTGAAATCAATTGATTTGAAGCGAACTGCCTCTCCCGGTGTAATTACCGGTATAAAATTATTTGGCATTGAAATTACTATTAGTTGTAACAGTCGCCAGCAAAGCTAACTTTTCGCCAAAGTAAAGCAATTGATTCTTAGCCATCATTTACAGTTTACTTTTCCACAAATTACTTTAGGATTATTTGCGTTGTTATTTTTATTCATAAGGGATTTAGGGGGGATATTTAGGCATTCGAAGGCATCAAAACCTATTTTCGTCTAGAATAAAAGAAGCGAAAAGCCATGAGAATCAAGCCTTTTGCATTATATTCCTGCAACTTGTGACAAATTTGTGAATTAACACAACTTTTCCAAAATCCGACATTCTTTTCAGTCTATATGTTGTACGATGTACTAGTTGCTTCTGAACCTACTAGATAAAGACCTCATAATTTGAAGCCGAATATATCATATGGAGGAAGATTTGTGAAAAGGCTATTTAACGAAAAAGCGCTGTTGGTGCAAATTGGGATTAAGAGAAAAGTTATGTATAAACGAGCGAAAATTTTCGGGTATACACATCCCCTTGTTGTCGAATGTAGTCAAGAATTGGATGTGTTGATCAATAGATATCAAGAAAAAGTATCGTAATGCAGAGGTAATTTGTCTAGTCATTACTACAAATTTAGCTCATCAGTTTAAATAAAAGGACGATCAAACTCCGAATATTGGGGATTGATCGTCCTTTTATTGTTTAAAATATTATCAAACTATTACTGGAATAATTATGCGGTTTAATGAATTATTATTGGTTTTGTGTAAAAATCTATTATTTCTTAATTGTAAGCGCTTTAAATACCCGAATATTATAAATTCTATTGACTAACATTTACAAACAGTGTATTGTTACGAATAATTATCGTGCAGATATGTGTCATAAGAGAAAGCGGTAATGAAAAAAAGGGGGAAAACAAATGAAGACAAGTTGGATAAAGTATGCATTGGCACTCTTTAGTGTGGTATTCGTCCTTGCAGCATGTGGTAGTGGAGAATCAGGTAACACTTCTAAGACATCAACAGACAACAAAGAGCCAGGAACTAATGAAGAAACAAAAAAATATAAAATTGGCGTGACTCAAATTGTGGAGCATCCCTCTTTGAACGCTGCCTTTGATGGTTTTAAAAAGGCAATTGAAGATGCGGGACTCGAGGTAGAATATGATATTCAAAATGCACAGAATGATAACAGTGCTAACACAACGATTGCAAATAACCTTGTCAGTACAGGGGTTGACTTGATTTTTGCTAACTCGACACCTAGTGCACAAGCTGTCGCAAGTGCAACGCAAGAAATTCCGATTGTCTTTACATCCGTTACAGATGCTGTAAGTGCTGAACTTGTAGCTTCCAATGAAAGTCCGGGTGGAAATGTGACGGGCACAATTGACAATCATCCTGATGCGATTCCTAATACAATGAAGTTCCTACAAGAAGAAGTTGGCGCGAAAAATGTGGGAATGGTATTCAATGCTGGTGAGCAGAACTCCCGTTCACAAGTAGACGGGGTTAAGGAACTGTTAAAAGATATGGATATGAAAGTAGTGGAGGCGCCTGTAGCGACCTCTGCCGATGTGAAACAGGCGACAGAATCTTTGATTGGCAGAGTGGATGCGTTCTATATCATTACGGATAATACAGTTGTATCCGCACTTGAATCTGTTATATCTGTTGCGAATGATAATCAGCTCCCTCTGATGGTCGGTGAATTCGACTCAGTTAAACGTGGTGGCTTGGCAGCATATGGCTTTGAATATTACGACATTGGCTATGAAGCAGGTGAAATGGCTGTTAAGATTTTGACAGGTGAAAGCACACCTGCAGATTCACCGGTTCAGATTCCACAAAACTTAAAACTGATCATGAACAAAGATACAGCAGCTACTATCGGTCTTGATATTAAGGACGAATGGAAAGCTGAATTCAGCGAATAAATTAGGAGATGATTCTGTATGTTTAGTGCTATTTTTGGCTCTGTAGAGCAAGGGATCATCTATGCAATTATGGCACTCGGCGTGTATATCACATTCCGTGTGCTGGATTTTCCTGATCTAACGGTTGATGGAAGTTTTGTAACGGGGGCAGCTGTTGCAGCCACAATGATTGTCTTTGGCTATCATCCGCTATTCGCAACTGCAGTAGCCATTATCATTGGATTTATTGCGGGTTGTATTACGGGTCTTTTACATACGAAAGGAAAGATTAATCCCTTACTTGCCGGTATCTTGATGATGATTGCATTGTACTCTATCAATTTAAGAATTATGGGCATGACGTCTGAAAGTTCTGTAGGACGCCCAAATATTCCATTGTTAAACGCGGAGACGTTGTTTAGTAAATTCTATGCGTTTTGGAGTACGCTTGGTATTGATGAGACGATCAATCAATTCTTCAGCATGCTAGGTGTTAAGTACTTGCCTTCTACATGGGGAACGTTATTTTTAATGATTATAGCTACATTACTCATTAAAGTCGTTGTAGATTGGTTTTTACAAACAGAAATCGGGCTTGCAATACGAGCAACTGGCGACAATAAGAAAATGATCCGCAGCTTTTCTGCGAACACAGATACACTTGTGATCCTAGGGTTAGGCCTTTCTAATGCGTTAGTCGCTTTCTCAGGCGCATTAATTGCCCAGTATTCAAAGTTTTCCGATATCGGCATGGGGATCGGCATGATTATTATTGGATTGGCTTCCGTTATTATCGGCGAGGCAATCTTTGGTACAAAAACAATTATGCGAACAACGCTTGCAGTTATTGCGGGCGCTATTATTTATAGAATCGTGCTAGGTCTAGCACTCCGAGTAGATTTTCTCGATACAGGAGATATGAAGTTAATCACTGCTGTTATCGTTATTGCAGCACTTATTTTACCGCAATACATTGATAAAAGACGAGAACTTAAAAGAAAAGCAAAGCGTCATACTGAACGATTAACATTCTCTGATCATAAGCTGGAAAAGGGAGGGAATGCAGTTGCTGAAACTCCAATAGATTAATAAGATCTTTAATGAAGCAACTCCCGATGAAAAAATTGCGCTTGATCAAATCAATTTGCATTTGAAAAAAGGTGATTTTGTTACCGTTATCGGCAGTAATGGTGCAGGGAAATCAACAATGATGAATATGATTTCAGGAGCACTTACGCCAGATTTTGGTGACATTGAAATCGACGGTGAAAATGTCGTAAGGCTTCCTGAATATAAACGTTCTGTCATGATTGGCAGGGTGTTTCAAGATCCGATGGCCGGAACTGCCCCTTCTATGACAATCGAAGAAAACCTGGCAATGGCATATTCGCGGAACAAACAACGAAGACTACGAAAAGGAGTTCACAAGAAACGCCGTGAATTATTCCGTGAAGCACTCGAAACACTGCATTTAAATCTGGAAGATCGGCTGAATGCAAAAGTAGGTATGCTTTCGGGTGGAGAGCGCCAAGCACTATCTCTCCTCATGGCTACCTTTACACAGCCCTCTATTTTGCTTCTTGATGAACATACGGCCGCGCTAGATCCGTCAAGAGCGGAGTTAATCACAAATTTGACGAAACAGCTTGTCGAAAAAGATCAATTGACAACGTTGATGGTCACGCATAATATGCAACAAGCGATGGATTTAGGAAATAGGCTTATTATGATGGATAAAGGACAAATCATCTTGGAAGTTGAAGCTGAGGAAAAGAAACAATTGACAATCGAAAAGCTAATGGCAGAATTCCAGCGTATACGCGGGGAAAAATTAACGAGTGACGCGGCGCTGTTATCTGTTTAAAATGTATAGGGATGAAAACACTACAACCAAGTTGTAGTGTTTTTTTGAAAGTAACGGGTAAATTCCCCGAAACCTAGCTAATTTTTCAAGCTTTAGTGCAAGAACTGGTATGATTAGGGGAAACTCAATATGAAAAAGGTGTATATAATGAAGAAATTTATCATCATCGGTGCGGGCGTTTTGGGCGCATCGACAGCTTATCATCTAGCAAAATCGGGCGCTGAAGTGACAGTTGTAGACCGGCATGACGCGGGACAAGCGACAGATGCCGCTGCGGGTATTATCTGTCCATGGCTCTCTCAACGCAGAAATAAAGCATGGTACGCTCTTGCAAAAGGCGGGGCGGCCTATTATACATCACTCATTCAGCAACTTGAGGAAGATGGTGAAACTGAAACTGGGTATCGGCGGGTTGGCGCCATCAGTTTGCATACAGATGCTGCTAAACTCGAAAAAATGGAGCAGCGAGCACTGAAAAGACGAGATGATGCCCCTGAAATCGGTGATATCCGCCAGTTGAATATATGTGAAACGTCGGAGTTATTTCCGCCGCTTTCACAGGAATATGATTCTATTCAAATTAGCGGAGCTGCTCGTGTGAATGGACGTGCCTTACGTGAAGCTTTAGTCGGCGCAGCTAAAAAACATGGCGCCGTATTTATTTCCGGGTCTGCGACACTTATTTCTACTGATGACATTGTTACAGGTGTTCAAGTAGAGGATAGGCAAATTTTCGCAGATAAGGTTATTATCACGGCAGGTGCGTGGGCAGCTGAATTAGTAGAGCCGTTGGGAATTCACTTACAAATAAGCTCCCAAAAAGCACAAATCATCCATCTGCAGCTTGAAAATGTTCAAACTGCTGAATGGCCGGTAGTCATGCCCCCAACTGATCAATACATTCTTGCATTCGACGACGGCAAAGTAGTCATCGGAGCAACGCATGAAGATGATAAGCAATTCGATTTGCGTTTAACGGCAGGAGGCTTGCACGAAGTGTTGGACAAAGCACTAGCAGTCGCACCGGGATTAGCTGATGGCACGTTTACAGAAGCACGTGTTGGATACAGGCCATTCACGCCTGGTTTCCTTCCGATTATTGGAGAGGTACCCGGCATCAAAGGCCTTTTACTAGCAAACGGACTAGGTGCTTCGGGATTAACTGTTGGTCCCTTCCTAGGAAAACAACTATCTCAACTAGCACTGAACAAGCCAGTTGAGATAGACCTCGACCACTATAAAGTTGCAAGTGCAATTCGTATGGGGTGACAGTCACCACGACAAATTGGAAACTATTCTGACAACTGACAAACGTTAGCATAAAAATTCTCAAGCGGACTAATTTGCTTGGGAGTTTTTGCGTTAAGACTACTATTTCTTGTGGTTTGATACGAACGTTGAATGTGTATACAATAAAAAATAATTCAATACATAAAAAAAATAAAACAGGCCATGCTATTGGTACTGACAAATTGAAGGAGGATTTTCAATGACTAAAATGTTACGGGTGTTCGCCGCCTTTCTCATCATTTTATCTTTGATGGGATGTGGAGCGAAGAAAGATAATGAAGCAAAGAACGATGCTACAAATACAGACACGGAAACGAATGTAAATGATGGTGCCACCAACGATTCAACAAACGATGCCTCAAACAATTCTGCAACGGATACCAATGCTAATAACGAAGGGAATCACGAGCTGACGGTTGCTGATGATGTTGCTGATAAAATAGTGGAAATGGAAGAAGTGGAAAGTGCAAATGTTATCGTAACTGATGAAAACGCATATGTAGCAGTCGTGCTAAAAGAAGGCAAGGATGACTCAGAAGAAATCGAGAACAAGATTGCGGATCAAGCTAGGACGGCAAATACAGATTTTAAGAATGTTTATGTATCGATGAATCCTGACTTTGTGAAACAAATAAATGATTATGGAAATAAAATTAAAGCGGACGAACCGGTGGAAGGATTCTTTGAAGAATTTTCCGATGCAATGAAGAGAGTATTTCCCGACGCACATTAAGCTATCCCTTTCTATTGTCTATTTAACAAAAGGCTCATTATTCTTCCAATGAATGATGAGTTTTTTCACGTCTATTGATTAACCATTTATTTGCATAAATTACTGTTGAGTAGGGCTTGGGAAAATTCATTTTCACTGGATCATTTCCAGTTCGCTTTCGACGAAATAATCACGACACATTTATCGAGAGCCACACTTTTTTCGGTAATCCTGTTGTGAATAGTTTCCTGTCACATCCCTACATATCCAGACATCTCGGTAATCGTATATAAGTCATTCTATCCGAAGCAATCCAAAGTCAACTATACACGTAGTGCCCAGTAGGGGATTATGTTATTCACTGGTCAGTATTGATTAATCAACAGGTGTGGGGTTTTTTCGATGAATAAACTATGTTCGAATTTGCACTCCAGATTCCCATTAATGGACAGTTAAACCTGTATATTTCTCGCATTGTACTTATAAAAAAGGATTAACGAGCAAGAAAAAGGGGAATAGAAATAAAATCGAGTATTTTTGTGAATTATACAAGGAGAGAACTATATGAAATGGAAAAGAGTTAGCATAATAGTAATTAGCGCTTTATTCATACTGGTTGGATGTTCATCAAGCGCGGATCAAGTTGTAAAGACACCAGATATTCCCGAAAAGGATACACCCGAATCAATTTCATAATGCGTGTTTTTAAAAAATCATTGAGAAACAGAATTTTGGATGATTTCTTAAAAAAACCAATGAAATACTTACAGCGCAATTAGACTACGAAGATTTGTTGTTTGAGTCGATCAGTTGCTAATTTAGATGCATTGTATGCGATATGAATTATATCAAAATGAACTTTGGCTTTCTTTCCTGAGCAGTGGTAAATCTGGTTTAATAGAAAATACCCTTTCAAATATGCGTTTACACGTTCTACGGAACTTCGTTCCTTATAGATTTTTTTCCATCTCATCGAGCCTCTAGCAGGAGCTGTATAGCGTCTTAGATCTTTTGTAACCTTCATTTTGAATACTTTTTGGCACAAACTATCTTTAGCTAATGGACAGTCATCACATTCGTGCGGCCGTGTATATTTTAGTTGTTCTTGCTTTGCATCATAGCTATCATATCGATAAGAGTGTTCGCGCACACATGTGGGAGCGAAATGTTCATCAAACCCCACTGGTTCGGGTTCGTTCTTTTTATTATAGGCAATAACTGAGTGAGCTCCAATGCGATAAACTTGTTTATAAATCGGATGATAGTCATATCCAGCGTCCATTGTGGCATATTTGATTTTCAGCGAGGAAAAACGTTCCTTAATACCTTTTAGTAAGGGAATAGCGACTTTTCCATCGTTCAAATTTCCTGAAGAAAATAAGGATTGAAGAATGTACTGGCTTTCTGTTCCTACGGCGAGATGACATTTGAACCCGAACCAAAACAGATTTTTTCCTTCACTATTCTTTTTCACCCCCCATCTAGGTTGAGTGGGTATAGAAGAACGAAGTTCTGAAAGCGGGACGTCTAGTTGATCAGCAATCTTCTTTTCATACAATGGAAGATTGGCTTCTTTCTCAGCCTCTTCCAAAAGCCATTGTTCACGTTCTTCTTTCTTTTTACGGCCTCGTTTTTTTGGTTCTTTTGCTACTACTTCTTTCTTGAACGGTGCACGATCACGGGCTTCAACATGGGTTGCGTCAATCGCAATTGTTTCATCAGAAATGAATCCTTCCGACATAGCCAATAGAAGAAGTCGTTCCTGGACAATTTCCAGGGCATCAGATTCACTAATTAAAGCGATCATGCGTGAATAAGAAGCTTCCGATGGAACCTCATCCGAAACAAGAAAACCGCAGTCAATTTTGAATCGCAAATCATTATCGAGTCGTTTCACCAAGTCCTTTATAAATGGAATACGCTCAGTGACACGGATGATCAAAGAGAAGATCATAGCCGAATAATTTAGGGTTTGTGGTGGTCCAAAGCGAGATTTCTTCATCGCCACATCAAGAATGGGATGGATGTCGATACCTGATAAAACAGAATGAAAACGCTGGGTAGGTTCCAAATCAAATAAAACTTGCATGTCAAACAGTGATTGTTGTCGTATAATGGACAAAGGGAGTCCTCCTTCTTGTCTGAGAGTTTGTTTCGTCACTTACTCATTTCGACATTTGGGGAGGTACTCCTTTTTCTTTGTTTGGAAACCCTTGAGCCACAAGACCTCGGAATTATGAAATTGATTCACCCGAAAAACAAATAGAAAGCCCCGAAACTAATCCTGAGCAAACACATGAAGAAATCTTAGCGCAGGTAACATCTGCTATAGAAACTGATGTGAATTTGATGTTGCCAGAGGATGTTTTAGTAGGGGAAGGTTATCTGACGGCGACTACTGCATCGAGCAAAAATAATTACGAAGTAAATTTTTATGTCACAAATGTACCGATTCCTGTAAATGATTCTACCTTGCATGATGCACATCCTTATATGATTGTGAATGGGACAAGGTATGACTCAGCGACTAGTGCTAAAGCGAAAATTAATTACCAGCCCATCAATGAAGGCGCTAAAAAAGTGGATTTGGGAAATGACATCACGGGATACCAGGATGCCGGTGCAGGGAGTATCTTCCTTACATGGCATGAGGGACGTTGGTCATTTTCGATGCGTAACTTGAATAGCGAAGCAGGAAGTGCAAAAATGATCGATTTAGCAAAAGAGATTGTCGCAAAGCTGGAAAACCAATTATTACCGGCACCACAAAAATTCGGGGCTGGAATGTTTGATATGAATAGTGAGGGTGCAGCTGCGAATAGCTTTATATGGCAGGAAGAGGAGGTCGTTTACGAAGTATATACGGTAGATCCTTTGTTACTTGTCGATACAGTAACAGACCAGATGAAGTAAGAATAGCGCTGGAGTCTAGACACCGCTCCAAGTGAAAAACGTATACTTTCTTCTCTTTAAATAAATACTGCTTTGCCTGTGCTAAACACAATTTGATGTTGTGTTCAGTACAGGCATTTTTCGTATTGCAAATTTTTTTCCAAATTAAAGAGGTATTCCCATAACTATCGTGAATAAAATAGAATAACAAACGATAATTACGGGAGGAATAATTATGTTAAAACCTGCTGAAAAGATGCCGCTTGGATTCATTTTTATACCTGTGATGATGCTATTGCTATCGTTTACGATATTAACAAATTTTAATTTGATTGGCTATCATTATAATTTAGATGATAATGCATCTTTCATAACGATTGAAGAAGGTTTTTTCTACAAGGAAATATATGATGTGCAAATTAATGATGATAACACTATACAAATCTTACAAGAGGTAATGCTTCCTGTTAATTCAGCAGAGCGAATATGGCAATCCGATTTGATTATAATCTCGTTATTTATCGGATTATTTGCATACATATTTGAATCAGCTGCAAGACAAAGAAAAAATTTTAAATGGTTTGTACTAGTATATGTAATAAGTCTTATCGTCTTTATAGCATGGAATATTAGTGTGCACAGCGAGATATTGGAGAAAATAGGGGACTTCAATAAACGGGGGTTATAGACCCTTAACATAGCCGTTGGGAATTGTTTATTAATGAAAAAATGAAACCAATTTGAGTATGTACCGTATAGTAAGTCAAATCAAAAAACGGGGGGAATACATATGAATGGACAAGATGAATGGGAAACTAATCTGGACAAAGAGATGATCGCGCTGAAAGCCAAAGTGGATTATTTGGAAAATGAAATCAAGGAAATGGAATTTCTTGCGCCAAAACCATTTATCACCTCGGAACAAATCGGGCAGATCGGCAAATTTCTATTAGGAGCAATCGTTCTTATCGGAATTTTTTGGCGATGAATGAATCAATCAACTAGGTTAGCTGTAGCAGAAGTTTTGTTTTTTTAATGCAAAAAATTGAACGTATGTTCTTTTGTGATATAGTAGGAATGGAAAGTAAGTTCGCAGGGGTTAACCAAAGGAGTCAATCTATATGAAATTAGTATCATGGAATGTCAATGGATTAAGGGCATGTGTTAGTAAGGGTTTCTTAGAATACTTTGAAACGGTGGATGCAGATATCTTCTGTGTACAGGAGATAAAACTGCAAGAAGGTCAAATTGATTTACAGTTGGATGGTTATCATCAATATTGGAATTACGCACTAAAAAAAGGCTATTCAGGTACGGCTGTATTCACGAAAGAAAAACCATTGACTGTGAAATACGGTGTAGGGGATTTGGATGCTCAAGAAGAGGGACGGATTCTTACGCTTGAGTTCCCACAGTTTTATTTAGTGAACGTCTATACGCCAAACTCGCAGCGGGATTTGGCGCGATTGCCATTTCGTTTGGAATGGGAAAACGACATGCGTGACTACTTAAAGAAACTGAATGACATGAAACCGGTCATTTTATGTGGTGATTTAAATGTCGCACATCAGGAAATCGATGTACGAAACGTGAAATCGAACATAGGCAATTCGGGCTTTACCAGTGAAGAACGCGGCAAGATGACGGACCTGTTAGGGGAAGGATTCATCGATACATATCGGTATTTCAATCCAAATCTAGAAGGAGCATATACTTGGTGGTCATACATGAGTAAGGTTAGGGAGCGGAATATTGGGTGGCGGATTGATTATTTCATTGTCTCCAATCAGCTGGAGCCTCTATTGAAAGATGTCGCTATCCATTCACATATACTCGGCAGTGACCATTGTCCGATTGTTTTAGAAATTGATTTATAAATAAAAATGTGAGGGGAAATAAATTAAGGGGACTACCGACCAAAAAATAACGACGTTTCTAATGTTTGAAGGAAATGCACAAAATGCCATGAATTTTTACACATTCGTTTTTGATCAATCGGAAATTTTTAATGTAGTCCATCAAGAAAACGTCATGATCATGCACGCACATTTACGATAAAAGGACAGACGTTCATGTGCATCGGCAGTTCTATCAACCACGAATTTACATTTACTCCTTCCATTTCACGGTTTGTGGTATGTGACAGCGAAGCGGAAATTGATCGGCTTTTTGAACAGCTATCACAAGATGGACAAGTCCTCATGTCGCTTTCTGCAACGCTGGTCAGTGAAAAGTTTGGGTGGGTAGGAGATAAATTCGACGTCTCTTGGCATTTGAACTACCCCAAAAAAGTGATGTAAGTCAGTTAGAAAAACAAAAAAGGAGCTTGCTTAAGTAGATCTACTTAAGCAAGCTCCTTTTAAAAGAATAAGAAACTATCCGTTTTTCAATCTTGAGCAGTGTTTAGACTCCAGGCGCCTTGCGCTTTTCTTAACTATTAAAATCGTTTGCGATCGTTTAAAGGATCATCATTTAATTCATTCTGCTCAAACGGATTTGTATCTAATGTATCAATGACCTTTCCATCACGTTCATCTAGTACAGCATCCGTCCGGTCGATATCCGCTTCTTCACGACGTACGGTTTCGTTAACTGTTTCTGTATCATGAACTTCACGTTTGCCAACGACAATTTCTTCACTAACGACAGGACGTTTTGTCACTTCAACCCGCTCTTCCATGACAGGTATATGAATATTTTCACCATCATCAAACACTTCTCCGGCAGCAGTCTCTTCAGTTACGGCGCGTCGTTCAATGTACACTTCTTCACGTGTGACGGGCACTTCTACCGTTTGTGTCTCTTCCACAATATGCTTACTGACGTTCACTTCACCCGCCTGATAGCGTTCTTTGTCGACATTGAGCTTCTCTTCGTGCAATCGTAGATGTTCTTCCCGTTCTGCATCTGTGCCTAAGCCTTGGCTGTTCATTGCTAGATTGGGATTATCGTAGTCATCAACAACAAGATTTGAGCCGATGTTAGGATCTGTATAACCTGCTTGATAGTCCGTCCCTGGATTTCCATAGAGATCACCGTATTCCCGGTCCACATAGAGAAGAATTCCGCCAGCTTTGACTTCATTGAAATAGCGGTTGGATTCTTCTTCGGTGAATCCCATGTTAGTGAATGCGCCTTTGACGGGTTCATCTCCGCTAAGGAAAGCTATGAACTTGTCCATCCAGTTACCTTCAGGCGTCCGGAGATCCACATCAGTTTCCCCACGGACAATCGATAATGTATCCGCGTCATTCGTCACAATATAAATATCTTTTTCAGTATAACCTTGCGCTTTTAACTCATCAATCTTATTCAAGACTTGGGTTTCACTTTGGAATGTACCTACAAACTTTTTGTCAGCCATTTCAATTTGCCTCCTAAGATTTTTATAGTGTTGGTGCTAGTCAGTAAAATACCCCACTTTCAAATAATAAAACCCAATGGTTGTAAAGCAGGTTACTAAAACTATGGAAAACTGAGTAACTATCATGATAAGGAAGGCTGTATTTTCAGTTTGAGTATTAATAGAAAGTAAAATATATATTGATAGCAAGATGTTGTATAATTTAGTCAAATGCTGTTTTGGAAGTTCAGTAAATGATTTCAAAGAAAGGAGGACATGTTGGTGGTTGACTTACTTATCACCATGCTGGAAAGGGTAGGAACAATTATTGCCGTTGCATTTATTCTAACCAGATTTCGATTCTTTAAAAATATGGTTCAGCACGACAAGTTGGATAAAAAGCAGAAGCTTGCTGCCATAGTATTTTTCGGCTTTTTTGGTATTTTAGGAACGTATTTCGGCGTTGCTCTCAATACGGATACATTACAATTCAATAGTGTTTCGGCAGAATTAGTGGCTGACGAAGCGATTGCCAACTCTCGCGTAATTGGTGTAGTCATTGCAGGACTTTTGGGCGGATATCGAGTCGGGATTGGCGCAGGACTAATCGCTGGAATTCACCGTATGACGTTGGGGGGATTTACGGATATTGCTTGCGGTGTCTCAACAATTGTTGCTGGAATCGTTGCCAGTGCTTTCCACCGTAAAGGAAAAATTGTCAGACCAATTGTTGCATTTGGTATAGGCTCACTAGCGGAAGCGACGCAAATGGGTGTCATTCTACTAATCGCAAGGCCTTTTGAAAAAGCATTCACATTGGTCGAAATCATTGGTATACCGATGATTCTGGCCAACGGTGTCGGGACGGCTCTGTTTCTATTGATTGTCTACACTGTGGTTGGTGAAGAAGAAAAAGTGACTGCTCTTCAAGCACAGAAGACGTTACGCATTGCAGACCAGACGCTTGGCCATATGCGAAAAGGTATTAATACTACTACATCATTAGCTGTATGCAACATTCTCTACCGGGAATTGCAGCCAAGTGCTGTAGCCATGACCAGTAAAACGGATATACTCGCCCATGTTGGAATCGCGAGCGATCATCATCGAGTCAATCATCCTTTCCGAACGCACGAAACAAAAGCGGTTATTCAAAACGGCGGTTTGATAGTCGTTACTGATGGTACTATCCACTGTGATTATCCAGACTGTCCATTAGGGGCAGCGGTCATTGCACCACTTATACAGCGCGGTGAGACCATCGGAACGTTAAAATTGTATTATCCATCTGAAAAAGCAATTACCAATGTTAGTATTGAATTAATTTCCGGGCTAAGCTCTTTGTTAAGCAACCAACTGGAAATCGCACAAACTGATCGTGCATATCAGTTAGCGAAAGAAGCTGAAATAAAAGCATTACAGGCGCAAATGAGCCCTCATTTTTTATTCAATTCCATGAATATCATTATATCCTTAATTCGTACGAATCCTGATCAAGCCAGAAAACTATTGACGTCCCTTTCTTACTTTTTACGTCAAAATGTAACAGGGACTACGGCATCAAAAGTATCTTTAGAACAAGAACTCGCGCAAGTAAGAGCTTATTTAGAAATCATAGAGGCAAGGTTTGTAGATAAATTGACGATTCAGTATGTAGTAGATGATAACCTGCTTACCGAAATGATTCCGCCTTTCACACTGCAGCCAATCGTAGAGAATGCCATTCGTCATGGGATTAATGATATGGAAAAAGATAGTATTATCAAAATAACAGTGCACGATTTAGTTAAAGACTTTGAGATTAAAGTGGAAGATAACGGAAAAGGGATTCCACCAGAGCGGATACTTCTATTGGGACTGGATCAGATTGAATCAGAAACTGGAACAGGAATGGGGCTGTTCAATATCAATCGCCGAATGATGATGACATTTGGCGAACAGGCAGCATTATCGATCCACAGTGAAGTAAGTAATGGAACAGCAATTTCATTTCGCATTCCTAAAATGGAGGTGAACGCGTGATGCAGCCAATCCGGACATTAATTGTAGATGATGAACGTTATGCCCGAGAAGAGTTAATTTATTTGATGGGAAATTTCACCGGCATTCAAGTAGTGGGGGAGGCGGAGAACGGGGAATCGGCTATTTTGCAAGCATTGCAACTGCAACCAGAGGTGGTGTTTTTGGATGTGGAAATGCCTAAAATGAATGGCATGGAAGTAGCCAAGTCATTGATGGAATTCAAAAAAGTTCCCATAATTGTTTTTGCCACTGCTTATCCTCAATTTGCTGCAGAAGCATTTCGAATTAACGCGATCGATTATCTATTGAAACCGTATGATCAGGAACAGTTGAAGCAAACAATCGGCAGGATTGAGAGAGAAGTTTATCAATCTATACCGACAGAAACAGCAAGCACTCTAGGAAAGTTGGCTGTTGAGGCGGACGGAGAAATCGATTATATTCACCTAAAAGATATCTTGTATATGTATCGAGAAGAAAAGGCGACGAAAATTGTCACGAGTTCACGAGAATACGAAGTGAAGGTATCATTGAAAGAATTGGAAAGTCGGTTAGTTCCTTTCTTCTTTTTCCGAATACATAGGGGGTATCTCGTCAATTTAAATTACGTTACAAGATTGACTCCATGGTTTAATGGGGCCTATCAGCTTGAATTGGAAGGCCGAAAGGAGAAACTTTCTGTCAGCAGAAATTATGCAAAACAATTGCAGCATCGTCTTGAATTATGAATGGACCATCATTTAGCTTGTCCATATACATTTTAAGCTCCTATAGCGACTTGTTAATAGATGATTTCGACATGTTAAGGAAATACACACCTATATCAGAAAAATCCCTATAAACTAAATATATATGTTGAATTAAAGAATTCCATTGAATCTGCTGTGGCGCTCAATATTGAGAGAGTTGTAAGTCGGGGTGTGGATTGTAGAACGCTTGGCGCTTTCTGGATTTTCGCGGGAAGCATCCACAAAGCATAGAAGCGACAGTAGCAGGAATTCTGATTCGTTCTAAGCATTGGGACTTTTTCAGTGGCCTCCCAAAAGCCTTTGTAAAGAGCAGACGCTGCACTCATTTGTTCAACATATATATAGTATCGATTTAGTCATGAAGGAAGAAATTCTTCATACTATGTTCTTAAGGGAATAGATGAAAAGTCTGCTTTCGCCAATTGTTGAGTATTACAAGTGGGCGACTTACTTTTGGTCTAATTAAAGTGAAATAGGGGTGTAAATGTGATAACTTTTATCGTGTCAATCGTACTTTTAGTTGTAGGATACTTTACGTACGGCAAAGTCATCGAAAAAATATTCGGACCTGCTGAGTCTAGGAAAACGCCTGCTTATGAAAATAATGACGGTGTAGACTTCGTGCCGATGAATAAACATAAAAATGCGTTGATTCAGCTGTTGAATATAGCTGGAACAGGCCCGATTTTCGGACCGATTATGGGTGCATTATATGGACCCGTTGCATTTTTATGGATTGTTTTAGGTTCCATTTTCGCCGGAGCGGTGCATGATTATTTAACTGGTATGATCTCACTTAGAAATAAAGGAGCGCATATTCCGGAACTGGCTGGGAAATTCTTAGGCAAAGTCTCTAAACATATTGTAAATATTTTTGCATTATTGCTTTTGCTTTTAGTTGGGACCGTATTTGTTACGACACCGGCATCCTTATTAAGTATATTATTAAACGGCAAAGTAGCTTTATGGATCATCATCGCCGTTATTTTTGCTTATTATTTTTTATCTACAATTCTTCCGATTGATAAAATCATTGGTAGATTGTATCCGTATTTCGGCGCTGTTCTTTTGCTTGGAACGCTGGGTGTCGGGGGAGCGTTACTATTTTCGGATTATACGATTCCAGAATTAAGTCTTGAAAATATGCATCCGAATAATTTACCGATATTCCCGATATTATTCTTTACAATTACGTGTGGTGCATTATCCGGTTTCCATGCGACGCAATCACCGATTATCTCTAGAACGGTAGAAAAAGAGTCTCAAGGTCGTTACATATTTTATGGAATGATGATTGCGGAAGCTGTTATCGCAATGATTTGGGCAGCTGCATCGATGAGTATGTTTGATGGAATGACATTAAATGAATTTATTAATTCAGGTACTCCTTCAGCTGTCGTCAATGAAGTGTCAATGACATTATTAGGAGCTATTGGAGGAACGATCGCGGTATTAGGGGCTATTGTACTTCCGATTACATCGGGAGATACAGCATTCCGGGCGGCACGTACGATTATTGGAGACTATTTAAAGATCGATCAAAAAAAATTATTGAAACGTTTACTGATTGCTGTTCCTTTGTTTGCTATATCAGCTTTGTTAACACAAATTGACTTCAACATCTTGTGGAGATACTTTTCTTGGGCAAACCAAGCGACTGCGGCTATAGCATTATGGATCGCGACAATGTATCTATTGATTAAAGGCAAGAATTACTTTGTATCGCTAGTGCCAGCACTGTTTATCACCTATATGGTATTTGTCTATATTTTAAATCAGAAGATAGGATTTAATTTAGATCTCAATCTATCATTTGTCGTTGGGTTAGTTTTAACTGTTATTTTGACAGTGATGTTCTTTGTAAAAGCCAAGAAGAACAAAGCAGATAAGATTGAAACAGATATTGGTGTCGATTAAGAAAAGGATGACTTGAAAAAGGCTGTAAACCATATTGGTTTACAGCCTTTTCGTTATGTGACTATTTCCAAGCACCTATTCCGGAGTAACGAACGTGTTCTTTCCTGCTTTCATGCCGGATAGGAGGACGATTAAAGATGCGATGATGATGATTAGCATTGGCACCGTCCAGCCTGATGTGAAATCATGTAACAATCCGAATAGTACTGGTCCAATCGCTGCAAGCGAATAGCCGAAGGACTGTGCCATACCTGATAGATCTGCTGCTTCATGTGGTGTCCGTGTTCTTAATGAGAAGAACATCATGGAAAGTCCAAATGCTGCGCCGCCCGCAATTCCAATCAAGATCATCCAGAGTGGGACAAGTGCAGTAGTGCCCGTCATGATACCTCCATAGCCCAAGAGGTATAACAGTGCGACCCCCGCTACAATCCAGCGCTGATCTTTTACTTTGCTCGCTAGAATCGGAACAATGAACGTCATAGGAAGTTGTGAAAATTGCAAGAGAGAAACCATCCAGCCAGCACTATCGGCACTAATTCCTTGTGTTTTTAATACCTCAGGCATCCAGGCGGAAGTTGTATAAAATATCAAGGACTGGAACCCCATAAAGAAGGTAACATTCCATGCCAATGGGGAACGCCATAACGAGGGCGTTTTGGCTTTTTCCAATGGAACCTCCAAGGAACCTGGCGATTTTTTGTTTTTAAGTTGCGGAAGCCAGACGAGCAAAGCGATAAATGTTAGCAGTGCCCAGATGCCTAACGCCCCTTTCCATCCAAACTGAGTATTATGGGCAAGTGGTGCACTGACGCCAACCGCGATGGCTGCAGATAAATTCATAGCGACCGAATAAATTCCGGTAATGAGACCCATGTGCAGCGGGAAATTAAGTTTTATCAAACTTGGCAATAAAACATTACCAAATGCAATGGCAAGTCCAAGCAGGAAAGTCCCGATTAGCAAATTGGGTGTTGTACCCAGAGAACGAATTAGGATACCCGCAGTCAATAAAATTAGAGAAGCGAATAATGTCAGCTCCATACCAAAGCGGCGCGCGATTTTCGGTGCAAAAGGTGAAATAAGTGCAAACGCGAGCAGAGGAATAGTCGTTAAGAATCCAGCCAGCACATTTGAGATGGTTAAACTGTCCCGAATGGAAGAAACCAATGGTCCGACAGATGTTAAAGGCGATCGAAGTGTGGACGCAATGAAAATGACCCCGATTAGAAGAAACCAACTATTGCGTGTGAATTTCAATTTTTTACTTGTATATCCGGAATGTGGTTTGTTCAAAATAATGCCCCCAAAATCTGTATGTTTCCTCAAGAATAACATATTCATCTCGCCTAGTAACTTTGTTGAATTAATAGAATCTTTTTTTAACTTTGAAGGACATTGAAATCTGGATTTCCCGTGCTATACTAATAACATTCTAATAGCATTCACTCATATAATCGCAGGGATATGGCCTGCAAGTTTCTACCGATTTACCGTAAATAAATCGACTATGGGCAGCAACGGATTGAAAGGGTCGTACTCCTTAAAGGGGGTATGCCTCCTTTTCTTTTCCATTCGGCAAATAAGCTCGAATGACCTTGCTCCACTCATGGTTTGAATGGATGCACGGTCAACGGGCTTATTTTTATTGGCTCTTGATCGTGAAAACGAGAAGGAGGAATAGTATTTTGAAATTATTAAAAGATAAAATTGTACAAGACGGTAAAGTGTTATCCAATCAGGTGTTAAAAGTAGATTCATTTTTGAACCATCAGATAGATCCGCCTCTTATGCAGGCAGTAGGGGAAGAATTTGCAACGCGATTTGAAGATGCAGGAATCACAAAAATCCTAACGATTGAGTCGTCAGGTATTGCTCCTTCAATGATGGCGGGTTTGATATTACATGTCCCGGTAATCTTTGCACGCAAACGGAAGTCACTAACGTTAGTGGATCATCTGTACACTGCGAGTGTTCATTCATTTACAAAAAACGAAACGAATGACATTTCCGTTTCGAAAGATTTTATTACAAAAGAAGATACGGTTTTAATTATTGATGACTTTCTTGCGAATGGACAAGCTGTGCTTGGGTTACTTGATATCATCGAGCAGGCTGGAGCGAAGTTGGCGGGTGTAGGTATTGTTATTGAAAAAGGATTCCAACCAGGCGGTGCGCTCATCCGTGAACGCGGCATCCGAGTAGAGTCACTGGCAAATATTGCTTCACTCGAAAACGGAGAAGTAGCGTTTTTTGAGGAGGCACAAAACAGGTGAGCAATCCACTTAAGTCAACTGCTTTAGGTCTCCAACACGTTTTGGCGATGTATGCGGGGGCAGTCCTCGTACCGTTAATTGTCGGGGATGCATTGGGCCTAACTTCTACACAATTGACTTATCTTGTTTCAATCGACATTTTAATGTGTGGGATTGCGACAATATTACAAATTATGAATAACCGTTTCTTCGGAATTGGATTACCGGTCGTATTAGGCTGTTCTTTCACTGCAGTCGGGCCGATGATTGCAATTGGGGTTGAGTCGGATGTCTCCGCTATTTACGGAGCAATCATTGTATCGGGTCTTTTTGTCATCGTTATTAGCCGATTTTTCGGTAAGCTTGTCCGATTCTTTCCGCCTGTCGTGACGGGCTCAGTGGTTACAATAATTGGTATTACTCTGATTCCAGTCGCCATTAATAATATGGGCGGCGGGCAAGGTGCGAGTGATTTTGGATCGTTGTCGAATATAGCATTGTCATTCGGTACCTTGCTTTTTATACTCCTCGTTTTTAAATTTTCGACTGGTTTCATGCGAGCTATTTCCATTTTACTTGGTTTAGGTGTAGGGACCGTTGCCGCAACATTTATGGGGAAAGTTGACTTTTCGGCTGTTCGGGAAGCATCCTATTTCCACATGGTAGAACCTTTTTACTTTGGGATGCCGACCTTTGAATGGCCAGCTATCGCGACAATGATTCTTGTTGCAATGGTATCCCTTGTTGAATCAACAGGCGTTTACTTTGCGCTAGGTGATATTTGTGAGCGGGATATAAAGAAAAAAGATCTTGAAAAAGGTTATCGTGCGGAAGGGATTGCCGTTTTACTAGGTGGTATTTTCAATGCATTTCCTTATACGACGTTTTCACAAAATGTCGGCTTAATTCAAATGTCAGGTGTCAGATCACGAAAAATTATTTTAATCGCGGGTATTATGTTGATTACGCTCGGTTTTGTTCCTAAAATCGCAGCTTTCACAACAATTATTCCAAATGCTGTTTTAGGTGGCGCGATGATTGCAATGTTCGGAATGGTCGTTTCCCAAGGAATTAAAATGTTGAGTAAAATTATTACGGATTCCCAAGAGAATTCAATGATTATTGCTTGTTCAATCGGTATAGGGCTTGGTGTGACTGTTGTACCTGAGCTTTTCGCACAATTCCCAACAGGTCTTAAAATTTTAACGAGTAATGGCATTGTCGCAGGAAGTGTAACTGCAATTGTGTTGAATATCTTATTTAATATGTTGCCTTCGAAAAAGAAGGAACCTGTTCAGTTATCTGAACAGGAAGTTTAATTAGATACGCAATTAGCTCGTTCCAAAATCTTGGAACGGGCTTTTTGATTGGGATTTTCTTGCTTTTTGTTGAAAAATTCATTTTGTCGAATTAAGAAAGAGTAAATGTCGAAAAGTTGTGGAATACTAAGACCATAATCATTTTGAATAAATAGTTTTTCCTGTTTTTCGCACAATTCATTTACTTATTTCATTTCGTTTGATAAACTCATTTAGTTGTCTGACGTCATACGTTTAAATGAAGTTTTACATAGTATGAATTGACGTATTAATAACAAAATTATAAATGGAAAAATTCCGTTTAAAGAGGTGTACTAGTTGAATTTATTGTGGGGGCTTTTAGGGATAGTGGTCGTGTTAGGAATTGCATTTCTTTTCTCTAATGGAAAGAAATCGATTAATTACCGGACTATCGTTGTTGGTTTAATCATACAAGTGACGTTTGCATTTGTAGTTCTGAAATGGGAAGCGGGTAGAGCCGGGTTAATTTGGTTTTCGGGACTCGTTCAAAATGTCATTGATTATGCAGGAGAGGGCGTTGCATTTCTTTTCGGCCCAGCAGCAGATGTTGAAGGATTCGGTTTCGTCTTTGCGTTCCAAGTGTTGACAATTATCATTTTCTTTTCATCCTTGATTTCCGTTTTATATTATCTGGGAATTATGCAGATGATCATTAAACTGATTGGTGGTGCTTTGTCGAAGCTGCTCGGTACAAGTAAGGCGGAATCAGTATCTTCGGCAGCGAATATCTTTGTCGGACAAACGGAAGCGCCACTTGTCATTCGACCGTTTTTGGCAAATATGACAAAGTCAGAGCTTTTTGCGGTTATGACAGGCGGACTTGCATCTGTTGCCGGTTCAGTTCTTGCGGGTTATGCTCTTTTGGGTGTTCCGCTTGAGTATTTGATTGCGGCAAGTTTCATGGCTGCTCCAGCAGGGTTAATAATGGCTAAAATATTTATACCTGAAACGGAAAAGTCGGAAGTCGCCGAATTTGAGATGGAAAAGGATCAGGAATCTGTGAACGTCATTGATGCAGCAGCTCGTGGGGCAGGAGATGGATTAAAACTTGCCCTTAACGTCGGTGCAATGCTACTGGCATTCATTGCGCTTATCGCTTTAATGAATGGAATGTTAGGTGGACTCGGGAAATTGGTTGGTTTTGAGTCTTTGACGGTTGAGGGGATTTTGGGCGTTCTATTTGCACCGCTCGCTTTCGCTATTGGTGTTCCTTGGACTGAGGCAGTTACAGCAGGAGGATTCATCGGTCAGAAGCTTGTGTTGAATGAGTTTGTTGCGTATGCGTCATTCGCTCCGGAAATTGCATCACTCAGTCCTAAAACAGTTATCGTCGTGAGCTTTGCACTCTGTGGATTTGCGAACTTAAGTTCACTGGCGATTCTTCTTGGCGGATTAGGTTCTCTAGCACCTAGTCGTCGCCCTGACATTGCAAAACTTGGCATTCGCTCAGTGGCAGCAGGAATGTTAGCTTCGTTATTGAGTGCTGCAATCGCTGGAATGTTCATTTGAAACTAAAACTTTGAACCCCAAAAAGGACTGGACGGCTACTATGCCATCTAGTCCTTTTTGGGGTATGTGCTACTGCAGATGTTCTAATTAACCGTCGCTACCATCTTCGATATGGTCGTCATCTTTCTTATCATCAACGACACCATCGCCATCATCCTCAATATCTGCATCCAAATCTACATCTGTATCCGTACCATCATCAGTATCCAAATCTACATTAGTATCCGTGCCATCATCAGGAGTGACATCTTCTACAGGTTTGTTAACATCTACGTCAACATCATCATCCTTGTCACCACAAGCAGCGAGCATTCCAACTGATAGTAATGTTGCCGCTCCGAGCTTCAACCATTTTTTTTCACCATTAAGTTTTAAATCCATTTCAATCTCCTCCAATAAGTTTGTCTAAGTTGAATGATGCATGTTCTTGTAATACCCGGATTTGAACCTGTTAATCATTTTATTTTTTAGATAGAAGAAAAGAGCGTGGTGATAATAATCTTGCTTCATATCTTGTTAATTTCGTGGACTCGCTGGAATTCGTATGGTTACCGTTGTGCCTACTCCCTGTTATGGATAATGAAAGATTTAAAGCGTCGACTCACGAAGAATTTATTGTCTTTAATGGCCTGGATGAACAATATGTATCCGGCAGGTAACTTCCCGGGTGCTAGAAAAATCCAACGTATTATTAAGGACATTAGTATTTCATCATGTTCATTGAATGGATCAATGTATTCTGTTATAAAAGAAGATTTTAAATTAAGAGGTTTAAACATTGGTAGCGTTAGGGAACCATTGGAGTCGGTATCCGTAGGGGATTTGGAGAAAATTGAAGTGATTAAAGGTATGATTGATAAGACCAACTTGAAAATCTAATGCCATGTTAAAATGAACGAATAGGCGGTGTATAAATGAAACCAATTGTATTGAATTCAGAAACAGTGCTAGGCGCTATATCACTCGAAAAAAGCGGAGAGTTCATCGTACCTTGGAGAATTTTTCACGAAGAAAGGGATTTTTATACGCCAAATCAACTGAACGGACTAGCGGAAGTACCTGCCGGTGTTCGACTAACATTTGTAACAAATTCATCAAAAATAAAACTGGAATTTGCGGCGTCTGAAACTGAATTAGAATTCGACCTTGTGATTGATAGGGAATTCGTGAAAACAATAATTGTGAGCCCTAAGGAAATGTCTTTTACAGTGGATAGTCTTTTAACAAGAAATAAACTTGTTGAAATTTACTTATCACAACAACAAAAAGTTGCCTTAAGGAATGTTTATATTACTAAAGATGCGGAGTGGAGCAATTGCTCATCTTTACGAAAAAAGTGGCTTGCCTATGGAAGCTCCATCACTCAATGCCATGCCGCGGAAAGCCCTTCAAAAACATGGCCAGCTATCACTGCAGTAGAATTGGATTTGGATTTAACTTGTTTAGGATTCAGCGGGCAATGTCAGTATGAACCAATGATTGCAAGAACGATCAGGGATACGCCTATTGACTTCATATCCCTCTGTGCGGGAATAAATATATACGGTGCAAACAGTTACAATGAACGAACATTTCAAGCGAATATCATTGGATTTATAAAAATTATTCGCGAAAAACATACATCTGTACCAATTGTTTTAAGCTCGCCCATATACGGGGCATTTAGAGAAGAAACCCCTAATCTAGCTGGTTTTACGCTGGTTGAGATGAGACGACAAGTGCAAGAAATTGTAGAGATATTTAGAAAAAATGGTGATGATCAACTATTCTATGTGAATGGCTTGGCTATTCTGAGTGAATCCCATGCGGACTTATTACCCGACGATCTTCATCCGAATGCAGAAGGCTATAAGTTGATGGGGCATCATTTTGCCAATGAATTTAAAGCCTATTTTAAATAGGTGGTACAGCTAATGGAGGTGTGTTCAGGTGAAAACTAAAGCAGAAATTTTAACGTCAATAAAAAATGGACTTATCGTTTCGTGTCAGGCACTTCCAGAAGAACCATTGTACAGTCCATTTATCATGGGGAGAATGGCATTTGCTGCGATGAAGGGAGGAGCCGTGGGAATTAGAGCGAATAGTGTTGAAGATATAAGAGAGATAAAGAAAACTGTAGATTTACCGATCATTGGAATTATTAAAAGGGTTTACGAGGGATTTGAAGTATTTATCACACCGACTTCAAAAGAGATAGACCTACTTAATCAAGAGGGCGTGGACATTATTGCGATAGATGCAACTAAAAGAATAAGGCCAGATGGTAAGATCATAAGCGAAGTTTTCCCGGCGATTCGTAAGAAATATACTAATCAACTGTTCATGGCTGATTGCTCAACTTATGAAGAAGCGAAAGACGCATATGCATTGGGATTTGATTGCTTAGGAACAACACTTAGTGGTTATACAGAACATACACAAGGGACGAGATTGCCGGATATTAAGTTGATTGAAAGGCTAGTAAGGGATTTTCCTATTCCTATTATCGCAGAAGGTGGTATTTGGACACCGGAACAGCTTAAGCGAGTGTTTGAATTAGGGGCCTACTCAGCAGTTGTAGGAACAGCAATCACAAGACCGATGGATATTACGAAAAGGTTTGTTGAAGCTATTAAATGAGGGTGGAGTAAGAATTCCTCGTAGTCTAGCTACATGTCCATTAACAGAATCAATAAATGCTTCGATTTAGTTAATTTTAATTTTCCCTTCAAAAGATAAATCCATCATTTTTTTACGAATTGCCATTCCAATCGTTTTAGCGATAATTAAAGCGTGCTTTCTTTTACTCTCTGATGCAAGGTATTACTCTTTAGAATTCTATATAAGTTGAAAATATGAATAGCTATATAAACTGAGCGAAGAACTTTCCGAGGGGGAACCGTAGCGAATTCATAGCAAATAGAATTGATTGCAAGGAACGTTCGTTCTATAATGAGGGTTAGTATAAACGGGGGTGTGTTAATGTTGAGACCTATCCTTTCAAAGGATATAAGCATTCAAGAATTTGGTGATTTTTATTGGCTGAAAGAAGAGTTGCAATTATTTTGTCGCGACAATGGTATAAGTGCATCAGGCTCAAAAGTAGAGATCTCAAATAGAATCAAAATATTTCTACAAACAGGAGAGATAGAAAAGTTATCGAGATATGTCAAGAGTAAGACGAAATCCCGGAAACAAGATACATTGAGTCTGAATACAGTTATTACCGAAAATCATCGTTGTAGTCAAGAAGTAAGAGCCTTTTTCAAGGCAGTAATTCATGCTAACTTTCATTTCTCTACCTATATTCAAAATTACTTTAAAAATAATAATGGGAAGACGTACCGTGATGTTATCCAAGCTTGGCATGAAGAAGAGCAACGAAAGAAAGATCCATCCTATCAAAAGGAAATTGCTCCTCAATTTGAATATAATCAATTTACCCGTGACTATTTTGCGGATCCCAACAATATAGGGAGAAGTCGTGAAGAAGCGATTGAAGCCTGGAATGCTATTAAGAAATTACCGGGGAGTAATAAATATCACTCTAGAAATTGAGCGGATTATGAATGATAACTTCTAATTTATAGACAGAAAAACGAGACGATCACCAGTATGGTGAACCGTCTATTTTTTTGTGTATAGATGACATTTGTCACCCTACAATCATGACTAAGTCTACTGATACGAAATTTATGAATGGCATACAATGAAACTACTACTTGCGGGGGTGAATTAGTGGAATATACAGTTGAAATAAAAGAGCTGACAAAGATATTTAAAGGGAAAAAGGCGGTTGATAACGTTTCTTTTTCAATTAAGCGTGGTGAAATCGTGGCCATTCTTGGACCGAATGGAGCTGGGAAAAGTACGACGATGTTAATGATGCTTGGACTCTTACAACCTACAATTGGAGGATCGAAGCTCTTTAACTCAGATGCGAAGGAAAAGAAAGTCCGTGAAAGAATCGGGGTTATGTTGCAGGAAGTCAGTCTAATGGATGGTTTGAAAGTTAAGGAGATTATCCGTTTGTTCAGAAGCTATTACCCAAAACCATTGTCTATTGAGAAGTTGGTTAGTTTGACTGGACTAAGTGAAGCGGATTTAAACAAGCGAACCGACAAGCTGTCTGGCGGGCAAAAGCGCAGAGTTGGATTCGCTCTGGCACTTGCGGGAGATCCAGATTTATTATTTTTCGATGAACCGACAGTTGGGATGGATATATCGGCTCGTAAAGTGTTTTGGGAAACTGTGAAAGAACTAGCTGCCAATGGGAAAACCATTATATTCTCCACGCATTATTTACAGGAAGCTGATGATGTTGCAGGTCGAATTATTTTATTTAACAAAGGCAAGGTCGTTGCAGATGGGAAGCCGGAAGATCTTAAAGGCAATTTGTTAAAACAGTCGGTGTCGTTCGTTGCTGACCGTCCATTTTCGACAGAAATATTTTTGCGATTGCCTCAAGTGTCCAATGTATATGATCAGGGAGACAGGACGTTCATTATCACGAGTGATACAGATTCGATCCTATCTAAAATCTTCTCTGAACAACTGATTGTCCATGATATAGCGATTGAAAAAGGACGCCTTGAAGAAGCATTTGAGCAGCTGACGGTTGTGCAAAAGGAGGCGATGTAAATGACGGTTTTTATTAACCAATGCAAAGCTGAGATGTATCGAATGTTCCGTAATCCGTACTTTATTTTTTGGTCACTGTTTATGCCGATTGTTTTTTATGTCATTTTCACGAAAGTTGTCAATACAGGAATGATTGATAAAGCTCTGTGGGATGCCCATTTTTTAATGTCTGTGACGACATTTAGTGTCATGGGAAGTGCGATTATGACGTTGGGTATCCGTTTGGTGCAGGAGCGTGCAGAAGGTTGGACGACATTCATGAAAGTAACCCCGTTATCCAGTTTGCAGTATTCTATCGCGAAAATGATAGGGCAGTCTATCGTCCATGTATTTTCGATTGTCGTCATTTTTATAGCGGGTGTGCTGTTGAATGGCGTTTCACTTACCGCTTTTGAATGGATCATGTGCGGTTGTTGGATTTTACTTGGATCGCTCCCTTTTCTGGGGATTGGTGTATTGATAGGGACTATGAAACGGGTAGATACAGCTAGTGGGGTCAGCAATGTTCTCTATATGTTGCTTGCGATAACAGGAGGAATGTGGATGCCGATGGAAGTCCTGCCAAAAATGGTTCAAGCAATCAGTATATGGCTTCCGGCTTATAATTATGGGAATGGGGCATGGGAAATCATCCGTGGAGGTGTGCCGGAATTAAAAAATATTGTAATTTTGGTAGGTTATCTCATTTTATTCATGGTATTATCATCGTATATACGAAGGAGACAGGAAGCGGTGTAGTGATGAGGCATTTTCAGTTCTTCCCGAAAAAGTATGGCTTTTTCCCATATGTTTTCTTATGTTATTTACTCATGCCACTTATTCATGTCCTAAATGAAACGGGATTTAAGGCAGTAATAGGCTATAGCTTATTATTGCTTTTTCTACTTACTTATAGGCAGTTATACCATACAATAGCTAAAAAGAGCTTTTCTTATTGGTTAACTTTACAAGTTGGAATTATTATGATTTTAAGTATCGGTTACAATCCATATAATTTATTTATGGGTTTTTTCCCATCAAACTTTATTGGCTGGTATAGCAATAAAAAACAATTTAATCGTGCATTGACATCCTTTGCATCAGCCGTTATTTTAACCGTGATGATTTTATCGTATCTGGGTACGGTGTCCGATCTCTTTTTCTTTCTACCTTTTCTCGTCGTAATGATCGGAGCTCCATTCGGTATACGTTCGATGAGTGAGAAGGTGGAATTAGAACAACAGTTGGACCAGGCCAATGAACAAATTAAGGATTTCATTAAGCGGGAGGAAAGGGTTCGAATCGCCCGGGATTTGCATGATACGTTAGGACATACCTTGTCGCTGATTACATTACAAAGCCAGCTCGTTCAACGAATTGCCGAAAAGCAACCAGAACGCGTAACAGCCGAAGCGAAAGAAATCGAAATGACTGCACGATCTGCACTTCAGCAAGTGAGGGAGCTCGTCTCTGATATGCGAACAATCACAATAGCTGAGGAACTATGGGATATGGAACAAATATTGAAGGCAGCGGGCATTCAATTTCATATGGAAGAGGAAACTGAACTACCGAGTCTCCCGCCTTTACAGCAAAATATTTTAGGGATGTGCCTTCGCGAAGCCGTAACCAATATCGTAAAACATAGCAAAGCGGAAAATTGTTTTGTAACCTTCGGGAATACAAGAGCGGATTTTACCATTTCCGTAAGAGACGACGGGGTAGGCGTCTGTAATAATTATGAAGGTAATGGATTGTCGGGGATGCGAGAGCGGCTGGCACTCATCGAAGGAAAGCTTTCAATTGAATCGGGATTAGGTACTACAGTTGCGATGGCAGTGCCGGTAATTGTTAAAGAGGAGGTGGTTGTCCTATGATACGCATTGTCATTGCTGAGGATCAAAGGATTCTGAGAGGGGCTCTTGGCGCATTGCTCGATTTTGAAGAGGATATGGAAGTCGTCGGACAGGCGGAAAATGGTGAAGAAGCGATGAAGCTTATCAGCTATCAGCAACCTGATATTTGTCTAATGGATATTGAAATGCCTTTGAAAAGCGGCTTGGAAGTGGCAGCTGAATTAAAGCGGAGCGGTTCCTCTTGCAAGGTAATCATGTTAACGACCTTTGCAAGACCCGGTTATTTCGAACGAGCGGTTAAGGCGGGGGTCCACGGCTATCTATTGAAAGATGGATCCATTGATGACCTTGCGGAATCGATTCGGAGAGTAATGAGGGGGAAACATGAGTTTGCTTCTGAACTAATCATCAATACATATCATGAGGATAACCCGCTTACAGGGCGCGAACAAGACGTTTTAAAACTAGCTAAAGAAGGTAAAACATCAAAAGAAATTTCAGCACAATTATTTTTATCCGCGGGAACGGTTCGAAACTATATGTCCGAAATACTTCAAAAGTTGGAATCAAAAAATAAAATCGAAGCGATCAAAACAGCTGAGGAGAAGGGATGGATTTAAAAGTGGGAAAGTCCATATACGCCTTTATTGTGTGAAACTGGTATGTAATTATATGGTCAACAGTATATAAAATTTCATAAGGAGGTAAAGATGGATAAAATACTTAAGGATTTCGAAAAAACAATTGATGAAATTTCGATTTTAAAAGAAGTACATAATTCGCTACTTCTTGAACCTGTTCGTGAAGGAAGATGGTCTATTAGAGAAATTGTTGGTCATCTATACTACTGGGATAAATACAATTTGGAAAAAATGGTTCCCAAAATGTCTAAAGGAGCTAGTTTACCGCCATTTCCAGACCATGACCAACATAATAAAGAAGCCATATCGTATCTTACAAACCAATCAGTAGAATCTATCATCAATAGTTTTATAAATACACGACAAGAACTAATTGAAAGCATGTTGAAGATAGATAGCGACATTAGATTTACGGTAGGAAACAGTAAGCGGCAATTCTCAGGAGAAAGTTTTATAAAAACATTTCTTAAACATGATATACACCATTTAGAACAAATTAATGAGAAGTTAAACGTAGATATGTTGAAATAAAGAATCCCATTGAATCTGCTGTGGAACTCACTAATGAGAGAGTTGTAAATATGAGAGGGGATTGTAGAACACTTGACGCTTTGGGGATGCATTTGCCGCGCCCGCGCTAGAATGTTCGTTAAAGAGAGAAATGTGATTTTGAGATGTATATACCGAGATTATAAGGTGATTACTAGTTGATATTAATTATAGACAAGAAAGACGCACTCCAGGTTGCAGATTTCATCACAGCTAATGAAATGCTCTTTCTCACATAGGACATCCACAAAGCGCCGTAGCGGTATTAGGAGGAATTTTAATTATTTCCAAGTATTAGGTTTTTTAAGTGACCTCCTAAAAGGCATTCGTATATGCCAGATTCATTTGACAGATAAGAATTGCAAGTACAACTTGGCTATGTGGTTGCAATTGACCCTTGGTTTGTTCTATATAGATATGAAGTAGTTTGGTTTCGTATATAAAACCTTGTTGAAGTAGAGAGTATTTTAGTTTAATAAAAACAATAGACCAAGCAATATTTCGCTTGGTCTATTGTTTGGGTATTTTTTAGTCGGCATTATTACAGACGATGTTCTTTGTAACTATGCATTTTTGTGATATTTCGTAGCTCATCGATTACGCTACTATCTATTTTATTTTCATATGCAATAATCGAATCAAGGAGTTGTTCTGATGAACTTGCACCAACTAAAGCAGAAGCGACGGTTTTTTCGCGAAGGACAAAAGCGATAGCTGCTGAATGCAAGTTATCCGCTACCTCATTGAGTGCTTTGACTGTGTGTTTTAGCTCCCCTGCATCATACTCGACAAATCCATTCGCTTTTTCAACTCTCGACAAACCTTCCGAAGTTAAAAATCCTTTAGCAATCGTTCCACGCGTAATGACAGAAGCCCCTGAATCGTTAATCATTGGAAACCATTCTTCCGGTCGTCGGTCAAGCAGATTGTATTGCATCATGACAGAGACAGCCGAACTAGTGTCCAAGAATCGCTTAATAACAGTTGGACGAATCGAAGAAATACCATATTGACGGATTAGACCATCTTTTTTTAAGCTTTCAAATGCATCGATGGTTTCCTCCACTTTGTCCTCCATTGTTCCGCCATGAAGCTGATAAACATCGATATAATCTGTATCGAGGCGTGTTAGACTTTTTTTGACGGCTTCCATAATATGCGCTTTTGAAGAATCCCATGTCCATCCCTCACCGTCCGGGTTCATTTTGTTGCCCGCTTTCGTTGCGAGGATTATATCATTCCGTTTCCCCTTCAGTGCGAAGCCTAACAGTTCTTCGTTTCTGCCGTTGTCATATAAATCAGCTGTATCAAAGTAATTAATGCCCGCGTGGATTGCGGCATCGATGATATTTTTCGATTCAGCTAAATCATTCGGTAGCGACATGCAGCCTAGTCCGATTTCAGAAACGTAAATCCCGCTTTTCCCTAACTCTCTTTTCTCCATGAAAGCACCCCCTGTTTTGTTCTCGTCTAGTCAATTATAAAATCTCGTACGTGGATATGTTATTACATAGAGATTTCACGTCTAGACTCCGGGCGCCAAATGCTCGGGTCATAAGTCAGCCCGGCTATGCAGCAAAAAACGCCGCGTCGCCGATCCGTCTTATGCCTGTCGCATTTATGCAGGCGCCCTGCGCTTTTGTTCATGGTACAATGTCGTCATAGGAAATTCTAGAAGAAAGGGTTGAATAGATTGGATAAATACGAAGAAAAGACCATTTCAGGTGAAACGCTTTATGAAGGAAAGGTCATTACACTGCGAGTTGAGGAAGTGGAGTTGCCGGATGGCAAGAAAGCGACACGTGAATTAATCAAACATCCGGGGGCGGTTTCGATCATTCCGGTTACTGCTGACGGAAAAATTGTTCTTGTTGAACAATATAGAAAAGCGCTGGAACGTACACTCATCGAAATACCAGCAGGCAAGATTGATCCCGGAGAGGCACCTGAAGTGACAGCGGTCCGTGAGCTAGAAGAGGAAACGGGGTATGGTGCGAAAGAATTCACTTATATTCAATCTTTTGCTACATCGCCTGGTTTTGCAGATGAAGTAATTCATATGTATTTAGCACAAGATCTTTATAAAATCGAAAATCCTGCTGCAGGAGATGAAGATGAATTCATAGAATTGTTAGAAGTGACGCTTGAAGAGGCCGAAAAAATGGTTGTGTCGGGGGAAATTTACGATGCAAAAACCGCATTCGCTGTACTCTATGCAAAAAACCTTTTAACAAAGTGACCTAATTTGGAGCGGACAAGCATATGTTAAATAAACTATGCGGAGGTGCAGCTATGGTCCGTTCTTTATCGTTCATCCATTTATTCGTCATTCTGGCAATCGGTTATATTGGAGGAGCTCTCTTGTTCCGTGAGATGCCTGCGACTTCGGTAGAGAGGATAGTGACATTTTACGATGCGCGAGTCGTTCTGGGACATGATGCAGGTTATATTAGACCTGTAGGTACTGCAGTCTTGTTTTTCGTTCTGGCATACGCGCTTGCGATGTATAGAAGAACACAGTTTGCCGTGTTATTTTTTGGTGCCGTGAAATGTGTTCTTTTCGGCTTGTCCTCTTCCTATTTACTGGCTTCAGGTACGAAAATGATGGCTTATTCAATTTGGTGGTTTCCGTTTCAGTTTTTAATTTGTTTTTTGTTTCTTGTGTATTGCGCCGTTCTAAGCCCGCCTTACTTTATGCGTACGACACTCGGAAAGCGATCCAACACACGTGCATTACCCGCGATTATCGGAATGGCAACTGCAGTACTTGCGATCGAAATTATCGTCTTTCAATTCATTCTAAACTAGAATATTTTCCCCTCTAATTAACAACTCGCTCCCTTTCTGTTGTCATAAGGAAAGCCCATTTGTTATAATGGAGATAGTTTGAGGGGGGCGTCGTATGGAGAGCCGAATCGATCGGATAAAAAAACAATTGCATGGGGCCAGCTACAAGCTGACACCTCAGCGCGAAGCGACGGTTTTGGTCCTCCTTGAGCATGAGGAAGATCATCTGAGTGCTGAAGATGTATTTTTGCTAGTCAAAGAGAAAGCACCGGAAATCGGGCTTGCTACAGTGTATCGCACGCTGGAATTGCTGACAGATCTTAAAGTAGTCGATAAAATTAACTTTGGTGACGGTGTATCGAGATATGATCTGCGGCAGGAAGGCGCTGCCCATTTTCATCATCATCTAATATGTATCGAATGTGGAGCGGTGGATGAAATTCAAGAGGATCTTCTCGGCGATGTCGAAAAGATTGTTGAAAGCCGCTTTGAATTCGCTATTAAAGACCATTGGTTGACGTTTCACGGTATTTGCAAAAGATGTAAATCCGATGCGGATGATAGTGAAGAATGAAAAAAGGGATGGCATAATGCTGTCCCTTTTGTCGTTGACTGCAAACCTGCGATTACCGAGAGGGGGAAGGGGTTTGTTCCAATTGAAAACTGATGCAAACTTTTTGGCTGCCACCCGTTTGTTATGAAAGATGTACGATTTGCACTTGAAGACTACCTGCATTTTTTAAAAGTGGAGCGGCAGCTGTCGGGAAACACACTCATTTCATACAAGAGGGATCTCGAGGAATATATGGACTATATGAAACAAGAAGGTTATGAAACGATAGATGATGTTGATCGCCCTGCCATAGTGAGCCATTTACAACGGTTGAAAGAAGGCGGGAAATCGGCCAGGACAGTGTCTAGACATATTTCATCAATCCGTTCGTTTCATCAGTTTCTTCTTCGGGAAAAAGTAACGACCCAAGATCCAACTGTCCATTTGGAATTGCCGAAACTTGAACAAAAATTACCACGTGTTTTATCGATGGATGAAGTAGACAGACTGATTGAGATTCCGGATCGCTCGAAACCGCAGGGTGTTAGGGATCATGCGTTACTTGAAATTTTATACGGGACAGGTATGCGTGTAAGTGAACTGATTGGGCTTGATATGGATGATATCCACCTTTCAATGGGATTCGTACGTGTATTCGGAAAAGGTGGAAAAGAGAGGATTATCCCTCTTGGCGGGAAGTCGATTGAGGCGTGTAAACGCTACATTGAGGAAGCGCGACCGAGTTTCATCGCAAAACAAAAAGGTGCTGAAGCATTATTTGTCAATATGAGGGGTACAAGGCTAACAAGACAGGGATGTTGGAAACTGTTGAAGGGACATGCGTTGAATGCGGGTATACAAAAAGAGCTGACACCTCATATATTGCGTCATACTTTCGCTACCCACCTTATTGAGAACGGGGCAGATCTCCGCGCAGTACAGGAAATGCTTGGTCATGCAGATATTTCTACAACCCAAATTTATACACACGTCAGCCGTTCAAGGTTGAAAGAGGTCTATGTAAAGTTTCATCCAAGAGCATAGAATTCTACAGAAATGCTTATTCTTAAGGAGGATTAACTTATGGGAAAAGAACAATTTAAACGCGTCCATCTAATCGTGCTCGACTCTGTGGGCATCGGAGAATCACCAGATGCTTCTATTTTTGGCGATGAAGGTGCACATACACTGGGGCATATCGGCGAAGCAATGGGAGGTCTGCATATGCCGAACATGGGCAAACTAGGCCTCTCTAATATTAATGAAATCAAGGGGATTGCGATTGCGGATGAGCCATCGGCGTTGTTTGGCAAAATGCAGGAAGCTTCCGTTGGGAAAGATACGATGACAGGGCATTGGGAAATAATGGGTCTTAATATTGACAAGCCTTTCAAAGTCTATCCAAACGGTTTCCCGCAACAACTGATTGAAGAATTGGAACAGCGCATTGGTCGTAAAGTGATTGGCAATAAACCGGCCAGCGGTACTGCAATTCTTGATGAACTTGGTCAAGAACATATGGAGACGGGGGCTATTATCGTCTATACGTCCGCGGATCCCGTTTTACAAATCGCCGCGCATGAGGGCATCATTCCAATTGAGGAACAATACCGGATCTGTGAAATTGCCCGTGAGCTAACGATGAAACCGGAGTTTTTAGTCGGCCGTGTCATTGCACGTCCGTTCGTTGGCGAACCAGGCAACTTCACACGGACAACAAACCGCCATGACTATGCACTGAAACCATTCGGCCGTACAGTGATGAATGAGATGGCGGATGCAGGTTATGAGGTTATCGCCATCGGCAAAATTGCTGACATTTACAATGGTGAAGGAATAACAGAATCAGTTCGGACTGTAAGTAATATGGATGGTGTCGACAAACTATTAGCTGTTATGAAAAAAGATTTCACAGGCCTTAGCTTTACAAATCTGGTCGATTTTGATGCGTTATTTGGGCATCGGAGAGATCCGCTTGGTTATGGCAATGCCCTCCAAGAATTTGATGTAAGGCTTGAAGAAATCATGGGTGAATTGCGTGAAGATGATTTGTTGATCCTTACAGCGGATCATGGCAATGACCCCGTACACGAAGGAACGGATCATACGCGGGAATATGTTCCCCTCCTTGTTTATTCGCCTTCTTTTAAAAGTGGCGGCGAAATGCCTCAGAATGAAACATTTTCAGATATTGGCGCTACAATTGCAGAAAATTTCAATGTTAAAATGCCTGAATTCGGTAAGAGTTTCTTGAATTTATTAGCAGAAAAGGTGTGATGAAGTTGTTTAGAATGGTCGATGTAATTGAGAAAAAACGCAACGGTGAGGCACTAACGAAAGAAGAAATTACGTTTTTCGTGAACGGTTATACAGATGGATCGATTCCTGATTATCAAGCGAGTGCGTTTCTTATGGCAATCTATTTCAAAGGAATGACTGCTGAAGAACAGGGATATTTGACGATGGCGATGGTCGAATCTGGCGATCAGATCGACTTATCCGCAATCGAAGGCATTAAAGTTGATAAACATTCAACAGGCGGAGTTGGAGATACGACGACATTAATCCTAGTTCCTCTCGTCGCGGCGTGCGGCGTTCCTGTCGCGAAAATGAGTGGCAGGGGGCTTGGCCATACCGGAGGGACACTCGACAAGCTCGAGGCTATTGAAGGGTTCCATATCGAATTGACTGAAGAGCAGTTTGTGAAGCAAGTGAATGATTTAAAATTAGCAGTCATTGGTCAAAGTGGAAACTTAACACCTGCCGATAAAAAACTCTACTCTTTGCGCGATGTGACGGCTACTGTTGATAGTATCCCGCTCATTGCCAGTTCGATTATGAGCAAGAAAATTGCTGCAGGCGCAGATGCGATTGTTCTCGATGTAAAAACGGGCGATGGTGCGTTCATGAAAACAGAAGCAGATGCAAGGGCACTAGCACATTCGATGGTGGCAATCGGTAAACAAGTAGGTAGAAATACACAGGCGGTCATTTCTGATATGAGCCAGCCTTTAGGATTTGCAATTGGAAACTCGCTTGAAGTGATTGAAGCGATTGAGACGCTAAAAGGGAATGGTCCAGAAGATTTGACGGAACTATGTCTTGTTCTTGGCAGCAAAATGATTGTCGTAGGCGGAAAAGCGGATTCAGTCGATGAAGCTCGTGACCTGCTAAAAGCAGTTATTGCTGATGGTTCAGCACTTGAATTGTTTGGTAAACTGATCGAAGCGCAAGGCGGCAATGGGGCAATCATCCATGATACATCGCTATTGCCAACAGCGAAATACCAAATCGAAGTACCGGCACTGTCATCGGGGTATGTAACGAAGATGGAAGCAGATGATATTGGTGTTGCTGCAATGTTGTTAGGAGCGGGCAGAGCTACAAAAGATGATGAAATCGATCTTGCTGTCGGTATTGTGCTGACTAAAAAAATCGGAGATGCTGTGCAAGAAGGAGAAGCACTTGCCATTATCCATTCGAATACTGAAAATGTAGAGCAATCCATGAAACTGATTCAGAAACATATATCCATAGGAAAAGAAGCAGTGGAAAGTCCGCGCCTCATAGGTGAAATGATTACGAATTAAGATTAATTAAAGAGTAAAGCTATCCTGTCACCGATATGAAATCGGGGTGATAGGATAGCTTTTTTAAATTAGAGAACCGCGGTTTAACCGCTCATATCCTCACGCACTCCGCTCATACCCGCCACCCAACCGCTCATATCCCCACGCACACCGATCGCATCCGCCGCCCAACCGCTCATATCCCCACGCACACCGCTCATACCCGCCGCCCAACCGCTCATATCCCCACGCACACCGCTCATACCCGCCGCTCAACCGATCGTATCCCCGCGCGACCCGCTCGATCATACCCGCCACCCAACCGCTCATATCCCCGCACAACGACCATAACCCCACTCCAACCGACCATATTCTCACCCCAACCCATCAAATCTACAATTTTTTTCAGCGAGTGTGTAAAACGTTTGGAAAACGTACATACTTTTATCAGAAGTGGGCAATGTCGAAACGTAAGAACTTTGCGCTGACTATGACTAGTTCTGTCAGGTGAAAGGATTTCGTCCTTCCGATGTGGAATAATTCGCAAGTAAGGAGGGGGTTCAGCATGGCTGACATCGAAATTATTGACAATGGGATTTTAATTGCAACACTGCATGGGGAATTGGACAATCATGAGGCAAATCGAATCCGGTCCCACATCTCTTCATCTATTTACAGCGGACAAGTTCGGGCAATTATTTGGAATTTGTCGGGGCTTGGATTCATGGATAGCGCAGGAATCGGGCTGATTCTTGGAAGGATGCGTGATTTAGCGCCTTTGGAAGGGGAAACGCTTATTTTGAATCCGTCCACGACAATGGAGAAGATATTCACTTTTTCCGGTCTTGGACCAAATATAAGGCATTGCACGGTCGATATTGCGATCGGGGAAATAGGAGGGGTTTTACATGAACAATGAAATGACGTTATCATTCGTCGCAATTGAGGAAAACGAAGCACTGGCAAGGATGGCAATGACCTGTTTCATAACGCCGCTTGACCCGACTATTGAAGAAATTTCAGAGTTTAAGACAATTGTGTCGGAAGCTGTGACGAATGCGATCATTCATGGCTACGAATGCGATGGGAAAAGTATTGTCACCGTCCATGCTGTAATTGAAGAAAGTAAAGTTACAATGACGGTTCGCGATGAAGGCATGGGTATTTTTGATGTAGAACAGGCGATGGAACCGATGTTTACCACGAGACCATTCATGGAACGATCGGGTATGGGATTTACGATAATGGAAAGTTTCGCCGACAGTGTTTCTGTCGAATCTGTATTAGGAAGTGGAACAGCCGTAAAGTTCGAGAAAACGTTTTCTCCGATCCCGGAAGCAAGCAGAATGAGGTGACCCATGGACGCATCCGTTGAAGTGAAACCCGCATTGTTGACCCAGGAAAAGATGAGGGAACTCATAAAAATTTCACAGGAAGGTGATAAAGAAGCGAGAAGAATGATGGTGGAAGGGAATACACGGCTAGTCTGGTCCATCGTCCAGCGGTTTTCTTCTCGCGGGGCAGATCCCGAGGATTTGTTCCAAATTGGTTGTATTGGTCTTATGAAATCGATCGATAAATTTGATTTATCGTATGAAGTGAAGTTTTCTACCTATGCGGTTCCTATGATTGTCGGAGAAATCCAGCGTTTTCTCAGAGATGATGGAATGGTGAAAGTGAGCCGGTCCATTCGCGAACTAAGTTTCAAAATCCGCCATGCAACCGACGATTATATTAAATTGCATGGTAAATCGCCATCGATATCAGAGGTCGCTGCAGTCCTAGAAGTCACCGTTGATGATATTGTCCTGGCGTCTGACGCTTTACGTGACCCTGCATCACTTCATGAACAGTTATATGAAAGTGAAGGGGATAGCTTAACGCTGATGGATCAATTGCGAGATGATAGATCCGAAAGAGTGTTCGACCATATTCCGCTTCGTGATGTAATTTCCAAACTGAATAAAAGGGATCAAACAATTATTTATATGCGTTACTATTTGGACTGTACGCAAAGTGATATTGCTGAACGGATTGGCATATCACAGGTACAAGTGTCGCGGCTTGAAAAGAAAATATTAGCCCAATTGAAATCCTGGATGGGCGTTGACGCGGAAGAGATTATGCTAAAAGTGAGGACGGATTAAACCAATGGAAAAGCTATTCCAATCGATGAATGAAGGGGAAGAGTGGTTCTATACCCGTTTCGGTAAGGACAAAACTTTCGATGCTACTGTCAGGTCATTGCATCTTTGGGATATGCCTGCCCTGTTGCTTTATATTAACGGACTTATTGACAGTGATTCTATTACAACTTTATTAACGGAAATGCAAGGGAGAAATGAAAGTGCGGAAGAGCTAAGTGATGGGGGGGAAAGGTTCCTCTCCTTTTTCCCGTATCATGCTGTTTCAAATGTAAAAGACGCCGACGAATTACTTACCGCAATATTAAGCGGACAAGCGGCATTCATCACGCCTGAGGGCTACGTGTTTACAATTGATATCCGCAATTACCCGGGAAGACAACCTGAAGAACCAGATAATGAAAAAGTCGTCAGGGGTTCAAGGGATGGATTTACGGAAAACCTTATCACAAATAGTGCACTTGTAAGAAGACGGCTTCGCACAGAAGATTTACGATTCGAAATGCATAAGGTATCGATGAATGGAAAAACAGATGTAGCGATTACCTATATGCAAGGGGCAGCTAGTGAGGAGCATCTTTCTTATATTCGAGAGAGATTGGATAGCATCCACCACGATGGTCTGACAATGACGGATAAATCGCTAGAAGAATTTTTGTTTAAACAGCGTTTTCATCCAATGCCGTTCGTTCGATTCACAGAGCGTCCTGATATATGTGCAGCACATTTGCTGGAAGGGCATGTCGCCATCATCGTCGATACATCCCCCTCGGTAATCTTAGTACCGGCTCCGTTATTTCATCACCTTCAACATGCAGAAGAATTTCGACAGGCCCCGCTCAGTGGAACAATCATTAGATTGATGCGTCTATTTGCAGCAGTCATGAGTCTTGTTCTTTTACCTTTTTGGTACCTACTCGCGACACATCAGCACTATTTACCGGACTTTCTCAGTTATATCGGGCCAAATGATATCGGAGAAATACCGTTACTCATTCAGCTTCTGATTGCAGATGGCGGAATAGAAGTGCTGCGTATGGCGGCTATTCATACGCCAACCCCAATGTCGACCGCTATGGGACTCGTTGCAGCCATCGTCATTGGGCAAGTAGCAATCGACGTAGGGCTTTTCACCCCGGAAGTCGTCTTGTATGTAGCGGTAAGCGCTATTTTCACCTTCTCTATTCCTTCGTATGAATTAAGCCTTACGACGAAGATTTTCAGGGTTTGCATTCTGTTATCAACAGCCCTTTTAGGAGCACCAGGTTTTTTCTTGTCAGTAGCAGTGCTTTTCTACTATTTATGTGCTTTAAAGCCAATGGGAGTACCCTATCTATGGCCTGCTGTCCCGTTTTTTCCAAAAGCTATGCTGCGTGTTATTATCAGGTTTCCGATGACTGCCGATGAACCTCGGCCGTTCATAACGGACTCGCCTAACCGTGACCGTACTTCCTAGATCATTGCCTCTACCCTTCCTAATATGATAAAGTTTTAGTTATCTGATTCGGGAGGGGAAGGCAAATGCATTTATATGGAACACAATCAGTCAACGACAAGGGGCATTTGACAATTGGCGGCGTTGATACGGTTAATCTTGCACATACTTATGGAACCCCGCTTATCGTTTATGATATTGCCTTGTTTCGTGAACGGGCGGACGCCTTTAAGAAAACATTCGAAAATGTTGGGATTCGTGCACAAGTCGCTTATGCGAGTAAAGCATTCTCGTCCATTGCTATTTACGAAGTTGCAGAACAACAAGGTCTTTCTCTTGATGTCGTTTCTGGAGGGGAATTGTTTACAGCCGTCTCTGCGGGTTTCCCGCGACATCGCATTCATTTTCACGGCAACAATAAAAGCTTCACCGAATTACAATATGCTTTCGATGAAAAAATAGGCTGTATCGTTATCGATAATTTTTCCGAAATCGCATTGGTGAAGGAAATCGCAGAATCTCGAAAAGAATCCATGAATGTGCTTATCCGGGTGACACCGGGAGTGGAAGCATCAACACATGATTACATCACGACAGGTCAGGAAGACTCGAAGTTCGGATTCGATTTGAAAAATGGCCAGACGGATGAAGCCTTTCTTCAATTGTATGATCATCCTTATATCAAATTACTAGGCATGCATTGTCATATTGGTTCCCAAATATTCGAAACAGATGCATTCCGTTTAGCGGCAGAAGCACTTATGTCCAGAATGATATCTTGGCGCGAGGACTATGGGTTTATTTGCCCCGTTCTGAACTTGGGCGGAGGGTTTGGCATTCGTTATACGGAGGAAGACAAACCACTGGATCCATCTGCTTATATTGAAGAGATGGCGACAGTTGTTCTGTCGATGACCCGCAAACATAATTATCCGGTTCCAGAAATTTGGATTGAGCCAGGCAGGTCGCTCGTTGGAGATGCAGGGACGACGCTATATACTGCAGGAAGTTCAAAAAAAGTACCGGGTGTTCGTACATATATTGCGGTTGATGGTGGAATGTCGGATAATATTCGCCCGGCGTTATACGGTGCGAAATATACGGCAGTTTCAGCAAACCGTATGGACGAGCCTCACGACAACGTGGTTACAATAGCCGGGAAATGTTGTGAGTCGGGGGATAAGCTAATTGAAGAGGCTTATCTTGCACATCCAACTGAAGGCGATATCATTGCTGTTTTCTGTACCGGTGCTTACGGCTATTCAATGGCCAGCAATTACAACCGACTTCCGAAACCAGCAGTTGTGTTCTGTGAAAATGGAGAACATCAGCTTGTCGTCCGTAGAGAGTCCTACGAAGACGTTGTGAGACTTGATATCCCATTGCAACTTGTGAGACGGGAGGAGAGGATTTGAGAAAGCGTAACATCCTCCTGTTTATCTTTATAGTAGTTGCAGCTATTATGTGGGGAGCGGTATACTGGAAGTTCATCATGCCAATCATCGATCCAAGATAATGGCACTGTCATACTTAGAAAATGTGTTAGCCCTACTATTATGGTGGACAAAGGATTTTCAGAAAAGAAGGGATTCAATTGATACTTTTACGTTATAAGAAAACCTATGAAAAAATTGCGATGGGCCTGCTTTCATACATGCCCGGCGACAAAACTGTGAAGAAATTGCAGGAAACAATTTACCAATACGAAACAGATGATAGTTGGCAGTTATATCTTGTGAAAAAGGATGAGGATTTCATCGGTCTGATTGGCATTGAATTAGGCGAAGACGTCTATACATTACAGCATCTTTCCGTCAATCCATCCTTCCGCGGGGAAGGGATTGGCAAGGAAATGGTGATGAAATTGCAAGCACTCTTCCCTGATAAAATATGCATCGGAACCGAAGAAACCGATTTATTCATACAGAAGTGTAAGCCCAAAGAAGAAGGTTCAGACTAATTAACGTCTGCCTTTGGGTAGTGGTAGCAAGGGTTGGCGGGGGCATGGTAACATTATGGTAACATTTTTAGTATTTTAGCTGTTTCGAAATCATTTTCCATTGATTCAATAGCTTCGGCTTCGGTTGATGGGTATAGGTGGCTATACACATTTAAAGTGGTCGAAGGATTACTATGCCCTAATCGTTTCGAAACTATAGATATGAGATAACCTTTATTGATTAAATAGGATGCGTGTGAATGACGGAAGTCGTGTAGACGGATTCTCTTGACGCCCGAAAGTTTAATGTATTTTTCGTAATGCCTAGCAAGAGTTGTATTTGAGATGTTGTCATGAATTTCTCCAAAGACTACATGGGAGAGGTTCATTGGTGCAGCATCTCTTTTCAATAGTAGTAATAATCTCATCACGTGTGAAGGCATCATGAGTTTCCTTGTAGATGCATCAGTTTTAGGTGTTGTCACTTTTTTATGCAATACACTTTTATCGACATTAATTGTATTAGTATCGAAATCGATGTCGGCCCACGTCAACGCCAGTATTTCTCCTCGTCTCAACCCACTATAATATAACGTCATGAATAAAGTTCGATAAAATAGATCGTCTACATGACTGATAAAACTTTTAAACTCATCTAATATCCAATAATCAATATGTTTTGGGGCATCCATTCCTGATACTCCTGCAACTCTTGCTGGATTTTCTTTTACATAATCCATCCTTATCGCGAAATTGAAGACTGATGATAACATTGCGTGTATTTTCTTTACATGATTTGGTGAGTATTTCTTTATTAGCTCTGTTTGGTACTCCATAACATGTGATGCCCGTATGCTTTCAATCTTCATTTTTCCGAACTTGGGGACTATGTGAAGTGAAAGGATGCTTTTTAGTTTATTTGCAGATGACTCTTTACGTCGCGCTGTGTACCATTCGAGGTATTCGTTAGCGATTACACCCAATGTTAGACTATCAACTGTAGCGACCGTTGTGAGGGTCTCTGCTTCCGCTATTTGCGCTTCTTTCTTTGTCTTGAAACCTCTACGCTTCACTTGCTTCATCTTCCCGTCTAGCTGTTTTACCCGAGTTACGAAATACCATGTTCCTCGTTCTTTGTCTTTGTATACGGCCATGCATTTCCCTTCCTTTCTGATAAAAAAGCCACGCCCTTGTTACGCTATCTTCAATCACCTCCTTAATGTAGGCACGTACGTTTGGTTAAATAGCAAAAAAATTATACCCTTCGAATATATAGGGGGTCGAATCCGATTCGATATCCATTGTGGTGAATTGAAATGCCGTGACGAGAAGAGTAATGATCTACAGATTTTTTTAAATATGATGCGGTGATTTCGAGATGAGTACATACCTCTTCCAACGATTTATAACCCATTTCGAAGCACTCAATCAATTTATCTAGGGAAACTATTTTTTCGTACCCCCATCTTCTGGCGACCAACTCCAATTTTCGCTCTCTCACATTCTTCAGATTTGTAATATCTCCATAAGTTGTCTCGTGGTGTCCGATTTCCTCAGCTAATATACAGTGTTTTTCATACCTACCTCTATGTTTGTCTATGAGAATCATGTTATCTGTATAAAGTCCCGCAAGTCCCTTCGGAATATCCTTAACCTCTAAGATAAACAATTGGGGATACTCCGAAACAAGTGACTCGTATCTCATGATATCGCCTCATTCTCGTTGTGATTTGATGAACTCGATGTATTTTCTTACCTCTTCCATTTCCTCTTCTGTTAAATCCTCATCTATATGCGCGGCAATTGTTTCCGTTTGTTTCCCTCTACTAGAAGACGCGAACGATGGATCAATATCCGACTTTTCAACATTAAATGCACTTGCTAGTTTTTCGACATTCCCTGGATTTATTAAAGTTTTTAACCTTAAGTAATCTGATAATGTGCTTTTTGATATCCCTGAAATCTCACTAAGTTTTATTTGGTTTTTAATATCGTTTAATTTCATAAGTGCTTTTATATTGTTCGCAATTTCTTTTTTTAATGGCAAGTCTCTATCAATCACTGAACTTTCCTCCCCGTTTTCCGAACTATCTAAAACTATCATAATACATCTCTTCATTATATGCAATATAAATTCCGTTTATTCTCGGAGGAAATATGACAAATCCGGTTATATTCGTTTGACATTCCGAATAATCTCGGATAATATGAAGTTAATCAACCGGAAGGGAGTGAGATTGTGGTAATGAAAATGACCCTACGCGCTGCCAGAGTAAATGCAGGAATGACTCTAGTGGCCTCGTCAAAACAGTTAAGTGTAAACAAAGATACCTTGTCGAAGTACGAGAGAGATTCATCTAATATACCAAGATCGTTGTTGGTGAAAATCGAAAACTTATACAACGTTAACGCGAATGATATTTTTTTCGGCAACGAATCCGAGTTTTTTCGGATTAAGAGAAAGGTAACGGAAAAAGTGTAGTTGGGGGAGGGAGTTGTATATGCACCACATTCTATACGTCACAAGACGCGAAAACAGGTTACGACAAAAGGATATGGCCGAGTTGCTTCACATTAATCCAATCACATACCAATTAAAAGAAAGCGGCAAGGCAGCATTCACTTTACCGGAGGCTTTCACGATATCGGAAAGGTTAGGGATGACCATAGAAGAGTTGTTCGATAAAGGACAAGTCCAATGACAGACTGGGGACTCTTCTGGCTCTACGTAGCATTCGTCACGGCACTATCAATCACTGGTTATGTGTGGACGGCAATCGAACGATTCCAGGCTAATAAAAAACGGAAGGTGGAAATGAAATGAAAAATCTTAGCGAATTATCCGGCACTGAACTAGTGACTGTTATGAACAAAGTTATGGCAGAAGTTAAATCTCGATTGGATGAGGGGACTGTTACGAAATATGTTGCTCGGGAGATTCCTTCCAAAGATGTTGGAGCTGAAAAGGTTGAACATGAAGGTAAGTTGCTTCGTAAGGTTGAACGAAAGCAGATGAAAGGTGACTATGTACGCTTTCAAAATCTTGGTGGTCCTGTGCATACGAAAAGTAATGTTTTCTACGAAATTCTAAACGAAGTAAGTTATTTAGATGGTAGAAAAGGATCGATGCGTGTTGATTTTTGGGCAGGTGAATATGTAGTAGAAATCTTCGAAGTAGTAGGCACTATGGATGAAGTCAAAAAGCAACTCGGCATCGTTAGTCCATCTGAATATTATTTTAAACAGAAATCCCCCAACCAACAACGCGCCGAACTGATTCAGCGGGCTAGGGAGTTTGCGGAGGGGTTGAAGAATAAGGATCTTGACGGTTACATCATTGAAAGTAAGAAGGGCGACCAATTATTGTGCGATGCCAAATTCGCTCATGATTTAGCGAAACTTACCACGACTTGTACTTTGATAGGGGTGGGGACTGGATACACCAGAAAGAAAGCTGTTGCATGCTGTCATCCGAACGAAGTATTCAACGAGCCTTTAGGTGAAGTCGTATCTCTATGTAAAGCATTGAAGATTGATATTCCACAGGAGTTTATGGAAGCTGTTCAGCCGGATGATTGGGCTGCAGGTCAAATTGTAACTTTCCCAAAAGGCGACAGACATCATATGAAAATGAATTACCAAATTGATTCTGTTCTCGATACAGAAAACAACCTAACTAAATTATTTGAAGATGGAAAAGCGCACGCAGATTTAACGGATAGTGAAATTCGTATGCTACCAATCATCGACGATACAAACGCAATTTACGATTTTGAAAGTGTAGGTGAATGATATGAAGAACTTTGACCGTGATTTTAAACGAGTAGGTCGTATGGTGTGGATTGCGTTTGCTTTCAACATTTTGATTGTAGTTCTTACATTAGGTGGACTGGGTTGGCTTGTGTATGTGTTACTAAAACACTTCGGGATTGTGGGGTGAATGATATGGAACATCCGTCAATCGTCCACACGATGAGTACAGGATATCCCGAACCGGAGCCGATACAATTCTATAAATGCAACTGTTGTGGAGTAGGAATATACGAAGGTGAAGAATACGTAGAACATGCCGGCAATGCTTTTTGCGATATGGCTTGCTTGTCTAGCATTCTATTATCGGAAGGTAATGCAGAAAGGAGAGTAGCGGGGGAATGATTGCTTATTGTTGCCGCAGATGTGAAGTCGTTGTTTACGCAGGAGATCCACTATTCGAAGATTTACTATGCGAAGAGTGCCACGAAAATGAAGAGGAGGAAGAAGAATGAAAGCTAGATTAAATATTTTAGGTAGAAAATTTGAGGTAGTTTCAATCAGATATTACCAAGACAAGGTTGAAGAGGTACAAGTGCTTGTTGGTCATAACGAATATAAAACATTTTACAACGAAAAATCTGCATCCTTCCAAAAGATTGAAACATTGGTAAACATGGAAGAAGCGCTAGAATTCCCCGAAATCGAAGAAAGAATTGTGGATGAACGGAACAAACTGATTGAGCATCTTGAAGAATTCCAATCAGATGAAAATGAATATCTTACTCATCTTGCTATTAATGCAATGGAAACTGATGAACTACCATTCGAGGAATTGTCATTGATAGAAAAGCAAAAGGAATACAAGTTAAGGCAGCAACGCGTTATGGGAGTCATCGATACTGTGGAAGAGGTCAAAGCGTTCACGGAGGGATTTTATGCAAAAGTCGATGATGCAGCAGTTGAAGCGGAAGAATATCATCAATCAATTGAATAAATTATCCATCCACACAAACGATTGAGGGGAGCTGAAAAAATGGAAGTAAGAGATTTGATTATCGAATTGCTCGAATTCAATCCATCTGCAGAAGTTGAATTGTATATAAACTCAGAAGAAGAAAGTAACGATTTTGATTTTAAATTTGAAGAGTATCAGCGTGTTGGCCGTAATTATTTATCAGTTGAAGTCGATTTAGATAAATATGTAATGGTTGATAAACGCGACTATGAAGATATGAAACAGAAAATAGAAACATTAGAAGAAGATTTAGGGGAAGCGAATCAGAAGTTAGATGAGTTTAGAAATGAATAAAAACGCCCGCTACCAACGGACGCTCGACAGCACACACTCATAGTTTATCACAATTTATTAAAAATATAACACGGGAGGACACATAATGGCTACTCTATATGATTTAACTGGCTCATATGCTCAGATTCAACAAATGATTGAAGAGGGCGCAGATGACCTTAGCGGAATCTTAGAAACTGTGGAAGGCGCTATCGAAGAAAAACTTGAAGGCTATGCAATGGTAATCCGTAACATTGAATCGGATGTAGAAGGCTTGAAAGGCGAAGAAAAACGTTTAGCTGATCGTCGCAAGACAATGGAAAACGGAATCAAGCGAATGAAAGAAAACATGCAATTCGCAATGTCTTCCACAGGTAATCAAAAGATTAAAGGTGAGAAATTCACATTCACCGTGCAGAAGAATCCACCTGCATTAAAAGTTTTGGACGAGTCATTGATTCCAAATAGGTATTTCACCGAAAGTAAACCTGTTTTAGATAAAAAATCTGTGTTGGAATATTTGAAAGAACACGGAAACATGCCAGGCGCACAAATACAACAAGGCGAATCGTTAAGAATTCGATAAAAGGGGGAAGTCATATTGAAAATCAAACAAATCACAAGTCAAAGCAGACGTGACTTTTCAGCAATTTATGAATGTGAAGGGTGCGGGCATGAACAGAAAGGCAGCGGCTACGATGACCGCAACTTCCATGACAACGTAATCCCTACTATACAATGTGGAAAATGTGACTTATCGCGCAATCAGTTGGGAATCATCGGTGAAGAAGTTCAAACAAAATATCCGTCTTGGATGACGGTATAAAAGGGGAAATTAAAATGGGAAAAGTACAACTTAATCAAAAGGAACAACATTACGCAGATACACACGAAGAAGCAAAAGAAATCGTCGTTGCTGCAGAAGAGAAATCAAATTTCGTAATGCAGAAAATCACGGAAAAGCATAATAAATATGGTCAATATTTCTTGGTTGATTTGACATACAACTACAATACTCCGAAAGATGTCATGGAAAACGGTACATCGAAAAAGGATGAAGCGCCAGAAGGTCAACTGTCAATTGAAGAAGTTCATGAAGGTATTCCATATTCAGTTGAAACAAACGGTAATGTTTCGGTAGCTGCTACCAAAGACGACGATCAATCCGAAGGTGCGCCATTTTAATAGAAAGGTGTGGAGGACATGCAGTTAATAAATGGTGCCGATGTAAAACGAAGCGCGAAGGCTAAAATTATCACATATTCAAAGCCTGGCGATGGCAAAACGACAGTTGCGGGGTTGCTACCAGGCAAGACGTTAGTATTCGACATTGATGGGACAAGCCAAGTATTAGAAGGTTATGCGAATGTCGATATCGCTAAGATTGACTCAAACAACCCACATGATAGCATTATCCAATTTTACGGATTTGCAAAAGCTAATATCGCAAACTATGACAATATTTTCATAGACAATTTAACACATTATCAAAAATTATGGTTGCTAAAAAAAGCAGAAACGACTAAAAGCGGAATGCCTGAATTGAAGGATTACGGCATACTTTACAACCATTTATTGAAACTGGTCGAGATATTCAATTCACTAGATGCAAATGTAGTTTACACAACGTGGGAAACCACACGGAGCATCATTCATGACGATGGACAACAGTACAATCAGTTCTTGCCTGATATTCCAGACAAGATTGTGAATCACATCATGGGCATTGTGCATGTTGTGGGTCGATTGGTAAGAAAAGTAGATGGCGAACGTGGTTTTATTCTTGAAGGTAATCAAAGTATTTTCGCAAAGAATCATTTGGATAAGCGAAAAGGTTGTAAACAGGAAGATTTAATCTTGCCTTCCACAGTTAAAGAAGAGGTTAGATTGTTCAAGCGTGATGCGTATTATTTCCACCCCGAAAGTGATTCGTTCTTAGAATTCAAAGTAGGTCAAGAAGTCCCTGTGGGTGGAGATTTCGCACTTTGCAACCCTATTACTAAGGAAGAATATGAAAAAGGTATTGAAGAAGAAAAACAAAACACACAAAAGGGAGACGATGAATAATGAGTTTTTTCAAAATGGATGAAGTCAAAGAAGTAAAAGGGTTCAGCATGATTGCGAAAGGTGAATACGAAGTAACGATTATCAACGCTGTTGGTGAGATGGCTAAAACAAGTGGTAAACCTAAACTACAAGTAGATTTTGAGATTCGTTCAGATGTGCCACAAGAACACCAAGGGGCGAAGGTGCTTTATAACACATTCACATTCGATCATCCGACTGCTGCTGGTATCGCCAAATCATTATTCCTAGCATGCGGGTTACCACCAAATTATTCGCCTGCCACAGTTGAGCAGATGGCTAATGATGTAGCAGGAAAAACGATAGTAATCTATGTCACTCATAAAAAGCAAGATGATGGTAGCGTTTATGCGAAATCATCGAGTTATAAACCTTCAGTAGCAAGCGCTCCATTGCAATCAGGACCACCAATTGTTGTGGGTGATGATGATTTACCATTTTAATTCCAATTAAATAGAGGGGTTCATTTCGGTGGACCTTTCTTTTTTTTACCCAAAAACAGTGAATGAGGTGGAATAAATGTCAGTTCGAGAACATGACGAACAAATTACTACTGAATTACAGCAACTAAGAAAATCGATTGAAAAAGTGAAGGTAAGTCGTGAAGTTGCTGACTTCGTAAAAGCTTATGAAAATAACGTAGCTAGTTGCAACGGTTGGGAAGATGACTTTATTTATCAACATTCTCAATCTTGGATTGAGGGTTTTGAAAAGTCGAAGGAAGAATCTTTATGCATGAAAAATATCAGCCCTTTTGAATTGTCCTGTATTTTGGTTAAGGGTTACGAAGTCGAGCAAACACCGGAAGAAAATCTACTGGATTATTACAATGCTCCCGAGGCAAATGTTATACGTTACGAAGAAAAGACACGGATAGTCGAAATCACACTCGAAATATTAGGCATAAAAATCAAAGGAGTGAATGAGTGATGAATGCCCTTGAAGTCTTACAAGATTATAAAGATAAAGGTGAGCGCGTAGATGAAGTTTTGTTTCAAATTGTGACAAAAGAAATTGTGAATTTACGTGAAGCGCTCGAAGAAGTGAGAGCTTGCGTTGACTCACTCTATGATAACGACTCACCAAGAAGGCTACACCCAGAACTAGTAAAATACGCAGGGTTTATAAGCGTCATGGATAGAGTCACATTCGAAGCATTGAAATAAGGGGTGGTACGACCATGAAAGAAAGTTATGACTTTAATAGCATTCCGTCAGAATTAAAGGCTTTACCACAATGGATCCTTTGGCGAAATGAAAAACGCGATGGCAAGCCGACCAAGGTTCCATATCAAGTCGATGGGGAAATGGCCCAAGCAAATAATCGTCGCACTTGGAGCACATTCGCAACGGCGGTCAAGTTTTATTTAGAGGGTGACTACAGCGGTATAGGCTTCGTATTCAGCCGACAAGACAACTACATTGGTGTCGACATAGATAAGTGTGTTGTTGACGGCAAACCGAATACATTTGCTACTGAAATCATCGACACATTGGATAGTTACACGGAATTTTCTCCAAGTGGAAAAGGGCTGCACATCATTATCAAAGGTGGCCTTCCACAGAATGTGCTGGGAACCGGTCGGAAAAACACGCAGCATGGATTAGAAATTTATTCATATGGAAGGTACTTCACCTTTACTGGTAATCGTGAGAATTCAAACGACGTTTATGATCGAACGGATGAGCTCGCTGAAGTATTCGAAAAATATTTCGATGATAGCGACATCGAGGGACGCGTGAATCTAGCAGATTTCGAAAGTGATGAAATTAAAATATCGAATGAATCGCTATGGGAAAGAATGTTCCGCGGTAAAAGTGGCGATGAAATACGCAGTTTATATAACGGGAATTTAATCAACAATGACCATTCATCGAGTGACTTGTCGTTATGTAATCATCTAGCTTTTTGGACAGGGAAATCATCAACTCGAATGGATGCAATGTTCCGTGAGACTGGTCTACTACGTGACAAATGGGACGTCATTCATTTCCGTGATACCAATGAAACATACGGTGAACGAACGATTGCAGAAGCTATTACATCTACCACATCCACGATATTGGACGACAGGCAACAGTACGATGAATTCTCTTTCGACTTCCACAATGATGAGGTTGTGGAGGACAAGCCGCAAAAGAAATTCCGATTGACCGAATTAGGAAATGCCGAAAGAATCGCATACGAATACGGCCATACCATCAAATACGTAGGTGATACAGGTTGGCTTATATGGGATGGAAAACGTTGGCGTTACGACACTAAGAAGGAAATTGAACGTATTACAAATAAGGTGCTTCGCGGATTGTACAAATCAGATGATGAAATGGAAATCAAGTGGGCCCGTATGTGTGAACGTCGAAATATCCGTATGAATAGCATCAAAGATTTGATGCCACTAGTACCAGGTGAACGTGAAGACTTCGACCGACACAAATATTTGTTCAACATGGAAAACGGAATTTTGGATTTGAAAACAGGTAAATTACAGCCGCATGATCGTGAACTAAATTTAACAAAAATCACAAATGTTGAGTTTGACCCAAAAGCAGAATGTCCTACATGGATGTTATTTTTAAATCAAATATTCAAAGGCGATATTGATCTGATTGAATACATGCAGCGTTTGGTCGGATATTCACTTACTGGGGATATCAGTGAACAAGGAATGTATTTCTTGGTTGGTGGTGGATCCAATGGTAAATCAACATTCGTGAACACTATAAAAAAAATAATGGGTGACTACGGATTACAAACGAATTCAGACACATTTATCAAAAAGAAAAGCGATGGAGCGAATAACGATATTGCTAGGTTAGCGAGTTCCCGATTCGTTTCTGCAGTGGAGTCGGAAGAGGGCGAGAAATTACAGGAATCACTTGTCAAAACAATAACAGGTGGCGAGCCGATTTTGGCCCGATTCCTTCGACAAGAATTCTTCGAGTTTCTACCTGAGTTCAAAGTTTTCTTCACGACGAATCACAAGCCGATCATTGGTGGTGTGGACGATGGTATCTGGCGAAGGGTAAAAATCATCCCATTCACTCTGAATTTGAAACCGCACGAACGTGATAAAAAACTAGAAGAAAAATTGACGCTAGAAATGCCTGGTATCTTGAATTGGGTGCTCGAAGGCTGCTTGAAGTGGCAGAAGTCGGGGTTGAAAGAACCTCGTGTTGTGGCAGAAGCGACAGGCAACTACAAAGAGGATATGGATATTCTAGCGCCGTTTCTCAGTGAAACTTGTTATGTAATCGAACCGAAAAACGAATCAATAAGAATCGAAGCAAAAGAACTTTTCAACATTTACGACAGATGGTGTTTTGGGTCCGGTGAACGAGCTTTAGGGAATCGTTCGTTTTACAGAATGTTGGAAACGAAGGGTTTTGGAAAAGTGAAAGGCACTGGAAATAAGACGTTTTTGACAGGAATTACCTTAAAAGACCGCGCTCCAGTTAATAAAGCAGTTGTCGAAAACGCTAAAACAGGTGGTTTTAAGCTCGATTGATAACCTTTTCACCCGTTCGTTAACTTTCGGTAATTCTATGAAAGTCAGCAGTACCAAGGCTTTAATATACTATATATTCTTTTTAGTTATTTTAGTTATCAATAAAAACAATAAGTAGAAATAACAAACAGTAATAATTAGTCCCTTTGGAGCCCTAATGGACTTTCCCGACAACTAAAGTAACCCAAACGTCGGAAAGCCTTGTGGCTGTAAGGGTGAACAGGGTTATTATTCGGTAACTTTCAGTAATTCGTGTTGTATTAAATAATTTTTAGTAACGCGAGGTGATGAAATGCAAGTATTAAAAGTTTTATCAGCTATTTGGAAATGTGGCGCTGAAATGTATCGGGATGAATCAGACGGACGGCTTGCATTGAAAAATGCAAATTTAATTCCTGCAGAAATATTGCAAGCTGCTGAACCGATTTTTGGTGAAATTGAAAAATGGTTCGGATCATGGGAAAAAGCTTCTTCGATTGATTTAACGATGCAAAAGGGGCTCCACCTATTTTGCGGTTGGCAAACGAATGAAAAAATGAACGATTGGTTATGTGCTGATTATGATTCGTTGATGATATTGCACGATTGGACTGTTGTTCTAGCGAAAAATGGCTGGATTGATATTTATACAGACTATCGTGAATACGAAAATGACGAATCAAATGCTATGAAAATTAAATTCTATGAGCATGCCGTTTTATATGCTAGTCAAAATAAGTAGTTTACGAGCGTTTACGGGTGTTTTAGGTTGAAGGTGAGTATTTGTCTGTGAAACGACTTAGAAACGATTCTAGGGCATGTCTAGGCGTGTCAGAATGGGAGGTAATCAGAATGAGAGAGTTAAAGTTTCGTGTTTGGACAGGTGAAGAAATGATATTCAATGAAACAGGTCTGGTAGGTGGTAATGGATTTCTAGAATTCATTGTTTTTCATACAGGTTATCAAGATTCGGATGAATGGAAAACTTATAAATTCATGCAATACACAGGCTTAAAAGATAAAAATGGACGTGAGATTTACGAGGGCGACATATTAGATTACAAATGGAAAGTGTCCACTAGAGACTTGTTGATTGTGGAATGGTCGGAAAGAGATGCGTGTTTCTTAATGGGTGGGGTTAGAACTGACTACGCGATTGCGTACGGTGAAGTCATCGGGAATATTCACGAAAACCCAGAATTGCTAGGTGATACCAAATGATTCGCTATCACTATACAGAAACTGAATTGAACAAGATTTTAAAGTCAATGACGATTGTCGTCGATACTCGTGAAAACGTAAATGGTCATATCCTTGAGTATTTGCGAAGTAAAGAAGTGCCATTAAAAATACAAACTCTTAAAACTGGCGACTACTCAGCAATGATTCCTGCTAATCCAGAGTTAGGTATTCCAAGAGATTTGTATTTGAATAGTTGCCTAGAAAGAAAGGCTCATATTGATGAAATTACAGGTAACTTGCAAAAGGATACACGTACAGCATTTGAAAACGAATTGATCCGTGCAAGCCAAAATCCATTTGTCTTGATTGTGGAGGACAAAGACGGATATGAAGCTATTCTAAAAGGTAAATACCGTTCCAAATATGAGCCGAAAGCGTTACTCGGGACACTCAAAACGTTCGAAGCACGTTACAACTTTTCCATCGTTTTCTTGGACAAGTTATACAGCGGAAATTACATCTATCACCATTTCTATTACCAAATGCGAGAACACTTGAAACGAGGTGCTTTCTAAATGATTACTCAACCTTATTTCCAAACAATCATAAATTGCACATCTGCAAAAGAACGTGATGATCGTATTGCTGATTTGGAGTTGCGGGGATTTAAAGTCCATCAACTTCATGAAAACGTAGATGAAATTCGTCAAAATCAAACAGGAACATCTAAAGCGAAATTTCCAGGTAGAAAACAATATGATGGCGGACTTACTCGTGCTGTGTATAGTGCGGTACTCCGAAAACCCAATGTTAGAACGAGTGAATAATAGGCCAATATGGTTGTTGATTCGTTGGGAGAATGGTTTTCCTGTTTATGTGTACGACGTATTTTTCGGCAAGGAATTGAGACGGATGAAAAAGGCAGGATGGAAGGTTGTCCCGAAATAATCGGTGTTGCTGAGTAGACACATACGGCGAACTAAGGAGGGGTATTATGCGAGATACAAAACCTAATGATTATACTTTTGAGATAGTGGCTTATTCATTATTAGCACTGGCATTGTTAGGATTAGGTGCAATTGGTTATCTAGTATTTAGTTGGATATTTTAACGTCGCAGTACGACCAAATGAGGTAGTAGTCCGAATCAGACCAAAATACGGTCCACAATTCGGACCATAATCTATGAAACTTTGAAAAGGAGAATTACAAAATGACTCAAATATCACTAACAGAATCACTCCTGTTTATCGTTGCTGTGGGATTAATAGCGGGGCTGTCGTATTGGCTCGGATTGAAAAATGGAGAGGTTACAAGGTTGTCGTTTTCAATAGAATTGCCGAAACAGCAACCAGATGTAGTAACTAGGAAAATCAAACACCAAGACATTCTAATGACAGACGACGGTCCGATAATCGTAATGCGTCCGTCTTCAGTCGTGCCTTATAAAGGGGAAATGATCACTGTGGATGAGCTGTATGCCCGAGGAAAGATTGAAGGGGTTTATCCGGTTGAAACGTTTATCAATTTTGAGGATGGTGATTCCAATGCCTAACTCATATGAAATACCAACATGCCCATCAACCCTTATGTGCGCTGATTGTAAGGGGGTTGGAACGCTCGGGGGAAGTATGTATCTAACTGAGTCTTGCGCGGTCTGTAATGGTACTGGGATGGTTCAGAGGGAGGTTGATGGGGATGAATGAAACTAATGCGGAACGGTTGGAACGGTTTAAAAGCAACTGGCAGGGAGGTAGCCCCAATCTACAGCCTGCCGATGTTGATTGGTTTATCGAACAAGCTGAAAGGGCGCAAGAATTGGAAAAAGAATTGTATAAAACAAAGGCGCTCCCTATGTTGATGGAACTAGAAAAGAGGAAATATGAAAACAATCGATTGCGTGAAGCATTGGAGTTTTATGCGAAAGAAGAAAACTATAACGTGAATACTACTAATCAATGGGAGCCACTTATTCTGATTAATCAAGATCATGGAGAAAAAGCCCGTCAAGCCCTAGAAGGTAAACGCGATGGCTAAACTCATCGACGGTGAACTCCGTACAAAGGAATCCATCGTCAGTCAATGGTCCGCTTATGTTAATAGCCAAGCTAGAAAAGTTAGGGCTCGTGCGTACACCCTTGGATTTGAACATTGTGACGTTGTATCTGAGGGCAATATTGGGCTGTTGAAAGCCTATGACAGATATGAAGAAGGTCACGAAGTACTGTTCTCAGCATTAGCATCTAAATATATTCCTGGTACTATCTACAACGCACTAAGAGGTCCCGAAATTGGTTTGAATTATTCAAGGAGCATCAAAGAATTAGGCTATGCAATCCGTCGTGAAGAACTAGGAAAAGAAAACCCGCAAATAATCGCGGAGAAACTCGGAGCGTTAGAGAAAAACGTAAAGTATGCCCTCGAATTCTTAACGCACCGTTTCCCTGGTAGATTGGAATCTCCTTTAGGTTCAGATAGTGAGAATTTAACGCTAGGAGATTCGCTGACGGGGTTACAGGACGGTACGAACCTATTTGTTAAAGACTTCATTGCTTCGCTGTCAGATTGGGAAGTGAGCGTTTTGGAGCTCATATCAGCTGGATACGGTCAAACAGAATCAGCTAGGTTGTTAGATTCCACTCAAAACAGAGTCGCTCGTAGTTTAGTAAAAATGCGGGGTAAATACGAAGCCTATTCAAACGGTGTGGAATATATCGAACCGCGAAGAGGATCAAAAAAGAAAGTGGTGATTTAATGGTTAATCATATAAATAAAAACTCTATTCTTACACAAGTTCTTGATAAATTAATTACGCAAACGAATAAAGGTGTCGAAAAATACGGCGAGACTGTTAATCCAGACAGCTATGAAACTATTGAATGGATTGACCATGCTATTGAAGAATCGATTGATCACATTGTCTATTTAACGGTATTAAAACACAAGACTGTGGAGGGGAAGAAATGAATGATTTAATTAAAAATATTGAACAATGGGCAACAGAACGGAATTTGCACACAGCAGAACCGAATAAACAAATGCTTAAACTTGGTGAAGAGTTTGGGGAGCTGTGCGCAGGTATGGCAAGGAGTGACACAGCTGAAACGTTGGACGCTTTGGGTGATATGTTCGTTGTCATGACGATTCTAGCGATGCAGTTAGGCTATCCGATTACGGAGTGCGTGGAAGCTGCTTACGAGGAAATCAAAAATCGTAAAGGGAAAATGGTAAACGGTGTGTTCATCAAAGCTGCTGATCTACCATGACTGTGGAAGACCGCAACGAAATCATTGAATGGCTGCTCATGTGGTCCATATGGAATCGTGAAGCGCTAGGGGAATTGAGTAATCGCAGGTTGCTTGAAGAGTATGACAAGTATCTGAAAATGAGGTGATGACATCTTGCGAACACTTAACAGGCATGACATCAAAAAGCTTGAGGAATACTGGATAAACTATAATGAAAATATCAAACAACTAAAGTTTCGTGAATGGGAATTAATGAGTAAAAACTCCGATGACGAGAATAGCGGTGGAGGCAGTAATTCTGTTCGTCAGATATCCAAACCTACTGAACAATTAGCAGTCCGTTTAATAGAAGATAAGCTGCATCAAAATTTAACTACCATCATTAGAGTGGTCGAAAAATTACACAAAGAAACGGACGATGACACGCGATATGTCGTAGATAACCGTTACTGGTGCAGTAGTCGTGATTTCATGGAGTGGGAGGATATAGCTTACGAATTGGGTATGTCGCGTTATAAGGTGCTGAAAATACGATACGAATTACTGAACGATACAGCTAGATTAATTGGTTACGTGTAACACATAATGATGATTTAATGCAAATGATATGCATCGAACTTGCTAGGGTCATATAAGTTCGAATAAATACGAGGTAAATTGATATTGTAAGTTGCTTCGATAACGGCTAACGAATAAGTTTCCTACCTCTTTTAATCCATCTACACGATGTACGCTATGAAAATAGTGTGCAACTGTGTGGGTGGATTTCTTATTGCAAAAACATGTTAGTGACAATCATTTCCATTCACATTATGATTAGTAGTATGGATGGGAGGTGAAGAAATGGTTATAACAAAAGAAATTATAATTGAAAAAATTAGTTATATGAGCATAACCCATAAAACTTATATGGGGCTATTATCAATAGCAATACTTATGACGTTAGCATCTGTGTTTTTGATTGAAATGAAGAATATGACTACGAATTACGAAGGTGCAATTATAAGTGTGCTTTTTATTGCAATAACGGGTGCTGCGTACTTCGTTTATAAGGATAGTCAAAAAGCTTAGTCACGAATCGATTTTTAGCAATTGAAGAAATCAAATAAGTAATACATAAAGTCTGCATCCAATCGGGTGTGGCTTTTTCTTATACATATGAAAGGTGGTGGTCACTCTTGCTGTTCGATACGTCAACGTATAGGCGATATGCCGGAAGGGATGAGTGATCTACTATCTGGGTTGATTGTTCCCTTATGCAATCGATAGGAGTGATTGTATGAAAGCTGAATACAAAACCAAGGCACAACAGAAGAAGTTCTATAACTCTGCTGCATGGAACGGTAAGCAAGGCATACGACTACAAGCATTGAGGCGTGACAACTGGGAGTGCCAGATGTGTAAGGCTGAAGGTCGTGTGCATTTAGATTCAGTCAAGGTTAAAGGCGAACGAAAGAGTATTCAATTGAACGTCCATCACATAAAAGAAGTCGAAACGCATCCTGAACTAGCAACAACATTAGATAACGTAACTACAATTTGCATAAGGCATCACAATATTATTCATGACAGGTATCAGCCAGCGGAAGTTAAATGGGATGATGAAAAGTGGTAAAATAATTATTTTATTTTTTATTTTATTTTTTTATTTTCAAATCCCCCCAGAAAAAACTTTTTTATTTTTTTAAAAAAGGTCTAGACCGGGTGGGTACCCAATTGTCTGGATTATTTTTATGTAAAATCCAATTAAAGGCACTTTGAAGCTCGTTTAAGCGACTTTAACAAAGTGCCTTGTTTGTGCTAACAAATAACGCTTGAAAGGCGGTGGCGCTATGGAAACACACAAATACGTCACCGATTATATTCAGTCGTGGCAAGATGGCAAAATAACACTAAACAAAGAACGAATCATGCTTATTGAATGGTTGGAAAAAGATATTTTGACGATGGAGGATGCGTACTTCGATGTTGAAATGATTGAGAAGTTTATTCAGTTTGCAAATGATCGTTACTTTCCTTTGCAACCATTTCAAACGCTTATCTCATGCTTTGTTTTCATGCGATATACAGATGACGAAACTTTAGTTTTTGATGAATTCTTAATATACATGGCCCGTGGTGCTGGTAAGAATGGATTCATTTCTGTACTTGCTGACTTCTTTATTAGTGAGTTGCACGGTATCAATAATTACAATGTATCTATTGTTGCCAACAGCGAAAAACAAGCCAAAACGTCATTTACCGAAGTTTATAACAAACTTAATAGCAAAGATGAATACAAGGAAGCTTACAAAGTTCGCAAAGAGACAATCGAAAATAATAAAACGATGTCAGTCTTTCAATTTCATACTTCGAACGCAGGAACGAAAGATGGATTGCGTGATGGCTGTGTAATTTACGACGAGATTCATCAATATGAGGATTCGACAATCGTAGATGTATTTGCATCTGGTCTAGGTAAAGTTGAAGATTCTCGACAGTTTTATCTCGGCACAGATGGGTACGTTCGTGATGGTTTCATCGACAAAATCAAAGAACGCGCCAATAACATCCTGGAGCGAAAAGTAAGTGTTCGTGACGACTCCCTTTTCCCCTTCCTCTGCACTGTGGACGATGAGGAAGAAATGCACAATAGCGATAATTGGGAGAAAGCAAATCCAATGTTTCATAAACCCTTATCGCCGTATGCGAAAACTTTATTGCGCGTTGTCACAAAACAATATCGCAAACTAGAAAACGACCCATCTGGTTACGAAGAGTTCATTACAAAACGAATGAATCTACCAAAAGTTGATCTTGAAAAGAATGTAACGTCATGGGTAAAAATATTAGCAACTAATCAAGAATATGATTTGAATTCATTGAAAGGCCGTGAGTGCATTGGCTGCTTAGATTACGCATCTATTCGGGATTTTGTAGCTGCAGGGTTATTATTTTTAAAAAATGACAAGTATATTATTCCAAAAGAATTAACGCATTCATTCGTCTGTAAACCATTTGCAGATAAGCATTATGCATATAGTCGAGATAAAGCAGAAGGTAACAATAAGAAAGACCATCGCAAATTCGCGCCAATCCGTGAATGGGAAAACGATGGTCTTTTAACTGTGCTTGATAAAGAAAGTATGGATCCATACATTATTGTGAATTGGTTTGTTAAAAAACGCGAAGCCGGATATAACATAAAAAAAATCGTGGCCGATAACTTCCGAATGGAAATATTGCGACCTCTATTTGAAGCGGAAGGTTTTGAAATTGAAGTCATTCGAAATCCTGATGCGGCATCAGCGTTATTATCTCCAAAAATTGAATTAGCCTTTGATGAAGAACGAATTGTATTTGGCGACAATCCATTGATGCGTTGGTATACCAACAATGTATTGGTTGAGATTAAAAAAGATGGCAACAAAGTTTACAAAAAGAAAGAAGCAGTCAAACGTAAAACGGACGGATTCATGATGTTTCTGTATGGCATGTGGGCGACACGTGACTTGGAGGATTTCGATGTAAGTGACACGTTAGACGCATTGGGTATGTTGGACTTCTAATCAACTGTGGATGGAAGGAAAGGGGGTGAGAAATTGAGTTGGTTAAAAGATATTTTTCAAAGGAACCGAGCATTGGAGTCATCTTATGATTTTAGTTTTTCAGGAATCGAAATTGAACAAAGGGCCTATTTAAAAAGTATGGCATTAGATATCTGTATCGGTTTTATCGCACGTACTGTATCGCAATCAGTATTCCGTATTTCACAAGACAATAAACGTATCTATGATGATTGGGATTACTTATTAAACGTGCGACCAAATACAGACCAATCCGCTGCAGACTTTTGGCAGAACTTTGCATACCGTGCTATTTTCGATAACGAGGTACTGGTCATTAAAACGGATAGTAACGATTTACTTATTGCGGATTCATTTACACGTAAAGAGTATGCAGTTCTTCCGGATGTATTTTCAAACGTCACTGTTAAAGATTATACATTTGTTCGTACATTCAATATGGATGAAGTAATCCACATCACGTACAACAATGAAAAGTTATCAAAATTCATGAACGGTATGTTTGAAGATTACACCGAGTTATTCAGTCGTATGATTCAAACGAGTATGTATTCCAATCAAATTCGTGCATTAGCCGGGCTTGATTCTAATCAAAGTTTAGACGATAAAAATTTAGCGAAGCTACAATCATTTATTGATAAAATGTTTAACTCATTCAAGAAAAATGCATTTGCTATTGTGCCGAAACTTAAAGGTTTCGATTATACGGAATTGGCTGATGGCACAAACGGTGGACGTTCTATTGAAGATATTACAAAGATTTCTGATAAAGCCGTGGAGCATGTTGCGCAATTGCTTGGTGTTCCAGTAGCGTTAGTTCGTGGGGATTTGTCCGAATATGAAACGGCGTTAAAAGCGTACGATAAATTTTCATATAGTCCATTTTTGAAAAAGATTTCCGATGAATTAAACGTGAAATTGATCAGCAAAAAAGAATATCAAGCAGGACGTAAGATTGAAGTGCGCGGAATCGTCATCAACGATCCGTTAGATAAGTTGTTGAAAATGGATAAAGGTGTTGCTAGTGGCGTTTTGACTCCAAATGAAGCGCGTGAATTTATGGATTTGGAACCATCTGACGATCCGGCGATGGATAAGCACTACATCACGAAAAACTATACTGAAGCTAACCATTCATCGGAGGGAGGTGAGAAAACGGAATGAAGAGGATTAATATCAAAGGTGTAATCGTATTTAATGATTATAAAGAAATTTACGATTGGTACGGAATTGAATGCACTAGTGTGGACGATGTTGTGAATGAATTACCAACAGACGGTTCTCCAGTCGAAATAATCATTAATTCACCAGGTGGACATGTTGATGCGGGTAGTGAGATATATACACACCTTAAAGCATATGAAGGTGAAATTACCACGAAAGTTTATGCAATGGCCGCATCTGCTGCTTCACTAGTGGCGATGGGTGGTGATAAAACGCTAGTTGCGCCTACAGGGCAAATTATGATTCACAACGTATCTGGAATTGTCGATGGCGATTATCGAGTGATGCATAAAGAAGCTGGCGTGCTTGAAAATTACAATAGCGCAATCGCTAATGCGTACATTTTAAAAACCGGTAAAACACAAGAAGAAATTCTTCAAATGATGAATGACGAAACTTATTTAAACGCTCAACAAGCGGTTGAACATGGTTTTGCAGACGGGATTATGTTTGATGAAGTAGCGCCGAAAGCGGCTAGTATGACAGCTTCTCTTTTACCTAAAGAGGCCGTCGAAAAGGCACGTCAAATGATAAAAGGAAATAAAGACAAATCTTCCGTACCCGCTGCATCAACTGTGGAAGACGATACGCGAATTTCGGAGTTAGTTGCGCAAATGGGCACGATGCAAGGCCAGTTAGAACTATTGATAAACAATTCAAAAGAGGAGCCTGAACCATTGCCAGTTACATCGGCAAAGCGTAAAGGATTCCTTTTTTAATACAAAAAAAACAGGAGGTCATAATAAATGACTATGAAACTAACTAACCATACAGACGCGTACGAAAATGCAAAATTAAACTATGCTAACGTATCAAAAAACGAAGAATCTACACCGGAACAAATTGAATCAGCGTGGTCAAACATGCAAGATGCACTAGTGAATTCACTAACTACACAAGTAACGAATAACGTTGCTACTCAAAATTTAGATCAAACAATTCTTTCTAATCGTGGCGCTAACATCCTAACTGCAGCAGAACAAAAATTCTTTAATGCAGTTGTGCAATCAGACGGTTTTACATCTGATGTTATCCTACCGGAGACTACTGTTGAACGTATTTATGACGATTTAACAACAGATCATCCATTACTATCAGTAATCAACTTCCAAAACCTTGGTACAATCACACTAACAGCGATCACATCTGAATATGAGGGTGCTGCAGTATGGGGACCTATTTTCGGAGACATCAAAGGTCAATTGAATGCAGCATTCAGCCAAGAAAATATCGCACAATCTAAACTAACGGCATTTGTTGTATTGCCAAAAGACCTTGCTAAATTCGGTCCAACATGGGTAGAAGCGTATGTACGCGCGCAAATCACAGAAACATATGCAGTAGCGTTAGAAAGTGCGGTTATCAATGGTGCAGGTCCAATCAAACATGAACCAATCGGTTTAGTTCGTGACCTAGTGGTAGCCGTTGACCCAACAAACGGACACGCTAAAAAAGCTGTTGCTGGTGCATTGACGTTAGCTGATTCAAAAGCAACGGTTCGCGAATTTGCTAATATCGGCAAGTTTTTATCAGAAAAAGCAAATGGTAAAAAATTAAACGTATCGGGCAAGGTTGCATTAATCATCAATCCATCGGATGCATGGGATTTGAAAGCGGAATTCACTACTCAAAATTCATTGGGCGTGTACATCACAGCAATGCCGTTTAACTTCACTTTAATTGAGTCAGTATTTGCGACAGTTGGTGAAGTCATTGCATTTGTAACGGATCGTTACGATGCATACCGTGGCGGCGGTGTGGAAGTAACAGAGTATAAAGAAACACTAGCTATGGAAGATTGCAATCTACACATTGCGAAAACATTTGCATTTGGCAAGCCACGCGATAACAAAGTTGCAGCTATCTACACACTACCGGTTACTCCTTGATTTTAAGGAGTTTCCGTTTTTGAGGAGGAAAAGCGATGTATAAAGTAGTCCGAGATTTCAAGGATAGAGACGGTCATTTTTATCGCAAGGGTGATAGTTACCCGGCAGCTAAGCAAACGGCCACTCGTATTAAAACATTGTCTTCCACAGATAATGTTTACGGTCAGATTTTTATTAAAAAAGCGGAATCCCCAAAAGCGAAGTAGGTGGGTTAAATGATGAATGAAATCACAGTAGAACTTTTAGCTGAATTTAAAGAGCGAATGAAGTTAAACGACGATGAAGACAAAAATTTAACTCGTATTTTGAAATCTTCAATCGAGGACTTAGTCGATAAGTGTGGAGGATATGATTTGCATACGAGCGAACGATTTAAAGAACTCGTATTCGAGCGCAGTCGCTATGCTTACAATGACGCTATTGAATATTTCAATGATAACTTTTTATCACAACTCGTATCGTTAGGGATTTCAAAAGCGCTTGAAGAAATCGTGTTAGAAGGTGATGTGGATGCAACCATTTAAGTATAAACCTAAAGTTAATACTGGTGATTTAAGAGATCGTATTGATATCTATGCGAACGTCAAGTACACGAATGAGCTTGAAGAAACTTCATATAGGTTTATGAAGATCAAGACCATTTGGGCTTCTCTCGTCCCTCAAACAGGAAGTCTGCAAAAACAAGCGGCTGATACGATTTTGACAAACGTTACGCATAAAATTATTGTTCGCTATAGTTCTGTAACTAGTATTGTAGGTGACGATATTAACAAATTAAAGGATATGCAAATTTTCTTTAAAAACCATAGGTTCGAAATTAAATATCCGTTAGATCCTTACTTTAGAAAAGAAACAATTGAAATCTTCTGTCAGGAGTTGATAACGTGATGGATTTCGACATGAGCGGTCTAACTAACTTGCAACAGGATTTGTTGGATGTCGCGCAGAATAGGCTTCCTCGTGAATCTTTTCAACTCATGCGTAAAATCGGCAGTAAAGCCCGGACAGTAGTGGCAAAGGAAGCCCGCAGTAGAGTGAAAAAGGATTCAGGGGACTACCACAAGCGATTCAAGCGAGGCAAGGTATTTAAAGGTGCAGATGGTGAGATAGTGGTACGGGTTATTAACAGCGCCCCACACGCCCATTTAATTGAGCATGGTCATAGATTAGTAAGAGGTGGTAGTGAAATCGGTTTTGTTCCCGGAAAAAAAGTCATGGACCATGGTTTGCAAAACTTCGATAGTAGCGGCCAATTCGAAAAGATGGTTGAGGAATGGTTGGATAAGTTACTAAGGGATGGGAAGCTATGATCACTTACAAAGATTTACGAATAGCCGTTAATCGCAAATTAAAAACTACCGGAATTGAAGTGAATAGTGAAGATGTATCGGAGGGCTTTAATAGACCTTCTTTTTTTGTGGAGTTTTTAAATATTGCTCGGTCATCTGATGAGAACCAAGTCCACAAATCATTGAGTGTACAAATCTATTATTTCCCCACAGATCGTTACAAGTACGCTATCGAAGTGCTAGAAATGCAAGAAACGTTGGAAAACATTTTTGATTTAAAACTAGCTATTAAAGATAGGTTAATCAATGTGGAGGATATAGACACCGGTATTGTCGATGGTGTTTTAAACTGTTCGTTTGATTTAGCGTTTTATGATGGACGTGAATTTACCTGGAATGTGGACGGAACGGAAATACCGTTTGATCCAATGGAAAAATTAGATATTGAATATGAAAAGGAGTGATTATATTGGGATTGCCTAAAATTTTATTAGAATTCATAGGTAAAGCTGTCACAGCCATTAAACGTAGTCAACTAGGCATTGTTGCATTAATCATAAAGGATGATGTGCAAACTGCCAAAACAGTGACGTATAAGAGTATTGAGGATATCAAATCAGTAGAATGGTCTGCTGAAAACCTAGACTATATCAAGAAGGCATTTATGGGTACACCAAGCAAGATTATTATCGAGGTGTTACCAGTTGAGACTGTTGAATATACGGACGCTTTAGTGCGTTTAAACAATAAGCGCTTTAATTACCTTGCAATTCCTGGCATTGAAGCATTGAAAGTGACTGACATTGTTACTTGGGTTAAATCGAAACGCGATAACGATAAGAAGACGTTTAAAGCTGTATTGCCGAATGCTACTACTGCTGACCATGAGGGTATTATCAACTTTACGACTGATGAACTTCTTTCGGAAGGTAAGACGTACACGACTTCTCAATACACATCTCGCGTCGCAGGAGCGTTGGCAGGGTTGCCGTTCACGCGTTCAGCGACTTATTTAGAATTCCCCGAAGTGGAATCTATCAAAGAAATTGAAGATCCAGACGCAGCGGTTGATAACGGTGAATTGATTTTGATTAATGACGGTGAAAATATCAAAATTGGTCGCGGTGTAAATAGCCTTAAAACAACCACCGGCAGCAAGACAGAAGATTTCAAGTCTATTCGCATTGTGGAAGTTATGGACATGATTTCGGATGATATTCGGACGACGTTTGACAAGTTTTATGTTGGTAAGTTAAACAACATTTACGACAATCAAGTGTTGTTTTTCACTTCTGTTAACGCTTATTTCGCAGGATTGTCGGATGATGAAATTCTTGATCCTGCTTTTGATAACAGATCACAAGTAGATGTTCGAACACAACGTTTGGCATGGGAAGAAATCGGGACAGATACAAGTGAATGGTCAGATGAAGAAGTACGAAAACGTACATTCAAACGTAACGTATTTGCTGGTGCGAACGTGAAAATCGTAGACGCGATGGAAGATTTAGACATGAAAATTGCTATCTGAAGAAGGAGGGGAACTAAATGGCGAAGTTAAAAAGTAATAAACAGGTCAACGGTACGTTCGGTTCTGTTTGGGTTAATAATGAAAAGTGGTTCGACATTAACAAATTCGAATCAAAGGTATCTTTTGACTATGAAGATGTAAACATGGCGGAAGATTTAGCGACTCACAAGAAATTAGTAGGGTGGAATGGTGAAGGTACTATCGAGGTGAAGAAAGTATATTCCCGTGGTACGAAGTTAATGGCGGATATTCTTAAAACAGGTATTGTACCGGATATCAAGATTGTAACCAAGTTGGATGATCCCGGTGCATACGGGGCAGAACGCGCATCATTTGGTGGGGTAACATTCAACGAATTCTCACCTATGGCATTCGAGCAGAAAACTCTCATGACTGAAGAGCTACCATTTAACTTCTCTGAATGTGACATTATTGAACAAATCGAAGCAGCATAAACTAGGGGGAATTATGATGACTAAAACCGAAAAGAAAAAACTAACTTTAGCAGAATTAATAGATAAAAAAGAACAATATCTCGTTAAAAAAGAAGGTACAGAAGAATTATATTTAGAGCAACTAAATGCAACCGTGACGATTGTTCAACCAGATCGTCAAACGGTTCTAGACGCCTTTGAATCAGAAAGTGATGAATACTTGGTATACAGTATGGTCACTGAACCGGACTTAAAGGATAAAGATTTACAAAAGGCATACGGTTGTGCTGAGCCTATAGATATTGTGACTAAAATATTCGACCCTGGTACTGTTGCGGGTATTGCTAAAGCAGGATTGAAATTAGCCGGTTTTGAAAGCAATGTAACAGTGGTTAAAAACTTAAAAAACTAATTGAAAGTGATGATGATTTTTATTTACTTCATCACTATTTGCAAAAAGGATTTACGCTTGATTATTTGATGAATGTACCATTAGATCAAAAACAATTCATGATGGCAAGTATGAGTTTACATTTTGAGGAGAGCGCTAAACAGGAGACTGTGTAGCCTCTCTTTTTTTCATGATAGGCGGTGAGATAAATGGCTGGAAACCGTGTGATATCCGCAGTATTAAGACTGAACAGTAGCAACTTTAACAGTGGTATGTCCGACATGGAACGGAACCTCAGAAGGACAGGTAATCAGATTGGTCGTTTTAAAAAATCTGCCGTTTCAAACTTCGCCGGTGTCGCTAAGGGAGTCGTAGGAATGGCAGCGGCTTACATGGGGATCAACGCAATTAAAAAACTTGGTGTGGATATGGTTCAAAGTGCGGCATCAGCACAGGCAATGTCCTCGCAATTTGAGCAAGTATTCTCGGGCATCGAATCAGCAGCAAATAAAAGTTTAGCTAATGTGGCGAAAGAAACTAGTATCCTGCCGGAGAGGTTGAAAGGAAGCTTCCTTGGAATGGCGGCTTTCGCTAAAACAACCGGCATGGATACGGCGGGTGCATTGGAATTAACAAAGCGGGCAACATTAGCGGCGGCTGATGGTGCGGCGTTCTATGACAAATCCATTGAAGACGTGTCCGCGAGTTTGCAGTCGTTCCTAAAAGGAAATTTTGCAAATGATGCGGCGTTAGGTATAGCTGCGACAGAAACAACCAGGAATGCAACAGCCAATAAATTGTATGGTAAATCGTTTAAAAAATTAGGTGAGTCGCAAAAGCAATTAACGTTGCTACAAATGGTCGAGGATGGAAACAAGTTATCCGGCGCGGTAGGTCAAGCAGCAAGAGAATCGGATGGTCTTGAAAACGTATTAGGTAACTTGCGTTCAACATTTGACACTTTAAAGTCAAAACTAGGTGAACCGATACTTGGACCTGTTGTTAAAGGAATGCAGAGTTTATCGGCGTGGGTGGGGAAAGTAGATACAGTTGCAATCACGGCTGGATTTAGTAGATTCGGTAGTATTGTAAAAGGAGTGTTCACATCTATCCAACCAGGCCTGGCTTGGCTAAAAGATACTGCACTTCCCGCAATTAAAGACGCAATCGTGAATATGTATGTTGCTAGTCAACCAGGACTAAATTGGATGAAAGATGTAGCATTCCCAGCACTAAAAGAGGGTATTGGAACTGCAGTTGATAAAGCAAAAGAAATGTATAACTTCTTTGTTGATAACTGGCCATTAATTAGTCCAATTATTGCTGGGGTAGCTGCATCGATTGCCGCATTCAAAATTGGTGTAGTCGCTATAACTGTCGCCACAACAATTTGGAGTGGTGTTACCACTGCTGCGACGATTGCGGCAGGATTGCTAAATGGTACACTCGCGCTGTCTCCTTTTGGTTGGGTAGTGATAGCAATCGGCGCTGTAGTTGCTGCCGGAATTGCATTGTATCAAAATTGGGATACTGTGAAAGCAGGGGCGCAGTCGTTATGGGACAAAACAAAAGAAGTATGGATGGGAATTCAAATAGGGTTCTCCAACGCTTGGAATGTCGTGAAAACGGCTGCAGGAGAGAGTCTTAATTTTATTATCGAGAAAATCAATACCATGATAGGCGTTATTAATAAAATACCAGGTGTAAATATACCGATAGTCGCAAAAGTGGAATGGGGACAAGCCACACAACCCGCGAATGCAGGTAAGGCGATAAAAGGAAATATGGAATCATTTGCGGTCGGGACGAACCGAGTTAAACGCGACATGGCAGCTAATATTCATAAAGATGAAATGATTATTCCTGCTGTGCAGTCAAGGAATTTACGTAAACAGGGCGTGACGATTGACAATATTGATCGTGGTGTACCTAGAAGAAGTGAAGGAAATATCGGGAGAGTTGTGCAGCAGAAGACGTATGAAACAAAAAATGTTCCGAACGCAGATTTGCCAAACTTAATTCAACAATTAATGCAATTGGTCCAAACAATAACGAACATGCCTAAAGGCGACGTTAATATTAATATTGATGGTTATAACAAATCCACAAGTGAGATCGTGAATGAATTAATACCGATGCTTCAACTCAGATTGGCAAACTTATAGGAGGTTGGATGATGGATATCTTTTTATCAGTTAATAATCGCGAAGAAATCATTCAGCTTCCTATTGTGCCCAGTGAATTTAAGATTAATAGTCCAGTAAAAAATGAAACGTTTACTACTATTAATCAGGGGGATATCAAGCTGATGGGTGAACGCGGATTAAAAGACCTCACTATTGAAACGTTTTTCCCTAACAAAGAATATTCATTTGCGCGATCCAATCAATATACACGGTGGCAATATGTCGAAATGATTGAGAGTTGGATAGAACGGAAATTGCGTGTGAGGTTAGTAGTCACTGGATCGCCCGTTAATATGATCACGGCCATTGATAACTTTGAATACGGACCACAAGACGGTTCAGGTGATATTTATTACTCACTTTCATTATCAGAGTTTAAAGATATCAAATTGCAGAAGAAAATAATATCTCCTGAAAGTAAGACAAAGATTACTAAATCTAGTCTGAACAGTGGTACTCCTGTTGAAAAGAAGAAGCCAAAAGCGAAAAAGGTTATAAAGAAAAAGGTAGTCAAGAAGCCTAAAAAGAAACCTAAAAAGAAACCTCTTGAACTGCAAAAGAAGGTGAACTAATGGCACATGAATTGTGGCTTATAAAAGGCTCAACAATGACGAACATTACACCTTTGGTTGGTTCAATTGGTTGGCGCGGTAATATGGACGAACTAGGGGACGAGTTATCATTCAATGTTGCGTTTAGCGATGTTGAATTCTTCCCTAAAAACCCATGTGACATAGGCGATATGGTCATGCTAAAGAATGAAGGTAAAGAAATCACAAGGGGTATTATTGTGGACGAACAGAAAAGTGGAAGAAGTCCAGTAGATTATACTTCTTTTGATTTTGCGTTTTACCTAAATAAGTCTGAATCGACCTATCAGTTTAGTAAAATGGCTGCTGACCAATGTATTAGAAAGATACTAGGTGACTTTGGCATTGCTATAGGTAACATTGTTTCGATACCCGTACCCATTACAAAGATATTCCCTGGTAAGAAACCGAGTGACATTATTAAAGAAATACTTGAAATAGCTGAACAGAAATTAGGTATAAAATATTTGATGGAAATGCGACAGGGTAAGTTCTTTATTGAAAAACAGAAGGACTTAATAATCACTGCTAAGTTTACATTAGGCGATAAAAGTTATAACGCCACTGATGCAATTATGAACCCTAGTCGAAGTCGGAGCATATCGGACATGGTGAACTCTATACAAGTTGTCGGGAACAATGACAAGATAGTACTAAACAAAGACGATGATGTGATGATTAAAAAATACGGTAAGATTCAAAAGGTTATTACACTGGATCAAGAAGAAAAGAAATCAGCTAAAGAAGTTGCAGAAAATGAACTAAAACTATTGTCCAAACTGACCGAAGAAATCAGCATTGATTTAATCGGTGATGATAATGTACGCGCTGGACGATTATTCAAAGTGGTTGAGCCGATAACGGGTATTGACGGAACTTATTTAATCAAAGATGTAGACCACAGTATCGAGAACGGTATACACAAGATGTCACTGAATTTGGAGGTGCAGAATGGCTGAAAAAGATGGGTTGACGGAACTGGCTAAGTTGTTTAAAAACAATGAAAACAAAACAATGCCTTCAATCACAACTGGAATAGTCGAAGCGCTACCTCCTAATCCAGTGATTCGGTTAAGTCCGAAGATTGCGCCTGATAAAACACAATTGATATTCGCATCTAACTTAATTTCTGGATATGAACGAAAGATTAAGTTTACCGATACTGATTGTGGGCTAACCACGACAGAAAATGATGGTGGTATGAATGCTGGTTCGCATAATCATGGGATTGAACTATTAGAAGTCGATACCCTTATGCAGTGGACGGACACGCTAGCAATAGGTGATGAGGTTATCGTGATACCTGTAATGGATAGTCAAATGTATTATGTGATTGACAAGGCGGTGAAGTTTGAATGAGTAACCTACCAGAAATCACGGAATTAGAGTTTGGCGAAGTAGAATTTGAAGAAGAATTGGAACCCATCGGTAAAACATTTCTCTATGATTTTGACAAAGGCGATTTTGTTATGCGGGGTGGAAAGCTAGTGGAGTTATTCGAATTAGATTCATTGAAAATGTGGATATTGAAAATCATGAAGACTGAGAGTTTCCGTTTTAGAATCTATGAGGAAACCGTTTATGGTACTAGCATTGAATCACTAATTGGTTCATCTTTACCACGCGCTTATATTGAAGCAGAAATCGCAAGAGAAGTGACTGAATCCCTGCTGCTTAGTCCGTACATTAACAGACTGGAAGGTTGGCAGTTTGAGCGTGATGGGAAATGGATGCGGATAAACTTTAAAGTCATATCACCTATGTACAACACGTTTGACATGGAGGTGAGTATTTAAATGGTTGAAACCGAACAACAGATACATGAAAGAATGATGTATAACACGGACGACGAGCAGGACAAGTCCACAGGCAATTTCATCTGGGATGCGAATATGGCGATAGCGATTGAAGCATCAATATTACAAGAAGAAATAGAATATGTCGAGAGCTTGATAGACATCGAGAATCTTGAAGGTGATGAACTTTCGCGGTTCGTTTACACACGTACTGGCATTAGTCGTAAACTGGCAACGAAGTCAGTCACCACGGTTATTATTTCAGGAGCAGAAGGTTCGGTTATATCTAAAGGGATGTTAGTTGGTACTGACTCATTAAACTTCACGGTATTAGATGATGCGGTGATGCCTACATCGGGTAGCGTTACGGTATCGGTACAGGCTGAATCGTTCGGTGTAATCGGAAATGTCCCCACCAATTCTATTAACAGATTCCCTGTTTCAATCAGTGGGCTAGTGGACGTATACAATCCCAATCCAGTAACAAACGGTTTTGAAGCCGAAACGGATGAAGATCTAACGCAACGCTATTTTGATAAACTACAACGTCCAGGTAAAGCAGGAAACAAATTTCACTACGAACAATGGGCGAAAGAGGTTGTGGGAGTTGGTGGCGTTCGTGTGCTTCCTAGGTGGGCAGGTCCACTAACTGTAAAGGTTGTGATAATTGACAGTAATCAACAGGTTGCAGACGATGAATTACGATTGAAAGTGTTTGACCATATTGAGACAGAACGACCATTCGGGGCTGATGTAACGGTGGTAAGTGCTACTGGTGTTCCTGTTAATATATCTGTCGCATTAACGTTGTTACCTGACTATCTTGAACCTATCGTAATCGCAACGATCAAAAAGAACGTATCAGACTATTTAAATTTACTAGCTTTCAAAACAACGTTTGTCAGTTATGCAAGAATTGGTGCAGAAATCATTGCGAGTGAGGGCGTACAAGATTATCAAAACTTACTCGTCAATCTAGGTACTGCAAATATTCCGATTGGCAATGAAGAAGTGGCAATTATGGGAGGTATAAACGAATGAATCATATGAGCGTGTATTTAAAGAATAAAGTTTTGACCGATAACCTACGGACTACGCCTGTCTACGTTGCATTATTTGCAGGTGAAACAGAGGTTGTCAGTGTAGGTTACACAAGGCAATCCGCAACATTTACCGCACCTGTGGACGGTCAAACAACGAATGAAGTTGATATCCTATTCCCAATCGCTACTAGTCTATGGGGCGACATCACACAAATAGCAGTCTATGATGCGTTGACGGTAGGTAATCAATTATTTAAATCACCCGCTGAGTTTATTAAAACGATTGACGTTTCTAGCCAGTATAAAGTACCTAAAAACTATCTGATAATCAGATTAAAGTAGGTGAGTAAATGAACGCTATTCAAAATTCACAGTGGGGACAAATAGTTTCCTCCGCATGGGGCGACTTAACACCCCACCAATGGGAATGTTTTCGGCTAGCGTTAATGGAAACCGAAACAGAGCAAAGTGTACAAGGTATAGCAGTTGAATATTCAGGTGTGATTAATGAAGTAATTACCTCATTAAAAGCACAAGGCGTTAAAGTCGTACAGTCACCTGTAATCATGCAAACAAAAACAGAAATGATTGTGAGTATTGTAGTTTCTGAACGAGATTACAAGACTGAAATGTTGAAGCATCTACCACTGTACGAACGCAAATCCGGTACATTCATTCAGATTTTGACTGCTGCTGATAGAGAGTTCAGGAATATTGAACAACGTTTATCAGTAGCTAAACGGAATATGTTCCTAGACACCGCTATTGAATCACTTCCTATCTTTGAACGTGATTTAGCGATTGAAACGGTGAATAATTTACGTTACGACCAGCGTAGAGAACAGATTATTTCAAGGTTTATTTCCGCATTTGATCAAACCACGGAAGAAACAATCAAGCGAGTTGCGGGAGCATATTCAAACGGTGTGGTTGAGGTTGCTCCCACAAGTGTCGATGGTGTTTACGAAATTAGATTTATCGGCACACGCGGTGTACCTAACAATATGACAGGGTTGAAAAAGGCGTTGGATATTATTATTCCCGCACATCTAGGATTGACGTATATTTTCACGTTTGCACCGTGGGAAGATTTAGTTAATCAGACGTGGGGTAGTGTAGCGGGTAAAACATGGAACGATTTAAGGGTATGGGAAGGAGTGATTTAATTTGCAAAAGACAGCAAAACTGGGTTTGAATAAACCCGACTTGACGGATTACGTTAACATATCGGATTTGAATGAGAACATGGATGTTTTAGATGAAGCGGTAGGAAATGCAGAGGATGGTCTTACGACGCATTTGGCGGATGATGCGTCAACTACGAAAAAAGGACACGTACAATTATCGAATAATACGAATAGTGACAGTGAGACTTTAGCGGTGACACCGAAAGCTTTGAAATCGCATGTCACAGATTATGTGAAACATCCGGGATATGGATCGACCACTGGAGTAAATGCTTACAATTTAACGCTAACTAATGCTCCACCTGCACTTGTAGAAGGAATGGGTGTTGTGATTAAAATAGGTAGCAATGCAACAGGTAACTGCACATTGAATGTGAATGGATTGGGAGCTAAATCCATTTTAAAATCTGACAATACGGTCGTTAAGGATTTAAAGGCAGGAGCGGTTTACACCCTCAGGTATAATGGTACGTCTTTTATCTTACAGGGTGAAGGGAGGGGAGTAAGTAATGTTGCCGACAAAATAATTAAGGCAGATAAGTTTCAATCATCTTTTGAAGATGGTGTGTCTTACAGGATACTTAATAAAAGTATTTTTAAATACGAGCACAAGACTGGCACACTTCTCTATACTTATGACTTTTCCAACATAATTAGCGCTCAATTTAACACTTGGTACCAAGTTGTTTCTTATAGTTCGGAGGGTGTTGTAATCAGTACTGATAGAGCCGGAAATAATTTGACTGGTTTATTCAGAGAGAATGGAACATTGTTTAAAATGTTTGGTCATAATCCGCCACCAACAGCGCATAATACTGGTCATTGGATAGCTAGTGATAAAGTGTATTCTAAAACACTTACCAGTGCTCAGATTTTAAGATATAACGACAATTTTACATTCTTAGAATATATTATTCAAAACACTTTAAACGTTGGAGGGATAAGTCGTATCGCTTTTAAAAAGAATGATGAACAAGATGAATTAATGATAATATTCACCAATGAATCCGAATATCAAATCACGCCAGTAATTGGCTCTACGACTGTAAAAAAGATAATTTTCAACGGATTATTCGCTATGATAGAATGTTTCGGACAATTGGAAGATTGAGGAGTGGGAAAATGAAATATGTTAGAATAACAGATTTTTTAATCGAAGGTGCAGCAAATTACAAAGGATTAGATGTCGATTTATTCATCCCAGGAAGCCAGCATTACGACTTTGAAAACGAAGTCTGTGTCATCTCGACGAGACAAGATAATTACGAGCCGCACAGTGATTTGCAGGAATTATCATTCGATGACTATGAAATCGCGAAAGAAATTATTGTTCAAAACAGTCCACAGACGCAAGAAAAGAACGATATAGAAAAATTACGTGAAGACCTGAAAAACGCCATTATGGAATTATCTATGGCAATCGCAATGGGAGGTATGTAAATGTTTACAGTAAATAGTATAGTCGCAAAAACATGGGCGGATGCAGTAAAAAAAGGGGACAAGAGAATTGAAGAAGTGCCTGTTCTTTCTAACCTTATTGCTGTCGTTACTCAAATTGTGGAGAGCGGTGAATCAGATGTTTAATGAGAATAGTATCACAGTGCGCACTTGGTAAAATGCGGTGATGTCCGATGTTTATCCATTTGAAATGGTCCCAAATCTATCTAATCTACGTGATGAAGTTGGCAAGAAATTAAAACAATCAGGTTACGATGTTGACGCAGCATAAGCTAGCGTTATTTTTTATGGTTTGAAATTCCTCCTTTTACACCGATACAGTCGGTAGGGAGGGGATTCATTATGGACGCTTTGAATGAAGTGGTTAATGGTAACTGGGTGGAGATATCGGGATTGATTTTTATAATCTCGATAATCTACTCTGCTGTGCATATAATTTATGATATTATAACAAAAACTGATATTGAAAAGAGTCTAACCTATAGAGGTAGGGATAGGATAATATCAAGCTTTTTAATATTTATCTTATTTGTACTTGTTACCTCGGTGGTGACAGCGGAACAGTTAGTAGAAATGAAAGATGAAAATGGTCTTTTCTTTTCAATTCTTTTAGTTATAGTCGTATCGTTGTTTTTTACCATCATATGTATATTTGTTTTATTTATTATTCACTTTATTTTCACGTTGACGAAGTTTTATCCTAAATATGAAGTGAGAATCAACGATGAAAAAGAAGAGTATTGGAGAATACTCAAGGTAACCAAAAGTGGTGGAGTAATTTTGAAGAAAAAAGAATTATATTTAACATTACCAGATGTAAATGACCTTGATAATAAAATTATTCGGGTGCAAAGTAACAGTGAAAATTAATAAATTATTTAATATGGTCGTAGGTTGATCTAACTGTCGCACATTCGGAACATTATGCGTCGTAAAGGAAATAAAGGATTCCTTATCCTCTCTGTCGAATTGTGGGAGATAGAGAGGATGGGATACTATGAAGGATGATATCTTATCTAGAATGCCACCAATAAGCCCTAGAATTGATCGTGGCATTAGAATTCAAAAAGATATGATTGGACAATTCAAACAGTACCAAAAGGAAAAAGAAGAATTGGAAACCAATGAAAAGCTACAACAGAGACTATATGGAGAAGAAACTCTGGAAACTCTAAAGAGAATAGAACGTAATACGGGAGATATTGCTCAATTAATAACTCTTTTGCAAACAAGTAATGTTAATCAAGAAGCTATGCTTGCCGTACTATTTGAAATACAGTCTATAGGGACTGCCAAAACTCCAGAAGAAGCTGACGGCATGTATCGAAAAGTGATGGAGAAAATCACACAGACCTTTGATGACGCTGAAGCAATAGATAAATTAGCTGGCCTAAGTAGAATGTTTTGGTCGGGCGTAAAAGTATATTTGAAGAGCAAGGGTATTGACATAGGGGAGAAATAATGGCAGAACGTCCACACCGGGCGTTCTTTTTATTTTATCTAAAGAGAAATAGGGATGTGGGGTGAATGATGAATAAACCAGAGGAGGAACTTACGATGCTCGAAAGACATGACCAACTTATACACCACGACATTTTGCCGCGGTTGGAAAAGGTTGAAAAGGCGCAGATGGATTTTAATAATCAAGTGCAGGAAATCAAGTCTTCCCAAACTAATTTAGAACTCACCGTTATGAAAGATGGGCAGGAGACACGTGGTATCCTTAACAAGTTTGTAGACCACTATTTTGCGTCTGATAACGAACGCTTGGCGACACAGCGTGATGTCATCCACAGAGATGAGCGAATCACATTGAAACGATTTTCGACACGGGAAAAAATTGTGTTGGGTATTGTAGGTGCGTTTGCCGGAACAGGTGGAATACTTGCAGGCATTGCAGGTTTACTTCAAATATTAAAGTAATGGGGGAATTATGATGGATGACAAACTAAAACAAAATATAGCGCTATTCGGGGGATGGCTATCAGCTGTCCTTTTATTTTTGGGTACACTTAACGTGAAATTTGAATGGTTTAACCAGGAGTCAATTGACGCTTTCGTTGTCGTGCTCATTGCGGCCGTACCGTTCTTTCTCATTATCTATGGCGTGTGGAAGAATACGTATCTAGTAAGGAAGCGAGCAAAGGAACAGGAACGTTTGCTGAAACATCGGGGGTTGAAATAATGGTTGTCATCGATATTCGAAACGTAACACCTCGGACTAACGGAACCAGGAAAGAATCAGCCATTAAAAAGATTGCCCGTCATCACTCTGCTACGCCAACAGGTAGCTGGGAAGCATTCTGGCCATACTGGAATAAAACAAAAGGTTGGGGAACGGGTGGTTATCACGAAATCATTCTGCGAAATGGTGACGTACAACTTTGTTATGATCCTGTTGAAATTACTAACGGGATTGGTAACCATAATACGAATACTTACCATATCTGTGTTGTTGGCGACGGATCCTTTACAGACGCGCAAGAAAAAACGTTTGATGAACGGTGTAAACTTGCCATGAAACGTTTCGGATTACCTGTTGCAGACGTATTAGGTCATAACGAGTTCAGTGGCACATCTACATCATGCCCAGGCATTAATATGACGATAGTTCGAGCTAGGTTAGGGAAGGGGGGAACCGTGGTTGCAGACACACAGACGCCCATCAAAAAGGAGGATGAGAAATTGAAGTTTTCAAGCCCGACTTTAAAAAAGGAAACAGAAACCTCTTTAGTGAGTAAAGCGCATCGTCAAATCATTGTAGATGCAGCTGTGAAGGCAGGGGCTCATACATCATGGACTGACAAGCTAGAAAATAATATACTCACAGACGCGGATGTATTGGGGTTAGCGGTTAAATATACTGTTGCGGTAAATAAATAAGACTAAAGAAAAAAGCGGCCCATCCGCAGATTACATTGTGGATGGGCCGCTTTTTTTGTTTATTCAGTAGTTAAATAAGAAAGGTGAAATAATTACTTCTTAAATGCTGGATGTTCAAAGTAGGATTCTGAAATAACTGCAAAGTTTGCAACATCAAAGTTTTCCCAATTGATTTCATCCAAGATTTTCTTCTCGAGATTTATAGTCATTACTCTTACATCGTCAACATTACCAAGTGTATCGGTAAGCGGTAATTGCCAATGCAAGATGATTTTCCCCATGTTTTCAATCTTCGAGATAGGTTCCAGTATGTCTTTAGAATCTAACCACATTGTCCGTTTTGTCATATCTGTTGTAAGATTTTCGCTGGAATTCAATGTGACGACAAAATATAGCGGTTCATTTTCTCCCGATACTTTTTCAACGCTTACGATGCGTTCTTTATCTGTATTTGTTTTACCCTTAAGCTTATCTGAAACAATGTTTTCTATTTGTGATTTCGGATCCGCGCTTCCGTCCTCTTCTTTTTCCTCTGTTGCATTTTCTTCTACTGTCAATTCAGGTTCTTTTTCAACCTTATCAACAACTTCTTTTGCCGGTCCTGATACCTCGACTTTTTCTGGTTCTTTGTTGTCACTTATCACTCCAAATGCGATAAAAGCTACTATCGTGACAACTAAAGAGATTCCTGAAATTTTTAATGACTTCTTTCCTTTTTCCTTGTTTTTTCGAATGTAGTTTACAACTGCAATTCCTGCGAAAACAAAAGCTGTAGGTATTGATACAACAGCGATGAATAAAAATAGATTATCCAATTACAAACCTCCTATTGATATGTGATAGTTCAATAGTACGACACATTGTAGAAATTGGCTATATGTGGGCAAAAGATAAACAGACAACTGTGATTAGTTATCTGTCGTCAAACTTGAAAAGGGTATTCATATCAGTGATTTCTAATGCGTTCGCTACAATAGCTGCATGTTCTCTATTAATAGTAGAACGTTGGTTATTCACCATTTCACTTATTGCGTTAGCTCGCAACCCCGTTCGTTCTGCTAAATCCTTTTGCGTAATCCCTCGTTCATTCAAGACTTCTTTCAATTTGAAGCGTATCTCCAAATCCCTCGCCTCCTTCTATAACTTAACTCTTAATTCCATTATATCACCATATCGCTATATGTAAACTAATTGTTGACATATCGATATTTAAGTACTAATATGTGTATAACGACATAACGACATGTTAATAAAAATATGAATTAAAAGGGGATGGAGAGAAAATGACAGTGGAAGAGTTAATAGAAATGCTAGAGGAAGTAGAAGACAAGAAAATGACTGTCGAACTTGTAATTGCAGGCTATTCTACAGACCATATGTGGATTGAAATTATTAACGGAAAAATTTTATTAGGAACTACTTAAATAATTTAATCGGAACAGAAAGCGAGGTGAGAACGATGGTATTTGAATATTTATCAGCATACGCAACATTTGAATCAGTAGCAGATATGGACAAGAGTGTGGAGGACCACATTGCAGCACATTACTTCAATTTAACAGAATCAGAACGTGCCATCGTTTTCAAGCTCGCCTCACGTTCATTAATGTATCCAGGAGCCTCACATTTAAAAGCTGAAACAATTGCGGATCAAGTTGGTGTTTCTACTAAGACGGTATATCGATCAATTAAAAAGTTGGCCGAACTAGGCATCATCGAAAAAGTACCTGGTACAAAGTTAAATGGAATCAAAGGGGCTAGCATCTATAAAATTTTACCTTTTGATAATAATGTCCCATCGGAAGTGTCTCAACGGACGACAGTCGATGAGGTCAATAACGACGTGGCTAGTCCTCCACAATCTGAGAATCAATCACTAGAATCTTTTAATCTTTTAAGTTCTAAACAAGCAAATAATATTATAAGCGTCGGGGACGAATTAGCTTTGCAAGCTGAAGAGAAAAAAGAGTACATGAACGACTGGCAAGTAGCGCTGTTTGATTTCATGCACTCATTGCCAATGAAAGATGAATTGAAGGATGAGCTGCACAAAGTTGTATTGTCATCTGAAATAAATGATGCGCGTGATTTCGTTCGTGCTAAAGATGTTTTGTTGAATATTGTACGTGATATTAATGAAGGAATACTTACGATATCGACTACATTACGAGCGGTGTATAAAGGGGCACACAGCAAGTTTGTAGAGCGTAGGAGTAATATGGAGGTTGATACGTCATCTGTGGAGGACAAGGCTTCAAATGTGCGTCCTGTGCCGTTCTACAATTGGTTAGTTGAGCGTGATGATCGTCCACAATATAGGAGTAGTAAACCAACTATCGAGAACTGGCTTTTGTGGTAAATAAAACAGCCACCTTCTATATAAAGGAAAGCGGCTGCTGAGTGGTAACATTTATGGTAACAAAAGAGTAAATGTATAAACTAACTTAAGATTCCGATGTTAGCGTAAAGCCTTACAAGTAAAGGTTTGCACATGCTATCATAAGTTTAACTAACTACTTGTATAGACTAATTAACGTCTGCCCTTCTTCTTTTCTTCGCGTTCCCGAAGAATATCAGTGCGGTCTCTGAGCATATGTTTATGAATGACAGCATCACTGCCGAATGGTAGAAGTGTCATAGATTGTTCCAACTTACTAGCCAGGTCAGTAACGTTAGCTGATAGGATAGTGATGGGGAACGATTCGAATGGCAGATCTTGCTCCAAACGGTTGACTGCTTTTGTAACATCGTAAACTAATTGGTCAAAATCAATTTCTTCCGTGTATTTAGGGTAGTTAGCAAGGAAAGTCGGAAACTTTGTCATTGCTTTGTTAAGTGTACGGGATGCTCCTGGTTTATTGCCTCTACGCCAATGATACATTCCTGTCGCAAGGAGGATATAGGCTGTCAACGGGTGATCTTTATCGCTGTCAGGAATAGACTTCCAATACTCCTCCAGTACTTCGTGGCATTCAAAATAATCTTGATTCCTATTGAAATAAACAATAAAATTTACGAACAGCGGATGATGATACGGATGCATGTAATCAGTCCTTTCCATAGTCTTAAAGATAGGTAGGTGTCACAGAATGACATATCAAGTGAAATTAGAGGCTTTTGAAGGGCCACTAGATCTATTATTGCATTTAATCAACCGACTTGAAATTGATATATACGATATTCCGATGGCGGAATTGACAGGGCAGTACATAGAACACCTTCAAGCGATGCGCGTACTACAATTGGATGAATTGAGCGAATACCTTGTTTTGGCAGCCACGCTTATAGAAATTAAGAGCAAAATGCTTCTGCCAGTACATGAAGGGGAAGAATTCGATGACGATTTCGACTTTGACACTGAAGACGATCCGCGTGATGAGCTGGTTGCACGTCTAATTGAATATAAGAAGTATAAGGAGGCGGCAATTAGTCTGAAGGAATCTGCCGATGTACGATCCGGTCATTTTACTAAACCGCCCGAAGATCTTACGGAGTTTGGTGAAATTGTGGGGAGTGAGTCGGATGAAAGTTTGAACGTTTTCGATTTGATTGGTGCATTTCAAAAGATGCTGAATAGAAAACGCTTGAAAGCGCCAATGACGGCCAGTATATCGAAAACAGAAGTGTCCGTCAGTGAAAAAATGGATGAAATTATGGCAATGCTAGAAAGGGGCGGCGGCAAATGTGAGTTTCATTCCCTGTTTGAAAGGGGAGAGACAACAGATTTAGTCATAACCTTTTTATCTTTGCTTGAGTTAATGAAACGGCGGGATATCATTGTTAAACAGGCTAGTAATTTTGAAGAACTAACAGTGTCATTCCGACGGGAGGAAGTGTGAAATGGAAATTGAAGATCGTTTGCCCGGGATGATTGAAAGTTTTTTATTCATAGTGGGGGATGAAGGATTGACCGTTAAGCAGTTAATATCCCTGACTGAATGTAAAGAATCTGAAGTGGCAGAGGCAATTGATGTGTTGCGCATAAGTTATGAACAACGCAAAGCGAGTGGTATAACGCTGAAACAATTCGGAGGAGCGCTACGACTAGTAACGAAGACGGAATTTGCAGAAGATATTAAACGATTGTTGGAAAATCCGTCCCCGAAATCCATGACACAAGCTTCCCTTGAAGTACTTGCGATTATCGCTTATAGACAACCTGTAACGCGTGTTGAAATTGATGATCTCAGGGGTGTTAAATCAGAAGGACCAGTTAACACGCTGATTGCCAAAGGGCTCATAATGGAAAAAGGACGCTCTGAAGGAAGTGGACGAGCAATTTTGTATGGCACGACGGATTTATTCCTTGACCGTTTCGGATTGGAGTCACTGGATGGATTACCACCCCTTTCACAGGAAGAGGAGGGGGAAACGATTGAAACTGATTTGTTCATGACACAATTCCAAGAAGCGTTTGCGATAGAAAATGATGGAGGAGGAAACCTTTCTTGAAACGGGCTGTAATCATTGTCCTTTTTTTCTCGTTACTAGTTGGCGGAGGTTTGAAAGAAGTCGCAGCGTCCGGCCAAGCATGGGCTGTTATTGACGCAGATACGGGTAGACTCTTGGATGGTCATAATGAAAATGTTAGACTGCCGATTGCTAGTCTAACAAAAATCTGGACTGCGTTAACATTCATTGAAAGTGGTACACAGTCTGGAGATATCACTATTTCGCCGCAAGCCGCATCAGCAGAAGGATCATCCCTTTATTTGAAACAAGGGGAGACACTCGCTGCAGACGCGCTACTCCATGGACTTATGCTACGGTCAGGAAATGATGCCGCACAAGCGTTAGCAGAACAGGCAGGCGGCTCGTTGGACGGATTCGTGGACTTGATGAATGAAAAGGCGCTTATATACGGATTGAATGACACTGTCTTTACAAATCCATCGGGTCTGCATGATGAACGTCACTTGTCTACTGCATATGAAACTGCTCTTATGCTCCACTTTGCGATGGAAAACGATAAGTTCCGTAAAATTGCTATGACGAAAAATCATAGTTATCAGGGCAAGGATCAGGCCTATAGCTGGCGGAATAAACACCGCCTCATCCATTCCGAGCCGACCGCGATTGCAGGGAAAACTGGTTTTACAAAAGCTGCTGGAAGGACACTTGCAACTTATTTCGAAAAAGACGGTAAAAACATCATCGTGGTTACATTAAATGATGGGGATGACTGGAATACACATAAAACCTTGGCGAATAAAGTGTTTTCCAACTTCAACATGGTGACGGTTGCAAGAAAAGGGGCTTATGATATTCTTCCCGGCGTAGAAGGAGAACTGAAAGAGCCTATCCGTCTATTACTGAAAAAAGGTGAGAAAGCTCAGTTATCGAATGTCATCCGAATTCCTCGCGGTAAAAATGAGCGGAGTACGGGGGTGTGGACGGTATCTTTAGATAACGAACCACTTATTTCGAAGGAAATACTCATAAAACAATGAATTTAGTTCGTTGACAAAAAGAATAGCTAAAATCAAGCGATTATTAATAGTGAAAATTGAATTGTGACGTTTTCAGGAAGACTGACGCTATATAGGTCAGTCTTCTTTTCATTTGCAACAAAGTGTGACATAATTTTTTACAGAATGAAGATGGGGTGACTTGATGGAAAGATTACAGAAGGTGTTAGCACAAGCAGGAGTCGCATCACGCAGAAAATCAGAAACATTGATTGTTGATGGAAAAGTGAAAGTGAACGGGGTAGTTGTAACAGAACTCGGTACAAAAGTATCCAGTTCGGATCGCGTAGAAGTTGAAGGCGTCCAGCTCGTCAAAGAAACTTACGTATATTATCTATTATATAAGCCGCGAGGGATAATTTCGACAGTCGATGACGAGAAAGGAAGGAAAACAGTATTAGACCTGTTTCCGCAAATTGAACAACGGATTTTCCCGGTTGGACGTCTTGACTATGATACGTCTGGCGTGATCATCATGACAAATGATGGTGATTTCTCATACTTGATGACACACCCGAAATTTGGTATTAAGAAAAAGTATATCGCAAAAGTAAAAGGTATTCCTGATCGGGAAGCGCTGCGCAAGCTTGAACATGGAATTGACTTGGAAGACGGCAAAACTGCCCCTGCACATGTGAAAATGCAGACGGTTGATAAGAAAGCCGGCACTGCACTTATCGAAATTACAATTCATGAAGGCAAAAACCGACAAGTACGCCGCATGTTCGAGGCAATCGGGTGCCCTGTCCAAAAGCTTCGTAGAGAATCATTCGGTAATATAACGACGCACGGATTAAATGCCGGAGAAGCACGAGAATTAACAAAACATGAAGTGAAGCAATTACGTGTTCTTGCAGAAACGGGTAAAATAGGCTGATTCCGAATAATTGTTCACAATCCCTTCAATTATGGCGCGTTACTGCAAAGGTCTTTTTGTTATAATGAAAGACAGATCTTATTTATGGTTAGGGGGCATTGCGTATGGCTAAGGCGGGTAAAAAGAAAACGCGTCTTATTATAAGGACAATCGTCCTGTTACTTCTCATTTCGGCAGTCGTTTATACAATTGCTTCGAAAGATAAAGTAAAAGTGTTGGCAGTCGGTGACAAAGCACCCAATTTTGAACTCGTTGATTTGGATGGCAATAAACATCGGCTATCTGATTATAAAGGTGAGGGTGTCTTCCTGAATTTTTGGGGAACCTGGTGTCCACCTTGTAAAAAAGAAATGCCCTATATTGAAAGACAATACAACGAGTTTGAGGGAAAAGGTGTCCATGTACTGAGCGTTAACATTGCGGAACCGCGGTTAAAAGTTGAGACGTTTAGAGATCAATACGGTCTGACATTCCCGATTGCAATCGATAAAGGTAAACGCGTCATGGGGGTCTATAATGTCGGGATACTTCCGGCTACATACCTCATTAATAAAGATGGCAAAATTGAAAAGATTATAACTAGGGAAATGACCGAAAATGAAATCATTAAATTCATGGAAAGCATTCAACCCTAATAAGGAGTAAAGCCAAAATGAGCAAAATCAAATGCCAGTGCGGTCATGAGAATCCATTTGGCACAGTGCTTTGTGAGCGATGTGGTAGACCGCAAACAGAAGAAGCGAAGGAAAGTAAGCTTGTTGACATGCGTTATGAAGGCTCTTCAAGGAGGTCACAGACGTATAACCGGTCAATTATTGATAAGATATGGAATTTCTTCTCGAGCGTAAAAATAGGAATCAGTATAATCGTTGCCGTTCTGACAACTGCTGCTATTGGCACGATTTTTCCGCAGAAACTGTATGTGCCTGTGTCAGGTGAAGCGGAATTGGCAGCTTATTACGAACGACTTTACGGATTTGCAGGCACGATTTATTACAAGTTGGGATTTCATGATATGTATAATAGCTGGTGGTTCATCACACTAATCGGGATGCTGGGAACGTCCATCATCATTGCGAGTGTTGACCGGGTTATCCCGCTTTATAAATCATTGAAAAAGCAACGTACGAAACGGCATCCATCATTTATGAAGAAACAACGAATCTATGGTGAAGGACCATCCGAGGATCCAGACGCTGCACTTGTTAAGGCCGAGGAGAAGCTGAAAGAACTTCGTTACAATGTGAAAACGGAAAATGGAGCATTGCTTGCGGAGAAAAATCGTTTTTCTAGATGGGGTCCTTACGTCAATCACTTAGGTCTTATTATTTTTCTATTCGGCATTTTATTACGTGGTATTCCCGGGTTTTATGTGGATGAAACGATGTGGATCCGCGAAGGTGAAACGCGTGCCATTCCAGGGGCAGAAGGTTATTATCTCGAAAGTAAAGCTTTCATTATGGAAAATTACACAAAAGAGGAAGCTGATGAGGTATTCGGTGATGCTCTTGAACGTGTGGGAGCAATCGCCAAAAACTATCAAACGGATGTCGCTTTGTATAAGGAAGAAGAGGGCGACCTTCCGGGATCTGAAGAGCTGAAATTCGAGAAAGACTACTCAATCGTCGTCAATAAACCGTTGAAATTTGATGGATTTAACGTATTTCAAATGGATTTTCGACTGGATGAATTAAAAACGATGACCTTCCAATTAACCGAAAAAGCAACAGAAAAATCACTTGGAGAGTTTACGGTGGATCTCACTAATCCCGAACGAGAATATAAGCTTGATAATGGAGCCCGTGTTGTTCTGAGTGACTATTATCCGGACTATGACGGGATTGAAGACGGGGAGCCAGTATCGAAATCTCCGATACCGAATAACCCTGCTTTCATCTTTAAAATGGTGACACCGGCTAAGCCAGATGGCGAAATGAGCTTTGTCGCAATCAAAAAGACACTTGAAACAGAAGTCAACGATTATAAAGTGAATTTTCTCGGTGCTGAAACCCGAGATATTTCTGGGCTTACAATACGTAAGGATAAAACATTATATCTCCTTCTATTAGGTGGGATTATCTTCATGATCGGTGTCTCGCAAGGGTCGTATTGGAACCATAGAAGGATCTGGATTCAAAAAGTAACTGGCAATGAATTGCTAGTGGCAGGACATACGAATAAGAACTGGTTTTCCTTGAAAAAAGAGCTGGATCAAGTGAAGGATATTGCGAATTTACCTTCTTATGAAGACAGACAAGACAAGGAAGCTAACTTGAAAGATAAGGAAGTGGGCAAAGAATAATGGGACTAGCATCGTTAAGCTCTAATCTGCTTTTTGTTTCGTTTATCGCCTACCTTGTTGCGACACTATTTTTTGGCGGTGCGGTGAAAGGCGCTAAATCTGAAGCATCTTATAAAAATAACCGTTGGGGGAAAATTGCGATTACCATAACGGTCATCGGATTCATTACCCATGTCGGCTATTTCATAACACGCTGGATGGCATCAGGCCATGCACCAGTAAGTAATATGTTCGAATTTACGACAGCATTTGGGATGATGCTTGTAGGAGCATTCATTCTACTGTTTTACTTATATAGAACACCATCACTCGGCTTGTTTGCTCTGCCGATTGCGATTATTATTATCGGCTATGCAAGTATGTTCCCGAAGGAAATCACACCACTTATACCGGCTCTGAAAAGTTACTGGTTAACAGTTCATGTAATTACAGCCGCACTTGGTGAATCGATTCTCGCGATTAGTGCTGTAGCGGGACTTATCTACTTATTGAAGAATATTGACATGACAAAAAAGTCGAAACAGCGTTTCTGGCTAGAGGCGGTTATTTTCACGCTTATTCTAGTAATCGGTTTTGTATTATCTTCGACAACGTTTAAATTAACAGGCTATGAAGCAGAATTTACTTATATCGATAAAAATGAACAGTCTGCAAAAATTGAGTACAATTATCCTCCGCTTTTCGGAATGTCTGGCTATGAATCGCTAACACCGGACGCGATGACACCATGGGCTGAAATGCCACCAATCGTCAATGCGAAGACGTTGACAACGTTCGTCTGGTCAGTTGCAAGCGGGATTGTTCTTTACTTGATTCTTAGGCTCATTTTCCGTCGTCCAATTGCGGCGTTACTGCAACCTTTTGCTAAAAAAGCGAATTCACAGTTGATGGACGAAATTGGATACCGCGCAGTTATGATTGGTTTCCCGGTATTTACACTGGGCGCACTCATTTTTGCTATGATCTGGGCGCATGAAGCTTGGTCCAGGTTCTGGGGATGGGATCCAAAGGAAGTTTGGGCTCTTATCACTTGGTTATTCTATGCTGCATTCCTTCACTTGCGTTTATCACGTGGTTGGGAAGGCGAAAAATCAGCGTGGCTTGCGGTTATCGGTTTTGTCATTATCATGTTTAATTTGATTGCCGTGAACTTGATTATCGCAGGATTGCATTCCTACGCTTAAAGAAAAAACGGAAGTCTGGACATTTAATCGAAGACTGTATGGAAGTAGTTGGATTACAACTACTTCCATGCAGTCTTTTTATTATTCAATTACGAGTGAGTCTGTCTGTGCAGCAAGGGCACTCCTTCACCGGTCTGCCACATGGGAGTTGCGTCTAAGCATGCCGTTGCCGCTTTTCTGTTTCTTTTTTACACGACCACTTGTACAATGGACTTAGGAGCTACTTGAAAGGGGTAATTATTCGTGGAAGAAAAAGTGACATTGTTAGTTGTTGATGACGAAGAGAGGATTCGTCGTCTGTTAAATATGTATTTAACTCGTGAAGGCTATGAAATTGAAGAAGCGGTTGATGGTGCGGAAGCACTTGAAAAAGCGCTTGTAAATAATTACGATTGTATTTTACTCGATTTAATGATGCCTGAAAAAGACGGACTGGAAGTATTGCAGGAACTGAGAGAAAAGAAAATAATGACACCTGTCATTATGCTGACTGCAAAGGGTGAAGAGTCCGATAGAATTATTGGCTTTGAATCAGGGGCGGATGACTACATAGTGAAACCGTTCAGTCCGCGTGAAGTTGTTTTACGCGTTAAAGCAATTTTAAAAAGATCTGTTACATTCCCAGGCTCATCATCAGCTTCAACATCAAAAGACTTAGTCGTATTTCCACAGCTGACGATTGATCATGACGCACACCGTGTGACTGCGGACGGGAAAGAAGTGGCGCTGACGCCGAAAGAATATGAATTGCTCTATTTCCTAGCGAAATCGCCGGACAAAGTCTTCGACAGAGAGCAATTGTTAAAAGAAGTATGGCATTATGAATTTTTTGGAGATCTTCGGACAGTCGATACGCACGTCAAACGACTTCGTGAAAAGCTGAGCCGTGTCTCTGAGCAGGCTGCAAAAATGATCGTCACTGTTTGGGGAGTCGGCTACAAGTTCGAGATTCCCAATGAATAGAATATGGAATTCCATCTGTTGAAAACCGCATAGCATCAATGGTCGTTGGGTGTTAAATGGTGGTGGATTTAGAAAAACTAACATTCCACTAACATTTACTCACCGTTTCTCTTCGACGACATCAAATCACCGAATCGATCACTCATTTTTGAAGTAAGCGAATCTCTCACTCCCTTCGTGGTGTGGAGATATACTTCAGTAGTGGTCGATTCATTTTTGTGTCCGACCCTTTGCATAATGTGGGGGAGGTCGGCGCCAGCTTCGGCCAATAGACTTATGTGGGTATGGCGCAAAATATAAGAGTTCATCATTTTCTTTATGCCTGCTCTTTTGGCGATTCGTTTAACTACATTTCTTATTAAAGGTACTGTCGGTGGATGACCATCACTCATAGCAAAAAGAAATTCGCTTTCAGGATAACCCACCTCTTTTTTATAGTCAATTAACTGTTGTAGCATAGACATGATTTTTTTATCCAAGTCCACAGTACGGACGGCTGTCATTGTCTTAGGTGGTATGATTTTGTTTTCTCCTTTTTTCCCGTATTGCAGCGTCTTTGTAATTCGAACTTGTGACGATTCAAACAAGACATCTTTTTTGTGAAGTGCAGCAGCTTCGCCAGGACGCATACCAGAAAAGGTTAGCAAGTAAATCAATGCCACATAAACAAAGTTAACGTATTTGTCTACTTCCACTAAAAACAACTTCAATTCTTCAACTTCTAAGTACATATCTTTTACGGTGTCGTTTTCTATTTCTTCAACAGTTATCTTTTTTCGAGGGATAAACACATTTGTAGTTGGATCCGCATCTATCGCTTTATCTTCAAGTGCCTTTTTGAATATCATGCGGCCTGTACTGTGGATCCTTTTTATCGTGTTAAGGGCGTACCCTTTGTCGAAGAGATAATTTAAAAAGTTTTGGTACCCTTTAGGGGTAACGGCTTTTATTTCCAACGAACCCATAAAGCCATTCAGCGTAGTGGCATCCTCCTCTCTGATACCGTTCGTAGTCTCTTTTCTGCCACGTCTTAGATACTGTTGGTACCACTCTCTCGAGTACTCACGGACAGTAATGTCCTTGTGGTAGACAATGGCGCTCTCCAACTCTTTAACGGCTTGCTCCACCTTCTTAATCGCTTCGCCTTTTCCCTTCGCGCTCCGAGATACCTGTCTCCTTTTCCCTGTAACTGGATGGGATGGTCCGTCTGCGACACAAACCCACTTTTTCCCCTTAACTAACTCTTTGCAATGCATAAAACCCCTCCTTCGCTTGTCAATCGAACCGCTTAGCTTATCGCATCACCTCCTGAAAGAGTTTTAATTGAAACGAATGGCCCTCAATTTGTTGGCGCCATTGTTCTAATCGCATTTCTGCGAATTCGTACGTAACATTAAATGTTTCTTGAATCAGACACGCAGCACCTATAAAGTCTCGCGGGAAATTCAGATTATCAAGCATAAATGTCGGTACACAAACGTGCATACAAAAGTTGAAAGCTTTCCACTCTTGATAATCTCGATGTAGAGGCGGCATTACAAGTTGGTTACCGGCATGCCATAAAACGTGACATAGTTCGTGCCCGAAATCCTGCCACTGCTCCATGTCCGAGAGCCGATTATCCAAGTAGATTACACTTCCGTAGTGCGTAGATTCCATCGGTGCATAAATGATCGTTAATCCTAGTCTGTCGGCGATTGTTTTAATAACCAGCTGCCTGGAATGGTAGACCCCGATAGATTTATACATTTTATTTACATAATCTTCGATTGAATTGTATGTGTATCTCATGTTATTACCTCCCACGGGAATGTACGTTTGGTCTAAGGAGTAAAAGAAAAGCCCTGGGCAGGGCGGTTACTTTTTGATGGCTGGATGTTCGAAATACGTTTTTGACACATCTGGGAATTTTTCAACATTGAAGTTTTCCCAATTGATTTTATCCAACGCATCTCTTTCTAGATTGATAGTCATTACCAATCCATCTTTGGTGTTCCCGTAGGAATCAATCAACGGTAGTTGCCACTGGAGGACAACTTTATTCATGTTCTTAATCTTAGAGATAGGTTCAAGTATCTCCTTTGAATCCATTAACATGGAGTGTCTAGTTAAATTGTTTGTTAAGTTTTCATTGGCATTCAGTAAAACTATGAAATATAGTGATTCATCATCTTCAGGTAACTGCTCAACGCTTACGATGCGTTCTTTATCCGTATTTGTCTTATTTTTTAGTTTATCTGTAACAATTTTTTCTATTCGTGATTTCGGGTCCATGCTTTCAAGCTCTTCTTTTGCTTTAGCTTTAGCAGCGGCTTTTTTGGCTGCCTCTTCTTCTTCAGCTTTTTTCATTTCGGTTGCCAATTCATCAATCTCTCTTTGTCGCTCTGCTGCATCAGCTTCAACATCCACTTCTGCTTTAACTGGAGCGGACGTCACGACCTTCGTCGGTTCATCCTTTGGTTCTCCCTTCACTTCGTCACCATCATCTAACTCTGCACCTATAAGTCCGATAACAAAGAGCGCGACAACCACAATAAACCACCACTTTTTATAAAACGGTTTTTGAGATTTCTTTTTTTCCATTCCGATACCACCATCCATACACATACCACCCCTTACTTATCTTTCCTAGCCATTTCGTATTCATAAATAATTTCTAATCTTTCCATCATATCTAGTACATTATCGCTTTGATTCTTAAAGTGGAAGTCATTTTGTGAAACAGCCCAATCTAATACTACGTGTTGGTAGGAAGTAAGTAGATCGTAGTCTTCTTTCGGAATTCCTAACCTCATGTATGTAGATGATTTATCGTCAGCGGGTTCGGTAGCTTCCATTGTTCTACCTAAAAGATCGTCAAGAGGAACGGCGAACATATCCGCTATTTTTACAAGCATAGCTAAAGACGGCTCGCTGTTGTCGTTTTCGTACTTCGCATAACCTTGTCTCGTTATCCCTAAATATTGCGCCATATCTTCTTGGGTGAGTTTCTTATTTTTCCTTAACTGCTTTAGCTTTACAGAAAACACCGCAACCACCTATTTCTATTGATTTATTTATGAATAGTATACCGCAACAAACAGTTGCGTAGGGAGAAAATATCACTAATGCAATTAAAAGTTGCATTTATTACTTGACGCAACTGGCAGTTGCGTGTAATATACAGTTATAAGCAACTTGAGGTTGCGAACGGAGGTGAGAATGATGTCCAAAGACTTACAAGCCACACTTATTGACAAGAGAAATATTCTTGGTTTTTCACACCAAGACGTTGCGGATCACGCAAACATTACTAGACAATTTTACGGCATGATTGAAAATGGGGAGAGAAGGCCATCGGTAGAAGTGGCCAAAAAAATCGGTTCATTTCTAGGGTTGGATTGGACCATTTTTTTTGAGGTAAAATGCAACCTTGAGTTGCAAAAAAGAGCGGTCGTTTAAAAATATATCTCACGTCCAGCAATGAAAGTTCGAACGAGCGGAGTCGGCCATGATCTTCTTATAGAAGGGAGCCACGCCAATTGGTTACGCGAAGACTTCGAACTTTGATTGGTGGACGTGAAGGAGAGAAAGGAGAAAGAACATGCTAACCATGGAATTTGACTACGAAAAACTTGCGGAAGCATTACTTCCAAAGCTTCGTGAAGAAATGCAGCAAATCATGAAAGATGCATCACCGATGCGCAACTTGCCACCATTGCTCACTCGAGCGCAGCTGATGGATTTGTTGCACATTGGTCCAACAACGACTTCGGAGTTACTGAAAAGACCTGGATTCCCTGTTTGTCGAGAAATTGGAGTGTTGGTTCGTACAGACAAACTTTTCGAGTGGATTGATCGCCATACTCAATGGGCGGAAGACAACACGAGTTATTTCAATGTTGGGTGAGGGATTCATAAATCGCAACTATCTTCATTGATAAAGCGATAACTAGGGAGCAATACAAATCATCTATATAGGGGGGGAAAGAAAATGGAGGAGCGTATTGAACAACTTGAAAAGGAAGTTGAAGAGTTGAAATTAGTGGTCGCCGCTGTAACGACGACCGGTGTTGCATCACAGGTAAAAGCAGAATTAGAAAATGCATTTACTCGTTTGAATAAATATCTTTCGTAAAGGAGATGGAATGGAAATGGAAATCACAGTAAGCCACCAAAAAAATCTAATTGCTGCGGCTGATCAGATTATAACAGTACTGGTCAAGCACAACATACGGATTTTCGAAACAGAACAGGTAGTCGAAATTATGAAAGCGAAATTATCTAAAGAAAAGATTACCGGTCTTCGAGATACCATAACCCTTCGTTAGTCAATTTTGGATCTTGAAACGAAACGGTGAGTCCTTCATCAGCGCCGACCAACAACGTGAATCCCGTTGCTAAACGGAAATTCAGAGCGTGTTTCAATACTTCAGTGAAAGCTAATCCTGATAAATCATTGTGCCAGAAATCAATATCTTCGGGCTCGTCGTGAATGCCTTTTAGAGCAACTAGCAAAGCTTGATTGAAATCAATATCGTTTTCAAACATGTTTACACCCCCTTCATTGTCACTGTTCGACAGCGAGGGACAGAATACCTACTAAAAGGAGGAAATTCAATGGATAAATTACTGACAAGCAGCATTGAAATAACAAGTCTGGATATTGCGGAAATCGTAGGTAAGAAACATTTCCACATCATGCGAGATATTCGCAATGAAATTGATGAATTAGGTGATGAAGTGGGTGCATCCATTTTTGGATTGACCTCATACGCCGATTCTCAAAACAAAGAACAGCCCTGCTACACATTCGGTAAAGATGGCGCTATGCAACTAGCTTTAAAATATGACGCTATGACTAGATTCAGAGTTATTAAGCGTATAGAAGAGTTGGAGAATCAGTCAAGTCAACAGACGATACCGCAAGTTTCGTCTGCGGAGTTAATCGCGATGATCGCACAGCAAGGTTTAGAGCAAGAAAGACGAATAACGGTAGTAGAAGAAAAACAAGACAACATTGTAAGCATTCTTTCAATGGATGTTAAGGACTGGAGAAACCAAGCGAATCGGATCATCAATGCAATCGTAATGAAGCTTGGTGGTGGTGAATATTACCGAGAAGTCCGAAACGAAAGCTATCAACTGCTAGAAAGCCGAGGGGCATGTAATTTAGATATTCGACTTGAAAACAGGCACTCGAAAATGGCGTTAAGAGGATCTTCGAAAACGGCAATCAATAAGGTGACTAAATTGGATGTCATTGCAGAGGATAAAAAGCTTATCAGCGTTTATATAACAGTCATCAAGGAATTGGCGGTTAAGTATCAATTGAATCTAGCGAAATACCAACTAACTGAAACGGCGGGTGTGTAAGGATGTTGAAAAAACTAAGCGTAATCTCAGAAGGATACAGCTTCAATGCCGACGTTGAGGGGAACGAGATCGCAATAATTAATCTGCGAAGTTTTATAAGTGAAGACAGAGTGGATGTAGCAGAGATCGTTGCTTCTCGTGAAGCAATTGCCGAAATCATACGGATGTTAGAGCAAGTATCCGATTTGTTGGTGTAAAGCGAAGAGGGGCGGGCAAGCCCCTTGTTACACGGAGTTTTCGAAGCGCAGTATTTAGAGGTTGTAGGAGGGGTCTCACCTACAAGTTAACTATATAACAAGATTAGTTGAATCCATATTCCAATTCGGAATAACTGAACGGGGGAGAAATAGTGAATTACGGATCAATCTTAAAGGCATGCCGAGAACGGTCAGGGTTAAGCCAATCGGAACTGGCTTTCCGGCTGTTCATCAATCAATCGGATGTGTCTAAACTCGAAAACGGTTCAAAGGAACCGTCAATGTCAACCTTTCAGAAGTGGTCAACGGCGACGTCATCACCGGATGTATTAGTAGCATTCATCGCCGGAATGGACGGGTTGACAATACTAGCAAACGTATTAAGCACGATGGGTAGCGCAGTAACAGGATTTATCAATTTATTAATCTAGGAGGTTCATAGTGGACAACATCGAAATCGAACTAAAATTCATCCATCTAAATTTACTACTAGTCGAAAAACATCTGAATAACAACGATGTAGTACTAGCTGCAAATCGATTACAAGCTGCACTGAAACTCTTGAAAGAATTACAAGACACAAAAAAACCGACAGACACGGGAATGTCAATCGGCTGATGAATTAAAACTACTATCGTAATTATACCACAAAAGGGAGCGAATAACATGGCGAACAAACGAAATAGACAAAAGCAAATGAATTCATCTAAAACGATTGAAGGATTTGAAAGACACCTTCTTCAGCAATTGAAAAAATGGAATGATGTCCAAACGGCCGCAGGTTCGGTGAGAAATCAAGAAGCTATAAATAATATCTACTATTACAAACGAGTCCACGAAAACCTAAGGAATTTCTACTTTGATCTATAAACGACTGGAGCCTTGGCTCCTATCAAGAAGCCTGGGAGTCATTGAATGATTTCCTCCCAATCGAGCTGGTTACTCGAACCCGTTCCCGGGCTTCTTGATGGGATTCAACCATCTATTACAGAAAGGAGAATCAATATGCTGACATTAGCGGAAAAAGGTCAAATTGTACTCTACTTTGCACCAGTTCTTGCGTTTGTACTCGGGACGATGTGGCAGTATGCAACATGGCAATTAGAACAGGGTGATAAGGAATGAAGAAATCACTCAGCAAGTATTGCGGCGAATGCGAGAAAGACTTCGTACCCGGCGAAATTGTTTACTTCACTTGGTTAGAGAATCATTCGTTCTGCGGCAATTGCAAACGAAAATTGGTTCTAATCAATGATTGGGAAACAAGGCAGATACCGAAGCGAGGTGAGGAGTAATGGATCATCCAGACATCTTAAGCGCAATGCAATTCGGTTATCCAACAAACGATTACTTGGAACACGAACGTGATTACAACAGCGTCAATCATCCGGTAGTCGACGGTCATCCCAATGAAGATATATTCGGTTCTGAAATCAAGAACACTTCATCATACTTCATGGATGAAAAAGGACAAGCAGTCCACATCGAAAACATCCGGGACTATCTAACAGAAGTGGTCGGGGTTGTATTCTACGAAGCAAAATAAAAAACCCGCTGTTTGCGCAGCGAGTCAAATGTGGTCCCTATGAAATTCTATTACTCACATTGTACATAGGGACCACGAAAATTACAAGGGAGGGGCTAACATGCAAGCGGAAGTTTTGATTAGCACGGTAGACATGAATCGGCAGGAGTGGCTCGATGCACGAAAGAACGGTATTGGCGGTAGTGATGTTTCTGCAATCGCAGGACTGAACAAATGGAAATCTCCAGTCGGTGTTTATTTAGATAAGATTGGCGCATCGCCGGACGAAGATTCAGCTGGAGAAGCCGCATATTGGGGCAACGTTATGGAAGACGTCGTTGCACAAGAATTCAGCATCCGTACAGGGTTAAGAGTCAGGCGTCGAAATGCAATCCTTAAGCATCCTGAATATCCTTTCATGCTCGCCAACGTGGACCGTCTTATCGTCGGGAAGCGTGAAGGACTTGAATGTAAAACAGCGTCAGAGTATCTGAAAGGCAGTTGGGAAGACGAAGAGATCCCTGCAGCTTATCTATTGCAGATACAACACTACATGGCCGTCACTGGTTACGATGCATGGCATATCGCTGTATTAATCGGTGGCAACAAGTTTCTATATAAAAAGGTTGAACGGGATGAAGAGTTAATCAACTACCTAATCACGATTGAAAAGAATTTCTGGAAAGAAAACGTACTAAAACAAATACCTCCAATGTTCGATGGTTCGGATGCTTCGGTTGATTTATTGAAAGCACTGTATCCGGAATCAGTACCAGATTCAGAAGTACAGCTACCGGGTGATGCAGGAACCTTCATTGAAGCACTTGACGAAATTAGCGTCGAATTGAAGTCTATGGAATTACAAAAAAAGGAATACGAAAACCAAATCAAAGACATGATGAAGGACAACGAAAAAGCTTATTCCGGCGAACGTACTATCACATGGAAGTCCTATGACACAAATCGATTTGATTCTAAGCGCTTCAAAGTGGAGGAGCCGGATCTTTACAAAAAATACGTGAACACAACTACAGCTCGAAAATTCGTAATCAAATAGGAGGAAATCAATTATGTCGACAAAAGAAAACGTGAAGAACCAATTAGCTCAACGTGCTGCAGGTGGAGTACAGAAACAAGTTTCCCCAGAACAATCACTGAACTCTCTATTGAAGAGAATGGGACCAGAGATTCAAAGAGCCTTACCAAAACACTTGGATGCGGACCGTATCGCACGAATTGCTATGACAGCTGTTCGGACAACTCCAAAGCTTCTCGAATGTGATCAAATGTCTTTCATTGCAGCTATCATGCAATCGGCTCAACTTGGAGTCGAACCAAATACAGGACTCGGTCAAGCGTATCTGATTCCTTACGGCAAGCAAGTTCAGTTCCAGTTGGGATATAAAGGCCTCATTGATTTAGCGGTCCGTAGCGGTCAATACAAAGCTATCTACGCACATGAAGTTTACGAGGATGACGAATTTGAATTCACTTATGGTTTAACGAAAGACTTGATTCATAAACCGGCATCTGTCCCTACTGGCGAACCGGTCGGCTACTACGCTGTCTATCACCTCCAAAATGGCGGTTACGACTTCGTGTACTGGACAAGAGAGCGTATTGACATGCATGCCAAGAAGTTTAGTATGGCAGTGCAAAAAGGATGGACAAGCCCTTGGAAAACGAACTTTGATGCAATGGCGAAAAAGACTGTTCTGAAAGAAGTTCTGAAATATGCGCCTAAATCGATTGAGTTCCAAAAGTCGGTTGAAGCAGATTCAACGATTAAGAATGAAATTGCGAGAGATATGAGCGACATTATCGACGTTACGGATTATACGGTAATTGATGATGAGCCTGTAGTTGAGCAAGCGACCGAAGTGGAAACGAAGGGTAATAAGAAGTCGGTTGAAGAAGTAGCAAACAGCTTGGTGTGAGGGGGTAACCCCCTTCATGCTTTATGAAAAAATTAAGGAGAAGTGATTAACCATGAGTAATGTTAAATGGATAAAGCTAAGTACGCAGATGTTTGAGGATGAAAAAATAAAACTGATAGAACATATGCCGGACGCTGATACCATCCTCATTATCTGGGTTAAGTTGCTCTCGCAAGCAGGAAAAGCGAATGCGAACGGCTACATTTATTTGAGCGAAAACATCCCTTATACAGAAGAGATGTTAGCAACTATTTTTGGCAGACCGCTCAATACAGTCCGTATGGCTTTAGGTATTTTCAAGCAGTTTGGCATGATCGATATTGATGATAATCACTTTATAAATATAGAAAACTGGGAGAAGCACCAAAACGTTGCGGGGTTGGATAAAATCCGTGAACAAACTAGAAAAAGGGTTGCGAAACATCGTGAAGGTCAGAAATTAGAGTTACCGATACGCAATGTAACGTTACCTGTAACGCCGAGTAACGCAACAGAACTAGAACTAGAACTAGAACTAGATTTAGAACTAGAGAAAGAGAAAGAGATATTGTCCGATTCTCCGAATCAGGACGACGCCCCTCTCCCATATTCTGAAATCATTTCTTACTTGAACACAAAATGCATTACGAGATTCCGAGATACGACTGATAAAACCAGAACGTTGATTAAAGCAAGAATGAAAGAGAAGTTCACTCTTGATGATTTCATGAAAGTCATTGACAACAAATCTGCAGAATGGCTTGCAGACGAAAAGATGAATAAATTTCTTAGACCAGAAACATTGTTCGGGACAAAGTTTGAATCTTACTTGAATGAAAAGTGCGTTAGATCCGAAACGCCTACAACAAATCATCCAGACGGACTTGATTGGTGAAAAAGGAGGAAGGAATAATGCGGGCAGTAGCAGACGTAATGGGCCGTGTAAGTAATGCACGGATTGGAACAACTTCTGAAATTTGTTATGAGCACGAAGTACAGGCGAACGGAAAAGAATACGTGAAAGAGATTAAAAAGATTTCTTTTGACGGCGAAGTCTTCTGTCCTCTGTGCGAGAGGAATCGGACCACGCAAGAGCTAAGCGACCACGAAGACATGAAAATCAAGCAATCCATGAATCGACGTAATTACAATGCATTTCACAATCAAAGCGTGCTGACTGACATCGGGTTGCTTGATGCGTCATTTGGAAGCTATGAAGCTGGCGAACCCGAAACTGAAACAGCAGTAAATAAAAAACGAGCATTGGACGCATTCGACAATTATAAGCAAGGCAAAATGTTTAACACATGGTTCACTGGCGTCCCTGGTGTCGGCAAAAGCCACTTGGCCATGTCGATACTACGAAACTTGAATGAATCTGGTGAAAAGGACAAGAGTTGTTTGTTCGTGAGTGTCGACGAAATGCTTTCACGGATCCGTAACAGTTTCGATGATAAAGAAAGCCGATACACAGAACACTATTTTTCGAACTTGCTTTCTAGCGTCAATTTCCTAGTACTTGATGACTTAGGCGCTGAAACGGGAGCAACAGGAACAGATAAACGAGCATCAGATTTCACGATGCGGGTTCTCTACGCAATAGCTAACGGACGGCGCGATAAGTCAACAATCGTTACTAGTAATCTTTCAAAAGCTGAATTGGTGAAAATGTATGACGGGAAATTGGTATCACGCTTGATGGGTGCCATGTACAAGATCCATTTCAAAAATACCGTGGATAAGCGGATTCGGGAAGTTGAATTTTAGGAGGAATTTGAATGACTGAAAAAGTGAAATTGCCACAAGCGGTGGCTGAAGCGATTACAAGTATGCGAGATAGTGAAATATCGGATTTTGGAATTGTTGCTTTCGTTTCAAGATGGAACGGTGCAGAACCGGATGGAGCGAAAGTGATTCGGGATTGGTCCTTCCAAAATGATAGTGCAGGTAAATTGCTGAGTGCACTTGTGAATGGTTATGAAGTCGATCCGGAGTACAAGGTCGGGGATTGGGTTGCGCGAATAGATGGAAAAAACATTTATCCTAAAGGTGAAATCAAGGTTGTAGAAGTATTTGCGGGAATAGAGCGACTTGGAAAAAGGGAAATGGTAAGGCATGGGACAGATGGAGAATGGGGGATTCCTGTTGCTCAATTACGTCATGCTACTCCGAAAGAAATCAAAGCCGAACAGGAACGTCGAGTGTGGGCGGGGATTGGACGTGAAGTTGGGGAGTTTCGAGATGGGGATTTCGGCGAACACGTTAGCGGCAGGGAACAGTCAGAATCTCAAGAGTATTTAAGTGATTGGTATAAACGTGGAAGATTAAAAGGTTTCTACCCAGCCGAATCATTCATCAGTTTTGAGGAGGTTGAATCCAATGCCTAACCACATCATCAACAAACTAATCCTAACAGCTGGCGCGTGGAACAACACAGGATGCAAGGACAAGCATTTGGAACGACAATTCAACTCATTGCTCAACGAATTGCGGATCACGACAGGAACGACACCGGAGGGCGCAGTGAACATGCTCCTTTCGGAACTTGGCGAAGTGGAGGCGATGACGGCATGAAGATTGAAAGGGAAATCATTATACAGGAACTTCGGGCCATGAATGTGCAGTACGGACCGTTTGGACAAACGTTGCACCAAATGGACTATCGCTCTCTTGTTAGTTTACTAGCGGTGCAAAGGGCGGTGGCGGAATGATCATCCATAAACTCGAATGCACTGGCGGTCACATCTTTTTCCTGCCATTGCTGCCAATCAGTCTGAAACACTTTTCGAAATTAGAAGAAACATTATGCTGTCCACTTTGTGGCAGGCGTAGCGATCAAATTGTATTGCACGCACAAGAAATGAAAGTTGAGGCGACGGAATGAACTCGGTAAATCTAATCGGCAGATGGGTACGCGATAACGAAATGACGACAGTCGGGCAGCAAGGTACGCCGTTAGTTAAAAACACAATCGCAGTGGATCACCCGTTTAAAAAAGACAGCCCAAGCTTTTTGCGGGTTGTTATGTGGGGCAAAACGGGCGAACTTGCTAATCAATACACAGGTAAAGGCTCACAAATAGCGATTGAAGGGCATTTGGAGACAGGCAGCTACGACGATAAGGACGGTAAAAAAGTATTCACTGTCGAAGTCGTAGCAAGTCGCATCAAATTCCTTGATTCGAAAAACGAGTCTAGCAATCAATCTAACGGCTCTAATCAATCGGGACAGACAAATACTCAGAATCAACAACAGGACGCTCAGAATCGACGGGAAACACCACCGAACGACCCGTTTGATGCAGGTGGTGGACCGATAGACCCGTCTGATGATCTTCCTTTCTAGTTGCACGAAGCCATTGTGAACCGTTACGTCGCTATAAATATGCGTAGGAGGGTGATTGCGATGAGACAAAGAACTATTTGGTCGAACGAATTGGTAAGGTCCGAACTACTAAAATCTATAAAAATACTAGGCATAAAAAGAATGCCGAGTGCTGAAGAATTAAAATCTATCGGCAGGAATGACTTACATTGCAAAATTTCTAGGACTAAAAAATACAGTGGGTGGGCTGACAACCTTGGTTTAGAACTAAAAAGCTCTGAAACTAATTTAGGCCAAGAATTTGAAAAAGAAGTATCGAGATTGATTGATAATTTAGGGTTTGATGTCGTGAGAATGAGCACGAAGCACCCTTACGATATTTTGATTGAAAACAGCGTAAAGGTTGATGTGAAAGTAGCAAACCCTTATCTGTTAAGGGGTCAAAGTAGAGTGCACACATTTAATTTATCGAAAGTGAACCCTACGTGTGATATATACATTTGCGTGTTATTGGACGAAGAGGGGGACGACGAAAGAATATTGGTTATTCCGAGTCACCACGTCCGAAAACCGATGTTGAATATGGGTCGAAATAGTAAGTACAACGTGTACAATGGCAAGTTTGATTACATCCGGCAGTATGTCGATTTCTTTAAAGCTATTAGTTAAAGTTCTGAGTCTATGAAACTTTGAAAGGGTGAGTGGATTGGAAAAACGATATCACTACATCACGCCGAATGATTATGAAACAGCTGAGCAAAACGGAATAAATTATGTTGCATTAAGTCAACGGGTGCGGGATTACGGATGGGATATTGATAGAGCGATTACCGAGCCTTTAAAAGTTGGAGTCCCGTTTCAGCCGGTTTGGGAACAGTGGGAGAAAATCGCGACTGAAAACGGCATATCGAAAGACTTGTTTTATCAGCGAATCAAAGTTAATAAATGGGATGAGAAAAGGGCTGCAACTCATTCATTAATGGCAGGCAAGCATTTGCGTATTGGGTGGACGAAAGAAGAACGCGAAATTGCAGAGCGTAACGGTTTATCTGCCAATCATATGAACCTAGTAATCACTCGAATTAACAAGCTTGGATGGTCGAAAGAGCGAGCGTTGAACACTCCCAAAATATCGTTAAAAGAACAGGCTAAACGGATTGCGGAAGGCACTAGGAAATATCACAGGGAACGGGGCGTAAATAGTGAATCTAACAAAACTGTTTGAAATGCAGAAGGTGCTTGATGAACGGATCGTACGTGAAAAAGGGCTAGAAGGACGTGACACGCTTCCCGAGAAGATCCTTGCATTACAGGTTGAATTAGGCGAATGCGCGAATGAATGGCGTGGGTTTAAGTTTTGGAGTGAGGATAGGGAGCCGAGGAAATTCGTTCCTAATCCAGATGATAAGTGTGCATCTTGCGATGGCACAGGTTTATCAAAACCAGAATTAGGTTTCGAAGAACAACCATTCTGCCATGGTTGCGATGGATGCGGGGTTCACTTTCACAATCCACTCCTCGAAGAATACGTTGACTGTCTGCACTTCATCTTGTCGATTGGAAATGATTTGGGGTTAGGTGATAGAGGTTACACACCGAACGAAGGCTATTGTGAAATTATTAAAAGCTTAGGAATTAAGAAGATATTGATTGGTCTAATGTCGACACCCGTGAAATTAGTCAATGGCCTTCATGAGAAAAGAGAGTTCCAATCAATTTATTCAGAGATCATTATAGGATTTCAGATGCTTGGGGAACTGCTCGGCTTCACTCCAGATCAAATCGAACAAGCTTACTACGCAAAGAATGAAATCAATCACGTCAGGCAGCAGGAGGGATACTAATGGACGCATGTAATCGTTGCGGCAGAGAACTTAAAACGCAGAAGTCGATTGATGATGGTTATGGTCCTGTCTGTAAGAAAAAACAGGCTGCAGAAGATGCGGAGTTTGAAAGAATTCAAATCACGCTTGATGAGGTTGTTGAGTCGGGGGTGGCGATTTGAGGAATGTTCAAAGGGTTCCTAGTAGACCAAGGGCGCCGAAACAACCGCGTCAATACAATTCAAAGACTACTGTAATCGACGGCATTACGTTCGATTCATTGACCGAGGGAGCTTATTACGTTCACTTGAAAAAAGATCAGTCTATCAAACTGATTGAGGTTCAACCGGAGTTTCAGATTATCAAGCCGTACAAGGTTGCTTGTAAACGTTGTGCAGGAACTGGTAGGCGTCCGAGTCCTAAAACGGGTAATCCTATCAATTGTGATTTATGCAACGGAAAATGCAAGCGTGTGAAGTCTGGGGCTAAGTATACTGCGGACTTTAGGGTTACTTACTTCGATGGATTTGTTGAGGTGATTGATATTAAAGGTGGTCCTGTTGGGCGGGATTTCCCTTTGCGACAGAAACTGTTCGAACTGAAAACTGGCATGGAATTGATTGTTATACGGTTGAAAAATAAGGAATGGGTGAGGGAATGATAAAGGGTTATGTTGTATCGGAAAATGTGGGTTATGAAACAAGCGTATTGGTATTTGCGGAAACGGCAAATCAAGCCAAAAGCATAGCTAACGCAAGAGAAGAAATGGATTCCTTTGACTATATTGACTTGAGAGCAAATCGAGCGAAATTTGCGGATGGTCACGAAAATGACGACGAAAGTGATTTACAGATGCTGCTTATCAGAAACGGTTGGTGGTTTGAAATAGACGGTCATATTATCGATTCTGAAAATGTTGACGAAATGATTGCGCAAGGGATTATTTAAGGAGGATGAGGGCAATGAATCAACGTCCGTGGTGGTTGTTGACTCGTTTAGAAGGTGTGCAGCGTGCTTGGGTGTATGACCAGTTTTGGGGGAAAGAACTGAATCGGATGTTGAAACAAGGATGGAAGGTTGTGCCGGAATGAGTTTAATTACATTTCCAGAAGGTATCGTGGTCATCGTAACGGGTGTGCTGTTGATGCTGTCGGGTTATGCGTATGGGCGGTTGAGTAAGTGATTGGTAGTAACGAGTTGACACAAACTGTGAAGTGAGAGGGTTGTATTTATGCCGATAATTAAAAACGATGACGGAACAGTATCTGTTGAATTTGGCACAGGTGATATTAAAATCGGTTCTGGGATGATGTTCGATGAAGAACGTGGATTAGTAACTTTCATCGAACAAGAACCTAAGCCTATAGGATATTACGAAAAGCAAGCAGAAAAACAAGTTGATTTGGCTGTATATCCTGTACATTTAGTTTTCAAAAATACTGACAGTTTGGATGTTTTAATTGAACGATTAATTAAAACACGTAAATATATGACTGGAGAATTAGACGTCTGGAATGACTGATACACAGTACGACCATAAGACGAAGGAGATAACCGAATGACTGCATATCAAGAAATAATCAAGCTATTACCCCAGTTACCGTTTGAGGTGCTGAAAGATATTGAAAGGCGTACCGGTGATTGGATGTGGAGCGGTGGCAATGAGGATGATCCGTATATTCATCAGCAGTTAAGGTATGCCAAACGATTTGTTAAGGAGTGACGGAGTAGATACAAAAGGCGAAGCAGGAAGGGGATTATTATGAGTGGTGTAATTAAAGAAGTCGTGCAAACAGCAAGGCGAGATTATATTTGTGACGATTGCCTAAAGCCTATTGTTAAAAGGTCTAAATACAATTATTTGTTTGGCTCAGCTTTCAAAGGAGATAAACCATATAGCATTAGAATCTGTCAAACATGTAAGCCAATTACTTCGTAGTACGGATAAACAGTTAAGGAGTGATAATCATGGTGCAGCAACTTACTATTTTTGATGCGGTGCCAACAATAGCGTTTGAGCTTGGTGACATGGTTGAGGTCGTTGTGAATGTTGAAGAAAAAGAAGTTGAGGATTATTACTATCTCAAATTGTATGAGGGGTCGAAGGGACGAATTGTGAAGTTTTTACCTAAACGGCAGTATGAGGTTTTGTTTGCGAAGTCTAATCAGATTAGGATATTTCGGCATGGTGAATTGAGGAGGAGTGAGTGGGATGAATAATGATCATGAGCGAGAAAAGTTTAAAAGATTGATGGAGGGCTTTTCGTTCGCTGTGTATGCGAATGCTTTAGCGGAAATGGGGAAAATCAACTCTCGAAAAAATATGTCTGAAATGTCTGGAGAATCTAAGATGTCTCGTCAATATTTAGAGCATCATCCGAGCATTGAAACGGATATTACGGACGAGGACATGCTGCTGTTGCAGATTGATATGGCCCTTGATTCGGGGGATATGGAGATGTTCATGCAGTTGACGAATGAGTTGAAAGGTATGGGGGTGCTGGTGTGATTCACGCAAAAGAACAAAAGCGTGTGTTACTTGATGACGTTGATATTGATTGGGTGTTTACTGAGCGAGAAACGGAAGTATTCAAAGCAATGTGGGAAGCGGATATGGGCATGGATAGCATCGCGGAAGAGTTAGGACGCAAGCCTTTGGAAATCGGGTTGCTGATTATTGAACAGGCTGAACTTGGGGAAATACAGATTCGGCAGCAGGGGATATTTGGGCAATAAAAAAAGACAGGATTCCTCCCGTCCTTGGCAGACTGATTATAACACAAGGAGGGGTCCTGGTGAATAAAGACATTACTTTTAATACGGATGCATTATTGTTAGGAATTGGTATAATGGAACTACCAATGAACTGTGTGGTGGTTATTTCGGAGGGGATTGCTAAAGTTAGAGAGCTACCAGAACATGGTGAATATAGGATTGTTACGCATCAAGGGAAGATTAAGAGGATGCGAAGGGAAGAAGGGGAAGAGTTCTGATAAAGGTTTTGATAGCTATTCTATTAGTATATGGAATATTAATATTGCTATCATTTGGCAACAACACTATATCTAAATTTATGTGGATACCTTATCTTATTTTATTTTTCAGAATGATTGAAGTGTCTTCTGGAAAAAGAAAGAAACGTGTGAAGGAAAGAGGGAAAGGAATTTTGAGTTTTTTTAAAACGATGTTTGTGAGAAAGTCTAGCGTGCTTAAAGGTCCATTTTTAATAGGGCACGATAGAGATAAAATAGAACAGATGATAGATATATTAATCCGAGAAATCGACCAAAAAGAAGATCTAACTAAAAAAAGGGTAGCAGATTTTAATGAACTGGATTTAGAAGTTATGATGGCGCATATTACGGCTAAATCAGAATGGATGAAGGCGATACAATTCGCAATTGCATGTATAGCGATCTTGTTTGTTTCTCTGACTGGATTCTTCAGGGTGATTGATGGTGATGTCATTAAAGTGTATATCCTTATCGGTTTTACCGCTATTATAAGTCTCACGTGTATCGAATTCACTTGGAGAAATCGATTGATGAATTACGCATATTTAAAAGAATTATTGTTAATTTATAAGAACGAAAAGTTTAAAGTGAAATAATTAGAACCCCTGGCCAACCAGAGGACAACGATGATTACAGCATTACGTTGTGTCACTTGTTGTCCCCTGAAGCATTGGGAGAAGATTGTGACGCATCAAGGGAGAGTTCGGCGGATGCGGAGGGAAGAAGGGGAAGAGTTTTGAGTAAAATTGAAAACAATACTTCGATAAGTGAGTTAAAAGCACAACTTAGTGAAATGAAAAAATTACTAAGTAACAAAAAATTACTTCAATCACTAGGAGTTAAACCAATTCAAAAAGCGAAACTTACTAGTGATGTAAGAAAGTTCGAAAGGGAATTTGAATCCATTTTCGCTGTACCAGACAATTTCAATAGAGCATTTAAAGATACAGGTTGGATTGCTTATGAGTCTTTGAGCGTTGAAATAATGGAAGAAAGCATAAGAATAGCTGGCGATAGTGGAACTGATAATGCCGAGCAATTTCTAGCTGATTATTATACTGACAAAGAAAAAATAAATTACTTATGTATGAGAGCTAAGAGAAGATTAGGAGAAAGATCAACGTTATTCAAAGATGCATTAAGCGATCATTTTGACAAGAATTATTATTCGTGTATCCCGCTTTTTTTGATGATAATTGATGGATTTGTTAACGAAGAAGAGGCTACAGGATTTTTTGCGGAAAGTACAGATTTTATTGCATGGGATTCGATTGTTGGCCATGAGACTGGACTAAAAGAAGTGTCAAAATTGATGTCCAAAACTAGAAGAAAAACCAATGTTGAGGAAATTAAAATTCCCTATAGAAATGGTATTTTACACGGTAGGGATTTGAATTATGCAAATCCCTTTGTTTCAAGTAAATTATTAGCTGTAATTTTTTCTCTTATGGATTGGATAGAAGCTAAAAAGAAAATGAAATCTGGAGAAACAAAAGAGGCGTATACACCCCCTACTTTTGAAGAAACTTTTTCTTCACTATCGAAGTTTGCTGAAACTAGAGTGAAATTGAACGAGCAGCAAGTCCTAATTGATGAATGGAAGAAAAGAGATATTGAAGTCGGAGTTTCGGTTCCGAAGAACGGGGAAGTTGAAGAATTTGAGGAAGGCACACCCGAAAAATGTTTGATTGAAGTATTCAAATACATTAATGATAACAACTTTGGTTATTTAGTGGATAGAATATTTTATGATTCGAGACAAACGACAAAGGCTAAAAAGGCTGGCGAAATAAAGGAACTGTTAAAAGATATTGTCATTATTAGTTACGAGATACAAGAAATACAGGATGAGGCTCCTGCGGTAACTGAGATTACAGTAAAGGTTAACTTGGAGGTCAACGGCAATATCAAGTCTGTAGATGAGAAGTTCAGACTTATTTACTCAGATAACGAGCAAAATCCTTTTGTTCGGGGGGGAACAGAAGGCACTTGGAGAGTAATTGATAATTTTCCATTTCGATGGGAGCTAATTGAACACGGAATAAAATAGTCCCCCTGGCCAACCAGAGGACAACGATTGATTACAGCATTGCGCTGTGTCATTTGTTGTCCTCTTTTTTGTTGCCTTTTAATGATTACAACTTTTGCACCTGAATAGCGGAAATTTCACAACCAGGAGGGGTTTTCATGTTGAGTTGGGCAGATAAGATGATTCCAGAATATATCAAGGGCAGGCAGGATTTAAAGAAGCGAGCGGATCAAGTAGATAGAGATAATTCGATTGAAATGAATGATTTAAAGCAGCTCAACAGCATGATTGATAGTATGACATATTCGCTTGAATGGATGACTACCGGACGACAGCCGAACACTTATCGAGGGGTCGATGAAAAGGCTGTTTATCAGAGGCGTTCGTATGAGAATATTGATTTGATTCCGGATATAGCAGAGCAGTTGGAAGAGAATGATGTAAATAAAAAGCATCTGTTTATGACTAGGGAAGAGAAGGTTATTTTAGCAGATATTCTTTCTTCTTTTTCGTTGAGAGAACGACAGTGTTACATCCTCCATGTTGGGCAAAAGAAGAGTATGTCAGAAATTGCATACGAGCTAGGAGTTAGCAAAAGCATGGTCCAACAATCCATACGCAGAGCCAAAAGTAAGATTGAAGAAAGAATGGATAAAAAGTCTATGATATACGCTTGATATACGAAGTCTGCATATATGAGGGGGAGAATTAAAGAGGGGGTGCGTGCGAGCGACATAACCCCTCTTACCAGCCCCGATACATACGAGTGATAAAATAGAGGTATATCCCCTTTTATGATGAATAATGTCATAGGAGGTGCATAATGGACGTAATTATTGAACCGTTGAAAGAAGCGTTTACAAAGATGGGTATGCAGATTATCAGTCTCGCATTAATTATCACAGTATCCTATGTTGTTGTGTATTTGCTGTTAAGCGTTATTAAAGCACCGGTGGTACTGAGGAAATCTGTTTCGTTGTTAGTTACAGCTGCAGTGTCGTATTACGCATATGTGGAAATATTTTTAACAGTGTGAGTGCCATCGTTTCGATGGTGCTTTTATTTATTAAAGGATTTATACCTTATTTGGCGAATGTTGTCAGTAGGAGGTGAAGGTTCATGACTAAAGAATTGCATGTAACATATGAATATGCAAACGGTAATGCTGATAGTTTCACCATACAATCCGACAATATAGACGTCGACAAAATGGAGTACTTAATTGCTACGAAAACCAACGAAAATGATTGGACGAAATTCACAAACCATAATGGGGTAGAAGTACACATTCGTAATTCTGCGGTAATCAAAATAGAAATCGAAGTGGTTGATTCTGGTGATGAATAAATACTAATCAGATATTTATTCGGCATCTCTTCGGAGGTGCTTTTTCTATACTTAATCGGTGCAGGCTTGCCAAGGATACTAATTCTGGGTGGAAACATTTGAAACAAATTCCTGGTGGAAACGACAGCGAGGTTCGATTCCTCGGCCGATTATATAAGGTGAACTAAGTAATTAACATAAGCGGGGTGTAGGTGATATGTAGATGCCAAATTGGGAAGAGATTCAGAAAGAATGGGAAACAACAAAAATAACGCTTGCTGCATTAGCTGAAAAGCATGATGTGAAACTTGGTACATTGAAGAGCAGGAAAAGTCGTGAAGCTTGGGTAAGAGGTCCATCTAAGAAAGATGCAACCAAAAAACAAAAGGATGCCAAAAGGATGCAACCGAAAGAGGCCATTGTAGAGTCGGATGATTTAACCGATAAGCAGAGGCTTTTTTGTATTTACTACATTAAGTATTTCAATGCGACTAAAGCTTATCAGAAGGCTTATGAGTGCGACTACATGACAGCTCAATCAATTGCTTACAGGGTGATGGGGAATGATGGAGTGAAAGCGGAAATTCAGAGGTTGAAAGAACACCGATTGAATGAAGCTTACTTCGATAAATATGATGTGCTTCAAAAGTACAAAGACATCGCATTCGCTGACATCGGTGATTATGTTAAATCGGATGATGGTTATCTCGTCTCACTTAAGCCGTTAGAAGAAGTTGATACTTCAATAGTAAGTGAGATTAGTAATACCGAGAATGGCCCGAAATTGAAGTTGGCTGATAAAATGAAGGCTTTGGAGATGTTAGCGAAATACACTGATCTTCTATCTGATAACGATAAGAAGCGATTGCAAGAAGAGAAACTTAAAGCTGATATTGCTAGAACGAAAGCTGAAATCGAGAAGCTAAGTGGCGATAACGACGAAGGTCCAATCGAAATCATGATCAGCCGAAAGGGTGGTCGCTAATGGTTCAAATAGAGAAAGAAGTGAATCCTCATTTCGAGGATTTTTTGTTTGACTGGAATCAAAAGTTTCAGTTCTTGGTTGGCGGTTATGGTTCATCGAAAAGCTATCACGTTGCATTGAAGCTAATCCTAAAGCTATTAAGTGAGAAGCGTACTGCCTTGGTTGTTCGCGAAGTCTATGACACTCACAGGGATTCGACGTTCTCTCTGCTAGAAGAAATCATAAATGATTTGGGATTAGACCATAAAATACGTTGCGTGTCGTCTCCTATGCAAATACGCTTCCCGAATGGCAGCAAGATCATCTTTAAAGGAATGGACAAGCCCGCAAAGCTGAAATCCATTAACAATGTATCTATTGTCTGGATTGAAGAATGTTCAGAGGTTAAGTATGACGGCTTTAAAGAGTTGATAGGCCGCTTAAGGCACCCGACGCTAAAGCTTCACATGATTCTATCGACTAATCCCGTCAGTAAAGGGAACTGGTCGTATAAGCATTTCTTTAAAGATGAAATGAATAAATTCTTTGTGCTGGATGACGAGGATTTATACAAAACTAAAACCATTGTTGTCGGCAACACTTATTATCATCATTCAACAGCTGATGATAATTTATTTTTGCCTGAAAGCTATATAGAGCAACTGGATGAACTGAAAATACATGACCCAGACCTCCACAGGATTGCCCGTAAGGGGCGATTCGGTGTTAACGGTAAGTTGGTATTGCCGCAGTTCGAAGTGCATTCACACGACAAGGTCATGGATGCTATCAGAGCAATCGACGGTCCTGTCATGAAGAATGGTATGGACTTCGGGTTCGTGGATTCCTACAATGCACTAATCAGAATGGCAATTGATCATAAGGAAAAGTATCTCTATATTTACTGGCAGTATTACAAAAACGATATGACGGATGATAAAACCGCTGAGGCCTTAAAGGATCTCAAAGATGTATTGATAAAGGCTGATAGCGCCGAACCGAAGACCATCCGTTTTTTCAGACAGCTAGGATTCAGAATGAAGGCAGCTAAGAAATTTGCCGGTTCAAGGCTTCAATACACGAAAAAAGTGAAGCGGTTTAAGAAAATCATTTGCTCTGATGAATGCCCGGATGTGATGAGGGAATTAAAGGACCTAACTTTCAAGGTCAGTAAAGATGGGGAAATAATTGAGGATGAATTCAATATTGATCCCCATACATTTTCCGCTATCTGGTACGGGTTAGATGACTATGAAGTCGCTACTTTAAAAGGGCATGGAGTTACAAGGAAAGTGAGGTGAGACAATGCGCGAATACATTCCATACATCAGAGATAACGGCATGGACGGCGACCTACTTGCTGATATCATCGGTCGACACAAAACAGAGCGCGAGCGAATGATGAATCTTTATGAACGATACAAAGCGGCTGTTGAAGGCGTGCCAATCTTGAAACGTAGCGCTATTAAGTACGATAGCTTCGACAACGACTCTATCAAGCGAATCGACGACAAGGTAAACAATAAATTAAACAACTCGTTTGATGCTGAAATTGTTGATACGAAGGTCGGGTATTTATTCGGTCATCCGATTGCCTATCATATTGATGATGATAAAACACTGGAAGATACGATTAGCCAATTCGCCAAACGAAACAACCTAGAAGATGCAGATTCAGAAGTCGGTAAGAAGGCAGCGATTTGCGGTTATAGTTCCCGTCTCTTGTATATCGGTAAGGACGGTAATGAACGAATGAAGAATGTTGATCCTTGGGAATCCATTATCTTATCAGAATCAGATATTTCCGAACCGACCTACGGCATTCGTTATTATCAATCAACTTCCGTTGAAAAGGGCGAGCGAAAAACGACGTGGGAAGCAGAGTTTTATGACGATGAATACACCTGGTTCTTCCGACAAGGTGGTAAAGGGAGTTATGAGCTGTACGATCTTCAAATTCATTTATTCGATTACTGTCCGCTATTCGGTATCCCGAACAACGAGGAAATGCAGGGTGACGCCGAGAAGGTATTGAAGCTGATTGATGCATACGACAGGACCTTTTCTGATGCGTCGAATGAGATTGAGCAATATCGATTGGCTTATCTTGTATTGCGCGGTGTAGGGCTCGATGAAGAGGGCAAGGAAGAGCTCAAACGGTCTGGTGTATTCCAACTGATGGACAAAGAAGAAGACGTAAGTTACTTGACCAAAGACGTGAATGGCCAATTAATTGAGGACCATCTGAATCGATTGGAAATGAACATCTTGCGGTTTGCAAAGTCAGTTAACTTCTCGGACGAAGCATTCGGCGGCAATGCAAGTGGGGTTGCACTTAAATTCAAGCTCATGGCTCTAGAGAATAAATCAATCGTTATGGAACGTAAGTTCAGCGCGGCATTGAGGTATCAGTTCAAGGTGTTGTGCAGTGCTTGGGCAAAGCGGATGGATATCCAATTAGACGATTACCTTGATATCATTTTCCGGTTTAAACGAAATCTACCTATGAATATTCTTGAAGAAGCGCAGGCTTCGTTGCAATTGAAAGGCATCATATCTGAGTCCACACGGCTTTCAATGCTGTCGTTTATTGATGACATTGCGCATGAATTGATGCACATGGAAGAAGAACGCAGTCGGTATATAGATCTTGATAATATTCCGGATGATGAATCGAAAGGGGAGAAAGTCCATGAATCTTAGAGGTTTAACGGTAAGAATCATTTATCGCGATGGACGAATTGCATACAAGTGTCCCTTAACGAGACGTTGGTCAATCAGAGGTCTGAGGGAGGGGAGTTGTAAATGAAAGGTGCAGTAACGATACCTAAGTGGGTATATGTCATCTTGATGGCGGGAGTGATTTTAAACACCTTGAATTTCGTATACAAAAATGTGAATGACGAGCCTAAAATCCATATCCATTACTACGATGAGAGGTGAATCTGATGAATATTGAAGAGTTTAAGAAAAGGTATGTTGCGAGTCTTAAAGGTGTCACTTGGGATGGCGAACAAATAGAGGTAACGGATCTCGAATTAATTAAACTGTTTGCCTCGAATGTAGTTGTTTCGGAATTCTATGAAGAAGAGGCGAGGAAAGAAAAAGGAAGGATTTGATCCTATCTCGGTTCGCTACTCCGTTATGTAGCTACAATCCAAATGAAAAGGAATGATAATGATGGAGAATTATGAGGTGTTACATTACGCCATTGAAGCGCTGGAAAGTATCAGGGCGGAAGACGCTGAGATTGTACAGATGGAAAACACCAAGTACGATGACGGTTCTGTTTGCTTCACTGTTAGCGTGACGTTTCCGGCTAAAATAAAGGTTAAGGAGGATGGAAATGAAGAATCTAGCGGAATTGAAGGATAAAGAAAATATCAAGACAGAAATATACGCTCTCTCTTCAATAAGAGAAGCACTTCATGGAGATGGCAAACACGCTGAGGGGACCGTCATTACGAACGTCCAAAAGCGACTACAAGACTTAGTAAATGAAACGAACAGTGAAAAGGAAACGACTTCGAGTTTACGTAACACAACTGTAAAAGTTAATTTCGAAAGTCTTGGTACTGGTATTGATAAATTCAAGGCAGAAATTAATAAGTATCTGTACGAAGCGGCAGGAGTGGCATTTCCGGCAATTAAAAAAGATGAAGAACTCACTGAAATGGTGAAGGAAATGAGTAAAACGGGTGCAGTGACAATTGTTGAGGCGGTTCCCCTATTAAAAGTAGGTGTCGGATTTGCTGATACGCCTCGCGAACAACTCAAAACTGTATTGCATGTGATTGCGGATAGGGTGGCAAGTGAATGTCAAGACCTTGATAAACTTAATGACGAGGGAAGGCTTCGTGAATTATCTTACTTAATCGACGCGTATGGCAGCCTATATAGCAAGTTACTTTAACTGTCGTTAAGCACCGACATTAAATAGGCTTATTTATTTTGCACTTATAGGGCGATGAACTGTAAGGGCACAAGGAGGAATTATCAATGACATTAGAAGAAATTAAAGCGTTTCTAGCGGCAAATAAAGACACGGCGGATGTTAAGGCCTATCTTGATGAACTTTCGGCGGTATCGGCAGATAAAGTCAAAGGGTATCTAGAACAGCCCGAAGGTAAGCAATTGATCCAACCGATGATTCAACCACTCGTTGATGCACAGGTAACAAAAGGGATTGAGACGTTCAAGACGAACAATCTCCCGACGTTGATAGAGGACGAAGTGAATAAACGCAACCCATCGAAATCACCTGCTGAAATCGAATTGGAGAAACTACGTAATCAGTTTGAAGACTCGGAGAATGCGCGTACTCGCGAAACGCTTAAAAACAAAGCGTTATCAATTGCGGGAGAAAAGAAGCTTCCGACAGGCTTGCTTGATTATTTCCTTGGGAAAGACGAAGAAACGACAGTTGCTAACCTCGCTGCGTTAGAAGCTGAATTTACTGCCGGTATCCAAGCGGGCGTTGATGCGAAGTTTAAGGCAGGCGGTCGAGACTTTAACGCAGGCGGCAGCAGTAGAGCAAACGCGGGAGAGTACGGCAAGAAAATTGCAGAAGGAATGGCAAAGAGTAACGAGGGTCTTGAAGATGCTCGCAAATCTTATTTTGAATAAGGAGGAAATCATAAATGAGTAAATTTGTTGAAACGAAGTATACGAATACAAAAGGAATCTTGAAATTCCCGGACCATTATGTGAACGTGTCTGTCACGGTGAGCGATGCAGGCGTTACAGCAGTTGATGGCAAGAAAATTGTTCCTGCAGGCACTATCCTTGGTGGTGGGTTTCTAGCGGATGATACTGCTAAGGCGGTAAAAGTAAATGATGGAACAGCTGAGGGTGTTCTGTTCAACGATACGGACGTTACTTACGGTCCGGCTCCTGGTGCAGCAATGCTTCACGGTTTTGTGGCTCTCGGTAAACTACCAGAAGCACCAACTGTAGAAGCAATCGCGGCACTAACACAAATTACATTTTTGAAATAAGAGAGGATTGATGATAAATGCCGACAATTTATGACTTGGTCAATGCAGAAAACATTGCAACTTACTATGAAAATAACCCTTCAAATAGCGTTCCGTACCTGGGAGCTACACTGTTCCCAGCGAAGAAACAACTAGGTCTAGACCTAAGTTGGATTAAAGGTGCAAACGGCTTACCCGTCGCGCTGATGCCTTCTGAATTCGATGCAAAAGCTACTGTTCGTGATCGCATTGGATTTGATAAGATTCAAACAGAGATGCCGTTCTTCAAGGAATCAATGGCAGTCGGAGAAAGAGACCGTCAAGAGTTGAATCGCCTGCTTGCTTCTAATCTTGACGGTGCAACTCAGGTAGTCATCCAAAACATTTACGACGACGTTTCTAATCTTGTGAAAGGTGCAGATGTTCAACCAGAACGAATGATTATGCAATTACTTTCTAAAGGCAAAATTGCGATTCGTGCTAACCGTCTTGATTATGACTATGACTACAAAATGAAAGACGAACACAAAGAAGAGCTGCTTGCGGGAGCGAAATGGAGCGCGGCGGATTCGACTCCAATCCAAGATATCATGAAGTGGCAGGATACTGTTGAAGACGATACAGGAGCACGTCCAACAAACGCTATCATGACGCGTAAGACATTTGGGTACCTGCTTAACCATAAGAGTATCCGACTTGATATGAATCCCCTTGGTGGTCAGAACATCATCATGACGGATTCAATGCTGAAACAATATTTACAGACCAAGTTTGGTTTGTCTATCGCTGTTTACAATAAAAAATACCGCGCGGAAGACGGGTCTCTTCACAATTTCTATCCAGACGACTACATTACTCTTATTCCAGACGGTAATTTAGGTAACACATTTTACGGGACGACGCCGTCAGAAAGTGACTTAATGACAGGCGGAACATCAGCTGATGTCCGTATCGTTAATACAGGCGTCGCAATCACGACTGTTAAAGAGACGGATCCCGTGAACGTTATGACCATCGTAAGCGAGATTGTTATGCCGAGCTTCGAAACGTTAGACAACATTTTCGCGGCAAAAGTTAACTAAGAGGGGACTTGTTCCTCTCTATTTTTATTGAAAGGGGTCAATTCGATGCCTGACTACAATGTTACATTCACCAGACACGTCAAATTTAATGAAGATCGTTATAAGACCGGTGATTCGCTGATTGTTTCAGAAGATGAATATACCGAACTATTAAAGGTTGGAGTCATTAGTGAAGCGGAAGCAATTGCGAAACCGGATGCGCCAGCTAAAAAGAAAACAGGTAAGTAATCATGGCCAATCTTAATAAAACGCCAGAGCAGATCAATCGGGCGCTCGGTCAGCGTATTAAAGGTTCTGACCGGGCCATCGCTAAACGCTATGCTGTAATGCTAAATGAGGTCCGTGCTGAAATAGCTTCGCTGTATGAGAAGTATGAGGTAGGCGGCGTCCTCACGTATGCTGAGATGGCGAAATATGACCGTCTCAATAAATTCACCGGCAAAGTGAACGGATTGCTTAAAACCAATTACGCAGACATCAAGGACACCATCTACGATGTTCTGGGTGAATCGTATAAAGACGGTTTTTATATGACGGCATGGGCTGTTGAAACAGATACGTTGAGCAAGCTTGCTTATTCGGCTGTTTCTGCAGAAGTAATCACAAAATCAATCGAAAATCCAATCAGTGGATTAACGTTGAATCATCGGCTCGAAAAATCACGCAGCAATGTTGTATATGCGATTCAAGAGCAAGTAACGCTCGGACTCGTCCGAGGCGACACATACGGCACGATGGCGAGTCGCTTGAAAGGGGTGTTAGAGGGCGATGCGACTAAAGCTATGGCGATTGTGCGAACTGAGGCACATCGTGTTTCACAGGCATCCCAATTCGACAGCGCGGTCCATGCTAATCGTAATGGCATTATCATGACGAAGGAGTGGGGTTCGGCGAAGGATGAACGGGTTCGCAGTTCGCATGCCGAATTGAATACTGGAGAAAAGATTCCGGTCGATGAGGATTTTCATGGCAAAAGTGGTAGTGGTCCTGCACCTGGGCAATTAGGTTCGGCGGCGTCTGAAAATATAAATTGCAGATGCGTATTGTATTACTCAGTCGAATCAATCGGCAGACCAAACGCCCGGGAGCTTGAAGGTATGGCGTTTGATACGTGGCAAAACGAAAGGATTAGAGGTGAAGGTTAATGGATCTCGATGATTTGAAAGTCAGAATGGGAATCCCGCTTGATAATGTTGACCCCGTTCGTGATGCGAAGTTAGCGGCTGATTTAGAAGATGCTATCGATTACGCGAAAGAATGGTGCAATAATCAATTCGAGAACGGACTTCCTCCCGGCGTTAAGCGGGCGATTGTTGCAATTATCAAGTCATATAGCGAAAGTAAGAACGTCCAGTCACAACGTCTTGGTGACATGTCTAAATCATTCTTTGAAGGCGGCTCCATAGTTTCTGCTCATGGTGATTTGCGTCCGTGGAAGAAGGTGAGGTTCACATGACTGTCCATTTGCAAGACAGGAATAACATTCCCGAGCTTATGCGGACGTTGCGACGGATGAAAGGTAAGGATATTCAGGTGGGTGTCCACGAGGGTGATTCGGAGATGTCGATGATTGCAGCGGTACACGAGTACGGGGAACCGAAACTCAACATACCAGAACGTTCATTTATTCGTAGCGGTTTCGACGAACACGTTGACAAGGTGCAAGAAAAGATAGTGGAATTGATGCCAGCCGTCATTCATAACAACGTAAACCCCGATGTATTCCTGGATGCTATAGGGATGGAGTTTGCGAGTCTGATTAAGAAAAAGTTAATAGACTTACAAGACCCACCAAACAGTGAAAAGACGATTAAAATAAAAGGCTCATCGAACCCGTTGATTGATACTGGTAAGCTACGTGATTCGATAGTTCATAAGGTGAAGTAGATGGCTAAACCATTTGAGTTTGCTGATTTCGTCGATGAATTCCAGGTACCGTTTGTTTATTTCAATCATCAAGATGGTTACTGGAATGATGAAGGTGACTACATTGAGGAGAAGGACGACCCTATCCCTATGACCGGAATCATTCTTCCGTTAACCGAAAACGATTTGAGGTATGCAGAAGCGGGGACGTATTCGCAGAAAGAAAAGAAACTCTATACAGTTGATCCACTCGAGGAAGGTCGGCTTATTGAGTACAAAGGCGATAAGTACACCATTCAAGCATTCAAAGATTATACCGATTATGCAGACGTTTATATCTATTTGGCAAGGTGGCGTGAAAAATGATTGAAGTCATTCGGAAACAAATTTATAAAGATTCCGGCGTCCTGGTTGTTCCGTCCAATACGACGGCAAAGATGCCCCCGTTGCCGTTCGCCACAATCAACACCACGTCCCCCCACATCAAGGATGTAGGACAAGCGGACATTCATATCGTCGAGGATGCGGAAGGCATCAAAAGGCGGCGCAGTGAGTCGTATCAGTTCGTTTTCTCGATTAACGTTTACGCAACTACTGACACCGAAGCTATAAGGTTAGCGAAAGTTGTGAGGAGTTGGTTCTTCCTTGCCGGCGAAACTCATTTAGAAGATATGGATATAGTCGTCACGAATCTCAGAAACGTTGAGAATCGGACGACTTTTTTAGTGGATTCATATGAGTACAGGCATGGATTTGATGTGCAATTGCGCGGGTCTGACGATCAAACCTTTAACCGTGTCCATCAAGACGGCACGAACGTACATTACGACTGGATTGAAACAGTCGAATTAGAATTTGAAGGAGTGAATGTTGAATGAGATACGTAGACGTACAGATTACTAGGGAGACGAAGCCTATCAGCGAGAAAGGTTTCGGACTCCCTTTAATTATAGGAACAACGGGAGATAAACCGTATAAAGTTTATCGTGAAATTGAGGATGTTGCTACAGATTACATTGAGACGACAAAAGAATATAAAATGGCGTCGCGTATGTTCGGACAAGAGCCACGTCCACAGGAAATCGCAATGTTTAGCTTTGATTACGACAGTGTTTCGGATGGTCCTACTGCACTTGTGGCGGCGATGAATGAACTTGTGAAGAAGCATAAGGACTTTTATTATCTAACGTGTGTCGAGCAAGGTGATGAAGAAATCACGGCGCTTGCGGATTGGGCGTCTACATCTGATCGCATCTACGGCGCAACTACGCCGAACATCGCACTAGCTGAAACGTTGAAGGGGCAATATGACAACCTGTTCATTGAGGTTCATGACCAACCGGAGTTTTATGTTGCGGAGGGATTGATTGCCACTTGTGCGCCACGCGAAATTGGGTCGTTCACATGGACATTCAAAAACGTTAAAGGCGTACCGGCTGTTGGATACGATAACTCAGAGATCAACGCTATTGAGGCGGCTAACGCATCTACTTACATCGAAGAGGCGGGAATCTTGATGAACTCTCATGGAGTTGTAACAAGCGGCGAGTATATCGACATCATCCAAGCAACGCATTTCTTGAAAGCGCGTATGGCTGAATCCGTATTCCGTTTACTTGCACTGAAAGAGAAGGTTCCGTACACAGACGCCGGTATCGCATTGGTTGTCGCTGAAATCGAAGGCGTTCTTAATCAAGCATTCAAAATGGGGATCGTTGCTGATGAAGTAGGTATCCCGTTGTTCTCAATTACGCCACCAAGGCGCAAGGACATCCCGAAAAACACTATCGCGAAACGCATCCTACCTGATCTAAGGTGGAGATGTGTCGTTGCGGGTGCTATTGAAAATGTTGAAATTCGCGGCGTTCTGTCGCTATAAGGAGTGATTCGAATTGGATAAAAGTAAATGGTTAAAGCTTGATATACAGCATTTCGGAAATGAAACAACAACATACGACTTCAAGAAAGTTTCCGTCATTGCGGCGGGGACAATCATTACCGGATGGATGGACGGCGACGCCATTCAGTCCGAGAAGAACGAAGATGATGTAACTCCTCACGTTGGAGCAGGCGGCGATGTGACCTTTGCTGAATCGACTGACGAGACGGGAACAATTACATTGACACTCAAATCAACATCGTCGTCCATCCCGATATTAAAGGCGTTGCGTGACTCGAAAGAAATGTTCCAGTTGCAAATCGTCGACGTGAATGATAATGCGTTTCGTGCCGGTGGTTCGGAGTGTCGCATCGTGAAACCCCCTGCACGCACATACGGCACCGAGGTTACTGGTACCGAGTGGGCAATCTATGTTGCTGACTATAAAGAGGCATGACAAGCAATCGCCTAACCTTAATCGGTTGGGCTTTTTAAATACAAAAAAACTATGAATTGAAAAGGGAGAGATTTTATTATGGGATTCAAACCAAGACAAGAAGATTTTACAAGTGAAGCGGGCAACAAATATACATTTCAAACGGTGCTACCATCCGTTTGGGCGAAAATTGCTGATCAGATTACGGACAAGCATGGAAAACTATTAAACGTTAAAGCCATGCCGGCTATTCTCGATAATATCGTTGCGGTTCCAGGTGGACTAAAAATGGATGATTTCACGGATTGGGGAGAGTTAGAGGAAGTCGTCGAGGCTGGATTCCGATTTCAGCGCGGACGAGCATAATCCTCTTTTTACATTAATTGATGTCCACGAAGTTCCTCCACACTTTCGCAAGAAGGTAAGGAAAGAGTGGTGGAAGTATACGATCCCTCAATTCTTCACGGCTTATAAACCAGAAGAAATTGAAGAGTGGGCAACAGATAAAATACTCGAACATTTGGCAGCCATCAGCGAAATAAAGCTCGCGGAAAAAGGCGGTGGTAAATAAATGGCTTTAAGGGATTTAGTCGTTAGTGTCTTATTTAAAGATAATGCGTCTCAAAGTCTTAACGATGTCGACAGAAACGCGACCGGCTTAGGGAAGTCGTTGGCTGGTGTAGCGGCTACGTTAGGCGGAATCTTCGCGCTAGGTAAGATGAAAGACCTCGCTACTGACATGGTTGCGGCGGCGGGTGAAGCAGAGGCGCTTAACGCGCAGTTTGAAACCGTGTTTGGTACGTTGCAAGACGAAGCAAATGCATCTATAGATGCCATGGCAGAAGATTTCGGCATGTTGCCCTCAAGGTTATCACCGACACTTACGAAAATCACCTCGATGTTTAAAGGTTTCGGGATGTCCGTGGAAGATTCTATGGAAGCGTCGGGGGTAGCTGTTGAACTGGCGGCAGATGCAGCGGCCTTCTATGATGTCGCGATGAGTGATTCGACCGGAGCTTTGACATCGTTCCTTAAAGGTAATACAAACGCGGCTGAATCAATCGGGATCTTCGCGACAGCGGCCGGCATGGCAAGTTTTGCATCTGACGAACTCGGACTGAATTGGAAGAAACTTGATGAAGGCGGAAAACAATTGGTCCGTCTGAAATACATCCAGAAGATGCAGGAAGCGGCAGGAGCTACAGGTCAAGCCGCGCGAGAGGCGGATGGATACGAGAACGTGCTCGGAAACTTGCAACAGTCATGGATTGATTTGAAAGCTAAACTAGGGATGGCTATATTCGATGTCGCAATTGATGGCATGAAGGGTATGGCTACCTGGATGAGTAGCATTAACACGGATTCGATTGTAAAGAACTTGAAAGCGTTCGGTAGTTATATGAACGATACGTTTGGTCCTGCATTTAACACGATAAAAAACGTGGCAGGTGCGGCGCTCGGCGTTGTAAAATCGTTCGGAAAGACCGTCTCTGACAGTTGGGGTTCGATAAAAGGCGTGGTTACGCCGGTTATCAAAGCATTTGCGCTGTTCGGGGGCGTGGTTACTACTATCGCGGCTAGCTCGATGATTCTATCGGTGGTATTTGCGGGAATAGTAGCGGCAATCTCGTTTCTGCTTTCTCCAGTTGCGCTCGTAGCGGCAGGCATTACAGCGCTCGTGATCGGGTTCCAATCGGCGTATAAACATTCAGAGCCGTTCCGAAAAGCTATTGACGGCATTGTCGGAGCAGTTAAAGGATTATTTCAAATACTATCGGGAAATAGTCAAAAAGGCTCTGACATCATGAGGGCTGCCGGATTAGATGTGGAGCAGATTCGGGGTATTTATGACTTCGCTAAAGGAGTAAAAGGTGCGGTTGGGAAAGTTAAAGCGGTATTCGGCGGACTTTCTAAAATATTCGGTGGTCAACACAAGGGCGCTATCGACATACTTGAAGGTGCCGGCTTATCAGTGGATCAAGTTGAAGGGGTTCGAGCGTTTGGATACGGTTTAAAAGCGGCGTTCGACCATGTTAAGACGATATTCGATGGGCTCGGAACAATGATTTCTGGGGGAGGTTCAGGTGACCTGCTCGAAGCGCTAGGATTCTCACCGGAGATGATTACAACAATTACGGGGTTTGTGAACTCAATCAAAACGATGGTCACTGGATTTGTGACGACGCTAAAAGAAAAGTGGGCAGAAATACAGCCGTCAATCGAGACGCTTATCGGAAACTTTATGTCCATGAAAGATACGGCAGTTAGCATATTTACGACGTTAATGAGTGCGTTACAACCAATATTCTCAGCAATAGGAACAGCATTCCGAATCATCGCAGACATTGCGGTGATGGTGTTTAATGCGATTATTGCACCGGCAATTCAGTTCGTAATCACGATGTTCCAAGCGCTGTGGGTTGTAGTCGGTCCGATATTAGAATTAATCGGCGCGTTGATTGGGACCACATTTGCGGTATTACAAGTTGTTTGGGACACGATATTGAAACCTGTCGCAGAATGGTTACTAACTTCATTCGTAATGGCGTTCGAGGCGATGCAGGATCAGCTTGCTACAGCTACTGAGTCATTCGGTTGGCTCGGAGATAAGATTAGCGGGGTTGTTGATTGGTTCAAGTCAGTCACGGATGCGGTCAAGAACTTCAAAGTACCGAATTGGCTATCAAACTTAGGTGGAGGCGGTACGGTTAAGTTTGAAGAAACTACGAAAGTGGTCGGGAAGGGCGTTGACGGTTCTAACTTCAACGGCTTGTCACGAGTGCCATTCGATGGCTACATATCGGAACTCCATAAGGATGAGTCTGTATTAACCGCACAACAATCCGATGGCCTGCGCTCGATGGGAGTGTTAGGGAGCCGAGGAGAACGACCAGTACTAAATCTTCCGAATAGGGAAGGTCCGCCGATGGATTCGCCTGTATCACCGACCAGGAATGTAGTGGTCGAGACATCGCAACCAGCCGGCACGATGATTCAGCAACAGGATATTCATATAACCATTAATGGTGCGACTGATCCGGAGTCTGTTGGTCGAAAAGTGCGCCAAGCGATTGATGATGTCTTTGCGGGATTAAATGCTGCAACACCATAGGAGGTGATGAGGAATGCCGTATCTCGGCGGTATATTGATTGATGTAATAACAAGTGAAGACTTAAACGAGTCATCTACAACGACTGACCATGCGCTTGAAGATGGTGAACAAATCACGGACCATGTTGAGAGTGATCCAATTATACTAAGCTTAACGGGTGTCATTTTGGACCCAAACAATGAAAAAATATTGAAGTTACGGGAGTTCCGACAAAAAGGGGAGCTCCTTTCCTACAACTATCGGAGTCGGCTAGAAACCGTCCTCATCACCTCGTTTAATAGTAAACATGACGCGAAGACAAAGGACGGCTACACCTTCACGATGACGCTAAAACAGGTTCGTTTGGTGAAAGCACCTAACGTCATCCGTGTCACTGTGCCTGTTAAAAAGCAAGTCAAAGAGGTATCTAAATTAGGCAAGAAAAAAACCAAGAAATCCGTCAACAAAACAACGAAGAAAAAAGTTACAACGAAAGCGAAAGCTAAGGTTCCGAAGAAAGCGGATTCTACGAAAAAGACGACAGTAAACTGGTCGCAAATAAACGCTGCATATGACAAGAAGGTGAAGTAATGGATTATATCGAGATTGAAAAAGACTTGATACCGTATCGTTTTGAAATGGATTTGCCGGATGAATACGAGTTTGAAATTGGCTATAATGCTAGATTCGACTTCTTCACCGTCGATTTATATAAAGATGGGAATGCGCTTGTTGTTGGCGAGAAATTAATACTTGATAGACCATTATTCGAGGACTTGGCAAGTGTTGATTTGCCTAAAGTGAAAATCATACCGATGGATCGTGCTGGAGAGGAAGTTCGTATCACTTACGAAAACCTTGAAAGGACGGTTTTTTTATATGTAACCGATGGTGATGGCGATGGATCTATTTAGAAGGAAAATAGAATTGAATGCAGGCGGTAAGCTATTACGTCCACCACTCACTATTTACTTTGATATCGATTTTGACGACACCGAGAAAATCGATACAGCAACTATCAAAGTCTACAACCTTTCGGATAGCACTATTTCCGGCATCATTGTCAATAGCGTGGTGACGTTATCAGCGGGATATGAAGGTGACATGGGCGTTATATTCAAAGGTGTAGCAAAGAACGTTAAAACAACGTGGCAAGGCCCAGACAAGATAACCGAAATTGGTTGCATCGACGAAACGGGCAGTTACTTAACGAAAAAAATAACAAAGACATTTGCACCAGGTACAGCTGCCTCAGTCGTCTTGAAATACTTGGTCGGCGAGGCGGGATTAAGCATGGGTGATTTTTCCCCTCCCACTGATTTTATCTATCGTAAAGGAAAAACGTTGAAAGGTAATGTGAGTCCATTACTTAAAGCGGTCGCTAAAGACACTAAATCAAAAATGCGAATCGGTAGCGGTAAGATGTTTATCCGTGATCCCAAAAAAGGTGATGCAACTGGATTCGTGTTGAATAAAGAAAGTGGCCTAATCGACCATCCAGAGCCTATCGAAACCGAAGAAGAAACAAAAGATAAAGGCGAAAAGAAAAAACGCTCAGGTTACAAGCTGAAAATGTTGCTGAATCATCGTGTGAAAGCTGATTCAATATTCGTCGTGCAATCAAAAGCGGTTAACAAACAATTGAGAGCTGTTAAAGGCACGCATACATGTAACGGAAGTTCATTCTATACGATTTGCGAGGTGTATTGATGAGTGCGGAAGTCGAACGATATTTTGAAAGACAAAAGAAAAACACGGCAGACAACTTGTATACGTGCACAATAGCAGAAATCATAAAAGTTGAACTTAAGTACATGCGCGCGGATATCAAGTTGTTAACAGGCGATGAGAATATGATCATGCAAGTCCCGATTGCGCCACAGCAAACAGGTGAATTCATTATCCGGATACCTTATAAGGTTGGCGACAACGTGGTTGTAATGTTCGCGCAAAGCGATATCGCCCCATTCTTATTCGGTGGCGGTGCCTCATCCGAAGGGCAACACACAATTGATGACGCGATAATCGTAGGTGGTATTCGCTCATTTAATGAACTGCTGCTAGATGAATTCGCGGAACACGAAGAGGACTTGGTTATTGCGAAACGCGACTTTTCTGCTCGAATTATCATCAAAGAAAATAGTGAAATCTTAATAGAGTCGGATGAAGATATCAATATCGCATCAAAGAAAAATATTAATATATCAGCACCTAACGGCGTCGTAACAACAGCAGATTCAAGGGGTGGTACATCATGAAGACATTTGAAATTGATGACAGTGGCGATTGGACACTTGAAGTCATTGAAGGTGACGATGAACTAATCCAGTCGATTAAACATCTGATCTATGAACGTGTCGGGGAATGGTTTTTGAATGAAGACCATGGCTTTCAGCGTGAAGTCCTAGAAGAAAAGGGTTACACGGAAAGCGAAATCGTGCAGTCAATTTATGATGCAATCTATCAAGAACCTCGTATCACAGAAATAATTAAAGTGGATTACAATTTCAATCGGATGACCCGGCTACTTTCATTATCTTTGCGATTACGAACTGAAGACAGGGAAGTAGGAGGTGACTTTGATGTTAACTTCGGAAGGGTTTAAGCGGAAACGATATGTGGACTTTTTCGAGGAGATGAGTGAAGTGGCCCGTGAGCTATGGGGCGATGACGTAAATCTATCAGAGAGGTCGCCAGTCGGGAAATTCACATCGTTGATTGCATACGCGCGTGCGGAAGACAATGAACTGGCAGAGGAAGTGTATAACAGCCGATTCGTCGATACGTCAGAGGGTGTGTCGCTTGAAAATAACGTCAAACGTGTAATCAAAAAGAAAGGATGGCTTAAATCATCTGGCATCATCCAACTAAATCTTAACCGTGGTGCAACTGTACCCGCAGGCGATTTATTCAGTACCAATTATGGCGTCATGTACGAAACATTGTCAGAAGTTAAAGCGCCAAATGACGGTATCTACACAGTCAATGTAAAAGCGATTGAATACGGACGTATCGGAAATGTAGAAGCCGGAGAAATCACGAAGATCATTAATCCGGTTGTTGGTCTGAATTCAGTTACAAATAAAGAGCCATTTCGAAATGGACAGGACGAGGAAACGACTGGCGAACTTCGTGGTCGTTACTATGATTCACTTGGTAAGGCAGGAAGTAGACGTGTTGAGTCTATCGAAGCTTATGTTTTAGATGAGGTTGAGGGCGTCCGTTCTTGTCTTGTTATAGAGAATGATTCAAATGAATTTGATGCTGACGGTCGTCCACCACATTGTTTCGAGACCATCGTTTTAGGTGGCGAAGCTGATAAGGTTGCCCAAAAGATATTTGAAAAGAAACCAGATGGTATTCGTGCATTCGGTTCGACTGTCGAACAGGTGAAGGATTCAAAGGGGGCATTACGTTCGATTGGATTCACCTACGCAGAAACTGTTCAGGTATATGTGAAAGTGTACGTCGACAAGCGTTCTGATTATCCGATTGATGGCGATGAACAGATTAAAGAACAGATTGTCCGTTTCATCGGTGGGACGGGTGATAACGTAACCTACAACGGTCTCGGTATGAGCAAAGACGTTGTTGTATCTCGTTTAGAATCCCGTCTATTCGCAGTTGAAGGTGTGGAAGATGTGAAAATCTCACTATCCACAGACGGATTTATTTATCTCGAAGAAAATATTGAAATCGGATTACAAGTTGCCGAAACAGATTTCTCAAAAATTGAGGTGAGTGATCTTGTCGCTTGATACAATTCTTAAACGGCTACCATCACACTATGACAAGAATCCATCCAGTAACAACTACAAAGCCCTATCACTTGTCGCTAAGCACATCGATGACAGTGAGGAGCTTTACGCAACTATCCAAAAGTTTTGGGACGTTGATCAAGCGGTTGGAAAGGGACTCGACAGACTCGGTAAAGATGAAGGAATCAGTCGCGGTTCTTATGATGATGACACCTATCGGAAGTTAATCAAAATAGAATTCATCGTCAATATGAGCGAAGGTGATGGAGAAGTAATGAACACCATCCTCGAGGCTTATATGGGCGATGATTTTTTATATACCGAAGAGGGTTGGAATAGCTTTCTTAAAGAGCCGGCATCACTCATTTTAAACATAAGTAAGGATGCGGAATCGATACCCTTTCAATTGGTGAAGCGTATTAAACCGGCAGGAGTAAGGGTTTATTATTCGGCTGAGGTAGACCGTTTCACAGTAATTGTCACACCAAAAGAATATACATTTCCCATTCCGTACCCGATCACCGGAACATTCACAACAACATCTATCCACGGAGTTGCTTCAAAGGCTACTCCTACAATTGAAGCAAAAGAATACACTTTCCAAGTCCCGTATCCAATTACAGGGACTTTTTATTGCGAGGAGGATTAATAATGGCGATATCCCTTTTAGAAGATGAAACATTGAAATTTTGGGACCGGCTTATTGTTGGCGCCAAAGTAACCATAGATAATATCGAAAAGGAATTCCCGATTTTCTTGAAAGAGATTCAGGGTAATACCCTAAAAATATTCGTTGAATTGGAATCGGAAATCGGTCATGTCACACATGCCGTAATTATTGACATGCATGGTCGAGAAATCCGTACTAAGACAATGAACATTAATAATGGTGAGCATGGGTTAATGGTGACATTCTTTCTTGCCATTGAAATAAAGGAGGAAACCACTAGTGGCTGAACCATATGTATACGTCCAAACCAAATGGTTGAATGACATCATCGAGATCGATGAATTTGGTCGCCCCGTCCCTTTGAAGGATGGACAGGGGAATATCGTTTATGAAACGGACTTCAACGGCATCACTGTTTTACATCCAATTACGAAAGAACCTATTCCAAAATATAGACGATTGCAACATGGTACAGGTCATTCAGCTGCAAGGGATAATAATCAAGAACAAGGCATCCTAAAATCCCACCAACGCCTTGACGGTCATGACAACGACATCATGCGCATGCGTGTACAACTTGAATTAGACGGTCGAGCGCCAGGCAATAGCGGTACCTTCGCAGACACCTTCGACGGTGAGCCGAATAAGTTGATACGTCAATTGGCGTCAGCGGTACTAACCGCGCCTCGTTCGGCAGGAACAACCGTGTTAAATGTGGACGTATCAGTCGGCTTTGTGGCGTTTACCGAAGTCACTGTATACGACGGTACAAACAGCGAGGACGTGCTAATTACAGACATCACGGCGTCCACGATTACCGTACAGCCACTGGTTAATGACTATGTCAAGGGTGCAGTCATTGCCCAGAGTAACGCGAAGATTGTGGACGGACAAATGGTAGCTGGTAGCTGGAGTACTTACGGAGTTTCAGTAATGGAGGTAGTTTGATATGGTGGTTGTTGGTAAAGATGCGCAAGGAAGATTGACATACACGTTTGCATATACAAAGAGTATTGAAAGTTGGACAGTACCCGTCGGTGTGAAAGAGGTGCGAATAAAGGCAATTGGAGGAAGTGCAAAGGGCGGAACTTCTCCGGGAGGAAAAGGCGCGGTGATTGAGGGTGATATTACACTAGTTCCAGGAGAAAAAATTAAAGTGCTTGTTGGACAAAACGGAACAAAAGCGACAGGGCGCTTACCGTCGCCAGGAGCGGGTGGTACTTATGTCGTAAGGGGTACACAGACGCCGTTAATTATTGCGGGTGGAGGCGGAGGTAACAACGGTTACGCTTCAAGCGCTACGAGTGATGCCCTTCTTATCCCGGGCGCGGGGGCGGGCGTTGGAGGCAAAAGAACTAGTTCAGATGGTTCCACGTGCGGAGATGGTGGCGGTGGCCTAATTGGTAACGGCACAGGATATACAACGACTCAACAGGCCATGTCATTTATTAACGGCGGACAAGGCGCAGGGAATAACGTTGGCGACGGATTGTACGGCGCGTTTGGCGGCGGCGGTTCCTCCAATCCGGCGGGGGCCGGTGGGGGTGGTGGCTACAATGGCGGAAATGGTGGTTGGTTTGCCGATGGCGGGAACGCTAATAAGTACGGGTTGGGCGGTAGTTCATACAATGCAGGAACAAATGCAACCGCGGTATTGAGTGATGGACTAGGTGACGGAGTTGTAATAATAACGGCGCTTAATGCAGCACCAACGCTAACGCTAAACACGCCAAGCAATGCAACCCTATACGAAAACGACACGTTCAAAATCGATGGCAACGCAAAAGACACCGACATCGGCAACGTAGTCAACGTCTACTATCGCATCAACAGCGGCACATCCCGAGCGATTGCGACAGGCATTTCGACTGGTGCGGCACTATCGTTTAACGAGCAGCTGACGATTAAAGGTGGCAAGCTATACAAAGGTGCAACGGCAATTACCGGGGCATTGGCGGAAGGTACAGCGCATCGCCTAGAAGTATGGTCCGAAGACAACCAAGGCGGTAAATCAGTAGTAGCGGAACGCACTTTTTACGTCGTACCTAACCGCGCGCCAGCATTAACCGTCGACCCATTTACTGACCAAGCCGACATGATTAACAACGACAAGATAACATTGTCCGGCACATCAAGCGACCCTGACGGCAACGACGTTACAGTTAAATACCGAATAAACGAACAAGCAGCGGTGCAAATTCATTCGGGCGTAGCGGGTCCGTGGTCGTTTGATTTATCCCTTAAATCGCTGAAAGACGGAGAGAACACAATAGTTGTTGAAGTAACCGATACTTATAATTTTAAATCATCCAGAACCATCAAATTGAATAAACACGCAAACCTAACGCCTTTAGCATCATCCACACAGCGGTACACAATCGTACCTCCAAGCGGATCAGCACAGGGCGTTTTATTGTGGATTCAAAGGGACGCAGACCAAGAAGTTACAGCTGAAATCTCCATGACAACGGGAACTGAGCAGGAACAATTCGTCCCTCTACCACTTGAAAATTCAGCACCAGTAGGCGAGGACGTTGAAGATTACTTCAAGTTCCGAGCCGATACGCCAGCTGAACATATTGCACTAAAATTTTCATGGACAGGTGATAAACCAATCACGTTGATATCGGGGGCGTTATTACAATGAATACACCACAAGTAAGATTAAGATTGCCAGACGGTTCACTTGGCCCATTACAAGATGCATTCCCAGAAGTAGTTAATATTGACCCGATTGTATTGATGCTATTGGAAGCAATCGCAGGGCTTCAAGAACAAGTAATGTTACAACAAGGCGAAATAGATCAATTGAAAGGGGGTGGCGAGTAATGGTATTTCCATACATGGTGCCAGTTTACGGTCTATTGGTTAAAGCAGGAGCGCGTGAGATTGGTAGTTTACCTGAGCAGTATCAGATTCCGGTTGCGGAGTATTTGGCTGGGCAGGTTGAGAAGTAATTGAAGGATTCCTTCCTCTTTTGTCGAATGGTGGATAAAAGGGGGAGTGTTATAATGATTCTCGGTAAAGAAGATTTATCGCAATACAACTCGGCAAAATCGCCATGGTTCAATGTAGCGACTAACGGTAAAGTTGATATCGGTATTGAACAAGGGCATATCCAAAAAATCGGCTTGGCTTCCGAAGGTATGTACAAAATAGTGGACGAATGGTTAAATAGCTTCCACGGGTTGACAAAAGAACAGAGGGAAAATCTTATCAAGAAACTTGAAAAGTAATATCCAAGGACGTCCACACCAGGGCGTTCTTTTTATTTACCCATAAACAGTGAAAGGGGAGTGAAGCGAAGGATGCCGGATGTAACAATAGGATCATCTATGTTTGAAACGGTTAGACATCAAGGCGAACAAATTGACGTCCACGCCATAAAGATTGCGGCACTAGAAAAAGCAGACCAACACCATGATGAACGCTTAAAGAAACTAGAAGACAATGCGATGAAACTGGAAAATACGGTTATGTCGGAAAGTCGAGAAACGCGTACGACAATGAAAGAACAGGTAGAGAAGCTATTCGTCATCGTCGAGAATGCGATGGGATATCAATCTGCACGTACAGCGCAAACACATGAATTGCGCATGGCTAAACTCAATACCTGGTCTACTGTCTTCTTAAAAGTGAGTGGAGGCGTCGTGGGTCTGTTGAGTTCTGGCGGTGCGCTTTATTATGTACTGCAACACTATATAACAAAATGATGGAGGATGATTAATAATGGATAAAGATAAAATTTCTCAATATATAGCACTATTTGGGGGATGGCTATCAGCTGTCCTTTTATTTTTGGGAACACTTAATGTAAAATTCGAGTGGTTTAATGCAGCAAGTATCGAAGCTTTTGTTGCAGTGTTGATTGCTTTTATCCCGTTTGCTTTGTTGCTTTATGGCGTCTATAAAAACACGTACAGGTTGACTGAAAAAGCAAAGAAGCAGGAGCGAGCACTTAAACAACGGGGGTTGAAGTAAGATGGCATACACAATCGTCAACAGCTATATCCCAGAATCACTTTACAAACTAAAAGCACCGTATCCCATGAAACCGGAATACGTGACCATCCACAATACTTATAACGACGCTACGGCAGCCAACGAGATTGCTTATATGACTCGCAACAATACGGTGGTAGCTTATCACGTCGCTATCGATGACAAGCAAGCCGTACAAGCCATCCCGTTTAGTCGAAGCGCTTATCATGCAGGGGATGGTCAGGGCAAAGGTAATCGGGCATCTATCGGAATTGAAATCTGTTATTCGAAATCTGGCGGGCCGAAGTATGTTGCTGCAGAAGAAAATACCATCGAATATGTAGCTCACGTGCTGAAGCAATACGGTTGGGGAATCGATCGCGTAAAATGGCATCGGGATTGGTCGGGTAAGAATTGTCCGCACCGAATAATTGAAGAAGGACGCTTACAGTCAGTTAAAGACCGGATAGTGGCAAAATTGAAAGAGTTGAATAACCCAGCACCACCAAAAGAGGGAGTGAGCAAATTGTACGAACCTACATCAAAGGCGATTAAAGATTCTACAGAAGAGGTATTGAAACAGTTAGAAGCGGGCGACAATGGACTGTCTAGCATCTGGCGCAAGAAGTTGAACGACGTTTCGTTGACGGACTCGGATGCTATCGGATTACTCTTTGTGGCTGTTAGCCGAGGATTGTTAAGCAAATAAGACGAAAGTAAAAAGCGGCTCTTCCACAGATTAGATTGTAGGTAGGTCGTTTTTTCATTTGTCTAAATTTGTCGAAATATTAGTGTATCTATTGTGCTATTTAACAGATATAATTAAAATTGCCTACAGCGGATGTTGGCTTAGAAGCAGCCATCACTTAAAGAGTGCGTAATAGCTCACGTTAGGAAAATCTAACGGGGAGTGATAGTATGAAAAGTTTTAATTGGGTAGTGGTGTTGGTTTTGGTGATTATCGGAGGTATTATTGGATTAATTATACCGGGTATACCCACGTGGTTTATTTCGTATTTATTTTTCGCAACTTCGATAACGCATAATCAGTGGTTAAATGACAGACGCCTTAGGGCGAAAGGAGTTGGCTAAGGGGTAGATTCCTACCCTTCCCACTACTGGGTTTACCCAGTTCTCATTTTTGTGAGTTCCGAAAGCTCTAAACAAACGTGAATTTTAAAATTAAAATTAGTAGTACTGCGCTCCTTGATAGTAGCCATCCGAATTTGGGTGGTTTTTTATTTGCTTGCAATACGAACATTCATTCTATATACTAATTCAAAAGGAGGGAACAAGTGTGCGTAATAAATTAACCAAGTCAGTGGAATACAACGAGCCCTTAGATATGATGTACATAGCTGCAGACGGTTCAATCAGCAAACGAAGAATCAATGTACTGCAGGTCGGTGAGGTATCGTTCCGTGCATATTGTTTTCTACGTAAATCCAAGCGAACTTTTACAATTGATAACGTTTTAGCACTTGTTCCCATCGTACATAAAGAAAGCATGGTGATCTAATGCCGTTAATCCCAGGAGATGCATTACCGTATTTCGAGAACATGATCTACCTACCAATAATTATAAGTATCTTGGAGAGAGACCGAGAAGTGATTGAAACGAGTTCGTTCAAATTAAAAGGGCCTTATATCAATATCGTTGAAAACACATTAAAGACTGTACGAGCTGAATTGAAAGATACAAATACTTATGCAAAAAACAGAAATTTGAAGTTGATTAAAAAGGGGAAAGACGGTTCGTTCACCGAATATGCATTTATCCATAATGGCTACGAAGACATAAGACGTTACATGAACATACGGCTACGCAACAGGACGGAAGAATTGATAAATGAGTACTTCGCTAAGTCAGAAACCCAAAACTGAAAGGATGATGAAATTGACGACAATTCCTAAACCGAAATCAAAGTCAACTGCAGTGGCAGGACCTAAACTATCCGAAACCGATTTTCTTGAAATTGGCGAGAGAATTGGTGAATCAAAAGAATTCAATATAGAAGTAGACATTACGATTTATGCTCAAAAGCGGTATGAGACAGTTACAGGGATTGTTACAGAAGTCGATGGCCAACAAGGTAGATTATCGTTGCAAGTGGGTTACGACAGAATAAAAATCAACATGAATAATATTGTGAGCGTGAAATGAGTTGTTAGATAACAATCGCGATAGAGGTATGCAGAAGTGGCAAGGTTTGATGTTACCAGAACACGTTAAACTGATCCGCGAGTTGAGTGAAAATGAAAACTACATACAGCAGTCGTTACTCGACGATTGGGAGCTTCAGCAAATTCAAGATGAATTAGAAGTCGCATATAAACGACAATGTATGGCGGAGGTCACAGCATGGCGCAAAGGGAAACATATAACGTACATCGGTAAAGTTTCGGAACTCGACCACCGTCTTAATTTAATTTCGGTAGAGGGGCCATTCGGTGAAGATAGGATACCAGTTGTGGATGTCGTTAAAGTGCAGAGTATGGATTAAAAAAACAACGACCAATCCGTTTAGGGAAAGGTCGTTGTTTTTGTTATTCAGTTTCCGATTTAATCTCGTAATACACTTCCAATAATTCATTTCTTAACACAGGGCCAATACCAGGTAGTGTGCCAATATCCTTAACGTTTCTTGATATCAAATCTCGCAGTGTATGTATGTGGTTATTCTTCAATATATTATATAGTCGCACATTCAATTCTAGCATCTCAATTGATTCGTTTAAATATTTTTCTTTGTCAAAGCGGATGATAATGTGATTAGTCATAATAAATACCTCCAATATTCTGATATTTTAATGGTACGACATTTTGGTGGAATTAGCTATAGGAGGAGGGAGTGAAAACAGCCACCTTCTATATAAATAGAAAATGGCTGTTTTATTTATTGGGTTTCTTAGATAACTCACGAAACTAACACAAAACTAACATTCATTCCGAAAGTAAGTGAAATTAAATGGTTTTTAGTTTACAATGACACTAACAAACCTTTTAGGTGCAATCGGAATCGAAACGTTTTGGAACGGAGTGAAAAACCATAATTATATGAATAGAATATGGAATTCAATTGTCGGGAAGCTATGGGCAACCATATTGCTTCTCGTTTCATTTGTCCTCTTTATCGTGACAGCTCTACTTCTTGAATTCCTTGATAATTTCCATACGCAGCAAGCTGAAGATTCCTTGCGCAGGGAAGCAACGACAATAGGGAAAATCGTTCAGGACCATGAAAGTGAATCGTCAATGCAATTGATTATTCACGACATTCTCGATAAGGAAACGAATGCAATGATTGTAGGACCCGGTCGGGAAGTTACCTATTCTTTCCATAAAGGATTGAATAAGGACAGAATTGAGAACAAAATCCTGAACGAATCCATCTTTCCATTTGATCAAAAGATGGATACCCAGGTCGTAAAAGAAATGATTCTTCCTTCGAATACTGAAGACGATGTTATGGAACAATATCTTGTTCTGTCATATCCGTTTGAAATAGAAAATGAAATGGCCGGGACAGTAATCATTTACCAAAGTCTTGAAGCTGTTCATAGGACTACAAAGAGAACAACACATATCGTATTTTTATCAGCACTTATTGCATTTATATTAACGACATTTTTTGCATTCTTTCTGTCTACAAGAATCACGTTACCACTGAGAAGCTTAAGACAAGCCGCTTTTGAATTGTCCAAAGGGAATTTCGATACACGGTTGCCTGTTTCGCAAAATGATGAAATTGGTCAGCTCGCCACTGCATTTAATCAGATGGGAAGGCAGCTTAAATACCATGTCGAACTTATTAATCAGGACAAAGAGCAATTATCAAGTATTCTAACATCAATGACGGATGCTGTTATTACGTTCAACAGGGATTACACGATTTTGGTAAGTAATCCGCAGGCTGAACGGCTATTGCAAAATTGGTATTTCAAGGACGCTGCGCAAGAAGGGAATCACCATATACCACCCGGGATTTTTCATATGCTCGAACATGCTATTACGTTCGCTGAGGAAGTTGACGATGAATTGGAACTGGGCGGTCAGTTTTATGGGATTTCAATCAGTCCACTCTATAGCGGTAATAGTATTCGCGGCGCAGTTGCCGTTTTAAGGGATATGACGGATCAGCACAAGCTCGAAAAACTCCGCTCCGATTTTATTGCAAATGTTTCCCATGAACTTCGGACGCCTATTTCCATGCTTCAAGGATACAGTGAAGCAATTATCGACGGTGTAACGAAAAATGACGAAGAACGGGATGAAATGGTTCAAATTATACATGATGAATCGAAACGAATGGGCAGACTTGTCACCGATCTTCTTGATCTTGCACGAATGGAATCAGGTCATATGCGGCTTTACAAAGATGATTTATCGATGATCCCATTTTTGGGTAGGATTATCAATAAATTCATGCAGGTTGCGCGTGAAGCGAATGTTGAGTTGTCATTTGATTTCCCGGAAGAAAAAGAATTGATTTCAAATGTGGACGAGGATCGTATGGAGCAAGTATTTACAAATTTAATCGACAATGCAATTCGTCATACTCCTGATGGTGGAAGCGTCAGGCTTAGTATCGAAAAATTTGTCGATATGCTTGAAATAAAAGTTACGGATACAGGTGTCGGGATTCGAGAAGAGGATTTACCGTATATCTTTGAACGTTTCTACAAAGCGGATAAAGCAAGAACCAGGGGGAAAGGCGGAACTGGCCTTGGTTTAGCAATTGCCAAAAGTATTATTGACTCACATGGCGGCAGGATCACCGCTGCAAGAGGTGAAATTGAAGGCACGATTTTTAGTTGCACCCTGCCGTTAAAAAAGATGTAACTTAATAGCTTGAATAACGACTAATTGATAGAACGGGGGAATTTCATGGACGACTCCGTTTTCCATCGGCTCTACGAACAGTACCATCAGGATGTATTCAAGTTTCTTATCTATTTGACGAGGGACCGTGATCATGCTGAAGACCTTATGCATGAAGTCTATGTGAGGGTACTGCGCGCTTACGCCGGTTTTGAGGGGAAAAGTTCCGAGAAGACATGGCTCTTTTCAATTGCTAAAAATGTAGCAATCGACCATTTCAGGAAAAATACTGTTCGTAAAAAGCATCTGTTCGATAAATTTGACTGGGAAAAGAGTGAACTTGTATCGACAGGTATCCTGCCGGAGGAACTCCTAACACTCAGTGAAGAGATGCAAGAGCTTCTACAAGCACTAAATACGTGTACTGGTGATCAGAAAATGGTTATCATCATGCGCTATTTCCAGGATCTTACCATAGCTGAAACAGCTGCTATTCTTAGCTGGACAGAAGGCAAAGTGAAGACAACACAACATAGGGCGATCAAAGCTTTACAAAAGAAATTGAATGCTCTTCCGACAGAAGGGGGGAAACTAGATGACCCACAAAGATTGGAACGACAACAAGATTGAAAATCTCCTCGGTGATATGCCCGATATACAAGATAATCGTCCTGAGTCGGAAATACTAGCACGGCTAAAGCAAGACGAACGGCTGAATGTACCCCGCCGTAAAAAGGCAAAGAAGTGGATGCCGGCGTTAGTTGCTGTGGCCGCTCTGCTTGTAATTGGCTTGCTGATCCCATCCATGTTCGGAGGGGAAGATACTGCAACGCAGATGGATAATGCTGCAGAATCTAAAATGATGAAAAGTGATAAAAGTGCCGATAGTTCAGCAGCAGAGGCGGAACCGGAAACAGCATCGCTTGCTGAAGAAAACATGGATATGGGAGCAATGAATAGATCCTCTATTATGGCGGCAGATGAAACAGGGGGGATACGTCATTTTGCCGTTTATCCTGAAGATGTAATTGACAGTACACTATTCCATTTAGGTCTTGCTGGAGATCAAGCATTGAGCATACCTGTTACATTCATCATTCCGAACAGCCGAATCAAAGACGACTTTGGTTCTATGAAGCCAACGAGTTATGATTTGTACAAAAAGTATGCAGATCGCATTGATGAAAGCGCGCTTGGTTTTCAGGAGTATCATCCTTTTAAAGGCGATCTAGCGGCGGATAATCATATAATTATCCACCAGCTGCCGAAGGATCATGGCTATGATATTTCTGCAGCTTCGATGGAAGTATATAAAAATTCTTTGCAGGATACTTTTTTCGGTTATCAGGAGGCCCGCTTTGAGAACGAAGATGGAACGGCAGCCATATTCTCTGAGGTAGGTCAACCGAGTCCGCCATTGACTTTGAAAAGTGGCCTCAATCACTCAAATTACTATATGTTTGAACAGCAAGATGGCCAGCAGTTTCTGTCATCGAACTTTTCGCAGCCCCAGCCAACACTGGATAAGGCACTGCAGCAGATGAAAGAGAACTTGAATGATGTTTTTTTGCCAGTTATCCCGAGGGATATCGATTTTGAAGTAATCTCAGATGGTGAAGTGACACTCATTAAATTTTCACGACCACTGGATTTGGATGCAATGGAATCGGAAAAAGCTATGCAGTTGGTTGATGGAATGCTTCTCACAGCCGCAAGTTTTGGCGAACAGCTGCAATTCGAGAACGTTGTCCAGGAAGAATGGAACGGTTTTGACTTCAGTCAGCCGCTACCGATTCCTGTAGGCTCTAATCCAATGCCTTTTATTTTGGAGTGAATAGTAAGCGCTTTGTAAACAGGACTGTTTACAAAGCGCTTCTGTTTGTATAGAATAGGGTTGTAACATAATATTGATTCATCTTCGGGGCAGGGTGTAATTCCCGACCGGCGGTAAAGGAAATTCATTTTTCCAAGCCCGCGAGCTTAACAGCTGATACCGGTGTAATTCCGGAGCCGACAGTATAGTCTGGATGGGAGAAGGTGAAGGTGCGGCCATCTTTTTGTGTTGTTCACAAAAAGGGTGCTTATTTAATCATGGGTAAAATGGAAAAGTTATTTTCTTTATACCTGTGTGGATTTCGAGACACCGCAATGCGTAGTGTGTCGGAAGCTGAATGTGCCTTTCAAACCCCTCGAGCCTATTTGCTTTAGGGTTTTTTTGTCGACATATATAGGATGGAACGGCCTTTCCTCTTTTGAAGTGAATCGCAAAAGGAGAGAGGAACAAATGAATAACAAAAAGTTACGAAAGATGATTCTCATCGCAATACTTGGGAGTATCTCAACTGTTTTGATGCAGTTTAACTTTCCGTTACCTGCGTTGCCCGGATTCCTGAAAATTGATTTCAGTGAGATTCCCGCGGTGTTAGCGATAATGACAATGGGGCCGGTTGCCGGCATCGGTGTTGAGCTTCTTAAGAACGTGCTGCATTGGTTCTTTTCGGGAAGTCCTACAGGTGTTCCTGTTGGTGAAATTGCAAACTTCATGACAGGTATACTTTTCATTATGCCGATTTATTTTATTTTCAATAAGTTCCGGACAACTAAAGGTCTTACGACCGGTCTGATCGCCGGTACAGTTACTATGGCTGTCGGAATGACAGTATTGAATTATTTCGTGTTTTTACCAATGTACACATACTTCCTTAACTTCCCGCCTTACACAGGTGATGCGTTATTTACGGTAGTGGTACTTGGGATTTTACCATTTAATCTTATTAAAGGTGTAATGCTTTTAATGATCTCATTGCTTCTCTATAACAGCATGAAAAAATGGATAGCCCAACAGCGTACTCAATTAGCATCTTAATAAAAGTATAAATATAAAGAAAGGTCGTCTCGGTATTTTCCGGGACGACCTTTCTAGATTCTAATTAATCTTCGTATTTTAGCGCATCACCATCAAATGGTGCGTCGGCAGTTTTGATTGAATCAGTTGGACAGCCATCGAAAGCGTCTTCCAAATCTTCCATCAGTTCTTCTGGAACTTCAGCTGTACCCGTGTTATCATCGAGGATAACATAAGCGATTCCTTCGTCGTCATAATCGTATATGTCCGGGGCGGCAGCTCCACAAGCACCGCACGCTATACATGTATCTTGATCAACGATTGTATATTTAGGCATAGTCGTTCTCTCCTCTTTTCTCCGTACAAACAATTTACTTCATCTTTCATTCTAATGATGTTGACAAGAGTTTTCAACAAAAAACATTTGTTAATCGGAGGAATTCAAAATGAATCTATCTTCAATACTATTAACCATCATTAGCAGAATAGATGGTGAACGAACAATCTATGCCGGACTTCACCTCTTACGCGGCAAACGATCAGGACAAACATTGCAAGATGTTGAATACTATGGTTTGAAAGAATTCTTTGGTATTTTACCGAAACTGTCAGCTGAACGATTTGACGAGTCCTCTCAACAATTAAAAGATAGGGGATTCATATCAACAATGCATGATTCGTTTGTCAAACTAACGGAGCAAGGTCGAACGGAAGCAACCAAAGTACCTTCCTACCGATTTAACGGCTGGGATTATAGAGGCAGGGAAGTGATATTCTTTTACAGGTTATCGCTTGCAGTACAGACTGTTTCGAATTTCAAAGCAAGAGAAAAATTGTTTATGCCCGCTCAAAAAGACCGAGATATTCAGTCTTTTGTCAAAATGGTACTACAAAATCAGCCAATCGGTGATCCTGCATTTGCAAAAGGTATCAGCGAGGAGCTTCGGCTATGCATTACTCGAAGCGGGATGGAAGAGATACAAAGAACAATCATCACCCATCGCTTGAGCGGTTATGGCCTGACTGGCTGGACGTGGGATCAATTAGCGGATAAGTTGAAACTAAATCCATTCGACATCCGTCTACTATTTATAGAAAGCCTACATATGATGTTGGCTGTTATTATCTCGTCTACCGATTTGCCTTTTTTGCGAAAAATAGCCGAAAGTGTCAAGGTTTCGACATACTTGACGGATTCGTCTGTAAAAACGAAACAGCTATTCGACCGAGGTTTTTCTCTCGAAGAGATTGTGACGGCGCGCAACTTGAAAAAGAGTACAATTGAAGATCACTTCGTTGAAATGTCTATTAACGATACAGAATTCCCCCTAATACAGTTCGTTTCCTCGGATGATGTTGAGGCAGTGGTTGAAAAAGTGCGAGAAATCGGAACCCGTAGACTTCGCCTGCTAAAGTCTGAATTCGAAATGCTATCCTATTTTCAACTCCGCCTCATCCTAGGTGCGCGAACTGGAGGAGATAACTAATGACTATTCATCAATTATTGAAAGACAAGTTTGGATTTGAACAATTCAGGGCAGGTCAGGAAGATGTCATCCGTGATGTGATTGCGGGCAAGGACACGATTGCCATTTTACCAACTGGCATAGGGAAGTCGCTTTGCTATCAATTGCCAGCCTATGTTCTTGGAGGCACTGTCTTAATTGTTTCACCGCTTGTTGCATTGATGGAAGACCAGGTGGCAATTATGAAACGGAACGGTGAAAAAAGTGTCGTTGCGTTAAATTCATTTCTATCATACTCTGAGAAAAATAGAATAATGAGGGAATTGGAACGCTATAAATTCATTTTCATATCACCCGAAATGCTGTTGCAAAAAAATGTGGCCGCTCATTTTCGAAACATTCAATTGTCGCTACTTGTAGTCGATGAAGCACATTGTATTTCTCAATGGGGATTCGATTTCAGACCTGAATATTTACGAATAGGGGAATTTTTCGAAGGGCTGAATCGACCGGGTATTCTTGCACTTACTGCAACAGCAGACGATAAAGTAAAAGCTGATATTTGCCATTACCTGCAACTTCACATGCCTGCAATCCATCAGCGTTCGCTGGACCGCCCAAATATTTCGTATTCAATTGTCAAAGTAGAGAGTGGAATGATGAAAACGGAATGGATTAAGAACCGTCTAGTAACTACGCCGGGGCCTGGAATCATCTATGTAGCGTCGCGAAAACGTGCGGATGAACTATCTTTACTGCTTCAGGAGATAGGTATCTCCGCCGCATCCTATCACGCAGGTAAAGAGCAGGAAGATCGAGCATTCATCCAAGAACAATTTATCACTGGTGAAATAAGTTGGATATGTGCTACAAATGCGTTTGGAATGGGTATACATAAAGACAATATCCGCCAAGTGATTCACGAACATGTACCACAAGCCATTGCTAGTTACATTCAGGAAGTAGGCCGAGCGGGCCGTGATGGTGAATTATCGGCGGCAACATTACTATTTTCATCCGACGATGAAGGAAGAACACGTTTCATCATCCAGGATGATATTCCTCAAGAATGGGAAATCAAACACTATGAAGGTCTTCTGGTGGAAAATTATCCTTCTGCTGAGGCTGCCGAATTGGCACGAATTAGCGAAACCGGCAAACGCGTCATAGACTACTACATCGAACGCATGCCGATAGAAGATGTCATTATTCGGATGAATGAATTAAAACGTGAGAAAGAGGCACAACTACAGACGATGCTCGGACTGATTCATACGGAAAAATGTATTCGGGAGGAGATCTTAGGTTTTTTTGGCGAGGATTGCGAAACAAAGCCGACGTTTTGCTGTTCAGTTTGCGGAACAGCAGATGATCTAAGACTTGATGGACAAAAGCCCATTATATCCGACAAACATATGATGGATTGGGATGAAAGGCTTACTCAACTTCTAGGCTAACGGCTCTGTTGTCCATTGATCTTCATTTAGCAAAATATGCTTGCTAACTACATTACTTGATTTGGACAAAAATACACCAAGGTGCATTTGATTTTTGCGACAAAATTCGTCATAATGGAAGAATAGCACGATGTGATAGGAGAATGCAGCGATGAAAAATGATGATTATAAAACTGAATTTGAAGAGCACAGGAAGGAGATCAGTCTAGACGAAGGTCTTGATGATGGCAAGCTTCCATCACGTACCGACTTGCATAGAAAAGGCCGTAAGCCTAGAAAGAAATCCAGTCATACGATGATTAATATTATCCTTGGACTATTTACACTCATTCCGGTTGTCATCTTAGTTTACATCATTTCTGATTTTTATACTCCAGGAGATCGAACGTCTGCAAAAGGTGGAGAAACAGGCACACTCTTCGAGATGAACAGTGAGACGTCTGATGAAAAAAACGCTGTTGCTGATAAGGGCGAAGAAAAGAAAGCAACCAATAAAGATGACGAGAAAACTGCTGTTCAATCAGAAAATGAAAAAGAAACAAAGGTTGAAGAAAAACCAGTATCTAAACCTGTAGTGAATGTTAACCCAGTACCTGAGAAGAAACCGGTCGTAAAGGCGGAACCGAAGCCAGACAAGAGACCGGTAGAAAAGCCTGCGTCAAAGTCGCATACAGTTGCGAGTAATGAAAATCTTTATCGTATCTCATTGAAATACTACGGCAATGGTTCGGGTGTCGCAAAAATCAAAAGCGCAAATGGTTTATCATCGGATGAGATTAGTGTGGGGCAGACGCTTGTCATTCCTTAAGAAATAGCAGTGTTAAAAAGGCGAAGTATCAATTCTTTGCCTTTTTTTTATGAAAATAGGAAAGTCTAAGTTTATCGACACAGAATAGTGTCTAGACTCTGGGCGCCTTACGCTTTGTTTATGAAAGGTGGGCATGATTACGGCTAAAAAAACGTTATGGTCATTAGTTTCACTTATGATCGGATTCATAACATTCATGTTTATGAGCGCTCGGGGACGGAATGTTATTTTTCACAATATGAAGATTAAAGATGACAGCTTAGCTGAAAAAAAAATGTCGGTGTTTTTCATTTCGGATATTCATCGGCGCAAAATAGATGAAAAGCTGCTGGCAAAAGTACAGTCTTCCCAGAAAATAGATCTTGTTATCATTGGCGGTGACCTTGCTGAAAGGGGCGTGCCTCTTACAAGGATATCCGAAAACATCCGTAAATTATCACAATTGGGACCATTGTTTTATGTATGGGGTAATAATGACCGTGAAGCTGGAGAAGAGGAAATCAGGGGGATTATTAACCGATATGGCGGGAAAATCCTTGACAATGAAAGTGTAGGTATTCCAGGGCATTCGCAATGGGGCATAGGAGGAACGGATGATCCATCAAGCCGCAATGTCGATATTGAATCGACTCTCCGTTATATCGAGCAATATGAGAATGTCATTCTCGTCACCCACACGCCTTCGATCTTCAAGAAAATAGAGCAGTTCTATCAGCCCCGACTGATGCTTGCGGGGCATACGCATGGCGGACAGATACGATTTGGTAAATACGGTCTGCAAGAAAGAGGTGAGTTCCGGTTGGAGAAAGGCAGAGCGAAGCTGGTCAGTAATGGATATGGCACATCTACGTTGCCACTCAGACTTGGTGCGAAGCCTGAATGTCATGTTATCGTAATCAATTACGGGGAAAGCGTACTAAAGGAGTGTTCTGATTAAAATGTTACAAAAAGACGTAATTGTGGTAGGAGGAGGTCCTTGTGGCCTTTCCGCAGCAATAGAATTGCAAAAACAGGGACTGGATGTTCTTGTAATCGAAAAAGGTAATATCGTTAATTCGATTTATCATTACCCGACGCACCAGACTTTTTTCAGTTCAAGCATGAAGTTGTCCATTGGGGATATTCCATTCATCACCGCAATTGAAAAACCGAAGCGAAATGACGCTCTAGTTTATTACCGAAAAGTTGCGGAGCTGAAAGAAATACCTATCCATAGTTTTGAAAAGGTAGAGGATATTAAGAAAGTAAGTGCAGGATTTCATGTTTTGACGGAAAAAGGAGAATATTTATCGGAAAATGTTGTAATCGCCACAGGCTATTACGACAATCCAAACTTACTGGGCATTGAAGGGGAGGATCTTCCGAATGTCTTCCATTATTTTAAAGAAGCGCATCCTTTCTTTAGAAAAAAAGTGGTTGTCATCGGAGGAAAGAACTCCTCAATCGATGCTGCTCTCGAGTTGGAACGTGCAGGGGCGCTAGTTACCGTTATTTATCGGGGCACCGATTATTCACCGAGTGTAAAGCCTTGGATTTTGCCTGGATTTGATAGCCTTGTCCGAAGTGGGGAGATAGCCATGCATTTTAATGCAGATGTCGTCAAAATTACGGACTCTGCCGTCACCATGGAAATAGCTGGTGAATGGTTTGACATTGAAAATGAGTATGTCTTCGCGATGATCGGCTATCACCCAGACCATACTTTCCTAAAAAAGGCTGGCATTTTAATTGATGAGGAAAGTGGTCGTCCCTCTTTTGACGAAAAAACAATGGAAACGAATATCGAAGGGCTTTTCATCGCAGGGGTTATCGCTGCGGGTAATAACGCAAATGAAATTTTTATCGAGAACGGCAAGTTTCATGGTGAACTAATTGCCCATGCGATCAATGCTAAACAAAATACTACAAAATGAAAACAGGCTACTCTCCACTCGATCCAAAAAAGCGAGGGAGTAGCCTGTTTTGTCATTTACTAGAAAATCTGATGATCTATTTCATATGTTGCATACGTTGAATGAGCTATCTAAACGCAATCTGAGGAAAATTTCATATACACATCTTTTTTCGTTTATGTCGAGCGTCTAAAACCTCATACTGAACATAGTTCAAGCAGTAGCTTTAAACGGGCTTTCTGGCCACTGAGACCATGCTCAAACCGTACGCCCATATCTTTAAGCATCTTACCTCCGCCCTCGTACGCATAAATGTCCTGTGCGATTCCATTGAAACAACGAGAGACGAGGATGACTGGTAACCCTTGATCCAGCAAATGGCGGATTCCCACAATCAAAGCAGGCGGGACGTTTCCCTGACCGAGACCTTCGAGTACAACACCGTCATAGCCAAGAGAAGATATTGAAATGAGCAAGTCGGATTCCATTCCTGCATATATTTTAAACATAGCAACTTTTTTACTGATGGACTCAACAGGTAAATAAGTTCTTGATAATGGTGCGTGATGGAAGTGAATATCTGACTTTGTCACGATACCGATAGGTCCATATTGAGGACTTTGAAAAGTGGACACACTGCTACTATGTGTCTTCGTCACGTTCGTCGCTGTATGGATCTCATCATTTAGGACGACGAGTACCCCTTTGGTATTTGCATCGTCTGCTGCGGCAACCCTGACGGCTGACATTAGGTTGTAGACACCATCCGATCCGATTTCATTTGATGAACGCATTGCTCCTGTTAGAACAATAGGAATGTCGTAATTTGTTGAGAGTTCCAAGAAATAAGCGGTCTCTTCAAGTGTGTCTGTGCCATGCGTAATGACTACGCCATCGACAGGATTGTTTTTTACATGTTTAGTAAGCAAGACTCTCAGTTCAAGCATCTTTTCAGGAGTTATATGGGGAGACGGTAAATTGAATGCTTCAACTTCTGTAATCGTTGCGAATTGCTGAATATTATCGATTTCTAATGCAAGGGGATTAGCGGCACTCAGAATAACACCGCCTGTTTTTGAATCCAGTTCCATTGAAATTGTCCCACCGGTATGGATGAGTAGAATATTTTTCTTCAAATTCGTTCCTCCTGTTTTAAGGGAAATCATGGTACAATATAGCAGAATGGGGGCCCGCCTATGTTCATATTGCTCACCGTAGCGATTGCGCCGGGATTCGCGCTCTTTAGCTATTTTTATTTAAGAAAACAAATTGCAAAAGAGCCATCACTTACATTATTCCATACATTCATATATGGGGCTATCATGACTTTTCCGATTTTGTTCATCCAGCACGTATTTGAAGAAGAAAATATCTTTTCTCACTTTTTTATACGGAATGTTGTTTTTACGAGTGGTCTTGAAGAGTTTTTTAAGTGGCTCATCCTTCTGCTAGCTATTTATCGGCATGTTGAATTTGAAGACGCTTATGATGGAATTCTTTACGGTGCCAGTGTATCTCTAGGTTTTGCGACAGTCGAAAACATTATTTATCTGTTAGCATTTGGAGCCGACACCGCATTTCTTCGGGCTTTGCTACCGGTTTCCAGTCATGCACTGTTCGGTGTTGTAATGGGCTATTATTTCGGCCAAGCAAAATTTGCTATAGAATCAAACGTCAATAAGTATTTGTTTTTAGCACTCCTTGCTCCGTATAGTCTTCACTTTGTTTATAATGGAATCCTTGCTATTGATGATTTATGGCTCTATCTGATTATTCCTTTCATGCTATTTCTTTGGTGGTTTGGTTTGACACGAGTGAAATATGCCCATACGTTCGCGATGCAACAATTCAGGCGCAAAGCACGAACGAATACAAAATGATCCAGCATTCGCTGGATTTTTTTTATTTGTTCATAAAATTAAAGACTTTGGACAAACTGTATGAAAAGGAGGAATGAAATTTGAAAAAGTTTGTTATCCGAATGATAACAGTCGCTCTGCTCCTCGGTAGCGCCTACGCTACATCGCCTATCCAAATAAAAGCGTTCAGTTCTCAGGAAATCGCACGTGGCGCATTTGGCGATGATGTTATTGAATTGCAATCGAGGCTTCAGTATATCGGTTATTACACAGGGACGATTGATGGAACATTTGGCTATGGAACGTATTGGGCATTACGCAATTTTCAAGAGAAATATGGACTTCCGGTAGATGGTATTGCGGGATTGAAAACGAGAAAGAAACTAGTGGATGCGTCACAGTACGATGAAAAATTCGTAAAGGATAATTTAAATAAAGGCAATAAATTTACGTATTACGGAAGTAAACCTCTTGCATCCCAAGTGGAAAAAGGAACTGGTAAGAAAGAGAATATCCAATTGCCGTCCAAGTATTCCGAACAGGATCTTAAACTAATGGCAAATGCAGTTTACGGAGAAGCGAGAGGTGAGCCTTATGAAGGCCAAGTTGCGGTAGCTGCGGTTATCTTGAACCGGGTGGAGCACCCCGATTTTCCAGATACGGTTGGGGGTGTCATTTTCCAGCCGCTCGCATTTACTGCGGTTGCTGACGGACAAATTTGGCTGACGCCGAATGAACGGGCAAAGGAAGCCGTTCTCGATGCTATCAACGGATGGGATCCATCTGAAAATGCAATTTATTACTTCAATCCTATTACCGCGACAAGCAAGTGGATTTGGTCACGGCCACAAATAAAAAAAATCGGATTGCATATTTTTGCTAACTAATCAGCATGAAAAAGGCAATGAAAACTTGTGATAAAGGAGGGTAGGCGAAAGTTTCCGGAATAACGAAAGCTTCCGGCGATATTTTGCCGAACTATGAAAAAAATGATTTTTGTACTAGTGTACTCATTAGCAGCACTGTCGATCTTTTCTTACGGTAAAGCCGCTGAAAACGAACAGCTTGCCATCGCCTTAAGTGGACAATATGCCAATAAGATGACAGATGCCTCGAAGAAACTGGAAGAGTTGGATACCGCAGTTAAGAAAACGTTATTGTTTAATGAAGCAGAGGGTTCTTCGAAAGCGCGAGAGGATATTTGGCGTCTTTCAGCTGATATTAAAAACTCTGTTTCCTCATTGCCTATGGATCCGAGCTTTTCGACGTCTTGGATGAATTATCTTGGACGGCTCGGCAATTTTGCAAAGGAAGCCGGCGGTACGGGAGATAATGGCGAATATCACCGTGTTATGAAAGTGGCTTCAAAAAACCTGCGCTCAATGGCAGATGAGTGGCAAGTTGCAACTGCAGATATGGTAAGTGGTAATTTGTCGATAGCTGATTGGAATAATAGATTGGATGTTGCTGATTCGGGCCACGATTGGGCTGGTATGGGTACGAGTGTAAAACAGTATACAGAGAGTGACTTTCCATTAACAGCTAGTGAGTCGGACTCGATGAAGAAAAAAGAATTAAGGGATATGGCAGATCCTAAAGTGACACGTGAAGAGGCTGTTACAGAGTTCAAAAAACTGTTTCCCCACTTGTCTAACGAGACAATTGGTGTAGAAATGAGTAAACCGGGTTCTCCGTATCCGTTTTATCATATTCGTTTTGCTGAAAATCAGTCTGTCGGTTATATTGATATCACGGAAAAGGGAGGTCATGTCCTTTCATTTCTGAGTGAAAGACCGTTTGGGAAGGAAAGTCTTCCATTTGAAGATCTTAAAAAGAAAGCTGAAGTGTTTTTAAAGGAAGCAGGATATAAAGATCTGGTTTATGAAGAAGCGAGGGAAAATAATACGGTATGGCATATGGTATATGTCCGAGTGGAGCCCGAATATGGAGCAAAAGTTTTTTCAGATACAATCCATTTAAAAGTTGCAAAAGACAACGCGAATATAGTTGGACTTGACGCATCTGAATATATACGGAAAGAGAAGACAACACGACAGCCGATAACGAAAAAAGATTGGAAAACATTTTTCCATTCTGGCGCTAATGTTGTCAAGGAAGAACTTGCGTATGTTGAAAATGATCGGCTTGAGCAGCGCTTAGCACATTATTTGACTGTAACGTTGGATGAAAATGGGGAAATAGGCACATATACAGTTATTATCGATACAGAGACTTCTGAAGTGATTAAAACAGAGAAGTTGCAGTAAATTACTATAGAAATAGTCGTTGGAATTTTCATCCGGTCATGACATAATAGGTATTAAGGGAAGCGGAAGGTTCTATTTTATCGGCGACATACGTGAGGAGATTGTATGTATAAGGTTAGACTTTAGCCTCATATGGAAATCTGAAGTGCCAAGGAAGTCGATAGTTCCTGATGCTGGACCATATGACATATGGATGGCTGGTGGTTAATAATGCTACTTTCGATTGGAACGATAGTTGTTCTGGACAAAGACTTTACAAAAAACAGTGAAAAGTTTAAAAGTAAAGTGGTGGATATGAATGACGGATTGGTGATGATAGATTACCCAACTCACATCGAAACTGGGAAAACCGCTTTTTTTATGGACGGGACACAGTTGCATGTTACATTCTCGGACAGTAAGAAGGTATCCTATGCTTTCCGGACTGAAGTGAGTGGCCGTCTTAACAAAGGGATTCCTATGCTGAAATTATCCTATCCGGGCGATGACCAGCTACTAAAAATCCAACGGCGTGAATTTGTGAGGGTAGAATCAGCAATCGATATTGCGATTGAAAAAGATGGGCGATTCAGCCAGTATGTGGCGGCAGATCTTAGCGCGGGTGGTGTTGCACTTACTCTGCCCAATCAAGATGTGTTCAAAAAAGGCGATATCCTATCGCTGACAATTGTACTGCCATTTATGAACCGTGAAATTAAGTATGTAAAAGCAGATGCCAGGGTAATTAGAATTTGGGAGAAGGATGGCAGAATAATTGCCTCTCTGGAATTCGAGAAGATTAATCAGGTAGACCGTCAATACGTCATTCGGTTTTGTTTTGAACGACAATTGCAGATGAGAGATTTTAATTAGGATTTGATCGAGGGGAAAAGTCTGCGTGAATGGGACTTTTCCCTTTTCAATATGATACAATATTGTCGAATTGACTACGGGGGTAGATGAAATGACATTAGGGATAAAAATCGCAATTGACGGTCCTGCTGCGGCCGGAAAAAGTACAATTGCTAAAATTACAGCTGAAATATTGGGCTATACGTATATCGATACAGGCGCTATGTACCGCGCGCTTACGCATAAGGCGTTAGTTCGCAACATAAATACTAATGATGGAAAAGAACTTGAAGCATTATTGGAAGATACAAAGATTGTTCTGAAGCCATCAGCTAGCGGCCAAGCGGTGATTGTGGATGGTGAAGATGTGACAGAAGATATCCGTTCGCAATTGGTGACTGCTAATGTATCTTCTGTCGCAACACATATGGGTGTCCGCCAACTTATGGTCGATAAACAACGTCACTTAGCGGAAGGTGCAGGTGTGGTTATGGATGGCAGGGATATCGGGACAGCAGTACTGCCGGATGCAGAGTTAAAGATTTTCATGACGGCCTCTGTTGAGGAGCGGGCCATGAGACGTCATATAGAAGACGAAAAGCGCGGCTTTACAACATCTCTTGAACGATTGAAAACTGAAATAGCTGAACGTGACCGAGCGGATAGTGAAAGAGAAGTGTCTCCACTTCGACAAGCGGAAGATGCTGTTCTTATCGATACGACAGCTATGACAATTGCAGATGTGGCGGAAAAAATTAGTGCGCTTGCAGAAAAGAGGATGAAATTATGAACTTATACCCACTAGGTAAACTTCTTTGCAGCACAATTTTTTATCCGCTATATCGTATTAAAGTAATTGGAGTGGAAAACTTCCCGAAAGAAGGGGGCGTTCTGCTTTGCACGAACCACATCGAAAATATCGATCCGCCAGTTGTCGGCAGTACTTGTCCCAGACCTGTTCACTTTATGGCAAAAGAAGAGTTATTTAAAATGCCGCTGCTGAAAAGTATTCTTCCGCAAGTAAATGCATATCCTGTGAAACGCGGAATGAGTGACAGGGAAGCATTTCGGAATACATTGAAAATCCTCAAAGCTGGGAAAGTCGTCGGGATGTTTCCTGAAGGGACGAGAAGTAAGACGGGTGAACTTGGCAAAGGGCTTGCGGGCGCTGGCTTCTTCGCATTGAAGGGCGGCGATGCGGTTGTTGTTCCTTGTGCGATTATTGGGCCTTACAAAGCGTTTAGAAGATTGAAAGTTGTGTATGGTAAACCGCTTGATTTGACGACTTATCGTGAAAATCGGACTTCAGCTGAAGCTGTTACAGAGGTTATCATGAGTGAGATTCAAACACTTATCGAACAAAATAAATAAAGAAGATAAGGGTAATTTTTTGTTATTTTGAATAGATTCGCATAATATAGGAGTAGGATTCTTTATGAAGGAGGACTACATAATGACTGAAGACATGAACTTGGAAACAACGAACATCTACAATGAAGGTGACCGTGTTACTGGGAAAGTGACTAAAATCGAAGAAAAGTCTGTGACAGTTGAAATTGAGGGAGCACCATTTGATGGTGTCATCCCAATTAGTGAACTTTCAAGCCTTCACATTGAAAAAGCTGCAGATGCAGTGGCGGTGGGCGACGAACTTGAATTGATTGTCATGAAAGTGGAAGATGATAATTATGTTCTTTCAAAACGGAAAGTCGATGCGGAAGATGCGTGGGACTCCCTTGAAGAAAAATACAATAATAAAGAGACGATTGAAACGGAAGTAAAAGACGTTGTAAAAGGTGGACTAGTTGTTGACCTTGGCGTTCGCGGTTTTATTCCCGCATCACTTGTAGAAGATTATTTCGTCGAATCGTTTGAAGAATATAAAGGCCGCATGATGACATTTAAAATTGTTGAAATGGAAAAAGATAAAAATCGATTAATACTTTCTCACCGTGCAGTTATCCAAGAAGAAAAAGAATCACATAAAGGCGAAGTATTGGATAATCTTAAAGAAGGCGAAATACTTGAAGGTACTGTTCAACGTCTTGCAACATTCGGTGCTTTTGTTGATATCGGCGGTGTTGATGGACTTGTCCATATTTCTCAATTGTCCCATGATCACGTCGAGAAAGTTTCAGATGTGCTAAAAGAAGGCGACAAAGTGACAGTTAAAATACTTTCAATCGATCGCGATTCAGAACGGATTTCACTTTCCATTAAAGACACCTTGCCTGGTCCGTGGGAAGGGATCGAAGAGAAGGCTCCACAAGGATCTACGTTTGAAGGAACTGTGAAACGTCTTGTCTCATATGGTGCGTTCGTTGAAGTCTTCCCGGGCGTAGAAGGTCTCGTCCATATTTCACGTATTTCCCACCAGCACATTGGTACTCCGCATGAAGTGCTGCAGGAGGGTCAAAAAATAAATGTCAAAGTTCTAGAAGTCAATACGGATGATAAACGTCTCTCTTTAAGCATTAAAGATCTTATTGAAAAAGAAGATAATAACTCTTATGGTAATTACGAGATGCCAGAAGAAGCATCAGGTTTTTCAATGAGTGACGTCATCGGGGATCAGCTAAAGAAGTTTTCTAGTAAAGACTGAATAGAGTGAAACACTGTTTTGCTTACAAGCAGTGATTGAATTGTGAACATTATGAATGACTTTTGAATGGATGATGGTGCCTTTTATGGGCGCTGTCATCTTTTTTTGCATAGAAAGGAAATTATAGCATCTTTACTTATGGGGAATTTGTGTCCTGAGATCCAAATGCCAGGAGATTCACGAGGATAGGTGGAACGTGTGCTGTTTATAATCGGCGGGCGTGAAGATGTGGCTGTGTAAGAGAGAATTAAGCACTGTCAACTTAAGGGGTTGTATTTAGGAGTTGTCATAGGGGGCTTCTAGATTGTCTCATATAATAGGAAGCAAGGTATTTTCTTGTCGCTTAGGAAATTAAGAATCTCGTACTGTCGATAATTTGTAACAGAAGAATTTTACGTCTGAACTTCGGACACCCTACACTTTTTGTTCGAATTCTTAGCAGATAGCCTTTATTCTAGCGACAAAGTTTTAGTAGAGAAAGGAAGTGAAAGGGTATGCCGTACACAATAATTACCAACTACATCCCGGCGTCTCTCTATCCGCTTAAAGCAACGTATCCGATGACGCCCGAATACATCACTATACACAATACAGCCAATGATGCGACGGCCATCAATGAAATTGCTTTCATGACGAGGAACACGGCTGCTACCTCCTACCATGTTGCAATCGATGACAAACATGCAGTACAAGCCATCCCATTTACACGCAATGGTTGGCACGCTGGGGATGGTCAAGGAGCGGGTAATCGGAAATCCATCGGAATCGAAATCTGTTACTCGGAATCCGGTGGTACGAAGTATGCTAATGCAGAAGCAAATGCCATTGACTATATAGCGCGCTTACTTAAGCAATACGGTTGGGGTTTAGATCGTGTGAAGTGGCATCGGGATTGGAGCGGTAAAAAATGTCCGCATCGTATCATAGATGAGGGGCGCACGTCGGCTGTCCACAATGCCATCGCTAAACGTTTGTCGGAACTGAGTGGCCCAACACCGCCAAAGGAGGATGTCCGCATGTTTAATCCGAGTTCAGCAACACTCAAGCTTGCTTACGAACAATTTTTGTTAGATGCCCTGAAAGAGGGATTGATTTCTGATAAATGGCTAATTGAATTTAAGGCAGGCAAGTTGTCACTTGATGATGCTCTTGCGCTTAAAGTCATTATTGACCAGCGCAAGTGAGATAATTTAGAAGGCATATATGTTGAACAAATGAATACGGCCAATGCACTTTACAAGGGCTTTTGGGAGGCCACTGAAAAACTCCTAATACTAGGTGCGAATTAGAATTCCTTCCAATACCGCTTCGGCGCTTTGCGGATGCCTTCCATGATATGCCAGAAAGGAGACCGCTTTCAGTCTTATCGCTCCGGCTACAACGAAGTCGCGCCTTCGCTGGATTGTCTATGCGAGAAAAAGCATTTCGTTAACGGGGATGAGGCCTACAACCTGGAGTGCCAAAAAGTGAAACTCAATTAGGTGGCGTCTTACTGCCCGTTAATACGAAATAAGTCGAGCGAATGTGATCAACGAATGTCTCAATATATAAGAATGAATTAGAAATCCTGCTAATACCGCTTCGACGCTTTGTGGATGCCTCCCGCGATAAGCCGGAAAGGAGAGCACTTTCAGTCTTATCGCTCCGGCTACCACGAAGTCGCGCCTTCGCTGAAAGGTCTATTTGAGAAAACGTATTTCGTTATCTGTGATGAGATCTGCAACCTAGAGTGCGTCTTTCTTGAAACTAATTATATATGTTGAACTATTGAATCTGGTGTATAAACTTAGCGCAGGCGCCGCAAAGTCATCCTCAAAGCGCCAAGCGTTTTACAATCCACACCCCGAATTACAACTCGACTATTATTGAGTACCACAACAGATTCAATAAGATTCTTTATTTCAACATATATTATAGATAACAAAAGGCGACGCTTCCATTATGGGTGTCCGCCTTTTTGTTTGTCATATTAAGAACGTTAGTTCCATATATTGTTGAAAAGGAGGGAAAGAGTATACGTGATCAATTGATCAAGTCAGTAAAATACAACGAGTCACTCGACATGATATACATGACGAATGACGGTCAAATCAGTAAAAGGCGAATAAGAGCGCAACAAGTTGGTGAGGTATCGTTTCGTGCATATTGTTTTCTGCGTAAATCCACTCGCACTTTTACAATCGAAAACGTGCTGGCACTTGTTCCTGTTACAGTGAATGAAAATAGGATGATCTATATTAGTTGAAGTATTGAATGCGGTGTTTAAATTGAGAGAAGGGCCTTGCGGGGGAACCGAAGCGGGTTGAGGGATAAATTTATAACCTTACCACTTTTAGAGAGGTTTGGTGTGGATTTTTTTGTTCGGTGTGTTGTGCCAGTTGGTGCCACAATTCAAAGGGCGTGAATTGTGGCGGTACTGGCACGATGTATTAAATTGTTTAAACTTGCGGAAGTTAAAAGCGCTTAAAAATGATATACTGTCATAGTGTGTCAAGGACACTGTTTATAGTTAATGAATGTGCCCGTTTAGACGCTTTAATGATTATTGTGTATAATATGCAGAAGATAAGCTGGAAGGATGTTAGATTATGAATAAACCAACAGTAGCGATCGTCGGTAGGCCGAACGTCGGGAAATCGACAATATTCAACCGAATCGTTGGTGAACGAATTTCAATCGTAGAAGATGTTGCGGGTGTTACACGTGACCGTATTTACAGTTCTGCTGATTGGCTCTCCCATGAATTTAACCTGATTGATACAGGAGGAATCGACATTGGGGACGAGCCTTTTCTTGAGCAAATCCGACTACAGGCGGAGATTGCAATTGAAGAAGCAGACGTTATCATTTTCCTTGTGAATGGCCGTGAAGGGGTAACCGATGCTGATGAGCAAGTTGCCAAGATCTTGTACAAAACGAAAAAACCGATTGTTCTTGCAGTAAACAAAGTTGATAACCCAGATATGCGGGATATGATTTATGATTTCTATTCCCTTGGGTTCGGAGAACCTTATCCAATTTCGGGTTCACATGGACTAGGTCTTGGAGATTTGCTTGATGCAGTAGCAAACGATTTCCCAGAACCAGGCGATGAAGATATCGAAGACGATGTTATCCGATTTTCGTTAATCGGTAGACCGAATGTTGGAAAGTCATCCCTCGTCAATGCTTTTCTAGGTGAGGAACGGGTTATCGTCAGTGATATACCGGGGACAACAATCGATGCAATCGATACATCTTATGAATATGAAGGACAAAAATACAAGATTATCGATACAGCCGGCATGCGCAAAAAAGGAAAAGTATATGAAAACGTTGAAAAGTATGCCGTCCTTCGTGCACTAAAAGCTATTGACCGTTCCGATGTCGTACTCATCGTTATTAACGGTGAAGAAGGAATTCGGGAAATGGACAAGCGGATTGCAGGCTATGCAGAAGATGCAGGCAAAGGTGTCATGTTTGTTGTAAACAAGTGGGATGCTGTTGAAAAAGATGACAAAACGATGAATAAGTTTATAACGGATATCCGCGACAACTTCTTATTCCTTGACTATGCACCTATTTCTTTTGTTTCGGCGAAAACGAAACAGCGTGTCAATACACTGTTCGATAAAGTTAAGTTAATCAGTGAAAATCATGCGCTTCGTATTCAGTCAAGTGTTCTGAACGAAGTAATTGAAGATGCCGTTGCAAGAAACCCGGCACCTAATAACAAAGGACGCAGACTGCGTATTTACTACGCTACCCAAGTAGCTGTCAAGCCGCCAACTTTCGTTGTCTTCGTGAACGATGTAGAAATCATGCATTTCTCTTATGAACGCTTTTTACAAAACCGTCTTCGTGAATCATTTGGCTTCGAAGGAACGCCGATCAGAATCATTACTCGCGCAAGAAGCTGACCGACGTTACGGAAGAAAGGATGTCTGTGTGAAATGGAAAAAGTAACTGTTATTGGCGCTGGAAGTTGGGGAACAGCAATCGCTTTTGTCCTGGCTGAAAATGGTCATGATTGTTTACTCTGGGCGAGACGTTCTAACCAGTCCGCTGAAATTAACGAAAATCATACAAATAATTCATATTTACCCGGTATTTCTTTACCTGCAAATTTGAGGGCGACATCAGATTTGGAAACGGCGGTGATGCATAGTGATACTGTCATTATCGCTGTTCCTACAAAAGCGATTCGAGATATCTGTACTGAACTGAATGCATTGGCAATCAGTCCTAAATTAATTGTCCATGTTTCAAAAGGGATTGAACCGGATTCGTTGAAGCGGATCTCCGAAATGATTTCGGAAGAGTTGGATTCCGCAAAGACGACGGCTATTGTCGTTCTCTCAGGACCTAGCCATGCCGAAGAAGTTGTTCTGCGTCATCCAACGACAGTGACAGCTGCGTCATTTGATCTGGAGGCTGCAGAAAAGATTCAGGACCTATTTATGAACAATTATTTCCGTGTCTATACAAATCCGGATATTGTCGGTGTGGAAATCGGAGCCGCGCTTAAAAATGTAATTGCATTGGCGGCTGGTATTTCTGATGGGCTCGGTTATGGCGATAACGCAAAAGCTGCCTTGATTACCCGCGGTTTAGCGGAGATTTCAAGACTCGGTGTCAAGATGGGCGCAAATCCTCTTACTTTTTCAGGTCTTACAGGTCTCGGAGATTTAATCGTCACTTGTACGAGTGTCCATTCGCGCAACTGGAAAGCGGGCAACATGCTCGGTAAAGGGAATAGTCTGGATGAGGTCGTATCAGGCATGGGCATGGTCATCGAAGGTGTCAGGACAGCTAAAGCAGCGCATCAGCTTGCGGCGCAGTATAAGGTCTCCATGCCGCTTACAGAAGCTTTGTATTCCATCCTGTTCGAGGATATTCCGCCGAAAGAGGCTGTTGACCAACTTATGAACCGTATGAAAAAGCAGGAAGTTGAAGATCTATTCGGCAATCGTTAATTTTTGAATTTGTCAGTCAAAAAAATTCGATGAAAATTGTCTTCAGTTTTGAATACTGATTATACGAAAGGAGGACTACCTTTGTCCTCGATGGATAAAATGTGGCTGTCGTTCTATGCAATGGGATTCATGGTTATTTCCATGGGTCTTATTTATGTGAGCAGGCAAAAGCTTCAAAATAAAGTATTGAAATTTATATTTGCTATAGTAGCCTATTCTTTACTAATCATCGCATTTTTTGCAATGATTTACCTTGTATTTAATGGGCCGACAGGAGGGGCATAATGACAATGTCAGTAAAAAAAATCGGGCTGCTCCTGATTTTTTCTTTTGTTTTTGTTCTATCCGGATGTATGTATCCGTCCGAAAAAACAACTGGGCAGGAAATCCCGTATGCTGATCAGCTGGAATCGATGCAAAAAGCGGTTGAAGCTTATCAGCAGGATGCAGGAGGGCTCTTGCCTATCAAAACACGTGATCTTGAAACAGATATTTACATAAAATATCCCATCGAGTTCTCCAAAATCGTACCGGCTTATACGGAGAAAATACCTTCCAATGCATACGAAACAGGAGGGATTTATCAGTATGTACTGACGGATGTTGAAACAAATCCAACAGTAAAGCTAGTCGATTTGCGCTCAGCGGAACGCATCCGTGATTTAAATCTAAGGAAAAACATTAATGGCAGGGTTCCATTCAAAGAGTCTGTCGGTCAGAATGTCTATACAGTCGATTTTAAAGCAATGGGCTTTAAAGAGCCGCTGACGGTTCCTAGTCCTTATTCAGATGCAATCTTACCGATTGTGATCGGCGGGGACGGTGTTTTTTATATCGATTATTCAATTGACTTGAATCGGATTTTGCAAGAAGAAACTCCGAAGGTTAAACAAGGAGAGGATATCCGTTTTTTGTTAGCGGATAATTATCCCGTTTTACCGGCTTATTCTTTACCTTATACGGTGAACGAAAACAACGAACCGATATTCATGAATAAATCAAAATAAAAAACGTTTCATGCCGCGTGCATGAAACGTTTTTTATTTACATAAACTAATATGCGCATATAAAGGAGGACGATGGATGAAAGAGGAATTATATGAAAACTTGGCACGACGCACTGACGGTGATATTTATATCGGTGTCGTCGGCCCTGTCCGTGTAGGGAAATCAACATTCGTGAAAAGGGTTATGGAAGAAGTCGTTATTCCAAATATGACGGAAGCGTCGGATCGGATTCGTGCACAGGATGAACTCCCGCAAAGTTCACCCGGAACAGTCATCATGACATCAGAACCGAAATTTGTACCTGCTCAAGGGACGTCTGTATCCGTAGGGGACGGTGAACTTAAGTTTCAAATCAGGTTAGCAGATTGCGTTGGTTACGTGATAGACGGTGTAAAAGGGTATGAGGACGAGAATGGTCCCAAACTGGTCCACACGCCATGGCACAACGAACCAATCCCGTTTGAAGAAGCGGCACGTATAGGCACGGATAAAGTGATCAGGGATCATTCTACGATTGGTATTCTTGTCACGACGGATGGAACGGTGAATAATATTCCGCGGGCAGCAGCCGAAGTAGCAGAAGTAGAAATTGTCAACAAGTTGAAAGATATCGGCAAGCCGTTTGTCATTGTACTCAATTCTAAAATGCCTGCAAATGATAGGACTGTTGCGCTAAAGCATGATTTACATGAAAAATATGGAGTGCCTGTCATTGCAATAAGTGCTGATCAGTTAAATGCGCAGGAAATTCAACTCATTTTAAAAGAAGCTTTATACGAATTTCCGATTTCTGATATCGAAGTTCAAAAACCCGATTGGATGGACGTACTTGGAAGTGAACATGAGTTGAATGCCAACATCGATAGGGTGATTAACGAAGGTTTTCTAGAAGTATCAAAAATTCGTAAAGTACAGGAATTGGCGGAAAGATTAAGAGACGAAAAATATGTTAAGCAAGCAGAAGTCATTGAAGTAGATGCTGGCAAAGGGAAAGCAATCGTGAAAATCGCCATGGATGAACAGGCTTTCCGTGAAATTTGTGAAGAGATTATGGGCCAGGAAATCGGCTCGAAAAAAGATTGGTTATTGTTTGTTAAAGAGGCGGCCAAAGCGAAAAAGTCATACAATATGTATTCAGAAGCCATTGATACGGCCAGAAAACAAGGTTACGGCGTCGCTCTTCCAACAATTGATGATTTTAATCCTTCTGCACCAGAACTGATCAAACAGAATAACTTTTTTGGCGTACGCATGAAAGCGACGGCACCTTCACTTCACATTATCCGGGTAGATATGGAGGCTGAATTTTCTCCATTAATCGGCTCCGAATTTCATAGCCATCATCTACTAAAAGAATTGAAGAATGCTTATTTGCATGATAGAGAGGCATTATGGGAAACACAACTCTTCGGAACGCCGCTCCATGAAGTTATGAAAGAGAGCATTCGATTCAAAACAGCTTCGGTCCCGATGAATGCACGAAAACGTCTGCGAGAGACGATTGAACAGATGGTGAACGATGGAAATAAAGGCATGATAACATTTATCGTATAAGGGAAAAAGATCCGTCAAAAGCGGATCTTTTTCTCTTTTTTGCGCTTAAAGTGCATGATATTGGCAATTCCGCGATAATATTGTTGCGTCTAGGTTTTTCTTGTGATACTCTTTTTACAGTATTAGAAGCTAGCTAATGCCCTTTGAGAGGAGGTGAATGGTGTGAATAAAACAGAATTGATTACTTCTGTAGCTGAAGCAGCAGAACTAACTAAGAAAGATGCTACAAAAGCTGTCGAAGCTGTATTCGATACGATCCAATCTACTCTTGCAAGTGGTGAGAAGGTACAATTGATCGGTTTCGGAAACTTCGAAGTTCGTGAGCGTGCAGCTCGTAAAGGACGTAACCCACAATCTGGGGAAGAAATCGATATCGCTGCAAGCAAAGTACCAGCTTTCAAAGCAGGTAAAGCGCTTAAAGACGCGGTAAAATAATCTTCGCGATTACATAGAAGTCCGTCCGTCGTATCTGATTCGTTAGATACTTGGGGCGGACTTCTTTCCATTTTTAGCATATTGCCCATTTACAAAGTGAACGAACTGTACGGAAATGGGCGAGTATGCTACTATTTTTGTTGGAATAGCTTTATTTCCGATTGGGGAGGATTCGAATGATGAATGTTGTCGATTATGAGAAAATAGAGAAGGCAGTTTCAATGATCCTTGAAGCAGTCGGTGAAGATCCCGAGCGTGAAGGACTTATAGAAACTCCGAAGCGTGTCGCAAAGATGTATGCCGAAGTATTCGAAGGTTTGAATAAAGATCCAAAGGATTATTTCAAAACGGTATTCCATGAAAATCACGATGAAGTCGTCCTTGTAAAAGATATTCCGTTTTACTCGATGTGTGAGCATCACCTTGTACCCTTTTTTGGGAATGCACATATTGCATACATACCGCGGGACGGTGTCGTCGCCGGCTTAAGTAAATTGGCGAGAGCTGTCGAAACGACTGCCAGAAGGCCGCAGCTTCAAGAACGCATCACTTCCACAGTTGCGGAGGCAATGATGGAAATGCTGAATCCAATCGGCGTGTACGTTGTAATCGAAGCAGAACATATGTGTATGACTATGCGAGGCATCAAGAAACCGGGCGCGAAGACAGTGACTACTGTCGCTCGTGGAATTTACGAGCAGGACGATGTGAAACGTGCAGAGATCCTGTCACTTATTAAGATGTCTTGAAGCCTTTGCGGCTAACGCCTTTTCTATGATATGATAAGACCGTAATAGAATAGACAGGAGAGGTGAAAATGACACAAACCGACTATATCGTCATAAAAGCGAAAGAAGACGGCGTAAACGTAATCGGTCTGACACGAGGGAACGATACAAAGTTCCATCATACGGAAAAATTAGATCGTGGTGAAGTGATGATTGCACAATTTACAGATCATACGTCAGCAATGAAAATACGAGGCGAAGCTGACGTTCATACCGCATATGGTGTTTTGTCAAGCGAAGGGAAAGACTGATTCGCATTTGGCACACTTTTCCGTAGACGTCTTTGAATGGAGATTCGACGATGGAAACCCAAAAAATCAAACTGCATATCGAAAATTATATAGGTGAAGTAGAGCGTTCAATTTACGAGCCGATTATGGACAAGGATGTTGGACGCACGACAATCGATGCCGGTAAAGCTTTCTTCCTTTTGTTGCCGCTGTTAAATGGAGAAAGATGGAATAATCATTTAAACACTTCAGCAATTGCAGTCGGTGCTGTGCATGCAGCTCTAGCAGCGCATGAGTCGATTGATGTATCCAACGCAACTTCAAAGCAACAACAACTTACTGTTTTGTCTGGTGATCATTTCAGCGGAATCCATTACAGACTTCTTGCATCTCTTCCTGAATTCGGTTTCATCCGTTCATTGTCTGAAACGATCGGACAAATTAACGAGATGAAAACAACTTTTCACAACCAATTACCGGATGGGCCTGAAATGTTGATTGAAGCAATTCGTATTATCGAAGCAGGGTGTGTAACGGATTTTTTACATACATTCGGTTTTTCACAATACGTCCCGCTTGTCAGTGCGGCTATGTCGCTCTTATGGTTTAACGAAGAGAATGCTGACAGTAATTTTAGTTCGGGTAAGTATTCGTGCCATACAATGAATGCTGCTGATGCAGATCGTGCGGTTGTTTTGCTTCATGCTGAAATGCAGGAAGCGCTTGATGCAGCTGATTACCTTCAGCCCTTTTTGAAGCGTCAACTCCGTAACCTGGCGACTCCGCTACTTGGTAAACTGAATTGAAGAAAAGAGGTATAACTCTTGTCATTATCAAAAGAACAGAAAGTCCATACCGTTTTTGAAAAAATATCCGTTGATTACGATAAGATGAATTCCGTGATCAGTTTCAATCAACATAAGAAATGGCGTGATGATATCATGTCACGTATGAACGTTCATGAAGGCGCTCATGCGCTGGACGTCTGTTGCGGCACTGCTGATTGGACAATCGCTATTGCAGAAGCGACAGGATCTAATGGGCACGTGACGGGTCTGGACTTTAGCGAGGGTATGCTAGAAGCAGGCCGATCGAAAGTTGCAGCCCATCCAAATATTACGCTCGTACAAGGAAATGCTATGGAACTGCCGTTTCCTGACGATTCGTTCGATTTTGTTACAATCGGTTTCGGATTGCGTAACGTCCCGGATTATTTAACGGTTTTACAAGAAATGAACCGTGTCTTAAAGCCGGGTGGAATGATTGCATGTCTTGAAACTTCTCAATCTGAGCTTCCAGGTTACAGGCAGTTATTCCGCTTTTATTTTAAATTCATTATGCCTGTACTGGGAAAGGTATTTGCAAAAAGTTATAAAGAATATTCATGGCTTCAAGAATCGGCCGATGATTTTCCAGGGATGAAACAACTCGCCCAGCTATTCACAGAAGCAGGCTTCACTGGAGTGTCCTTTAAATCATATAGTGGTGGCGCCGCGGCTGGCCACGTGGGGTATAAACAATAAAGACCGCAGGGGAAGGTAATCGTTTTGGAGAAATTGAAGTTAATGTCACTTTATGCTGATTTCCGTAAGGATATGGCTTATATAGAAAAGGAACTTGAACGATCCGTCAATTCATCTTCCCCAATCATTCGGCAAGCATCACTTCATTTGCTTCGTGCAGGTGGAAAAAGGATTCGGCCAATTTTTGTTATTCTGTCATCCAAATTCGGTAACTATTCGTTGGAGGATGTGGCAAAGGTAGCTGTCTCGCTTGAGCTTGTTCACATGGCATCTCTTGTCCATGATGATGTTATCGATGATTCAGATATGCGTCGCGGCCTTGAAACTGTGAAGGCGCGCTGGGATAACCGGATTGCAATGTACACGGGAGATTTCATCTTTTCCCGTGCGCTTACATCCATCGGTGAAATAGAACTACCTGCGGTTCATCAACTGCTTGCAAAAACAATGCTTGAAATTTGTAAAGGTGAAATTATTCAAATCGATCATCAGCGGAAAACGGATCAGACGGTTCGGGATTATTTGCGCCGCATAAAACGAAAGACTGCACTTCTTCTATCATCTAGCTGTGAGCTCGGCGCTCTTGTATCGGGAGCTGATCCTTTGATAGTGAGAAAATTGCGCCGCTTCGGTTATTTCGCAGGCATGGCTTTTCAAATTGTCGATGACATCCTTGATATTACATCAACTGATGAAGAACTTGGAAAACCTGCAGGTAGTGATTTGTTGAATGGTCATCTGACATTGCCGATTTTATACATAAAAAATGATATGAATTTCCAACCTTATATGGAGCGTTCGTTTGACGGGACCTTGACGGAATCGGACCGGGATGAAATGCTGACTTATATTCGTAATACAGATGCCATCCAAAAAGCACAAGCTGTAAGTGATTTGTATTTGAAAAAAGCAATGGATGAAATAAGTACACTGCCTGATGGTGAAGCCAATGCTAAAAAAGCATTCATGCAAATTTCTGCTTTCATTGGTAAACGTAAGTATTAATGCGTTAACAGTTGAAAAATCGTGCATCGGGTGGTACGATCGAAAAGGAGAAATCCTGATACATACAAGAAGGAGTGTTAATAATGGAAAGAACATTTTTAATGGTTAAACCGGACGGCGTTCAACGTAACCTAATTGGTGAAATTGTTGGCCGTTTTGAAAACAAAGGCTTCCAACTAGTAGGTGCGAAGCTTATGACAATTTCACAAGAACTTGCTGAGCAACACTATGGTGAACATAAAGAGCGTCCTTTTTTCGGCGAGCTTGTTGATTTCATCACTTCCGGTCCTGTATTTGCAATGGTATGGGAAGGCGAAAACGTCATCTCTGTTGGTCGTCTGATGACTGGCGCAACAAATCCGAAAGAATCTGCACCTGGAACAATCCGTGGCGACTTCGCTGTTACTGTCGGCAAAAACATCATTCACGGTTCTGATGCTCCAGAATCGGCTGTTCGTGAAATCGGTCTTTTCTTCAAAGAAGAAGAACTTGTAACTTACGGCAAAACGATGAACAACTGGATCAACTAATTACCAAAAACAGCCCTGCCAATTGCGCACGGCTGTTTTTCTTATTTTCACAGGAAATCATTGACTCTTGTGCAATAAGTTATTTAGAACGTGAAGATGTTGCTTCTAGAATGCTATCCGCTTGTCGTGTCTAACAGGCGCTTTTTGCATTTGTACTTCCGAAATAAGTCTCAATCCGTTATAATAGTAAGAATATATGAACGGAGGGACTCAGATTGCCGGATTATGCTGTATTTATTGGAAACATCAAGAAAAAGACGGGAATTGATCTGTCACTTTATAAAGAAGCACAGATGAAAAGAAGACTCACTTCTCTATATGAGAAAAGAGGGTACCGAAATTTTATAGAGTATTATGAAGCCATACATAATGACAAAGAGCTACTCGAGGAATTCCTGGATCGGATGACTATCAATGTTTCCGAATTCTATCGCAATGCCCAGCGGTGGGATGTGCTGGAAAAGAAGATTTTCCCAAAGCTCCTTGCACAAAATAAAAAACTGAAGATTTGGAGTGCTGCCTGTTCCACGGGTGAAGAACCATATTCGATCGCGCTTGTTTTATTATCCCATGTACCACTTCGCGATATATCGATTTTAGCAACAGATCTTGATTTAGGCGTCATTGAACGGGCGAAAGTTGGTTTATACCCTGAAAGAGCTTTGAAGGAAGTGCCTGCTCCGATTGTAAATCAGCATTTTGTCAATGAAGGTCATTTTTATCAGGTGAAGGATGAAATCAAGCGGACCGTAACGTTTAAACAGCAAAATCTATTGGAAGACCGTTACGATACGGGATTCGATTTAATCGTTTGCCGCAATGTAATGATCTATTTTACAGAAGAAGCAAAAGACCAAATTTACACAAACTTTTCCAAGTCGCTAAAACAAGGCGGAATTCTTTTTGTGGGAAGCACAGAGCAGATTTTTAATCCTTCAAAATATGGGTTAGAATCAGAAGATACATTCTTTTATAGGAAAATTTAAAATATCCGGATATCTTTCCGGATATTTTTCATATAAACATATAGTCAAAAGCATCTTACTTTGGTAGAGTGCTATAAAACGAATGTTAACCCATTCGTCGGAGGAGGAAATGGAATGAGGTATTTCACAGCCGGTGAATCACACGGACCGCAATTGACTGCAATCATTGAAGGACTGCCTGCCCAAATGGAATTGACTGCTGAAATGATTAATGGGGAACTTTCAAGACGTCAAGGTGGACACGGACGCGGAAGGCGCATGCAAATAGAAAAAGATCAGGTTGTTATTTCGTCGGGTGTCCGCCATGGCGAAACACTGGGCTCTCCGGTCACGTTGACGGTTATCAACGATGATTGGAAACATTGGACCTCGATTATGGGGGTAGAACCTTTAGCGGATGATGTTAAACCGGAAGACGTTAAACGACAAATAACACGTCCAAGACCGGGCCATGCAGATCTTGTTGGCGGGATGAAATACGGTCACCGGGATTTGCGCAACGTTCTGGAACGATCGTCTGCACGTGAGACAACGATGCGCGTCGCTATCGGTGCGGTTGCAAAACAATTCCTTCGTGAACTTGATATTGAAACTGTCGCACATGTAACAGAGATTGGAGGAGTCACAACAAATCCAGATACATATGCAGGAAAAGGAACGGAAGAATTGCGTAACATCGTTGAAAACGATCCTGTCTACTGTGCAGACCCTGAAGCTTCTAAATTGATGGTACAAGCCATTGATGACGCGAAAGGGCGTGGAGATACAGTAGGCGGTGTCGTAGAAGTGGTGATTGAAGGGTGCCCTCCTGGAATCGGGAGTTACGTTCAATTTGACAGAAAAATGGATGGTAAGCTTGCTGGGGCGATGATGAGCATCAATGCGTTCAAAGGTGTTGAAATCGGGCTCGGATTTGAAATGGCAAAAATACCCGGCAGTAAAGTACATGATGAAATTACCTGGAGTGAAGAACAAGGTTATTACCGTAAATCGAACCGTTTAGGCGGGCTTGAAGGCGGAATGACGACAGGTATGCCGATTGTTATCAGGGGCGTCATGAAGCCCATTCCGACATTGTATAAACCGCTTGAAAGTGTCGATATAGATACAAAAGAACCATTTGTCGCAACAATTGAACGCTCGGACCCTTGTGCAGTACCAGCAGCCTCCGTAGTAGCAGAGCATGTAATTGCCACAGAAATGGCAAAGGCCATTATGGATGAATTCCGATCAGATACAATTGACGGCCTAAAAAAAGAAATCGAAGAATATAGAAGGTATGTAAAGGAGTTTTAACATGGGGAAACTTACGGTTGCTGTCCGAGATCACCACTATAACGTCGATATCGGTCCAGACACATACAATCTATTTACTACAGATTATGCTGAACTTCTAGGCAGTGTCGACCGAATTGCAATCATTGCGGATGAAAAGGTTGCGGCTATTCATTTACCGTTGCTTCAAAAGGCGTTGGAGTCTGTAAATCATGAAATTATCGTAAAAACAGTTCCTGCCGGAGAAAGTTGTAAAACATCCACAGTTTACATTGATTGTCTATCCTTTTTGTTGAATGAAAAATTCACAAGAGATTCACTCCTCATTGCTTTTGGCGGTGGTGCATGCGGAGATCTCACTGGATTCGTCGCAGCGACATACATGAGGGGGATAAAGTACCTGCAATGCCCTACGACAATCCTGGCGCATGACAGTGCAGTAGGAGGCAAAACGGCAATCAATATGCCGGAAGGAAAAAATATGGTCGGTTCTTTTCATCAGCCAACCGGGGTTTTATTCAACACCTCGCTTTTTGAATCGCTACCGCCGCGAGAAATCAGATCGGGCATGGCGGAGTTGTTGAAACATGCGTTAATCTCGGATGAGAAATGGGCACTTGAGTTATTGTCTGAATCATCCTTTTCACAACCAGACATCGAATGGTTATCACACGAACTGTTGCGGGGAATCGAAGTGAAGGCGAAAATCGTCACCGAGGATGAATTTGAGCATTCCACCCGTAAGTTTCTAAATTTTGGCCATACATTCGGTCATGCCGTGGAAGGGGTGTGCGGATTCGGGGGTCTAAGCCACGGTGAATCAGTTATGATCGGCATGGCTTACAGTCTTATTTTAAGTGAAAGTCATGGGGCGATCGATGAATCATTGACAAGTCGTTTCATTAAATTTGCAAACACGCATAGCTATACATTCCAACCAGTCCATGAACATGCATTTAATGTATTTATGGGATATATGGAAAAAGATAAAAAAGCCTCTTTCGGTAAACTGAATTTTGTTTTGCTGAATGGTGTTGGAAAACCGTATGTAAAAGAACTGTCAAAAGAGCAATGTGAAGAAGCATTCAATCAATTGAAGCAAAGAACGAAAGGGGATGAGACGAAATGATGGTTAGAGGATTAAGGGGAGCAACGACGGTCGAGAATGACATAGAACAAGCTGTTCTTGAAGCGACACAAGCACTTGTCGAAGAAATGGCCAAAGAAAATAGGGTTTTGCCTGTGGATATCATTTCTGTACTTATATCCACAACGACAGACATCAAATCAGCCTTCCCTGCAAAAGCAGTTCGATCGATTGATGGGTGGATGTATGTTCCAGTCATATGTACACATGAAATGGATGTCCCAGGAGCGATGCCATCATGCATCAGAGTCCTTATGCATGTGAACACAGATATTCCGCAACGTTATGTAAAACATATTTATCAAAATAACGCGGTTAAATTACGGCCAGATTTACAAAAGTAAACTCATTTCTATTGACCGGAGGGATTCGTATGAACTGGAAAAAAGCACTTGACGGTATAACCCCGTACAAACCAGGCAGATCGATTGAAGAGGTAACACGCATGTATGGACTAAAAGAAGTAGTGAAGCTCGCTTCAAACGAAAATCCTTACGGCTGCGCGCCGTCTGTTAAAGAATCTCTGGCTTCTGCCGCTATCCAACATGAAATTTATCCGGATGGCTATGCAAGTGCTTTGCGCAGTAAACTAACCCAAAAATTGGGGGTAGATGAAGAAGCAGTATTGTTCGGCAATGGTTCGGATGAAATTATTATGATCATTACTCGAGCACTTCTTGGCACAGATACAAATACAGTTATGGCAACGCCGACATTTCCACAATATGCACATAATGCGAAGATCGCAGGTGCTGAAATACGGGAAGTTACGTTGAAAGATAATGGGCAACATGATCTCGAAGGATTTCTAAAAGCAATCGATAGTGAGACAGCTGTTATCTGGATATGTAATCCGAATAATCCGACTGGTAACCTAATTCCAAGCGACGCTTTGGAGGCTTTCCTTGGTCAAGTACCCCCAAATATTCTTGTCGTCCTTGACGAAGCATATATAGAATACGTTATGGCACCCGGATATATAGACTCCGTCACCTATTTGGAACAATTTCCAAACGTTATCTTGCTCCGAACGTTTTCCAAAGCATACGGGCTCGCATCATACAGAGTTGGCTATGCAATCGGTCATCCTGCAGTCATTTCCAATCTTAATAAAGTACGGAACCCGTTCAACAATAACTCGATTGGACTTGCAATCGCTGAAAAGGCACTTGATGACGAAGCGTTCATAGAACAGTGTCGTAAATTGAATCATGAGCAAAGGAAACGATTCAAGCACTATGCTGACGAAAAGAAACTACACCTTTTTGATTCGGAAACGAATTTCGTGCTAATAGAGGTTCCGAATGATTCAGATGACGCTTCAGAAAAATTGTTGCAACAAGGTTTCATTGTTAGAAGTGGGAATGCACTCGGAACTCCAGGTTATATACGAGTGACGATTGGGTCAGAAGAACAGACTAGTAAATTTTTAAAGGCATTTGATACATTGTGGCAATCCGAGGGTTCGCCCGTATGAAACTGAAAGTCGCGATAATTGGGCTCGGTCTGATCGGTGGTTCGCTCGGACTTGCATTGAAAAGAAATCCTGAACTGCATATAACAGGATACGACCGATCATTCAGTACGTTGGAACAAGCATTTCGCAGGGGAATCATTGATACAATCGCTACTTCTATTGAATATGCATGTGAACATGCGGATGTCATCATCTTTGCGACGCCCGTCAACACGACGGTTGCAATGATGCAGCAGGCAGGCGACTGGAAATTGAAAAAAGACGTTATCATGACGGATACGGGCAGTACGAAAGGCCCGATCATGGATGCGGCAAAACAATTGCGTAGGCTGGGAATCACCTTCATAGGTGGTCATCCCATGGCGGGCTCCCATAAAAGTGGGGTAACGGCGGCTAAAGAGCATCTATTTGAAAATGCGTATTATATATTGACGCCAGATCCTCAAACAGACAGTGTAAAAGTCGAACGCCTTCGCAACCTTCTCGAACCAACGAAAGGGAAAATAGTAGTGCTCGATTCTGAAGAACATGATCGAATGACAGCAATCGTCAGCCATTTTCCACATCTGGTCGCCTCCTCGCTCGTGGGAAGGCTTGAAGCTCAACAAGAAAAGCAACCATTTGTTAAAAAACTTGCTGCAGGCGGATTTCGTGACTTGACTCGGATCGCATCTGCGGATCCCATCATGTGGCGTGATATTACGTCGCAGAACAGGGAAGAGTTGTTAAAGCAACTTGACGGATGGCTTGAAGAGATGGAAAATGTTCGAAATATGCTAAAATCGAATGATCCCGCCGAAATCTATGATTATTTTGCAGGAGCGAAACAGTTTCGGGATGACTTGCCGATCACATCTCAAGGTGCATTATATATGACTTACGATTTACATATCGATGTTCCGGATCATCCTGGTATCATTTCTGAAATCACAAAAATACTTGCCGATGAACTGATCAGTTTGACAAATATCCGAATCGTTGAGACACGGACGGATGTCTTCGGGATACTCGTCATCAGCTTCCAAACTGCTGATGACCGGGAACAGGCAAAATCTGCCCTTTCCAAAACGATGAATTTTAGCATGTACATAGTATGAACGGGGGGCTTTTATTGGTGGAAACGAAAATAGTGGAGTTCACTAAACCTGTACTACAGGGAGATATGGCAGTTCCGGGTGATAAGTCAATATCACACCGGGCTGTAATGCTTGGCTCCATCGCTAAAGGGCAAACACAAATCACCGGATTCCTTGACGGGGAAGATTGTCTGCATACAATTGATATCTTTCGGCAGCTGGGCGTATCAATTGAAAGGGACGGCACCAGCGTTATGATAGACAGCCCCGGAATGCAAGAATGGGAAACTCCTGCCGACAATCTCTATGCCGGTAATTCAGGGACTACAGCACGTCTAATGCTTGGCATACTTGCTGGTTCAACTATCAACTCTGTTTTAACAGGAGACGAATCATTGTCTAAGCGACCGATGAATAGGGTTACACTGCCATTGGCGTCGATGGGGGCATCCATAGCAGGTGACTCAGACAGCAATCTGCTACCGATTTCCATTACTGGCGTGACACTCTCAGCAATAGACTACGAGATGCCTGTTGCAAGCGCGCAAGTAAAATCAGCTATTTTATTTGCAGGCTTGAATGCGGAAGGGACGACTACTATCAGTGAGGAAACCGTTTCACGTGACCATACTGAACGAATGCTCTTACAATTTGGCGCAAAAATTCGGGTTGATGGAAATAAAGTACATGTTAAAGGTGGGAATGTGCTCCATGGGACAGATGTCATCGTTCCAGGTGATATTTCATCAGCAGCATTTTTCATGGCCGCGGCAGCAATGATCAAAGGAAGTTCCGTCACATTTACAAATGTTGGGCTTAACCCGACAAGAACAGGGATAATAGATGTGCTCGAAAGTATGGGGGCACGTGTAGAAATTCTTGAAAAGGTGGATGGGATAGGTGAACCATATGGCACAGTCAACGTTTCCACCGAAGGCTTACGTGGGACAGAAATCAGTGGAAATCTCATACCGCGATTGATTGATGAATTGCCTATTATTGCTCTAATGGCAACGCAGGCAGTAGGAACGACTATTATCAAAGACGCTGGAGAACTGCGGGTCAAAGAGACGGATAGAATTGCGGCTGTGACGTCAGAATTAAAAAAGATTGGCGCCAATATTGAAGCGACAGACGACGGCATGATTATTCATGGTCCATCGAAGCTTTCTGGCGGGACATTAGCTTCTTACGGTGATCATAGACTGGGTATGATGGCTGGAATTGCAGCACTTGTTGCATCATCGCCGATTCATATCGAAAATCCGGCATGTATAGCCGTTTCATATCCAGGATTTTTCGATGATCTTGAAAAGCTCACAGTCTCCAAAAATGCAAAAGGATAACGTACTGATGTATACATTGTGAAAGAACAGGTGAAAATATGGGACAGTTAGAAGAAATTGAACGAAATATCTTAGAAGGTGATGTTGAAATACTCACTGGCGTTATTGATCAGTTAAGTGGGTCGACCGATTTTGATTTACTTTATGAAGCAGCAGACCTATTTGCAAGCTATGGATTCATGGGGGAGGCTGATCGTCTATATGAAACATTGCGCCTCCATCTGCCGGATGAAGCACAGCTGAAAATTGACCGTGCCGGCACGTTGCTGGAGCTTGGAGAAGAAGATGAAGCCCTTTTACTTCTCACAGATGTGCGTCCAGATGACGAAGAATATGTTCAAGCTCTATTGGCGTTAGCGGATTATTATCAGATGTCTGGAATGGCGGAAGCAGCGCTAGCGAAGATTAAGGAAGCCCATGAACTTGTACCGCATGAGCCTGTCATTCGGTTCGCATATGCAGAGCTGCTCCTTGATTCAGGGAAGTATGGAGAGGCAGCGCGGATGTACCTCGATTTGCATGATGAAACAGATGAAATCGGCGGCATTCGTATTTTATCAAGGCTGGCGGAAACGTATAGCGCCGGTGCGGCTTACGAAGAAGCAATTCCATATTACGAAGAAATGTTGGAAGATAACGTCTTGCCGGATACACTTTTCGGTGCGGCATTTGCTTACTTTCAATGTGGAAATGCAGAAAGGGCTGTCACACTGTTAGACGATTTAATTGAGATGGATCCAGATTATTTTTCTGCTTATATGCTCGCAGGACAGTCGTTGTCAGTACTGGGGGATGATCAAAGAGCTTACGATATGTTCAAAGATGGAATCCGTAGGGACGAATTTGACAAGGAACTTCAATTGACTGCTGGTAAATCAGCATTAAAGCTTGGTCTCTCAGAAAAGGCAGAAGAGCATTTGAAAGAAGCACTGGTGCTTGATCCAGAGTACATCGAAGCACTTATTACGCTTGCTTCGTTGTATAATGAGAGGGAGCAAAGCCATGAATTGCTCGATCTTCTTTCGTACTCAAAAGATAATCAGGTAGATATTCCATTATTGGATGCATTTATGGCGTATGCACACGAACGTGAAGAACAATATGATGATGCATACGAATCCTATGGCAAGGCATATATTGGCATGAAGGATGATCATGATTTTCTTGGAAACTTCGCGAGATTTCTTCTTGAAGAAGGAAAACGTGATGAAGCCCTCAAAATAGTCAAGGAATTGGTTGAAATGGTTCCTGATGATGAGTATTGGAGAGCTTTTCTAGAAGCACAAAATGACGAGGAGGTGTGACATGACGGCCATGATTCCTGTCGCTGCTAAAAAGGACTTTGTGCGATGGTTCTTAAAGCGGTACAAATTGAAGCGCCGTGAATGTGTGTGGATTTTGAATTACCTTCTAAGCCATGAACACCTACTGCAAAACGTCCACTTTACGGATGAAGCACATTACTGTCCAAGGGCGATGGTAATGTCAACAACAGGTTCGGAGAGCATTCCATTCCGTTTTTACAAAGGGAATTTAATGACTGCTGATGCCGAAAAATCATTCCATGACTTAAGACTTCATCCAGATGATAAAATGTATATACAACTTAATTTTTCAAACAGTCATTCTTGCCCGGAGTATGCAAGTGTTCGGGAGGAAAATCCTTTTCTTCCGGATTATCTACAAGTAAGTGAAGGTGATCGGAAGATTGCTGAGCAATTACTTGAGGAAAGTGTTGCATTGATGACCGTTGATATGCTTATGAAAAGGGTGGATGAAGCTCTTGACACAAATGACAAGGAACGGTTCATCGCATTATCTGCACTGTTGAATGACATGAAGGTATCGAAGAATTAATGACTCCACCCAATACGGTGGAGTCCTTTACTGATTTCACAAGGAGGCAATTTTGGAATGAACTGGACTGCGCAAGATATGGATACATATTTGCAACAGAAAGAATATATCGATACACTTATTGTGCCCTTGCTTAAAGTAGAGACAGACCCGGGAAACATGAAAAGTAGCACGTCATCTTCCGAGTTTCTGAGACATCTTACGACGTTTATCGAAACTCAATTTAAAGGGCGCATGATGCTAATGCCTCCATTTGCTTACACGCAGTCAATGAATTTGACGGAAATGGCTGAAACTCTGTCTCGCGACCTTTCTACCGCACCATTTAAACATATATTTTTCTTGACAACGGATTCTGCTTGGACAAGCATTGAAATAGATGGTGAAATGATCTGGCTGCCATCGATTCCGCTTGAAAACATGGAACCGCAATTAAGGAAAACCATTATTGAAGATCAGTTACGGCAAGTTCTACCCCGCTTTACAAAAAAGTGGTCAGAACAGTAAAATTCGATATTTGTTCACAAACTTGCATCCGTACAGAAAGCATGATTGAATTTCCCTTAGTATTGATATATCATAGATATGTCCTAGTATTACAATTAGCAAAAGAATGTCCGTTGGACTGACCTTTAAGTAAGAGGAGGGAAAATGATGAGCAAGAAAGTGTCAAGACGCCAATTCATGAGCTACACACTTATGGGTGTTGGTGGATTCATGGCTTCTGGTATGTTGATGCCGATGGCCCGTTTTGCAATCGACCCTGTGTTGCAGACGAAAGATGAAGGTGATTTCATCCCTACTCAACACAAAGTGGACGAGCTATCGGAAACGCCGATTCGTATCGATTTCACTATCAAAGATCGAAAAGATGCTTGGTATAAATCCGATGTGTCGAATACTGCCTGGGTTTATAAGAATGGTGATACGGTCATCGCGCTTTCTCCTGTCTGTAAACACCTTGGTTGTACAGTAAACTGGAGCGGTGATGAAAAGCACCCAGATCAATTTTACTGTCCATGCCACGCAGGACGTTATATGAAAAATGGTGAAAACGTAAAAGGAACACCACCGCTTGGACCACTTGACGAATTTGACGTTAAAGTCGAAGACGGATACCTGTTTCTCGGAAAAACAAAACCGAACACATTAGTTTAAAAATGTAAGGGGGTACGACCGAAGTGCTAAATAAAATTTATGATTGGGTTGACGAACGGTTGGATATCACCCCGATTTGGCGCGATATCGCTGACCACGAAGTACCTGAGCACGTAAACCCTGCACATCATTTTTCCGCATTCATCTATTGTTTCGGGGGACTGACATTTTTCATTACTGTCATCCAGATCCTTTCTGGTATGTTCCTTACAATGTATTACACACCGGACATTGAAAATGCATGGAAATCCGTTTATTACCTTCAGAATGAAGTAGCATTCGGTGAAATTGTGCGTGGGATGCATCACTGGGGAGCGTCACTTGTTATCGTGATGATGTTCCTACATACACTGCGTGTATTCTTTACAGGCTCATATAAGAAACCACGTGAATTGAATTGGGTTGTCGGAGTATTGATCTTCATGGTCATGCTTGGTCTCGGATTCACTGGTTATCTACTGCCATGGGATATGAAAGCATTGTTCGCTACGAAAGTAGGAATTGAAATTGCTGCATCTGTCCCGTTCATCGGCGAGGCGATTAAGGTACTCCTTGCGGGGGACTCAACGATTCTCGGTGCACAAACACTAACACGTTTCTTCGCGATTCATGTATTCTTCTTACCGGCTGCTTTGCTTGGGTTGCTTGCAGCACACTTTATCATGATCAGAAGACAAGGTATTTCAGGACCGCTATAAGATTGACCGGCGTCCAATGAATTTAATAAGGAGGGGACATTATGCACCGCGGAAAAGGGATGAAATTTGTCGGAGATTCGCGCATTAAGGCTACTAACAAAATGCCGAACGTCCCGAAAGATTACTCAGAATATCCGGGTAAAACGGAAGCCTTCTGGCCTAACTTCCTTTTGAAAGAATGGCTGATTGGTGCGGTTTTCCTTATTGGATATTTAATATTGACAGTTGCTCATCCGTCACCGCTTGAACGTCAAGCGGACCCGACAGATACGATGTACATGCCCGTTCCGGACTGGTACTTCCTATCGATGTATCAATTGTTGAAATATCAGTTTGCTTCAGGACCGTTTAATATTATTGGTGCTATTATCATGCCGGGTCTAGCATTCGGCGCATTGATGCTTGTTCCGTTTATGGACACTACGAAGGAGCGCCGAGCAATTAAACGTCCGCTTCCTACTGCATTCATGCTTCTTGCATTTGCAGCACTCTTCTATTTGACATGGGAATCATATGTGAACCACGACTGGGATAAACAGAAAATACAAGGTGCAATTGTTGAAGAAGTTGAGTTCGACACTGAATCTGAAGGCTATCAAATCTACGCTGCAGCATCTTGTATCGGTTGTCACGGAGATGCATTCCAAGGTGGGCTCGGTAAGCCGCTTGTGGGTACTGGCCATACAGCTGACGAAATTATCGATATCGCTCATAATGGTATTGGAGATATGCCTCCCGGAACATGGGAAGGGTCAGATGAAGATTTACAAATACTCGCCGAGTTTATTGAAGGCTTGAAAAGCGAGTAACGAAAAAGAGTCAGGAAACTGACTCTTTTTTTGTAGTTTAGGAAATTATAATATCTCCTACTATGGATAATCTGCGACAGGTGATATTTCACGTTTCGATTCCAACGCCTAAGGACGCTTGTGCTTTTGTTCTATACATATTAAGTTATTTTGGAGAGGTGCCCATGAGTTTATTCATACAAAAGATTTGGCTCGTTCTATCCAGTAAATCGTTTCTTTGGATCCTGTTATTTGTGAACTTGGTCGGCACGGTGTTCGGGTATGACTGGTATATGTGGCAGCTTGAAATCACAGAGCCGAAGTTCTGGATTTTTGTACCGGACAGTCCAACCGCCAGTCTATTCTTCACGCTTGCTATCATAGGCTGGTTAATCGGAAAGAACTTCAAAATGATCGAGGCACTAGCGCTCATCACGCTTGTTAAATATGGCCTTTGGGCAGTTGTCATGAACTTATTGTTGCTTGTTGAAAATGGTTCAATCGGTCCGATGGGCTGGATGCTTATTGGCTCGCATTTTGCAATGGCGCTTCAGGCAGTGCTATACAGTCCGTTATACAGATTTTCATTCATTCATATTGCAATCGCAGCGGTTTGGACACTTCATAACGATGTTATCGATTACGTCTACGGTCAGATGCCGATTTATTATGACTTGATGAAACATATAGATCATATCGGGTACTTTACATTCTGGTTATCAATAGCCTGCATTTTACTTGCTTATTGGGTCTGGAAGAAGAGAACGAAAGCTGTTATATGGTAATAGTAAAAAGTTGCGATTGCAGTAAGACCGTTATAGAATAAGTATATAGAGAAAAGGGAGGAAGTTGATTATGTTCTGGATTTACTTGGGTGCAATTATACTTTTGCCGCTTTATGCCCAATTTAAAGTGAAAAGCACATACAAAAAGTATTCTAAGGTACGTTCCTCATCAGGTATGACAGGTGCGGAAGTCGCTCGTCTCATCCTCGACAAAAATGGTTTACAAGATGTACAGGTCGTAGAAAGCAAAGGGTTCCTAAGTGATCATTATAACCCGCTTACGAAAATCGTTGCACTATCCACACATAATTTCTATGAAGCATCCGTCGCGGGTACAGCAATTGCGGCCCACGAAGTAGGTCATGCTATACAAGATCAGGAAGCATATGCATTTCTGCGTTTCCGCCATCGTCTGGCACCAGTTGCAAGTATCACTTCCAATGCATCTTGGGTTTTCATTATGATTGGACTGATTTTCTCAAGTATGAATTCTATGCTTGGAATTGGAATTGCACTTCTGGCAGTAGGCGTTCTGTTCCAAGTTGTCACACTGCCAGTTGAGTTTAACGCTTCCACACGTGCGATGAATCAGATTGTCTCACTTGGCATTATCCGCAATGAAGAAGAAGGACACGCGAAAAAAGTATTGAGCGCAGCAGCGATGACTTATGTTGCAGCAACAGCAGTTGCAGTGCTTGAATTGGTTCGTCTGATTCTGATTTTCACGAACAGAGACTAAGTATACAATAATAAAATCCGTCCTCAGATTTCGAGGAGCGGATTTTTTTTGGTTATATTAAAATGAAAAATAGAAGTTTTTCAACCTTGAGCATTGTCTAGCTTCATCGCCTAGCCCTTTGAGACAAAGTTAAAGAAAAAAACGCCTTTAGCTTAAGGCCCTCCAAATGGAAGGGATTGAAGCATATCCCTCCAACTTGTCGAATCTACTAAGATGCTTAGTTTTTTTACCGTTCAAGCGGACGTTTCAGTTCATCCAGCGTAAAACCTTCGCCCATAACGTCGTGGACATCGGTGAGTGAAACAAACGCATGCGGATCAACGGAAGTGATAATGTTTTTCAAACGGACGATTTCATTCCTGCCGACGACACAATAGAGAATTTCACGATCGGATTTAGTGAAATGGCCGTACCCCCTAAAGACGGTGACACCGCGGTCCATTTCTTCAGTGATTTTTGTCGCAATTTTATCTTGCGATTCGGAGATGATGAAAGCGCCTCTAGCCGCGTATGCACCTTCTTGGACGAAGTCGATGACACGGGCACCAACAAACAGTGCAACGAGCGTGTACATCATGGAGCGGTGGTCCAGATAGACAGCCCAAGAAACAAGAATGACAAGCGCATCAAATAGAAACATTGTCTTCCCCATACTCCAGCCGATGTATTTATGGGCCAGACGTGCGATAATGTCTACACCGCCGGTTGTTCCTCCGTATCTGAAAATAATACCAAGTCCGATTCCGATAAACACACCTGCGAACAAAGCAACAAGGAACATATCGTCTTTCAGATGGATGTCAATCTGATAAATCATGAAGACTTTAAGGAAGACTGACACCGCTATCGTTCCGATGACCGTATAAACGAACACCCTTTTCCCCAATAGCTTCCAACCGATAATGAACATCGGAATGTTTAGGATAAGGTTCATAATTGCTGGGTCCCAATTGAAAGCGAACAGGAGAATAAGTGTAATTCCTGTAAAACCTCCCTCGGCAAGTTCATTTTGAATATTGAAATGGACGAGACCGAAACTGAAAATTGCAGCACCAAGAATAATGAAAAAGATATTTTTGAATTTGATCCCGTCAAGCATTTAGTGCACACCTTTCTTTTTAAAGCGATAGGGCTATTATCGGCTATAATTTTTATTTTGACAATAGTGTTATTAATTTATACGATAGTAAAGGGAGTTGACGCAAATGGAACAATCCAAGACCATGGAGAAATTACAACAAGAAGTTGATTCGTACATAAATAGTTTTAAAGAAGGTTACTTTCCGCCGATGGAGCTGATCGCGAGGTTAACTGAAGAGCTGGGAGAATTGTCTAGAGAAGTACAGCACGTACATGGTATGAAAAAGAAGAAATCGAGCGAAGCGATAAGATCACTCGAAGAAGAAACGGGAGATCTACTATTTGTTCTTATCTGTTTCGCTAATTCACAGGGAATTAGTTTGGAAAAGGCACTTACAAGCGTTCTTGATAAATTTAAGGAACGCGATGCTAACCGTTGGACAAAAAAGGAGGAAACGATATGACAATAAAAGTTGCAATCGCAGGAGCACGCGGCCGATTGGGAAGTGCAGCATTAAAATCAATTATGAATGCGCCAAATATGGAAGTTGTTGCTGCCCTTGATTATAAGTACGAAGGGCAGTATTTACATGTAACTGAAGTAAATGACGTGCCAGGTGGAATCCCAATTTATACATCTCTTGAAAATCTAGCGGCTGTGAATAAACCGGACGTACTCCTTGACGTGACAGATCCGGACGCTGTTTTCAAAAATGTACACGATGCCATATCGCTCGGCATTCGTCCTGTTGTTGGTACGTCAGGACTCTCTAAGGGTAATATCGCCCTATTAACAGAACTGGCGGCAGAAAATCAGATTGGCGGGATTATAGCACCGAACTTTTCAATAGGTGCTGTGTTGATGATGAAGTTTACTGCCACAGCAGCCCGTTATTTAGGTGATATTGAAATACTTGAAATGCATCACGATAAAAAAGTCGATGCCCCGTCAGGAACAGCAGTAAAGACTGCTGAAATGATACAAGCGGTCAGAGAGTCACATAAGCAAGGACACTCGGATGAAAAAGAACACCTGGCTGGTGCACGAGGCGCGGATTTTGATGGTATGAAAATACATAGCATCCGACTGCCAGGTCTGCTAGCGCATCAAGAAGTACTGCTCGGAGGCAAAGGGGAGCTCCTAAGTATCCGTCATGATTCTTTCGATCGGACTTCGTTCATGCCGGGAATCCTTATGGCTATACATAATGTCATGGAACGGCAGGATCTCGTCTACGGGCTTGAAAACATTATCGATTGACACGAAAAAATTATCACTGTAAATCGGAAGGAGCACTGTGATTGGAAAAATTGAAAGTCGGTGTAATTTGCTATCCATCACTCGGAGGCTCCGGAGTTGTAGCAACTGAGCTGGGGAAAATGATGGCGGATAAGGGCCACGAAATGCATTATATTACATCGAGTAAGCCATTCAGGTTTCTGGATGCACATCCAAACATACAATTCCATGAAGTGAAAATCGATGGCTATGCTGTATTTAAATATCCACCGTATGACATTGCGCTTGCCAACCGCATCGCAGAAGTAATTGAAACAGAAAAACTCGATCTTCTACATGTGCATTACGCCGTACCTCACGCAGTGTCGGCCGCGCTTGGCAAAGATATGGCGAATTCAACGATTGGCGTTATTACGACATTGCATGGAACAGATGTAACAATTCTCGGACATGATCCAGGGTTGCGTAATACAGTGCGTTATGGAATCGATAAATCAACAATTACGACAGCCGTGTCTGAATCGCTTCGACTAGAAACGCTGGAATTAATTGAACCCCAGAAGGATCTGGTCACAATTTATAATTTCATCGATGAAAAAAAATACCGTCCAGTCGATCCAGGAACACTAAGAAGTGATCTTGGGATTAAACCGGAAGAAAAAATTATTATTCATATTTCTAATTTTAGGGCAGTAAAACGAATTCCCGATATTATTGAAAGTTTCAAGAAGGTTGCGAAAGAAATTGATGCCAAACTGCTCCTTGTTGGCGATGGACCTGAAAGAACGGATATGGAAGCGCTTGTTGTTGAATTAGGAATAGAGCAACATGTAATATTCACTGGGAAACGGGATGATTTACCGGAGCTTCTGGCCATTAGTGATGTCATGTTTCATTTGTCGGAAAAGGAGGCATTCGGTCTTGTTCTACTAGAAGCGCTCGCTTGCGGCTTGCCTTCAGTTGCGACGAATGTAGGTGGAATCCCGGAAGTGATTGAGGATGGTTTCAATGGATTTCTTGTACAGCTCGGGGACATAAGTGCAGCAGCGGAAAAAGCAATGCTGTTATTGACAGACGATAAATTGCATGCTGCATTCCGTGAAAATGGTTTGGCAACAGCAGCTGACAAATTCCATTCATCAACGATCGTCAATCAATATGAAAAACTTTATTATGAAGTGGCGGGAAATAAATGACTGTATTATTCGGAACTGCACCAAGCCGGGAAGTTATTCATACCCTTGAAGAAGCCGGATATGAAGCTGTTTTCGTCGGAGGCGCAGTGCGGGACTTCCTTCTAGGTAAACCGGCGACTGATATCGACATTGCAACTTCTGCTGAACCACAGGAAGTAAAAGCGGTTTTTCCAATGACTGTAGATATAGGTACTGCGCACGGGACAATTCTTGTACTGATGAATGGTGAACCGATTGAAGTCACAACTTATCGAACAGAAGGCACATATACAGATCATCGTCGACCGGATAAAGTACAGTTCGTTAAATCTTTGCGGGAGGATTTACGGCGACGTGACTTCACCATGAATGCACTTGCCATAACAAAAGATGGGGAACTAATCGATCTGTTCGGTGGGAAGGCGGATATGGCTGATCGAATCATTAGGGCCGTCGGAATTGCAGCAGATCGTTTTAACGAAGACGCTCTCAGAATGTTCAGGGCTATCCGATTTACAGCTGTCCTCGGATTTGATATCGAAGAGCAGACTTTTGAGGCGATACGGACCAATGCCAATCAAATTCGTTACATATCCGTAGAGCGGTTAAAAGCTGAAATGGACAAATTATTTGCAAGTAACAATCCGGCAAAAGCATTTCGAAATATACAAAATACAGGCTTGAATTTATATTTGCCGCTTTTTCCACTAGATATCGAAAAGTTTAGCAGGACAGTACCGTTTGAATCGGTAATGGAAGGATGGGCTTGTTTTATGATTTCGGGAAACTTTTCATCATCGGACGTTGCAAACGCGTACAAATTATCTAATGCCGAAAAAATGTTTCTGTCGTCAGTAAAAGGTGCTTACACGAATCGGATCGATCGTCAATTTACAACGGATGATTATTATCATTACGATTTAGCTGTCTTGTATACCACTGAAAAGCTGTTCAAATCGCTTCGCAATACTGGCCAAATAATATCTTTCGCAGAAATTAAAGAGATGAAGGAATCTTTGCCAATACAGTCACTAGCCGATCTTAGTGTTGACGGCAAAAAACTGATGGCGTGGACAAGTCAAAAGGGTGGCAGATGGATTGGTGAATGGATAGAGAAGATCGAAAAAGCTGTCCTGTACGGAATATGTGAAAATGAGCCAAACGACATAAAGGAATGGTTTCTATATGAATTCAATCGTAAAAAATGAATTATTGAAAAGGCTGTTCGAAGCGGAAGGCGAACCTGTATCCGGGCAAGACATTGCTGATCAATTCGGATTATCAAGGACAGCGATCTGGAAATACGTAAAAGAACTAGAACAAGAAGGTTACGAAATTGGAACGGTCCGGAAGAAGGGGTATTATCTCATCAAATCGCCGGATCGTGTAAATGAAGCCAATGTGCAAAAACATTTGACGACAAAAAAATATGGACAGCATATCCATTATTTCGACACATGCAAATCCACACAATTCATCGCACATGATGAAGAACAGAACGGTGCGGTGGACGGTACTGTTATCATAGCGGAAGAACAGACTGCTGGCAGAGGCCGTATGGCACGTCCGTGGAGTTCCTCAGCGGGTAAAGGGGTATGGATGAGTGTAATTATCCGCCCAGCTTTAACACCGCAACAAGCGCCGCAAATGACATTAGTTGCAGCGGTTGCTGTAACGCGTGCCATTCAGGAACTGACAGGAATCGACCCTGATATTAAATGGCCAAATGATATCTTGGTTAAAGGCAAAAAAGTGACAGGGATTTTAACGGAACTGCAGGCAGATCCGGATCAAGTAAAGGCAGTCATTCTAGGAATCGGCATGAATGTCAACCAAGATGAAACGGATTTTCCTGAGGAATTGAACGGTATCGCGGCGTCACTTAAAATGCTGACGGGTAAACAGGTCGACCGGGCACAATTGATTGCAAAAACACTAGGTTTTCTTGAAATTTATACTGATCTCTATGTGAAACACGGTTTTGGGCCAATAAAGCTGCTATGGGAAGGTTATTCCAATACGACCGGGAAACGAATCCGGGCGGTTATGCTCAACGAAACGATTGAGGGAATTGCGCTTGGGATTTCAGTGGAAGGTGTTCTTGAACTAAAGCTTGATGACGGAACGGTCCGGGGTATCTATTCTGCAGACATTGAACTTTCAAATTGATGACTATACATAGATCCCTCAATTTGATATAGTAGTTCCGAAGGGCGGTATCTATTGCGAACTGCACCTATTGGAAATTTCTGAAAAATTTAAAATTCAATATGATCTGCCTTGATCTTTAGTAAAAGACAGGGACGGAGGAAACCATCACATGATGATACAACCCTTCTGTCCATTTATTGGCGGAAGGGTTTTTATATCCGGTTTTCTCTCAAGAGAGGGGATAGTAAAATGAAAAGTACACTTGATTTTATCAAAATGAAAAAAGAGGGCGAGAAGATTGTTATGCTGACGGCTTATGATTATCCGTCTGCACGACTGGCGGAAGAAGCGGGTGTTGACATTCTTCTTGTCGGAGATTCACTTGGCATGGTCGTTCTCGGCTATGATTCGACGATTGCCGTCACGACGGAGGACATGATCCATCACGGCAGTGCTACTAGGAGAGGGGCGAAGGAAACCTTCCTTGTTGTCGATATGCCGTTTGGTTCTTATCACGGTTCTGCGGACAGAACGCTAACGGATGCAGTCCGTATTTTTCAGCAAACAGGTGCTAATGCATTAAAGCTTGAAGGTGCCGGGAACGTAATTGATACAATTCGATTGCTCACGGGAACAGGAATTCCAATCGTCGCACATCTTGGTCTATTGCCTCAGTCGGCGTCAGTTGTAGGCGGATACAAAGTACAAGGAAAAACGGCGGAAGCAGCGCAGCAACTTATTGACGATGCACGTGCATGTGAAGCCGCCGGTGCGTTCATGGTCGTCTTGGAATGTATTCCCTATCAGCTTGGAGAGGAAGTCTCAGCCGCAGTTTCGATACCGGTTATTGGCATTGGCGCCGGGGCTGGAACGGATGGTCAAGTACTTGTATATCATGATACTGTGAAGTATGGCAGTCATCACGTCCCGAAATTCGTGGAGACATATGCAGATGTAGGAACGGTTATCTATGATGGTTTGAAAAAGTATGTAACGTCAGTGAAGGATGGTTCATTTCCAGCGGAACGCCATCGTTTTACGATGAAAGAAGAAGAATTGACTGCATTGTACGGGGGAAATAAAGATGGCAACTGAACCGGAAGATATGAGGGTCGTTCACTCGATTACGTCTCTTCAAGGAATGATTGACCGCAACAAACGTGAAGGCCGTACTGTGGGTTTTGTTCCGACGATGGGTTTTTTACATGACGGCCATTTATCACTTGTGAAACAGGCAAGAGAGCAAAATGATATCGTTGTTATGAGCATTTTCGTCAATCCGGCTCAGTTCGGACCGGGGGAAGATTTTGAAGCGTATCCGCGGGACAAAGAACGGGATACAAATCTGGCTTATGAGGTCGGTGTCGACATTTTGTTCATGCCGACGCCGGAAGAAATGTACCCGCAGGAAGGCGGTATTCGTATTCTTCCGGGTCCTCAAGCAAACGTGCTTTGCGGAGCATCCCGTCCCGGTCATTTTGATGGTGTGTTGAAGGTCGTATTAAAACTATTTAATATCGTTGACCCGGATCGTTCGTATTTTGGTATGAAAGATGCGCAACAACTTGCGATTATTGAGACATTTGTCCGTGATTTCAATTTGAGAACTTCAATTGTGCGGGTTCCAATTATCCGCGATCAGGATGGTCTTGCGAAAAGTTCCCGAAACGTTAATCTGTCTGAAACTGATCGTGCAGAAGCGCCGGTTATCCAGCAAGCCCTTCAAAAAGGTGTTTTGTTATTCAATGAGGGTAGTTCGGTGGAGACAATTGAACGGGGAGTCACAGCTTACATTACAGAAAACAGCTCAGGCATAATGGATTATGTTTCACTTTTATCGTATCCGGAACTTGCAGAATATGATGGTTTGTCAGATGAGGCAATTCTTGCGTGCGCAGTAAAATTTGGTAAAACAAGATTAATAGATAATATTATTATATCTATAAAGGATGGTTGTCATGTTCAGAATGATGATGAACAGTAAATTACACCGTGCAACTGTAACAGAAGCCGACTTAAATTATGTCGGAAGTATTACAATTGATTCGGATCTTCTCGACGCGGCGGGTATGTTGCCGAATGAGAAAGTGCATGTAGTCAATAACAATAATGGTGCACGATTTGAAACCTATATAATCGCAGGAGAACGCGGGAGTGGTGTCATCTGCGTCAATGGAGCGGCTGCACGACTTGTACAGCGTGGTGATGTAGTTATCATCTTATCATACGGATATATGACGGATGAAGAAGCGCGAACGCATGAACCGATCGTGCTTATAATGGATGAACAAAACGGTGTGAAAGAAATTATTCGCGAAAAACAAGGCATGACTATCTAGTGAAGGAGGCTCATTTTGAATCGGTACGCCTGATTCCTAATGAGCCTTTTATGTTTCTTGTCAATCTGTATATATTGAAATGAAAAATTCCATTGAATCCGCTACGGCGCCCGGGGATGCCTCCCGTCCCAAGCGCGGATACTGAGAAAGTACGATTTCGTTCAATCCCGTTGATTTCCGTTCCGAGCGAACGCTTTCCGCGGGCACGGCTTCAGCCAATCGAACAGCGAAGGGTTCGATTTGCCGTATTTCTGTGTTCTTTGCAGAAATTAAGGCATTCTTGCCCTGTGCTCCCAACGCTAGCGCTTTTGCTCGCAAAAGCCGTTCTTCGTAACGGCTCTTCCAGCGGGGTCTTCAGCTAAGGAAGAGTGAACTTTCTCTTCCTATCTTTGTTTCCTGTTCCCGCTGGAGTCGCCGCTCTCCACTACAATCAACTAGTTCTTACTAAAAAAAGAACTTTTTCAGTGGCTTCCCCCAAGCCTGACCGCTTCGCTATCAGTATTGGGACTTCGGCATTCTTTAATGGCGTCTTGGCTCAGTTTAAATAAGTATTCATTTGTTCAACATATATATATAGGCTTTATACCAACTCGAAAGCCTGAATGTGATACAATCTGCTTTAGTATGTTAAACAGGAAGTTGATGATCGAATGCACAACAAAACGTATGCAGTCGTCGATCTGGAAACAACCGGCCATTCACCGGCTAAAGGGGACCGGATGATTCAAATCGCGATTGTGTTTATAAAAGATGGAAAAATTGGTGAAAAGTATGTCCGTTTTGTTAATCCCGGACAAAAAATTCCCGCTTTCATCCGTCAATTGACGGCTATTTCCGATGAAGATGTAAAAGATGCGCCTTTTTTTGATGAAATTGCAGCGGAAGTTGCCGGCCTCTTGGAAGGGACGGTATTTATTGCACATAATACTGATTTCGACTTATCCTTTCTTCAAAGCGAGTTTGCTAGATGCGGCGTTGGCAAGTGGACGGGAAAGAAAATCGACACGGTTGAACTGTCTAAAATATTGATACCATCTGCCCCAAGCTATAGGTTACAGGATATTACTGAAGAACTTGGAATACCACTTGGGTCTGCTCATCGGGCTGATGACGATGCAGAGGCGACCGCGAAGTTGTTTCTAATTTGTATGGACAAATTGCATGCTTTACCGGAGGATACACTGAATCTCCTGCATCGGAGATCGTTTCGATTGAAGTCTGATTTCTCAACACTTTTCTACGAAGCCTTGAAGAAGGCACGGACAAAAAGAAGAGGCACTGGATTTTCAACTTTCCGTGGCATCCCGTATCGGAACATGACGATTTCGAAACCGGATCGTTTTGAACGCTTGGTATATCCAGTTGACGATCAGGAAAAAACAACGCAATTGAAAAAAGCCTACCCTGATTTCGAACTAAGGGAATCGCAGTTCGGATTCATGGATGCTGTGTGGAAAGCGCTATCTGCACAATCTGAAATCATAGCAGAAGTACCGACCGGAATCGGAAAGACCATGGCTTATCTATTGCCAGCAGCTATCCATTCAATTGCGACGGGAAAACCTGTCGTTATCAGTACATATACCAATCACCTCGCTGATAAAATCATGGAAGACGAACTGAGCAAAGTAAGAGTAATACTTGGCACCGATGTGACGGCGACTGTATTGAAAGGCAGAGAGCAATATATTTCACTTGGAAAGTTTGAAGAATTACTTCGTATTGCAGATGAGTCATATGATGAAACGTTCGCTATTATGCAAACCCTCGTATGGCTTACAGAAACTGTGACAGGCGATTTGGAAGAATTGAATGTATCCGGTGGCGGCCAGCTGTTTGTCGACCGTATTCGAAAGCGTTCCAATGACTTGGCACTTGACGAACAAGCCGCTGACTATCACTATAAGCTGCTTGATAAATGCGGACACTCAAATTTGATCATTACAAACCATTCAATGCTCCTTTCTGACATGAATCGCGGGCAGATGATTTTTAGTTCACTTGCAGGACTCGTTGTCGATGAGGCTCATCAATTTGTTCAAGCTGCAACACTTATGAATGAAACCGTATTTTCCTACACGAATTGGAAATATGTCATGGGGCAGATTGCGTCCGATGCGACAGGCCAGCTGTTGCAACAGGTTGATAAGCTTACTGCTCAATTCGAAACAGATCAATTTCACAATAGGGAACAGCTAGACTCCGCCTTTGTGAAGTTTCTAACATTGTTCGATTATGCTATAGCCACTTTGACTGCTTTTAATCCTTCTAGGCGTAAAAAACAGCAGGGAAATAGAATCATCTATTCATTGGCTGAACTAAATTATGGGAGGAACGAATTTTCAAAAGTTGCTGAGGCTATGACTGATTACATTAGCAAAGCTGAGTTATTCACAAGCGGTTTAACAAAACACGTAGATAATATGACCCGTAATGAGCAAGCAATCCTCTCGGAATGGGATTTTTGGGTCCGTGAGATGACAATCAAAGCTGGAGAATGGGTCGAAGTCTTTTTAGATGATAATTCAGATGACTTTACGGTCTGGATGGAAAAAGATATGCGCAGCATTCCGGGAAGTCTGACTGTTATTAAACGTTCACTTGATGGATCTCAGCTCATCCGGAAATTTATTGACAGGCTTAAGGATGAACAGACGGGCATTGTATGGACTTCTGGAACACTTGCGATTCCCGAAAATGAGCGTTTTATCGCAAGACAGCTTGGTATCGATGATTCAATACCACTCTTAACATTTGATGCGCCCGTCCATTTCTATGAAGGGGCCGAAATATTCATTGTTAAAGATATGCCTGATATCCAGCAAGTCAGTCAATCGGATTATATTGAAGCGGTCACAGACACAGTGGTCCAAACAGTTATGGCTTCGGGGGGAAGACTCTTTGTCTTGTTTACCTCACTGGATATGCTCAGAAAAACCTATGATCTTATTACAGAAAGTCAACAATTAGAGGATTATGCGTTATTTGCGCAAGGCATTAGTTCAGGCAGCCGAATAAGATTATTGAAGTCTTTCAGGCAATTTAATAATTCCGTCCTATTTGGAACGAATAGTTTCTGGGAAGGTGTCGACGTACCCGGAGATGCGTTGACTGCAGTCATCGTCGTCAGGTTGCCGTTCTCATCCCCGGACGAGCCGGTGTACAAGGCAAAAGCGGCTAAGCTGTCAGCTGCTGGGTTGAACCCATTCACTGAACATGCCTTACCGGAGGCGGTTATGCGGTTACGGCAAGGTTTCGGCAGGCTCATCCGTTCTTCGGCAGACAAGGGTTATTTCATTATCTTGGATAGACGGATTGAAACAAAATCGTATGGTCAACGATTCTTGGAGGCATTTCCGGATGTGCCGGTAAAAAAAGTGTCGCTCGCACATATGGTTAATGAACTCGAAAATTGCTATAATGAATAGGTATCTAAAAGGAAGCGAGTCATAATGATTCGAAAAACATTTTTACGACGTACAGGACGTGAAGAGTTATGCTGAATTGGATTAAATTCATCGTCGTCTTCCTTTTTACGTTAACTTCGGTCATCACCGTCACGGTTCTATATAATGCCGACAAACCTTCATCATCGGTTAAAAAGGCGGCAATTGAATCCGCCATTAAATCAGGACAGCTGGTTTCTGCAAGTACTGTTGAAATTTTCAATGGGACAGTTCCAGCTGTCACGGTATACGGGGTGGACGGGGATGGCAAAAAGAAAGCTGTTTTTGTCGATGAGAAATCGAAAGACGGTTTTAAAGAAGTGAAGTTGGCGGATGGGATTTCGGCAGAAAAGGCCGTTGCAAACGTCAAAAAAGAACTGGATGTAAAAAAGGTTCTTCATGTCAAGCTTGGGCTAGAAGAAAAAGGGCCTGTTTGGGAAGTCGCATTTAAAAGTGATAATGGAAAACTAAATTACGTTTATGTGTTTTTCGAAAATGGTCAATGGTGGAAACGAATATTGAATCTCTAAGGGAGCGATACAATTGACGAAATCATTAGCATCCAGGGTGAATACGCTTTCGCCATCAACGACGCTTGCCATAACGGCAAAAGCGAAAGAAATGAAAGAATCTGGTATTGATGTAATCGGTCTTGGTGCGGGGGAACCAGATTATAATACGCCAGCTAACATTATTGAAGCGGCGTATACATCTATGAAAGAAGGTAAAACAAAATACACACCTTCAGGTGGCCTGCCAGCGCTAAAAGATGCAATCATTCAAAAGCTGCAAAAGGATCAGGGTTTAGCGTATTCTGGAAAAGAAATCATGATCGGGATTGGTGCAAAGCATGTTCTTTATACGCTGTTCCAAGTTATGCTTAATCCCGACGATGAGGTTATCATACCGACACCTTACTGGGTCAGCTATCCAGAACAAGTGAAGTTAGCAGGCGGAGTTCCTGTACATATCGAAGGGACCGCAGCAGCACAGTTTAAAGTGACGGCGAAGCAAATCAATGACGCGGTTACCTCTAAAACTAAAGCGGTCATCATCAACTCGCCGGGGAACCCGACAGGCATGATTTACTCAAAAGAAGAATTGCAGCAAATTGCCGAAGTTTGTAAAGAAAAAGATATCTGGATTATTTCAGATGAAATTTACGAAAAACTTATTTACGGCGGAGAAAAACATATTTCCATCGCACAGCTTTCAGATGATGCAAAGAAAAGGACACTGCTCATTAATGGCGTTTCCAAATCACATTCAATGACTGGCTGGCGAATTGGCTATATTGCGGGAGATGCAAATATTGTTAAAGCGATGACAGATCTTGCGAGTCACTCGACATCCAATCCGACGACAACTTCCCAATATGCGACAATTGAAGCCTATAACGGGCCGCAAGATGCTGTTGAAACGATGCGTAAAGATTTCGAATCGCGTCTGGAACGGGTTTACCCGCAATTATCAGCCATCCCAGGATTTAAAGTGATTAAACCGCAAGGCGCTTTTTATCTTCTTCCGGAAATATCGGAAGCAGTTAAGAAAACAGGGTTTGCAAATGTGGATGATTTTGCTGAGGCATTATTAACGAAAGCGAATGTCGCAGTCATTCCTGGATCTGGTTTTGGCTCTCCAGATACAATCCGGTTATCCTATGCAACTTCGATTGAATTACTTGAAGAAGCAATTCAGCGCATCCGAGAATTTGTAGAAGCAAATTGGAAAGAATAAGAAAAGCGCAGGACGCTCTTATAAATGTATGCAACTTAAGAGCGTTGATACAATGTTCCATGTCGAAAAACTTATATGTTCATATCTAATAAAAAATAGAGAAGTTTAACTTTCGGAGGTTATTATGAAAACAATCATGATACATGAAATGCCAAACCATGCAGGCGAAACGGTTCGAATTGGCGGATGGCTTGCCAATAAACGTTCTAGTGGAAAGATTGCTTTCCTACAGCTGCGTGATGGTTCAGGATTCGTTCAAGGAGTAGTAGTCAAAGAAGTCGTCGGTGAAGATATTTTTGCAAAAGCGAAATCAATGACGCAAGAAAGTTCACTGTATGTTACGGCAGAAGTGACTGTAGATGAACGCTCGACATTCGGGTATGAACTACAAGTGAAAGATATCGAAGTCATTCACGAGGCAGTCGATTATCCGATTACACCGAAAGAACACGGAACAGAATTTTTGATGGATCACCGTCATTTATGGCTCCGGTCACGTAAACAACATGCCGTTATGAAAATTCGTGACGAAGTAATTCGTGCAACCTATGAGTTTTTCCATATGAACGGTTTTGTCAAGGTAGATCCTCCGATTTTGACAGGTTCTTCTCCAGAAGGGACATCTGAACTGTTCCAAACTAAATATTTTGATGAAGATGCATACCTCTCACAATCAGGGCAGCTTTATATGGAAGCTGCAGCAATGGCGCTTGGAAAAGTGTTCTCATTCGGACCGACTTTCCGGGCGGAAAAATCCAAAACACGCCGTCATTTGATTGAGTTTTGGATGATTGAACCCGAAATGGCTTTCGTCGAGTTTGAAGAAAGCTTGGTTGTACAAGAGCAGTATGTGACGCATGTTATCCAATCAGTGCTGCAAAACTGTCCAATTGAGCTCGAAAGACTTAATCGTGATTTGTCTAAATTAGAAAAGATACAAGCACCATTCCCGCGCATTTCTTATGATGAAGCTATCAAATTCCTAAATGACAATGGTTTTGATGACATTAAGTGGGGAGAAGATTTTGGGGCACCGCATGAAACCGCGATTGCTGAAAGCTATGATATGCCAGTATTCATCACACATTACCCAATTGGTATTAAGCCTTTCTATATGCAACCGCATCCTGAACGAGATGATGTCGTCCTATGTGCAGATTTAATCGCACCTGAAGGCTACGGAGAAATCATCGGAGGATCTGAACGTGTTCATGACTACGAGCTGATGAAACAACGAATTAAGGAGCATAATCTTGACGAGTCTGCCTATGAATGGTATTTGGATCTAAGTAAATATGGGGCAGTACCCCATTCAGGTTTTGGTCTTGGACTTGAGCGCACAGTTGCTTGGATTTCAGGCGTGGAACACGTTCGAGAAACGATTCCGTTCCCACGTCTTTTAAACAGATTGTATCCTTAATACCTAAATAGAAAAGAGGAGTTCGGACATGCAACATGAAGAACGGCTCCAAATTTGGATTGAGCAGGGAAATGTTAACATTTCCCAGCTCTTTTTTCACAATTATAAAAGCCTTGGGATAAAAGATTTGGATGCAATGCTGATTATGCATATGACAGCTTATAAATCTGAAGGCAATCATTTTCCAACACCCAATGATTTTTCGAGCCGAATGGATTTGACGGAAAATGAAGTATCTATGATCTTACAACGTTTAATGCAGCACGGTTTTATCCGGATTGGTCAAAGTGAAGATCAAAAAGGGGTGTTGCATGAGGCTTTCTCATTGCAACCTTTGTGGGATCGACTAGTCGACCACATTACACTTGTGAGGAATAAGATTGAAGAAGAGACAGATAAGAATGCGGAAGGGGAAATCTTTACGCTTTTCGAACAAGAATTTGGACGTTTCCTGTCACCGATGGAATGCGAATCAATCACAATGTGGCTGGATGACGATGGTCATACGGCCGAGATTATTCGTGCAGCACTAAAAGAAGCTGTTATCGCACAAAAGCTAAGTCTAAGATATATCGATCGGATTCTTTTTGAATGGAAAAAGAAAAATGTAAAGACATTGTCTGATGTTGAACGTCAAACAAAGTCATTCCGGACCGTAGGAACACGCACGTCACAGCAACCCGAAAAAACTGTTTCGGTAAAGCGTGTACCTTTATATAATTGGCTGGAAGAACGAGATTAGGTGGGAGTACATGCTGACAAAAAAACAATGGGAATTTTGCCTCGGACAATTTGGTGAAATGTTCCCGGATGCACATTGTGAATTGGTGCATGACAATCCTTTTGAATTGACGATAGCGACGCTTCTTTCTGCCCAATGTACTGATGTCCTTGTTAACCGGGTGACAGCAGAGCTATTTAAAAAATATAAAACGCCTGAGGATTATCTGGCGGTGGATATCGAGGAATTACAGTCGGATATCAGATCGATTGGATTATTCCGTAACAAGGCGAAAAATATACAAGCCTTAAGTCAATTGCTTATTGATAACTTTGGCGGAGAAGTACCAGCTAACAGAGATACTATGATGACGTTGCCGGGTGTAGGCCGTAAAACGGCGAACGTCGTCGTGTCGAATGCTTTCGGTATTCCTGCACTAGCTGTTGACACTCACGTAGAGCGTGTAGCAAAACGTCTAGGGATGAATAGGTGGAAAGACTCGCCATTAGCCGTAGAGGAAAAAATCATGCGGTGGACGCCAATAGAAAAGTGGACTGATGCTCATCACCAAATCATTTTTTTTGGAAGGTACCACTGCAAAGCGCAGAACCCGGGTTGTGAAGTCTGTCCACTCCTGCCATTATGCAGGGAAGGGAAGAAGAGGATGAAAGTGAATGCTTAGTGATGTGAATCGTATCGATAAGGAGTTTTTGGGACCTTATTTTGAGCAATGGAAATCAGTACGCGACCAGATTGAAGCTTTTTATGACGAAAAAGATCATCAAGCAGTCGAGTTAATGAATGCAGCAATAGTGAATTATAGTGAGTTGCTCGAGCACGGCGGTAAAACTTTTGATGATCGTAAAGACAAAGCTGTTTATACACTGCTCCCTCTAAATGGGGAAGAGCGTTTCGAATTTGTGAAAGATAAGATATCGAGTCATTACGCTTATATTCAACTGGATGCGCTTTTTACGGAAACAAAAAAGAAGGTTGCAAGACTTTCGATACAAAATAAATAGGAAAAGTGCAAGGCTCCTTTTTAAACGCTACGCCATGTCGCCACAATGAGGGATGAAGTTCAATCCTTCCAGGCAGGACTGTTTTATGACACGAGAGCTTTGCGCTAGACAACGTTCCGTGCTGAAAAACTTATATTATCTTTTGAACAAAACAGAACCCCAATGCCTGCATGGCATTGGGGTTCTGTTTTGTTAGATTATACTTGCCGCAATCATGGATTATCATCACCTGAGGTCCCATCTGTTCCGGCATTGGAATCAGAACCAGTGCCATCATCGCCAGAAGAACCATCGTCCGGGATAGTGCCATTATTACCGTTGTTGCCATTATTACCATTATTACCGTTGTTCCCGTTGTTACCATTATTCCCATTGTTGTCGTTATTGCCGTTGTTCCCGTTATTCCCGTTATTGCCATTGTCCCCGTTATTGCCATTATTCCAGTCTTCTTCATCTGGTTCCTCAGAATCAAATTCATCTTCATCGAAGCTAGGGTCTTCCTCTATTACTTCTTCAATCAGAATTGATGTAGATGCTGGACTGCTTTGAAGGTCCCCAAGTTTGGCAATAACGGAGAATGTATACGTCCTGCCTGGCTCTGGTGCAGTGAATGTAACGGACGATTCGGCCGTTGGCGTCATCTCTTGCAACTCGCCGTCATCAGCAGCTACAAACACAGAAAACTCGACATCACCTTCCATTAAATCTGAATCAGGTGCATTATGGGACCAGTTCAAATTGATAGAGCTTGTATTAGAGTCATATTGTGCAGTTAATCCATTTGGTGCTTCAAGTTCAATAACCTCTTCTACCGCAACTTCAACTGGAACTGTACCTCTCACGAATAATTCTGTCCGTGTCATGCTACTAGGTGTCGTCCGACTCGCAAGAATAAGTGGATTTGAACCATATTGGATCGTCGCTTCCTCTACGGACCCAGGTTGTTGGAAGCGTGCTGTATTTTTACCGGAAGAAATGTCACTCATAACCATACGAAATAGATTTTGTGGGACATATCTGCCTTTATCAAATGTGGTGATAGGTGTTGTATATTTCTCATAACCGCCCCATACGGCAATTGTATAATCAGTCGTATAGCCGGCGAACCATGAATCGGGAACATCTGAATTTTTCAAGCCATTCTTTGTTATTATTTCAGATGGATAGTTTGTCGTTCCAGTTTTTCCGGCAATATCTAGACCAGAAATACTAGCTTTGGTTCCTGTTCCCGCTGTTAATACGTCACGCAAAATGTCCGTTACCATATAGGCTGTCGAATCTTTCATGACCGTTTCGGGATCCGGTGTTATTTTAGGTGCTGTTTTTCCATCCCTATAAGTAATTTTCTTGATGGCGTGCGGTTTTGTGTAAATTCCGCCATTACCGAATGCCGAATATGCTCCGGCCATCTGAAGGGTAGAAAAATCATATTCTCCACCGCCAAGTGCATTAGAAGAATTCAATTTATCATACGGAAGTCCAAGTCCTTTCGCAAAAGCGCCTGCATTTTGTGTTCCGACTTCTTCAAATACCTTTACTGCCGGGATATTTCGAGATTTATATAAGGCCTCTCGAATTGTCATTGTCCCTTGGTATTTACCATCAACGTTCCGAATAGCTTTATCTGTCCCTTTATAGTTATAAGGTTCATCTACAATCGTATTACCGGTTGACCAGTTCAAGTTTTCGATCGCTGGACCGTAAGACAGAACCGGTTTAATAACAGATCCAGGTTGGCGTTTTTGGTCTGTAGCAAAGTTCCAATCAAGTCCTGAATAATTCCGCCCACCGCCTACGGCAACAATTGCGCCCGTTTTGGTATCAAGGACGGTCATTCCGGCTTGCATTTTTTCGGATTCAAATAAGTCGTTCGTGCTTAATGCATTTTCAACAGATTGTTGAGCGTCAGGGTCCAAATTCGTTTGGATTTTCACACCTTCAGCAAGCAAATGTGACATACCCGCTTCTTCTAATTCTGAAAGAACGATATCGACGTAAGCAGGATATTTCGTTTTGCTAACCTGTCTTTTATCATCAGCAAGAAGGGTACCTGTTACTGGCATTGCCTGTGCCGCTTCCATTTCTGCTTTAGTAATCTTTTTATGCTGGTACATGAGTCCGAGAACGATATTGCGACGTTTTTTAGCCCGCGCCGGATTTTTATAAGGGTTATATCCGTTTGGACTTTGTGGAAGCCCTGCTAACATAGCGACTTCATGTAATTCAAGTTCATTCAGATTTTTGCCGTAAAAATATTTTGAAGCTGTTCCAAAACCATAGTTATTTCCGGACATCAGAATTTTATTGAAGTACATTTCGAATATTTCTTCTTTTTCATACTTATTTTCAAGCTGGAATGCAAGCCACGCTTCTTGCGCTTTCCTTTTTAACGTTTTCTCTTCTGATAGGAATGAGTTTTTAATAACCTGTTGAGTGAGTGTGCTCGCCCCTTGAGAACCGAACCCGCTTCTGAAGTTAGCAATGACGGCACCGCCAAGTCTCCAGAAATCCATCCCGTGATGGGAATAGAAGCGGACGTCTTCCGTTGCTAGTATTGCATCTTGCATCTGATCTGGTATTTCAGCATATGGTACGAATTCTCTTTTTTCAGCGCCAGATTTCATGAAGACATCGCCGTTTATATCAAGCAAATCAGATGACAAGGGGTCTTTCAAAAGGTTTTCATCGAGAGCGGGGGCAGAACTTGCATAAAAAGCGAACAAGCCCACACCGCCAACTAGTATAGCAACTCCGATGGCTACAATTGTAAGGATTATCTTTTTAATGATTCCTTTTCCCTTATTATTCTTTTTACCCTTTTTCTTTGTGCGTTCTGCCTCAATAGATTTTCTTCGTGCAGATCTTGAATTTATATTATCGCTCATACTTCTTCCTGCCTTTCAGTTGCATTGTAGGGTGTCGTTATAATGAGGGACACCGCTTTTAAATAATCGAGCCTAGGATTGAAACTTGGTAAGATTTCTATTGCCATAGCCTCAAACTCTATAAGTGTAATCGACTTTCTTCCGCCAGTATTCATTCTTTCCCAATATTTCTCAAAACTATCATAAGGGACGATAAAATAACGGTCAAGTGAAGTGAATTTAACGATGAAGAATACGACTCCACCTTGCTGTGACACCGATTTCATATGTTCCACCTGATGGTCGTGAATATTTTGCAACGGGAAAGATGTTGCACTCTTTGTTTCTTTTGCTTCGAAATCGATATACTTCCCTTGCCATACCCCGTTAAAGTCAGTTGTAGACGGCGTCCGAAAATAGGCTTCTGTTATGACAGCAGCACTTCTCGCCGGATAGTTCACGTTTACGATTTGGATTGGAACAGGTTTCTTATGGATGACGGCCACACCGCGACTTAAATAGAACTCATTCGTTTCATTCAATTCATCTTCTAATGATTTTCCTCGATTACTGAATGATAGATCGACTTTTTTTTGCAAGCCGCTTTTTTGAACAGGAACATATTTCTTGCCGTTCGGATAGCGTATTGTCATATATACCACCTCGCATCTCACTATCATAACACATGAATTAGACGGATTAGCACGGGGAAAGTTCCAACTTCAATTGTGGCAGAAAAACGGTGAAGAATATATGTTCCCTACAATATGGTGAATCACCGTTAAATCTGATAAAATGAAAGAAACGTACGGAAAGGGTGTACATGAATATGAATTTAATAGAGAAGACAGAAATTCTTCTTTCTGTCTGCAAAGAATGTTCTGAAAGACTTTCATATATGAGGGAACTCGATCGGGAACCCGACTTTTTTATAGAAGTGAAACCGTATGCGGATAAATATCATACGATGCTCGATGAATGGACAGAGGAAGTGTCTGAATTTATCAAGACTGCCAAACCGAAATATGTTCATCCGATTCAAATTGAAACACTCACTGACTCCATGAAGCAATTCATCGTCCAATCATTTTATCAAAAGACAGGAAAAAAGCGTTTTATTCTATCAATTAATTCAGCTGAATATACGTTGAAAACAATTCTAGATGCACTGCGTATTGAGCAAGAAGGCGATGAAAGATGACAAAGAAGATGGCGGTTCACGAAGTGTTGGAAAAACTTCACACTGACCCCTCTTTTTCCGAAAACGTCGTCCATACTAAAACGATTGACGGGAAAGAAGCGATCTACGCAGAATTTCCAGAGAAACTCCATCCTTCGATTATTAAAGCACTTGCATCCAAAGGGATAGATAAGTTATATAGCCACCAAAGGGAAGCATTCGACTTGGCTACAACTGGAAGTTCTTTTACAGCAGTTACGCCGACCGCTTCTGGAAAATCCCTTTGCTATCATTTACCGGTTATGCAAAGCATCCTGGAAGACGATACATCCAGGGCCATTTATTTGTTTCCAACGAAAGCACTTGCCCAAGACCAGCTGGCGGATCTCCATGAACTGATTGAAGCGAGCGGGGAAACGATTCTTAGTTATACGTATGACGGAGACACTGCACCTGGATTAAGGTCTAAAGTGCGAAAGTCGGGCCATATCGTGCTGACAAATCCAGATATGCTTCATTCGGGTATTTTGCCACATCATACGAAATGGGTTTCGTTATTCGAAAACTTAAAATATATCATCATTGATGAATTGCATACGTACAAAGGTGTTTTCGGCAGTCATGTTGCGCATGTGCTGCGAAGGCTAAAACGGATTTGTAACTATTACGGCAGCAATCCAGTGTTCATTTGTACATCCGCTACCATTGCCAATCCGCAAGAACTGGCAGAGTCGCTGATAAATTCAGATATGAAGGTAATTGTGAAAAATGGAGCACCGGCAGGGAAAAAACATTTTGTATTCTATAATCCGCCGGTCGTCCATCCGACTTTCGGTATTCGGAGAAGTGCGGTGCTTGAAGTTCGTGACATCGCTGCGCTTTTATATCGAGAAGGGATCCAAACGATTATCTTTGCAAAAAGCCGGGTACGAGTCGAGATGCTCGTTACGTATATGAAAGCGTTAACGAAGAAAAAACTGTTTGATGAAACAGTTATGGGGTATAGAGGAGGCTATCTGCCTTCTGAACGGCGGAAAATTGAAAAGGGGCTTCGAGATGGAGATATTCGTACGGTTGTCAGTACGAATGCACTCGAATTGGGCATTGATATTGGCCAACTGCAAGCGTGCATTATGACGGGTTACCCGGGAAATATTGCAAGTGCATTTCAACAGGCCGGTCGTGCTGGAAGACGACAGGATGAGGCCCTCATCATTTACGTTGCGCAGTCCTTAGCACTCGATCAATACATTATTGAACATCCTGAGTATCTTCTTGGTCAATCGGCTGAAGAAGCGCGGATTCATCCGGATAATATGTTTATCCTGATGGATCATCTCAAATGTGCATCCTTTGAGCTGCCGTTTTCTTCGACGGAAACGTACGGCGAATTCGAAGTGCAAGAGCTGCTCGCCTTCCTTGAAAGTGAAGGTGTTTTGATTAAGACAACAGACAAGTGGCATTGGATGACAGATAGTTTTCCGGCGAGTGAAGTGAGCCTTCGCTCCGCATCACAGGAGAATGTAATCATTATTGATAAAACCTATCCGAAAGAGACAAAGGTAATCGGGGAAATGGACCGCTTCAGCGCGATGACGCTTCTCCATGAAGAAGCGATCTATATTCATCAAGGGACGCAATTCCAAGTCGAAGAACTTGATTGGGATGAAAAGAAGGCTTATGTCAGAGAAGTCGATGTCGATTACTTCACTGATGCCAATCTTGCAGTGGAACTGAAAGTAATGAATGAAGATAACGCAGAATCGTATGGAGATAACAAAGCAGCTTATGGAGATATCGCTGTTCTTGCCATCCCGACGATTTTCAAGAAAATCAGATTCGATACGCATGACAATATCGGTTCTGGTCCGATTTCATTGCCCGCGGAAGAATTACATACTTCTTCTACCTGGTACGCATTTGACATACCGGAAGGATGGACGGGTGCAGGTTTGACCGATGCAATGACGGGAGCTGCGTATGCCATTCAGTCATTCATCCCATTATTCGTTCGCTGTGATAAGACAGATATCCATGTCGTGCCACAAGTCAAAGCCGTCCATACAGGAAAGCCGACTATTTTTATTTATGACAGTTATCCAGGAGGGATAGGTCTGAGTGAAAAAATCTTTGATCGGTGGGGCAACTTGCTGCGGCAAGCCGCTGACCATGTATCTGCCTGCCGCTGCGAGTCGGGTTGTCCGGTCTGCATTGGAGCGCAAGAAGCTGGAATGGGCATGAAGCGTGATGTCGGTTCCCTTCTTCATACACTGGCAGGAGGAGAACGCGATGTCATATGAACAGAAACTGATGCAAATGAAGAAAATGCTCAAGAAGACAGATAATAAAGCGATACCTGAAACTGTGGCAGAAAGTGTGAAGATTGTTGTGAAACCTCCTTTTTACGAACAACAGTGGCTGGATGCCGGTCTGACGAAAGCTGTGAATAAACACGGCATTGTTTACAAACGTATTGTTGAATACGACGCGAACTATCATCACGGAAACATCCCCCTTTCCGGATTGAAGTCAACGATCGATAAATGGAGGAAATCCGGTGAAGTGCATCCGCTTTCGCCGGATTTTTCTAAACAGCTACTGTTCTTCGATACAGAAACGACAGGTTTGAAAGGTGCGGGCACGTTGATATTCCTTATGGGGTTCATTGAACAGACGGCATCCTCTTTTAAAATGACGCAATATGTCCTTCCGGGTCCGGACCATGAAGCCGCCTTCTTATATGCAACGGGATTATGGGAAAAGCCATCGACACTCGTTACATACAATGGCAAAAGTTTTGATATCCCGATGGTAGAAACGCGTTGGACGATGAATCGCAGAGAATTACCGCCGCTGCTTGACCATACGCAAATTGATTTGCTGCATGGCTCCAGACGCATCTGGAAAGGTGAAATGGCAACGTTTAGATTGCCTGCCATTGAAGAAGAACAACTCGGGTTTCATAGGGAGGGAGATATCCCGGGACATATGGCGCCAATCATCTACCAAGATGCTGTGAAAAATGGACGGGCGGAACTTCTTATGAAAGTTCTCGTCCATAATGAATGGGATATCCTTTCACTGGTCGCACTTTATATACGGTCAACTGATCTGCTATTGAAAACAGATAGCCCGGAATCAGCGAGTACCCATACCAATATCGGAAAATGGTTTGCTGATCTAAAGTCGCATGACCGTAGTAAACTAATTTTTGAAAGCGTAATTGCTGAGTATGGAATCGATCATCCTGCCACACATTTTCACTTCGGGTTCATCTTGAAAAAGGAACAGGCTTACGAAGACGCAGTCTCTTCATTCGCAATAGCGGCCGACGGTCTTATCGGACGTGAACGAATTATCGCATTGGAGGAATTAGCGAAGCTTTATGAGCATAAGCTGAAAGAGTTAAACAGGGCATTAAACTCTACCAAAGAGGCGATTAGGCTATTGAAGGCGGATATCTACTTGACGGACAGTTTTCGGAAACGTATGGGGAATGACTTTTTGAAGAGGGAAATAAGAATAAATAGAAAATTATTTCCCAGGCAAGCGCATGAACCGACAGAAAACGGTTGAAAATCCGCTTTAATAAGACAATGTCGGTCAATATATGTTATAATCAACCGTATGTAAACAGAGACGGAAGGGCGATTTTCATGGACACTAAATTAGATACTAAAACGATTCTTGAGAAAGAATTCAAAACCGGCCTTCGCGGCTATAATCAGGAAGAAGTAGACCTTTTTCTTGATGATATTATTCATGACTATGAAGCTTTTAAAAAGACGATTGCGGAATTACGTACTGAAAATGAACGCATGCACAGAGAACTTGACTCTGCACAAAAACGTCCTGCAGCAGGAAGTGCCGGAACGACGAACTTTGATATATTGAAGCGTATTTCTAATCTGGAAAAGCATGTATTTGGAAGTAAGCTCTTTGATCAGGAATAATATATTGTAAATGAAACATAAGTACGGTATACTGAAAATATCATAGTGTGAATTCAGGTAATCGCTGCAACGTCCTATGTTGTAGAGGAAAGTCCATGCTCACACGGTTCTGAGATGACCGTAGTGTTCGTGCTCGGCGAAAGAATAAGCCGTGGCAACGCGCAACGCGCGTTGACGGCGGGAATAAATCCTAAGTCTTCGGATATGGATGAGGTTCCCTGAACAGTGCCACAGTGACGTAGCTGGCTCGGAAACGGGTCAGATGGAACGCGGTAAACCCCACGAGTGAGAAACCCAAACTATGGTAGGGGCACTCTTCCGAAGGAAATGAACTTAGGAAGGGACAGGTGTATACCTGTAGATAGATGATTACCACCCTAAGTACGAGGCGCAAGCCGTTTGAGTACGCGGGAACAAAACATGGCTTATCGAATTACCTATGGTATTATTTTTAAATTGATTGCTCTCCAATAAGATGGGGAGCTTTTCTTTTGGAGAATTAAGAGTTATATGTGGAACCAATGAATATGTATATAAACTGAGCGAAGGCGCCTTAACAGGGGGAGCCGAAGCGAATTCAATGAAATTTTTTATTTCAATATATATAGCTTAGTTAATAGAATGAAAATTCATTGGCAAAGATGGAACTATAATAAGTTGAAGTATTGAATAAGGTGTATATACCGAGTGAAGGCGAGTACACCAAATTGCTATAGTGTATTTGTAGGAAATCTTTACTTCAACGTATATAATGAAAACCGCACAAAATTCATTGAAATGATTGATGGTATAGGATTGGAGTTGGAAGTGCATGACTGAATTTAAACTAGTGGCAACATCGGCAATGGGGCTCGAATCAATCGTAGCAGATGAAGTAAAAGCACTGGGATTTAAAACGACTTCGGAAAATGGGAAGATCTATTTTCAAGGCGACGAATTGGCAATTGCAAAAACGAATCTATGGCTCCGAGTAGCGGACCGTGTTCGTATTGTTGCAGGAGAATTCGAAGCTACGACATTTGATGATTTATTCGAACAGACTAAAGCGATTCCATGGGAACGTTTTTTGCCAGTTGACGCAGCGTTTCCGGTTGCAGGTAAATCTGTGAAATCGACTTTGTACAGTGTGCCTGATTGTCAGGCCATCGTAAAAAAAGCGATTGTTGAACGCTTGAAAATCGCTTATAAAAGAATTGGATTTCTTGACGAATCGGGCCCTTTATTTAAATTAGAAGTTTCGATTTTAAAAGATAAAGTGACATTGACGATCGATTCAAGTGGTACTGGGCTGCATAAACGCGGATACCGGCTTGCGCAAGGGGATGCACCTTTGAAAGAAACACTTGCGGCGGCACTTGTAAAAGTATCACGCTGGAATCCGAATCGTCCTTTCGTTGACCCTTTTTGCGGTTCGGGGACGATTGCAATTGAAGCCGCAATGATTGGGCAAAACATTGCACCTGGATACAACCGTGAATTTCTAAGTGAAGAGTGGCCGTGGATTAACAAAAATATTTGGGATCAAGTCCGCGAAGAAGCGGAAGATCTTGCAAAATACGACCAGCCGCTTGATATTACAGGTTTCGATTATGACCCGAGAATGATAAAAGTAGCACAGGAAAATGCTGCAGGAGCCGGATTCGTGGATTTAATCAAGTTCCAAACAGGTGATGTACGCGACTTAGCTGTCGAAGGCTTGAATGGTGTTATGATCGGGAATCCGCCATACGGCGAACGGCTCGGTGAAATTGAAGAGGCTGAAGAAATTACGCATGAACTTGGAAGGGTAATGAAAGACTATCCTTCATGGTCTGTTTACATGTTATCCTCATTAGAAAATTTCGAAAAATTGTACGGTCACAAAGCGACGAAAAAGAGAAAACTGTTTAACGGATTCATCAGAACAGATTTGTATCAGTTCTGGGGACAACGTCAATAATTGATAGAATGCGGAAGAGGGAAACTCCTCTTCCTTTTGCATGTAAATAGGAAGGGGTAAATGATGAAAAGCAAGATGCCATTCCCATTATCAAAAGAAAAATCGTTCTATGAGTCATTGAACGACTGGATAGGGGATACGTTGTACGATGACTTGACTGAAAAGGGATTTGAATGCCGCGATGAACAGATTTTTATGGCGTTCCAAATCGAACAAGCGCTAAAAGAAAAGAAAGTCCTTTTCGCAGAAGCAGGTGTGGGGACAGGAAAAACAATTGCTTACCTTCTTCCTGCAATTGCCTACGCTCGCTATACTGGCAAACCGGCGCTCATTTCATGTGCAGATGAGACGCTCATTGACCAACTTGTAAAAGAGGATGGCGATATTCGGAAGATTAGTGAAGCGCTTGGACTTAACATCGATGTACGCTTAGCTAAATCACGTGACCAATACCTTTGTCTGAAACGTTTGGAAGAGGCCGGTAATACAATTGATGAAGATTATGTCGATGTAGTAGCAGATGAGCTTCCAGATTTCGTCTATGGCACTGCCTCTTTGCAATCTATAAGCCCTTACGGGGAACGTTCGGACTATCCAGATTTAAGCGACGAAGAGTGGAAGACTGTGAACTTCCATCCAATCCAGCAATGCGCTGCATGTGATCTTCGCAACCGATGCGGGCAGACAATCCACCGCAACCATTACCGGGAATCTGTCGAACTTGTTATTTGTTCGCATGATTTCTATATGGAGCATATTTGGACAAAAGATTCCCGTAAAAGACAAGGGCAATTACCGTTATTACCGGAACCATCGATGATTGTCTTTGACGAAGGCCATCTTCTTGAGTATTCGGCTCAGCGTGCATTGACATATGAAGTACAGAACAGTACCTTGTTGAATCTGCTGGAACGAATCATGGTCGATGGTATAAGAGAAACGACGCTGCAACTTATGGAACGTTTAATTGATTCGCATGAAGCATTTTTCGCACTGCTTGAAGTGCTTGCGGATACAACGGAAAACGACCGGAAAGCGATTGAAAAAACACCTGAACTTCTGGAAGTCGGAAAAGAGGTTGTAAAAATCTCGAATGCGCTTCTTGAAGAATTCGTATTTGAAGGTGAACTATACATCATTCCCGCATATGATCTGAGAATGGTTGAGGAATATCTCGATCAATATATTTATTCAATGGACCTTTTCACATCTCAAAATGATGCAGTAGATTGGCTTGAAAGCCGTGAAGGTGAATCTACACTGGTTATTATGCCGCGACTTGTAACCGATATTTTAAGAGAAAAACTGTTTTCATCCAACACCCCAATCGTTTTCTCATCTGCTACATTATCTGTCGGAGAAACATTTACCTATTTGGCAGATGGTCTTGGCATTCAAGATTACCTGTCATTTTCGGTGGAGTCTCCGTTTGATTATGATGCTGTGATGAAAGTGTTTGCGACGGATGTAAAGGCTGGTGGTAAAGCGGAACGAGCGATTGAACTACTGGAGGACGGTGAGCAAACGCTGATTCTTTTCAAGTCAGAACGGGCAATGAATCATTTCAAAGAACATGTTCCCGCCGTGTGGCAAGATCGAATCGCTTTTGAAGGTGAAAGAGAATTGTCTTCTATTGTGCGTGACTTCCAACAGAAGAAAGTGCCTGTCTTGTGTTCCTATCATTTATGGGAAGGGCTAGATATTCCCCAAGATGCATTGACACGTGTTATTATTTACGACTTGCCATTACCGCCTTCGGATCCATTGTTTGACGCAAGACGAGAGCATGCCAAGGATTCTTTCCGTGAGGTGGATTTACCTTTCATGCTGCTAAGGTTACGTCAAGGCGCAGGCCGTCTTATACGGACATCTGCCGATTCTGGGACAGTTCATCTCTTGCTAGAAGGAGAAGAACAGAGAATGAAGGCTGAAATTGAAGGTATTTTCCCTGTTCAAATGAAGATGAGTGAGTAAAACTATTTCGAAGACCCTTCCAGTGATGGAGGGGTCTTTTCATAGGTTCTTTGTCAAATGACGTTGGCGAAGGATAGTAGCCAACCATAATTTAGTTATTGTAGGGCTATCCAAGAAGTCAGTAAAGCTGATTTTTTAGGATAGTCCTTTTTCATATAGTCCTCCATGTATCCCGTTGTTTTCCGTTCCAGATGGACGCTTTCCGCGGGCACGGCTTCAGCCTCCTCGTCGCGAAAAGCACGCTCCTGTGGGGTCTTCAGCTCGCGCTGTTCCCGCTGGAGTCGCCATCTTGCACTCCAAACAACTAGTATTGCACTTGGAAATTAAATAAAAATAGACAAAAGATTTTCAAGCCTATTAAATCCTCATAAATGTTACGCAGCGTCAAAATGGAATTGTCCTTGTTCCTGCTGTTTAACCGATGGTTTTAACCTGAAGTGTAACAGAATTCGTTTTCTATAGTTCTGGAAGTTTCTATATCCATAGGCGACACGATTCAATACCTTGATCTTATTGTTGTTCCCTTCAATTCTTCCGTTATTGTAGGTGTAAATAAAACTGTTTTCTATAAATGGAAGATGTTTTCTCAACGTTTTCAAGCTTGTTCTCATATAATTTGAAATTGCAGATGGAACAGGATTTGTTAAACAAGACGATAGTGCTCCGAAGTCCTTATTTGATATGGATTCCATTAATTCTTGATAAAGTTCATAGTTCTCTTTTAGTGCAGGATCATATTCTAACATCTCATCTACAATACTTTGCCCTGTACGTTGTCCAAACAATGAATAATACTTATATTCTACGCTGGATAAATCTGAATGTTTTTTTAATAATAGCTTCCAGTAGCGCTTAAGGCGACGATATTTCTTCATATCATCTCCACTAGACGTTTTAAGTTGATTCATAACCTGGATACGACACTTATTCATGGAACGATTAATCAACTGAACCAAATGGAAGCGGTCTATGATAATCTTCGCATTTGGAAATAATTCTTTAATCACACTTACATAACCTGCATTCATATCAATCGTTACGGTTTCCACACGTTTACGATCCGTTAAACTGTAGTTCACAATAAAGTGATTCTTAATCGTGAAATTGTCACGTCGATCTAGGATATCCAATATGTTGCCTGATTCCGCATTTATATATTCGAAGGCAATTGCATCTTTTGCATATTTGAACTCATCAAAAGAAAGGTGCTTGAGTAGCGCCTTGTAGTGCGGGATAAATTGTTTTGCGGCCTCGTTGATTTGACGTTGAACAGTTGTTGGTGATACAGAACAATCCCTTGCGATAGACGTAAGTGACTGTGCTTCAGCGGATTTAAGTGTGACTTGTGCTTTCACATTTTGTGAAATAAAACAATTCATTTGAACAATAGGCGTTTTAGCAGTAAAACTGCTTTGACAGGCTTGGCACATGAAACGTTGTTTCTGTAGTAGTAGGTAGGTCGGATTTACGCCTGTAATGGGCAATGTAAATCTAGATAATTGTGTGCCATTTTTATAGACTGTAAAGTTGGTGTTTTTCACACCACATTGTCCACAATGTGTGGGGGTATATGATAACTTTCCAGAAATATATTTACACCTTTTCCCTTTATAAGTTCCTTCCTTTACACAATCTTCATCAAAAGTAATGTTTGGGTCTTGAATATCAAGTAAAGATTTAATACAATTAGAATGAGACAAGTGAGTTCCCTCTTGGATGATGGTTTTAGTCGACTTCTATTCTATAGGGAATCTCACTTGTTTTCTATTTATATAAAGGGAATTTATCTTACCTAGACTCTCCAGCTGATTGAAGTGGAAAGCGGCGACTCCAGCGGGAACAGCGCGAGCTGAAGACCCTGGACTGAGCGCAGCGAGGGAAGCGGCTGAGGCCGTGCCCGCGGAAAGCGTCCGCTTGGAACGGAAATCAGCGGGTAGTAGGATTACCTTATCCAATATATTTATAAAAAAATGACGTTAGTGAAGATCCTCCTCATCTCCTTTTAAAGGGATGGGGATTTTCTTTCACCAACGTCATTTATTGTACAACCTTTTCATATCTTAATGCTAGAGGCTTCCCTAAGCGCAATAGCAAATTCGATGGAATTCTTTATTTCAACAACTATATATGAGTTGACCGAATTATGTTAATATAAAGGTCTAAGCATTAAGTAAGGGGGAAAAGATTTGTCAACAGAAGAGAAATTTGTGGCTTTGCTTAAAAAAATGAGCGCATACTCGGAAGCCGTTTCGATAATGTATTGGGATATGCGCACGGGGGCACCGAAAAAGGGAATTCCGGCAAGATCGGAAGCGGTCGGTACTTTGTCGACAGAGTTATTTAAAATGAGTGTTTCAGAGGAAATGGGTGGCTACCTCGAAGAATTAGGCAATAGGAGAGACACACTTAACCCGATTTTGTTGAAAACTGTTGAAGAAGTGAAAAAAGAGTACGACCTAAGCAAAAAAATTCCCGCAGAGGAATACCGCGAATTTGTCGTTCTGACTTCTCAATCGGAATCCGCATGGGAAGAAGCAAAAGAACAAGCAGATTTTGACATGTACCTTCCATATCTTGAAAAAATTATTGCTACGACAAAAAAGTTCATTGGCTATTGGGGCGAGAAAGATGGCAACCCATATAATACATTGCTTGACCAGTATGAACCGGGGATGACAACGGATATCATTGATGAGGTATTCGGCCAATTAAAAGAAACAATCGTGCCTCTTGTGAAGAGAATCTCCGAATCAGGCAACCAACCTGATACGTCATTTTTATTCAAACAATTTCCGAAAGAAGCTCAGAAAACATTCAGTCATGCAATATTGAAGCAACTTGGTTATGATTTCGAAGCGGGCCGTTTGGACGAGACTGTGCATCCTTTTGCAACAGGCATCAATATAGGCGATGTCCGAATTACAACGAAATACGATGAAAATGATTTCCGTTCTGCTGTCTTTGGCACCATTCATGAATGTGGACATGCTCTTTACGAGCAAAACATCGATCTAGAACTTGAAGGACTGCCAGTTGCAGATGGAACTTCGATGGGAATCCATGAATCCCAGTCATTGTTCTATGAACAATTCGTCGGGCATAATGAAAACTTCTGGAAGTATAACTTTGATTTATTAAAGAGCCACTCACCTGAACAGTTTGAAGGTGTAACACTGGAGGACTTCCTGCGTGCGATCAATGTCTCAAAACCATCCCTCATACGAATTGAAGCAGACGAACTGACGTATCCACTTCACATCATGATTCGTTATGAAATTGAAAAAGGGATCTTCAACGGCGATTTCGAAGTGAAAGATCTTCCTCAAATCTGGAATGATAAATATGAGGACTATCTGGGTATCCGACCGGAAAATAACGGTGAAGGGATTCTTCAAGACGTCCACTGGGCTGGAGGATCATTCGGTTATTTCCCTTCCTACGCGCTCGGCTATATGTATGCTGCCCAGTTGAAAGTTGCCATGCTGAAAGATTTGCCTAACTTCGATGAACTATGTAAAACCGGTGATTTTAACCCGATTTTAGAGTGGTTAACGGAACATGTCCATAAATTTGGTAAAATGAAACAACCGCTTGAAATTATTAAAGACACGACAGGTGAAGGATTGAATGCCAAATACTTAGCTGATTATTTGTCTGACAAGTATACAAATTTATATAATTTATAAAAATAAAAACAGTTCCTTTAGCCGGGCATAATCCGGGAAAGGGACTGTTTTAGGTTAATTTTCATCAATTGTTAGAAGGATAGTTAACATTCCACCGCCGTCAATTTTGACGGGCAACTTAAATGCCTGCTTAAAGCCGTAAAATTTCGTTGTCCCTGTCATGACAGTCGGAGGGGAGATATCAAGGATAAGCCCATCTTTTTCTAATAGAGTACATAGATTTCCAGCAACCATATTACCGAGTTCACCTGTGAATGATTCAATCATTTCACCTTCAATAGACATGCCGAACATCGCTTGTCCAATCGTGTTGATGTCTTCTATCGATGTATCAATAATAAGTCTTCCTTTTATACCGCCGACTAGTCCTATTAAGACGCTAATCTCTTTTTGTTCATATGGTTGGACGGTAATCGACGGAGCAAGGACGTCCAATTTTACCGGAATAACATTTGTCAGTGAAGAAATTGTACCATTTAAAATCATTTGTATATTTTTAGAAGTGCTCATTTAAGCTTCCGCCTTTCTGAAATGATATCGTGGGTCGATTATACCATGGAGAAAGATATAGTAAAACAAGAATCGACAAATTTTGCGTTAAAAAACTTTGTTAATAATACGAGGTCCGAAAAATGGTATGATGTAAAGAGCAATTGATGAAGGGATCGAAAGATAAATGCCAGAATTAGAGAAGTTATTAGAACAAGCCGCGACCTACAGTTTACTTTTTAAAACAAATGAAGATGAAAACCGCTTTGAGAAGACGGCGCTATTCGCCAAAAAACTAATAGACAAAGAATATACGATTGGATTTGCGGGACATTTTTCTGCCGGTAAATCATCTATGATTAATGCGCTAACTGGTCAAGATTTACTGCCCTCAAGCCCTATACCGACGAGCGCCAATATTGTAAAAGTACGAAAAACCGCGACGGATTTTGCTATTATCCACCACACGGACGGAACAGCAGTAAAATACGGAGGTCATGGATTCCCGGCTGCTGTCAAGTCGTTCAGCAAGGACGGCGTGGCTGTTTCGCTCGTTGAAATTGGGCATACGGAATCGAATTTACCGGAAGGGATTACTGTTATGGATACGCCTGGTGTTGACTCAACAGACGATGCGCACCGGCTTTCAACAGAATCAGCACTTCATCTCGCAGATTTAGTCTTTTATACGATGGATTACAATCATGTGCAATCGGAGTTGAATTTCCGTTTCACAAAAGAATTAATGCGCTACAATGATAACGTCTATTTAATCATTAACCAAATCGATAAACACCGCGATAGTGAATTATCATTTGCCGATTTTAAAAAATCGGTTGAGGATTCATTTAAAATGTGGGGTGTCATACCAAAAGGCATTTTTTATACATCGTTGAAAGATCTTGCACATCCAAACAGTGATTTTAGCAGTGTAAAAGCGATTATTGATGGATCTATGGAAAACTGGCAAGATCGATTCGTCGACAATGCTAAGCAAACGTTATTAAAATTAAAAGATGAGCATGCTCAATTTTTATCTGACGAAATTGAAGAACGCAAAAACACGTTTGCCGAGATTGTTTCAGAAGATGAATGGACTAAGCAAGCTGAGCTTAAAGAAGAGGCAGCAGAATCAAAAAAAATGCTGAAGCTTCTCTCCGGGGATGCATTTTCCTCAACATTTGAAAAGGCAAGAAACAGCTTATTAGAAAGTGCAGCGATAACTCCATATGAAACACGCGAATTATTGAAAGATTACTTGGAATCTTTGTCTTCCCGATTTAAAGTTGGTATTTTGTTCGGTGCGAAAAAGACGATAGAAGAAAAGGAAAGGCGAAAAAATGCGCTTGCCGATAATATGGGAAAACTTGTGCATGCACAGATTGAAGTTCATCTGAAAACACTTATGAAAAAGTCGTTGAAAGAAGCGGGCATATTGACGGATGAAAGATCCCTTGCGATTGACGAAATCAATATGACAATTCCGTTTACTGATATAGAAAAAGAATTCAATGTTTCAGACGTTATTACCGGTGACACTGTCCTCAATTATTCTGAACGTATGAAAACAACGATACTAAACGCTTTCCGGAGGATGACCGAGGAGTGGAAACACAAGATGGCCCAAACAGCGTTAATAGCTGGTAATGACAATGTGGGCATTCTCGAGCAAAAAGTATACCGACTGAGTGAGAAGTTAAATGCGATTCAACAAGTGCGTGACGTAGAAACTCAATTGGATAGTCTTGGAAACGAAATCGTCGGCTCGTCAATAGAGGTCAGAGAACTCCTTCAACAATGGAAAACACAGAAAACGCTCAAAATCGTCGAATTCAATGAGGAAGTGATTAGCCTTGAGACACCACTTGGACGGGAGGAGGAAACCAAGCAACTTGAACCGGAAGCAAATGCTTCTGACTCGGAATATGTGATTCGCCATGCCATCCATATCGCAAATTCGGTTGAAAAAATCCCGGGTTTTCTTGAGACAGCCGATTACCTACGGAAAAAAGCGGACCGACTTGATGGACAAGAGTTTACTGTTGCGTTATTCGGTGCTTTCAGTGCTGGAAAATCATCCTTTTCTAATGCTTTAATTGGTGAAAATGTTTTGCCGGTTTCCCCTAATCCGACAACAGCGGCCATCAATCGAATACGTCCAGTCTCTACAGATAAAGAAAATAGAACAGCTGATATTCTATTAAAAACGGAAGAGCGGATGACAGAGGATGTTTTACGCTCATTCGATGTGCTTGGTGTTGCTGCCACATCATTGGTAGAAGCGTTTAACAAAGCTGATGATGCACTGAATACTGAATTGACGGATGAAAATCTTCATATTCATAAAGCTTTTATAGCCGCATTCAAAAAAGGATATCCGATTTATAGTGAAGTGCTAGGCACAATTATAAAAGTGGAGCAGGAAGAATTCGTTAAGTTTGTGGCGCAAGAAGACCGAAGTTGTTTCGTCGACTCGATTGATTTCTACTATGATTGCGCATTAACCCGCAAAGGAATTACCCTCGTTGATACACCAGGGGCTGATTCCATTAATGCACGGCATACTGACGTTGCATTTGAATATATTAGAAACGCCGACGCGATTCTTTTCATCACGTATTATAATCATGCATTCGCAAGGGCAGATAGAGAGTTCCTTGTCCAGCTTGGACGAGTGAAAGATGCATTTGAACTTGATAAGATGTTTTTTATCGTCAATGCAATTGATCTTGCATCTGATCAGGAAGAAGCGGAAGCTGTCAAAACATTCGTTGGAGACGAACTCCGGAAATTTGGTATCCGCAATCCTAGAGTTCATGGGATTTCAAGTTTACAAGCGCTCGCTGCAAAAATGGATGAACGGATAGATTCATTCATGGCACCTTTCGAAGAGGAATTCCATCATTTCCTCGAGTATGACTTGAAAGGACTGGCGGTTCAGGCACTAGAAGAAGAAGCAGTGAAAACGATAGAACGGCTTTCTTCACTTATTTCCCGGACAGAATTGAATCGGACGCGTAAGGCGGAAAGACTAGAAGAATTGAATAAGCTTGAAGGAGAAGTGCGTCAACATTTCGCACTTAACTTTACGCAAGTACTTACAAAAGCTACTCACAATGAATTAAGTGAACTCGTCTATTATATTTTGCAACGTGTATTTCTGCGTTTCGGCGATTTCTTCAAAGAAGCATATAGTCCTTCTGTTTTCGTCAATAATTCTGCAGACCGTGCATTGAAAGGGGCACTTGCGGAGACTGTGCAGATGATCGGCTTCGATTTGACACAGGAACTTAAAGTAACGAACTTACGGATGCTGAACTTTATGAAAAAGCAGTTGAACAGTCGCCAACGTTTAGAAATTTCAGGGATAAACGAAAAGGATAGTTCTATTGTCCCTTCACCATATGAACCGCAGGATGCTGACATGTTATCATTCGGGTTTCCTTACACCGACCCTAACATCTACGGAAGTGTCAACAGATTGTTTAAAAATCAGAAAGCATTCTTTGAAAAGGGAGAACGCGATGTATTGAAAACCCGACTCGAAGAATTATTGAAGGAAGATGCATCTATCTATCTTGGCCGTGAAAAAGAATTGCTTGAAAAGTGGGCAGATCGCTGGATTGAAAGTGAAGCGGAAGGGCTTAGGCAGCACTTGCTGAACGAAAGCCTCAATCAGATTGCATCTGAGCGAACACTTCTTCAAGGTACAGAACAATTAAGCGAATGGCGTAAAGTGTATGGGAAATTACAAGCTGAGGAGCTGGTTTAATTGGCTAATGTGTTTGTTTCGATAACTGATATTGATTATGCTAAATCTAAATGGGTGGACACACGTTTTTCGTTGCAAGATGGGGATGAAGGCAGACGTAAATATGCGGAAAGTCATGTAACGGGTGCAATCTACTGGGATTTGGAACGTGATTTGTCCAATATGACGGAGTCTGCTGGCAGACACCCTATGCCAGAAAAGACAGCCTTGACAAAACTTTTTAGAACAAGCGGACTTAAAATGGATGACCAAATAATCGTTTATGATGACGGCGGAAATCCTTTTGCTGCACGTGCATGGTGGCTATTGCAATATGCTGGATTTAAAAATTCGTTTATTGCACTTGAAGGATTTGCAGCAATGAAAGAAGCGGGTTTTCCAATAGATAATCGTGTACCGGAGCCGCTGTCTACTTCAGTTTCACCAGATTGGGATGAAACCATCTATGCCCCAAGGCAATTCGTTGAGGAAATAGTAGTGGGGGGAACAGCTAGTATCCTTTTGGATGCTCGCTCCGCGGAGCGATACCGGGGAGAAAAAGAACCAATCGATCCAATTGCCGGCCGGATTCCCGGAGCGCTGAATTTTGACTGGGAACAACTGAAGAAAGAGGGCATCTTCAAGTTGGACGGAATTGTAAAAGAACGACTGTATACTGTCGTGAATCCAGCAGAAGAGGTAACGGTATATTGTGGAAGCGGTGTGACAGCAGCACCACTGTATGCTTCGCTCAAGCACAGCGGTTATGAAAATGTCCGTTTATATGTAGGAAGTTACAGCGACTGGATTTCAATTGAAGACGCAGAAATCGAGATAGGGTAGGGTCTAATTTCAGCAAGATAGGGTATATTCCAGTATTACGATCTTTTAGGAGGGGTACTGGATATGTATCTTGATACATTGCTGAAACTCGTCGTCGGATTGGTTTCACTACTCACCGTCATCCGACTTCTCGGTAAGAAAGAACTTGCACAGTTAACACCTTACGATTTCGTCTATACGCTCGTACTAGGTGGTATTCTTGAAGAAAGTCTATTTGATGAAAAAATAAAAATTACTCACTTTTTGTTTGCGATTGTATTATGGGGAGTGCTTATCTATCTCATTGAAAGGGCTACTAAGCAATGGAATCCAATCCGCATACTTCTAAAGGGTGAACCAGTCAAACTTATCAGCAACGGCAATCTTGACATGAAAAAGTTTAACCAACACCATCTTGAAATGGAACAGCTTCGTTCTGCTCTCCGGAAGCAGGGTGTCTTCTCACTTCGGGAAGTTCGTGATTTATTCCTTGAGCCAGGCGGGGATGTTACACTCAATAAATATGTGAAATACGAAGCCTTAACGAACGGTGATTTAAAAGAAGAAGCGAAAGAAGAGGAGCCTTCCGTTCTGCTCGTCGACGAAGGTAAAGTAAAAGTAGAAGTGCTTACCTTTGCAGGGAAAGATAGCGACTGGCTGATGGACGAACTGGCGAAAAAAGGTTATCTCGATCCGAGCAAAATTGCCTATTGTGAATGGTCGGAGACGGAAGGCTTTTTCATCAAAACGTATTAACGGAATTTGGAGAGTGATAATTTGTATTACGCGCTGCTAGGAGACATACATTCCTCTAAGGAGGATTTGGAAAAAGTACTTGCAGACATATCGGAAAAATCCCCGGAAGCAGTCCGCGTCGGAACTGGCGATCTGTTTGAATGTACAATTAGTAAAAAAGATATCACAGATAAGAAGTATACACAGCTTGAAGATGTAATGATCATTCCCGAAGGCTTCACTGACCTGTTAACTTTTCTATCTGTAAGTGGAAACCAGGAAGATCGGATTTTGATGATTACAGAAACGAATGATCCACTACGCGAAAAACTTTCGACTATGCCGGAAACGTTTGAAATCGCCAATGCGACAATCATCCACGGCCATCAGTGGGAATGGGGCAGTGAACCTTGGGCGCACGAAGTTGTAGAATTGAGTAAATCTCCTGTATTTTATGGGCATAGCCATATATCCAGATTATCACGGAATGGTATTAATGAAGAAATTGAATTCGGAGTGCCATATGATGTAAATGGAAAGAAGGTCCTCGTTAATGTCGGGGCGGTCGTCAATAATTGCGAGTGGGTTCTGTATGACCTGCTAGACAATACGGTGACCTTTATGAGGGCGTAACTTAAAAAGGTATAAATCTGCAAATGTTTTAGGAGATATTGCAGATAACCATAAATCTAATAATGACGTAAGGGGCGCAAAGATAGCCCATCCTTGAATGAGAGGATGGGCTATCTTTATCATTTGAAAAGAAGTGAAACAGAAAAGGTTGAAATTCAGCTGTTTAGTCTTTTTTATGAATAGCTTCTCGTGCCAGGGCATCTGCTGCACGATTCTCCACATCGGGAATCCATTTGATGAAAAAGAAGTCGAACGTTTTTGCGATAGCAAGAATGCTCGTTAAGGTTTGTTTATGTTTTTCATTTTTAACAAATTCTTTTTCAACGGCCATGACGACGATTTGAGAATCCGAACGGGCTGATACCATTCCAGTCGTTAGCTTAGCTGTTTCCTCCAAACCGCGTAATAATGCTTGAAATTCCGCTGTATGATTATCTGTGGGTTCAATTCGTTCAGATAACTTCAACGTATGGCCTTCGCCTTTTATAAAAATACCAATACCGCTTTTTCCAGGATTTCCTGCACTTGCACCATCTACGTATAATTCAATCATTTACTAAACACCTCGATTTACTTGTATTGTTGCACCAATTTACAAATCGTATTAGAATAAATGAATCGTGTCTTTTGGAGGTATATATATGAATAAGACAATCGTTATGAGTGAAATCGATGGGATCCTAGATACTTATTGTGAAGGCTGCTTCCTAAAAACTCAACTGTCTAAAGATAAAGGCAAGGCAGGATCACATAAGTTTTGTATTACGACATGTACAATAGGAGAACAGCTTCAATTTTTAGGTCAAGAAATGAATAAAATTACAAAATAATATCCCGCTGGAACGTGCATCAGCGGGATTTTTGTTTTATCCGGAAAATTATAGCATTTCGTATTATGGGCTAATTACTACTCGGGGATTTAACGTCTAAACTCCAGCGTCTAGAGGCTATGACATAAGCCTCTGGACAAGTGCTTTTGTTTTTTATCATTCATCTCCAAGTTTTAAGACATTCGCTGCCTGAGGACCGCGATTCCCTTCGATGATTTCGAAGGATACGGATTGACCTTCATCGAGCGTTTTAAAGCCTTCAGATAGAATACCGGTAAAGTGGACAAACACATCTTCCCCGTCATCCGCTTCGATGAAACCATAGCCTTTATCATTACTGAACCATTTGACTTTTCCCTGGTACATGTACATTCCTCCTCGGCGATTCGATGTCCCATCCATTAAATACATGGATTTACTAACTATACATGAATCGACATTGTGCGTCAATGATATGCCTAAATATTCAGACGTTCTTTTCTGTGAGATATTAATTAATTATAGGAGTGATTGTATATGGTGGACATGATTGAAAAATGCAAGCAGATTGTCACTGTGATTTACAATAAGTTCGATGCAAGTCACGATTTCGCTCATATTGAACGTGTAATGAAAAATGCAATGGGAATTTTGACTAAAGAACCTTCAGCGAATGAGGAAGTCATCCGACTTGCCGTTCTGTTGCATGACATTGAGGATGCTAAATATAAATCAGATGACAATCCAACTGTGCTAGAAATTTTACAGCTAATTGGGGCTGACGATGAATTATCAAAGAGAGTATTAGCGTGCATCAAAAGCGTGTCGTTTAGTGGGGGTAATGCGAAGGATATCACCTCCATCGATGGAGCCATTGTTCGGGATGCAGACCGGCTTGACGCGATCGGTGCTATTGGGATTGCTCGGACCTTTGCGTTTGGCGGTGCAAAGGGAAGGAAGCTGTACGATACAGAAGAGGTGGTTCGTGATAATATGTCCGAAGTAGACTACCGTAGCAAGGAAACAGCCTCGGTCACTCATTTTCATGAAAAGTTGTTGTTGTTAAAAGATTTGATGCTCACAGTAGAAGGCAAGCGACTCGCAGAGCAACGACATGATTATATGGAAGGTTTTTTAAAACAGTTAGATTATGAAATTGGTTCTTAATGGAGATGATTGGGACTACTCGGTTATCCTGTTTGCGGAGGTATGGAATTTTCAGGACACGACGGTATAAGATATCACCCTGGGGAAGAACGACGTTAAATAGATTGAGGAAGTCCGGCAATATAGCGGATTTATCATTGTATTGCTGTTTACTTACCTTCTTTTAAAATTACGAGATAACATGAATTGAAAAATCTGATAGTCGAAGAGTACGTTCGTATGACTCAAAATTGCTATTAGTGTGTATTGTTGTCTAAACTAAAACAGTTCTTAGCTGTATTACGTATTGTGATTTATCAGAACGCAAAAGGTGTGGCATGAATGGAGGGGGAACGATGGAGAAAAATTTGTTTATCGATACCGGGCGTCTTATCATACGCCCGTTTGAAACAGAAGATTATGATCAATGGAATGAAGGATTTAACAATAGATTACCTTCGCAATACAAGTATGATGATGGTTTCAGCGAGGATTCATCGACTTATACAAAAGAGTGGTTCGCGGACTGGATTCAAGGATTTAACGCGGCGGCAGAAAACGATGAAATGTATATACTTGGGGTTTTTAGAAAAGAAGATGGTGCCAATGTAGGGAAAGTAGAGTTGATAACGATTCGCAGAATGGATTACGATTGGGCGATGATGGGGTACTCCATACATAATCAATATTTCAGGCAAGGCTATGGGAAAGAAAGCGTCCTAGCGGCAAGTGCGTTGTTTTTCGATGAACTGAACTTCAATCGAATCGAACTACATATCAATATGGATAACGAACCATCCAAAAAGTTGGCATTGAGCACGGGTTTCCGTTATGAATGTACAAGGGAAGCATTTTCATATGAAAATGGGAAATGGACTGACTTTCAAATTTATTATAAAAACCGTGTGAATAAATAGGGAGAAACGAAAAATAGCTAAATCTATTCAAATTTTAGTCGTTGGAGATAGTAATCCTACATGGCTGGAAATGACTTCGTCATTTCCGGCCACAGCAAAAAAACTGCCTGACTCCAAAGTACAATCGGTGTCAGGCAGTTTTTTGTTTTGTCTACATCTAATTTCAGCAGCTCAGATTAAAATTCAAGGTGTTTTGCAATATAATCTTTCACTTCTGAAATAGGCATACGCGTTTGTTCCATAGAGTCACGGTGGCGAACTGTCACTTGACGATCTTCTTCGGAATCAAAGTCATACGTTATACAGAATGGTGTTCCAATTTCATCTTGACGACGGTAGCGTCTGCCGATCGATTGTGCATCATCGTATTGGACATTGAAATGCTTACGCAGTTCCGCATAGACTTCATCCGCACCGTCCGCAAGTTTCTTCGATAGCGGCAGAACAGCAGCCTTTACCGGAGCAAGCGCTGGGTGGAAACGAAGAACGGTACGTTTGTCGTCGCCATCTAGTTCTTCTTCAGCGAATGCATCGCAAAGGAATGCAAGTGTTACACGGTCCGCGCCAAGTGAAGGCTCGATACAATAAGGTACAAATTTCTCGTTTGTCACAGGATCTAGGTAGTGGAAATCTTCACCTGAATGTTCCATATGGCGTTTCAAGTCAAAATCAGTTCGGTTCGCAATGCCCCATAGTTCACCCCAGCCGAATGGGAATTTGTATTCGATGTCGACAGTCCCTTTTGAGTAATGGGAAAGTTCGTCTTCATCATGTTCACGTAAGCGCATATTATCCTCAGTCAAACCTAGGTTTAGTAACCATTGTTTTGAATACTCGCGCCAGAACGCGTACCATTCCATGTCTTCGCCGGGCTTACAAAAGAATTCCAATTCCATTTGTTCGAACTCGCGGGTACGGAATGTGAAGTTTCCAGGTGTAATTTCATTACGGAAGCTTTTCCCGATTTGGCCGATACCAAAAGGCATTTTCTTTCTCATTGAACGCTGGACATTTTTGAAATTCACAAAAATTCCCTGTGCAGTTTCAGGACGAAGGAAAATTTCATTCGCTGATGAATCCGTAACGCCTTGAGATGTTTTAAACATCAAGTTAAACTGGCGAATTTCAGTGTAGTCCATAGCGCCACAAGTCGGGCAGACCACTTTATGTTCATTAATGAGTTCTGCCATTTTGTCGAAAGACAGGCCATCCACAACCATTTCGATCCCTTTTGCATCTAGTGCATCTTCAATAAGTTTGTCAGCTCGATGGCGTGTGTTACATTTTTTGCAGTCAATCATCGGATCATTGAAGTTGCCAATATGACCTGAAGCTTCCCACACTTTTGGATTCATTAGGATCGCTGCGTCGAGTCCGACGTTATACGGCGATTCCTGAATGAACTTTTGCCACCAAGCTTTTTTGATGTTATTTTTCAATTCGATACCGAGAGGACCATAATCCCACGTGTTTGCAAGGCCTCCGTATATATCAGAGCCCGGGAAAACAAAACCTCTTTGCTTTGCTAAGTTAACGACTTGTTCCATTGACATAGTAAATCCCTCCAATTATTATTCAAATACGCCTTGGCGGATTTGTGTCCGGATTTTGAATTGAGCTTGTGCCCGCAGGATGCGGCGAACTTAGGTTGCCTTTCCATTCCCCTCAAAATCTGTGACATCCGCCGGAGGCTTTAATTTGGTTCAGCGGGGGCTTATGCTGAATCAAATTAAAAAGCACCCATCCCTGGACAAAAAGTCCAGGGACGAGTGCATGATTACCCGCGGTTCCACCCTAATTGGCTGCATAAACAGCCCTCTTTACTAGTGCGATGGCTCAAGGTTGCCGTTTCATATCTTTACGGGCTTTCACTATCCCCGTTCGCTTTAAATGACATTACTTATTAACCCATCTTCGCCTATTCAATTCTAATTCAGTTTAGCATGGTTCCGCTTTCTTCGCAATAGCACGCGTCTTCGTATATAATAATCAAGGATAAACAATTGAACGCTTAGGGCGGTGACATAGATGGAACTGAATAAGCGTCAGGGCGAGATTTTTGAAATCGTTAAAGCGGATGGCCCGATTACCGGCGAACAAATCGCGGAACGGCTTAAGCTGGCGAGGGCAACAATCCGTCCTGACTTAGCTATTTTAACGATGGCTGGTTTTCTGGATGCGAGACCTCGAGTGGGCTACTTTTATTCAGGCAAAAGACCTGCCCAATCTGTTTCTGACAGTATGACCGATATGAAAGTACGTGACTTCCAGTCAATTCCCGTCGTCGTAGATGAGAATATATCGGTTTATGACGCAATTTGTCAAATGTTCCTAGAAGATGTCGGAACATTGTTTGTTGTTGATGGGTTTTCATTTCTTACAGGGGTCCTTTCAAGGAAAGATTTGCTAAGGACAAGTCTGGGAAACAATGAGCTGGAAAAGATTCCGGTCCACGTGATTATGACTAGAATGCCAAATATTACGTATTGTGAAAAGCAGGATACGCTTCTTCATGCGGCGAAGAAAATGATTGACCAGCAAATCGATTCACTACCTGTTATAAATAATAACGGGAATGGACTTGAAGTTGTTGGACGAATTACAAAAACAAACATTACCGCAGCTTTCCTTTCGCTTGCGGATGAACACGAATTATGAGGAGGATACTATGAGGAAGTTAACTTTGTTCATCGTTTCCGACTCAGTCGGAGAAACGGCCGACCTTGTTGCAAAAGCGGCGGCAAGTCAATTCAGACAAGGGCTTGAAACAGTTTTGATAAAAAGGTTTTCCCATATAGAGGAAGAATCGCAACTTGATGAAATTGTTTATTTAGCGAAACAGCAAAATGCAATCATTGTCTATACACTTGTGAAAAGCGCCATGTGCCAAAAACTAAAAGTACAATGTCAGTCAAAAGAAATTCAGTGCATCGATCTTCTCGGACCTATCATTGAACGGATTGGTATGGAACTAGGTGAAAAGCCGCTAGAAGAACCGGGACTTGTGCGGCAACTGGATGAAGATTATTTTAAAAAAATAGAAGCAATTGAATTCGCCGTTAAGTATGATGATGGAAGGGACCCGCGGGGTGTTATGAGAGCGGATATCGTTCTCGTAGGTATTTCAAGAACCTCGAAAACGCCATTGTCGCAATACCTTGCACATAAAGGCTACAAAGTGGCGAATATTCCACTAGTGCCCGAAGTGGATCCGCCGGAAGAGCTGTATATGATCGATCCTGCTAAATGTTTCGGGCTTGTGATTTCTCCGGAAAAATTAAATTCTATTCGTAGAGAACGACTTATCACGCTTGGTTTGAAGGATGATGCGAATTATGCGCGAGTCGATCGGATTGAAGCCGAGATTACACATTTTAATAATGTAGTTTCAAAAATCGGCTGCACGGTTATCGACGTAACGAACCGGGCTGTTGAAGAAACCGCCAACGTTATATTTAGCGAAATTACGAGTCGCAATCGTTAAATAAAAATTGAGAAATACTGTTGTGCACATGAATGAGTGGCTGTTTAAAACATGGACACAGTGATATTGAAGGACCGGCCGTTACTACGGGTTGGTTCTTCTTTTGCGGATGATAAAAAAGTTTTTATAAAATGCGAGGTTTATATAGAGATAAACCCTCTATATTAGTGTAATATGAAAGATTCCGAGTATAATCGAAAATAATTTGTCGAATATGAAGGATTTTTGAATACTATCTCGAATTCAATCTAGATAGAGTGGTTGGTGATAGGATGACGAGAATACCAGAAGAGACCATAGAAGCCGTCCGATCAAAGACTGATATTGTCGATCTAATCGGGGAGTATGTACAACTTACAAAAAGAGGGAAAAATTGGTTTGGGCTTTGTCCATTTCATGGCGAAAGTACACCCTCTTTCTCTGTTTCAGAAGATAAACAACTTTTCCATTGTTTTGGATGCGGCGCTAGTGGTAATGCAATTACGTTCGTCATGGATATTGAAAATAGCCCATTTACAGAAGCGGTTGTAAAACTTGCTGACCGGACAGGTATTGAAGTCGATTCTGCCATAAGTGAAGGTTCCGGAGCGAAGCCGCACAACGAATTTAAATCCATGATTGAGGCACATGCTCTTGCAGCAAACTTTTATAGTCATCTACTCCTAAACACTGTAGAAGGTGAAGAAGCACTAGAATATCTTGAAAAAAGAGGGTTTACGAGGGAGAGTATCGAAAAATATGGAATCGGGTGGTCGCTAAACGATAATGAAGCGCTGTCGAATCTACTAAAGCGCAAGAGTTTCGATATGAAGGAAATGGAACGAGCCGGGCTTTGTATCATGAAAGACGATGGGACAGGCTATTTTGACAGATTTCGAGCACGTATCATGTTTCCGCTTCATGACGATAATGGAAATGTTGTTGCATTTTCCGGGAGGACTCTTTCTGGATCGAAACAGGAAGCCAAATACTTGAATAGTCCTGAAACTCCGATATTCGAAAAAAGTCATATTCTGTACAATTTTCACAATGCACGTCTTAACGTCCGGAAAACGGGTAAAGTAATACTGTTTGAAGGATTTATGGACACCATATCGGCTGATCGTGCAGGTGTGACGAATAGTGTTGCTGTAATGGGCACATCTTTATCGGACACACATCTTTTGAAATTAAAAAGAATTGCTAAAGATCTTATCATCTGCTGTGACGGAGATGATGCAGGATGGGAAGCGGCAAAGCGATTTGCAGATATGGCTACTCAAAAAGGGCTGGATGTTAAAATTGCGTTATTGCCGGGAAAGATGGATCCTGACGATTACATTACAGAGCATGGTGGTGATGCCTTTCGTGAAAAGGTCATCGGTAATCCCCATTCATTCATGTCATTTATAATGGCATATGCAAAGCGATCTAAAAACTTATCTTATGAAAACGATGTACTGCAATATATCCATGAAGTTTTGGAAGAATTGGCAAAGCGTTCATCGCCAGTAGAGCGGGATCTTTACTTCCGGCAGCTTTCAACAGTAACGGGTGTGTCAATCGAAGCCATTAATCAGCAATTTATAAAAATGGCCGGACATCAGGCAAAGAAAGCGAAAATGGAACCGAAATATGAGGAGGCACTGCGTCCTCAGCATGCTGTTCCAATGAGGAAGAAAACAGGTACCGAACGTGCGGAGCGATTGTTGCTCTATCATTTGTTAAGTGACGGGGAACTGTTTGATCGTATACGTGAGGATAAGCAAAACCTGTTCGTCCGGGAAGATTATGTAACAATTTTCATTAGGCTTGCCGGGTTTTACGAACAACATGGATCACCTGATTTCCACAGGTTTGCAGAATCATTGGAAGACCGGGAACTTAGAAAAATCGTTCTGGAGTCTGCAATGGTTGAAAGAGATCCCGAACACTCAGAAGAAGAAATTGCTGATTGCATTAATCATTTGGAAAGATATAAAGTCAGCTTGACAATTCAGGCAAAAATCCATGAATCAAAAGAAGCAGAAAAAACAAATGATCATACCCGGGCGCTGGAGCTGGCCAGGGAAATTATACAGCTCCGGAAATCATTGACGACATTATAGTCGTTTTCCGGTGTACTAAGGAGGAACGGGTAAGATGAGTAAAAAAGAACAATCTGAAGATATGGAAATTGAAATGACTGTTGAAGAAGTGAAAGCAAATCTGTTGGAGGCCGGAAAGAAAACAGGTGAACTTACGCTTGATGAGGTAACTGAAAAATTATCTGTATTTGAAATGGAGCCTGAACAGTTCGAGGAATTCCTTGACTTGCTTGAAGTGCAAGGAATTGAGATGGACCGTAAAGCTGATGAAGAAGCCGGAGAAGACGGCAAAATAGTTGCGGAAGAAAAATTTGATTTGAATGACCTTAGTGTACCGCCCGGCGTTAAAATCAATGATCCAGTGAGAATGTATTTAAAAGAAATTGGACGTGTCGATTTACTGACAGGTGCAGAAGAAGTTGAGCTTGCTATCCGTATTTTAGATGGCGATGAAGAGGCAAAGAAGCGACTTGCGGAAGCAAACCTGCGTTTAGTCGTTAGTATTGCGAAAAGGTATGTTGGACGGGGCATGCTGTTCCTTGACTTAATTCAGGAAGGGAATATGGGACTTATAAAAGCAGTAGAGAAATTCGACCATACAAAAGGATTCAAGTTCAGTACTTACGCAACATGGTGGATACGTCAGGCTATCACTCGTGCAATCGCGGACCAAGCCCGTACGATTCGGATTCCCGTTCATATGGTTGAAACCATTAATAAATTAATTCGAGTGCAGCGTCAATTGCTACAAGACCTTGGACGTGAACCATCGCCAGAAGAAATTGGAGAAGAAATGGATTTAACCGCTGAAAAAGTACGTGAAATCCTAAAAATTGCACAAGAGCCTGTATCGCTTGAAACGCCAATTGGTGAAGAGGATGATTCTCATCTTGGTGACTTCATAGAAGACTCTGAGGCACAATCACCGTCTGATCATGCAGCGTATGAGTTATTGAAAGAACAATTGGAAGACGTCCTTGATACGTTGACAGACAGAGAAGAAAACGTACTGCGCCTTCGTTTCGGTTTAGATGATGGCCGTACTAGAACGCTTGAAGAAGTAGGGAAAGTGTTCGGTGTTACCCGTGAACGAATTCGTCAAATTGAGGCGAAAGCATTACGCAAACTGCGGCACCCATCTAGAAGTAAGCGATTAAAAGATTTTCTTGAATAAAAAAAGGCATCGGCATAATTTGTGCCGATGCTTTTTTCACTGCCAAGAAACTGAGCGGCTCAATGGTGTACCAAGGCTTTTCCTATATTTCTCAAGGAGCGATCTACGTTATGAATCCACAGCGAAAACGAATAATTATATCGGAAATAAAGTATTGGAAACAGAATAAGTTATTGCCTGAGCATTACTGTGATTTTCTCATCACTCTCTACGCGCAAGGGGAGGATGAGAAGGAAGCAAAAGTGACGGATGCGATTCTTGTGAAGGAAAAAAAGAAATCGAAAAGGACAATTAATATGCTAGCAATCCTAGCGATAATTGTGAGTGGTTGCATGTTTGTATTTGTCCATTATCCGGTTCTGACAATTACGCTGGCAGCTGTTGTTTCGTTAGCGTTTTTACTGTTGACATTGCGCAAATCAACTGTCCAATCGGGTATCGGGCCTTTTCTATACATAGTAGCCTCCTTTATGTTGCTTTTAATGTCACTGAAGTTATGGGGTGTCTTTTTTGAAGGGCATACAATGTTACTAATTGGATTGCTCATATTGAACTGCCTCCTCTGGTTATTTGCAGGTCGTATGCTTAAATTGCTATATTTCACAATTTCGGGCGCAGCAGGATTGCTTCTGATTATCGGTTTTTTGCTTATTTCTTTTTGAATTCTCGTATTCTTTTGATAGGGATTCAATATTAGTTGTGAAAACGTAGGACAATTCGTTATAATTGAATTTGTAAGCGTTCACAACAAAGGGGATGAAGACGTTGAATTTCGATTTGACAGAAGAACAGCAGATGATCAAAAAAATGATTCGGGAATTCGCGGATGAAGTTGTCGCACCAGGTGCAATCGATCGCGACCGGACAAAAGAGTTTCCAGTTGAGGTGTTTAAACGACTCTCAGATATGGGAATGATGGGTTTACCTTTTTCAGAGGAGTATGGAGGCGGGGGAGCCGATACCATAAGTTTCGCAATTGTTACGGAAGAACTAAGCCGTGCATGTGCTTCAACAGGAATTACATATTCGGCGCATATTTCATTGGGGGGAGCACCACTCAACCTATTTGGCACCGAAGAACAGAAACATAAGTATTTGACGCCAATTTGTACAGGGGAATCGTTTGGCGCTTTTGGATTGACGGAATCAAATGCTGGGTCGGATGCGGGTGGGACGCAAACAACAGCAAAAGAAGATGGGGATGATTATGTCATCAACGGCTCCAAAGTATTCATCACGAATGCGAGCTATGCCAAGCATCTTGCAATTACCGCTATCACGGGGAATGAAGGCGGGAATAAAGAAATCAGCGCAATTATCGTACCGACCGATGCAGAAGGCTTCACGGTTATCGATAACTATGAAAAAATGGGGCTTAATGCTTCTAATACGACAGAGCTTGTGCTTGATAACGTCCGTGTACCGAAAGAAAACCTTCTAGGGACACGAGGGAACGGTTTCCGCCAGTTCCTCGTTACATTAGACGGTGGACGTATTGGAATCGGTGCTATGGCGGTAGGGATTGCCCAGGCGGCGTTTGATCGTGCACTTCGATACTCCAAAGAACGTAAGCAATTCGGCAAAACACTTTCTGAATTCCAAATCACGCAATTTAAGCTGGCTGATATGGCGATGAAAATTGAACTGGCGCGTACTATGGTCCATAAAGCAGCTTGGCTTAAAGATCAGGGACGTCCATTTTCAAAAGAAGCTTCAATGTGTAAACTGTATGCATCAGAAATAGCTATGGAAGTGGCAAGCGAAGCGATCCAGATTCATGGCGGTTATGGTTATATGAAAGAATATGAAGTCGAACGCTATATGCGGGATGCAAAGCTTCTTGAAATAGGAGAAGGTACTTCGGAAGTACAAAGAATGGTCATCGCGCGATTAATCGGCTGTTAACAAAAAAGCAAAAGATGCCAGTAACTCTATCTTTATTGAACAAATGATTGCCTATATAATTACTGAACGGAGGCGCCTTACAAGGACGTGAGGCATCCCTAGCACCGAAGCGAATTCAATGAATTTTTAAATTCGACATATATTGTATAGATAACACTTAAATATTTGTCGAATTTGTCACAAACAACGAAAAGATCATCGATAACTCTTTCAGTTTTCTTGCGGATACAGTACAATAATAGTTGTGAACTGTATTCATTACAGAATAGATCCTGATAAGGGAGGGTAATTCAATGAGTAGAAATCCAATTGTGCCTTATATCTTAATTTTTGCGCTTGGAATCGGTCTTATTTTCTTCATGTCCCTCTATGGACTTGATCAGAAAAAAGAAATCGCTGGACAAGGTGAAGATGCAGTAACTGAAGAAGCTGAAAGTTCAGCAGAATTTGATGCTGAAGCAGTTGCTCAAGGTAAATGTATCGGCTGTCACGGCGGAGATCTTTCAGGTGGAATGGGGCCAGGTTTGGTTGGAACTAGCCTATCTAAGGAAGAAATTAAAGACACCATTAAAAATGGTAAAAACGCAATGCCACCTCAAGGCATTACAGATGATGCCGAGCTAGATGCAATGGCAGATTATATTTTATCACTTAAATAATCCTTAATGAGGAAGAGCTGTCAGTTAGCAGAGCGTTTCTGTCGACTGATGGCTTTTTCTATTTATGTAATGTGCAAAATAAGACAAAATCTAATACAATTAAAGCATTGAAAGGCGGCGATTATTTGAATTCCGAACGATTATCTAACAGATTAAAGGCGGTCGCTTCTTACGTCAAGGAAGGGGCAGTGGTTGCAGATATTGGCAGTGATCATGCTTATTTGCCTTGTTTTCTAGTTCATACAAAGAAAGTGAAGACAGCAATTGCAGGAGAAGTAGCGAAAGGGCCGTATGAATCCGCAGTTAAAAATGTAAGACGAGAAGGTTTTTCAGAAGCCATTACGGTTAGACTGGCAGATGGTCTGTTTGCTATTGAAGAAGGGGATGCTGTCGATACGGTGACAATCGCAGGAATGGGAGGCCCGCTAATCGCTACAATCTTAGAAAGCGGCAAAGAGCGACTTTCCCAAGTGAACCGAATCATTGCACAGCCGAATATCTATTCAAGGGCAATCCGCGAATGGGCCGTTTCTAATAAGTGGACAATTATTGATGAGCATATTTTGAAAGAAGACGGCAAAATATATGAAATTATCGTGCTGGAAAAAGGACAGGCAATGTATGGGGAACTAGAATTGATGGCAGGACCTTTCTTGCTTGCTTCCAAAACCGATGTATTCCTTGAAAAATGGGAAGGTGAATTGGCGGAATGGAATCGAGTACTTGCTTCCCTCAAAAAAACAGCTGAAACAGATGCAATCAAAAAGAAAAAAGAACAAATGTCAGGTTATATTGAATTAGTTGGGAAGGTGTTGACAACGTGAAAAAAGTAAATGGGCATGAAGTTATTGCGCTTTTTGAAAAGTGGTCACCAAAACGTTTTGCAATGGATGGTGATCCGGTAGGGCTTCACATCGGACAATTGAACCGCAGTGTAGAAAGCGTGCTAGTCACCTTAGATGTCAACGAAGAAGTCATTGATGAGGCAATCCGAAAAGGTGCTAACCTCATTATCGCGCACCATCCGCCAATTTACAGACCATTGAAAGGCCTTTTGACGGAAACACCGCAAGGCAGCATGATTGAAAAGTGTATTAAAAATGATATTGCTGTCTATGCAGCTCATACGAATTTAGATGTCGCACCCGGCGGCGTGAATGATATGTTAGCTAGAGAACTTGGTTTAGTTGACACGGAGATCGTGGAGCCGACCTATTCTGAACTGCTTTATAAGTTAATTATCTTTAGTCCTGTCACCCATGCAGAAGAAATTAGACAAGCGTTGGAAAAGGCGGGAGCAGGAGCGATTGGCGACTATACTGGATGCAGTTTCAGTTCAACAGGCATTGGGCGTTTTACACCAACCACAGGAGCCGAGCCATTCATTGGGGAAGTCGGTAAAGGTGAAGAGGTCAATGAAGAGAGAATCGAAGTAATACTGCCGGGACCGCTCCGCAGTAAAGTGCTGAAGGCGATGCTGGCATCCCATCCGTACGAAGAGCCAGCATATGATCTTATTGCTCTTGATCAAGAGGCGAATCAATATGGCCTAGGGCGTGTTGGAAAACTTGAGGAAAAGACCACTCTTGCACAATTTGCGGAACTTGTAAAAATTGCATTCGATGTCCCGGCACTCCGATTTGTAGGTGATCCAAATAAAGAAATCCTAAAGGTTGCGGTACTAGGTGGAGACGGCAATAAATATATAGGAGCCGCTAAACGAAGCGGAGCGGACGTTCTCGTAACTGGCGATTTGTATTATCATGTCGCTCATGATGCACAGGCGATGGGGCTTGCCGTTATCGACCCTGGACATAATATTGAAAAAGTGATGATTCAAGGAGTAGCGAATCATATGAAGGCGGCTTGTATAGAAGCCCGTTATAATGTCTCGTTCATCGAATCGGAAATCATTACAGAACCATTTACTTTTATTTGATGGATTGAGAAAAAACCAGCCATCCTGAATAGGAGGCTGGTTCATTCAAAACATCCGAAAAGTTTTTAGACACGGAGTAGTGTCTAGGCTTCTAGCGTCTAGCGCTTTACTTAAGTTGTAGCGTAAGGCTCGATTCGCGTTACAGGCGACGGATTTTTAATTTTCGGCAAGATTTTTTCTAATTGGAATTTCCGCTCTGGAAGATGTGTAGAAGGATCTTCTGGATTGAATTTTTCAAGGAAAGCAATCACTTCGCGAACAATCAATGTCGGTGTTGAAGCACCGGCTGTAACACCGACAGTTTCGATGCCTTCCAACCACTTCACGTCCAGTTCAGAAACATCCGAAATTCGGTACGATGGTGTGCCAGCAATTTCGACAGAGACTTGTGTCAGACGGTTCGAGTTATTACTCATCGGATCGCCTACAACGATGAGAAGGTCTGATTCACCTGCCTGTTGAGCGACGGCCTCTTGTCTCACTTGAGTCGCAAGACAGATTTCCTTATGGACTTCGATATGTGGATATTTTACTTTAAGTGCGTCCATAATGTGAACAACATCCCATTGGCTCATTGTCGTTTGGTTCGTTACGAGCAGTTTGGAGTTCTGCACATTCAGGTTATCGACATCTTCAGTCGTTTCAATCAAATGTACTGCGTGCGGTGCCACTCCAATTGCTCCTTCTGGCTCGGGATGATGTTTTTTTCCAACGTAAATGATATCGTAACCTTCGGCAGTCTTTTCTTCGATCAGGTCGTGGGTTACAGTTACATCCGGACAAGTTGCATCAATCGAAACGAGACCTTTTCTTTTTGCAAGTTCACGTACTTCCGGTGAAACACCATGTGCAGTGAAGATGACTGTTCCTGATTCAACTTTTTCAAGAATTTCTAACCGGTTTTCACCATCTAGTGTGATGATGCCATCATCTTCAAACGCATCTGTCACATGCTTGTTATGGACAATCATTCCCAATATATAAATGGGTCTCGGCAATGTTTTGTCGAGTGCCGCATTTCTCGCGATGATCATTGCGTCGACGACCCCATAACAATAACCCCTCGGGGTAATCTTTAAAACTTTCATGCAGTCTCACTCCTCTAATAGGATCTACTATCCATTATAGCTGAGTTGAGCGGCGGATTCAAAAATTATCGGATGGGCGGCTGAAAGATGCGGGGAACTGATGGACCTGGCGTTGGATTTGCAACAGTTGACCGCGCGGCTGCGGCCACTCCACTTGCGGGTGATCCGACGCTGCCGGCTGCAGGTGGCAATGATTGAAAACCTTTATATAATCGCCACATCGCAGGCAAGTTTTGAACCATGGGGGCAAACTGCTGGACCATAGGCGCGAATTGCTGTGCCGTATTCAAAAATCGGTTAGCTGTTTGCATATACCCATCTATTCTGGATGGAGCTTGCTGCATCCCTTGACCGGGATTCGGACCACCGGCTGGATTGCCCATGGGACCACCAGGTGGATTACCCATCGGCCCATTCATGAATGGTTGTCTGGGAGGTTGAGCCTGACCAGTTTGAGGAGGCAGTCCGAAGCCCATTAGTCCCCTGGAAGGTGGGGGCGATTGTTGTCGTGCGAACGGATAAAAGGATTCATACCTCATAATTATCTCCTTTCGATAAATTAGAATGAACTTTCACATAGTATACTATGCGAAAATCGCATACGGCGGAACGAAATCGTGTTACAATAGGTGTACATTAGGAGGGTTACGAATGTCTAAATTCACAGACTATCAATTTAAACCGTTTATACGGGAAGCAATCGGGAGGCTCGGCTTTGAGAATCCGACACCGATACAAAAGGAAATTATACCGCTCATCCTGAAAGGGACGAATGCAATCGGACAAGCACATACAGGAACGGGTAAATCTCATAGTTTCCTTATTCCAGTATTAGAACGTACAGATGCAACTGTTGATGAACTGCAAGCAGTTATCACAGCTCCGACAAGAGAGTTGGCGACGCAACTGTACAATGAACTTGCTAAGATGACAGAAGGTACCGACGTGCGCAGTTCGCTGCTTATAGGAGGTACGGACAAACAACGATCTATCGGGAAATTAAAGTCGAATCCGCATATTATTGTGGGGACACCGGGACGAATTAGCGATATGTCTGAAAATGGCGCTCTTTCTATTCATACAGCAAAAATTTTAGTTATAGATGAAGCTGATCTCGCATTCGATATGGGCTTTATTGAGGATATCGATAAGTTCGCATCCAAAATGCCTGCCAAACTGGAAATGTATGTATTTTCGGCGACGATTCCTGAGAAACTAAAACCATTTTTAACTAAATATATGGAATCGCCTGTTCATGTGAAAATTGGTGAACGGAGACCATTGACAGAGGGCATGCATTATTCACTTGTTCCTGTTCGCAGCATGAGTAAAAAGAAAAAGTTGTTGCAAGTAATGGAAGGCATCAACCCCTATTTGGCGATCATCTTTATGAATACGAGGCAAAATGCTGAAGGGCTTGCAACTTTCCTAGGGGAAAATGGCATTAAGGTTGGAAGAATTCATGGGGATCTAACACCGCGTGAACGTACGCGGATGATGAAACAAGTCCGTGATCTTGAATTCCAGTATATTGTAGCGACAGATCTTGCGGCACGCGGAATTGATATTCCAGGTGTCAGTCATGTTATTAACTTCGAGTTGCCGGATGATCTTGAGTTTTTCATTCACCGTGTCGGGCGTACTGCGCGTGCTGGGCTTAAGGGAACAGCAATTACACTATATGAGCCATCTGAAGACGATAAAGTAGTCAGAATTGAAAAGATGGGCATTCCGTTTGTTCACGAAGAAGTGAAAAATGGTGAATGGGTCGAAGTAAAAGAACGCCATGCAAGACGCAATCGAGTAAAAGAAGAAGATGACATCGACCGTAAAGCGATTTCATTCGTTCAAAAGCCTGCAAAAGTGAAACCTGGTTATAAAAAGAAAATGGCTCAGGAAGTAGAACGATTTAAAAAACGGGAAAGGAGATTGAAACGTAAAAAATGACAAATGACAAACCATTATTGCTTGGCTCTCACGTTTCTATGAGCGGCAGCAAAATGCTGTTAGGCTCAAGTGTGGAAGCGGCAAGCTACGGAGCAACTACTTTCATGATCTATACTGGGGCTCCACAAAACACGCGGAGAAAGCGCCTCGAGGAATTGAATATTGCAGCAGGGCATCTGAGTATGGAGGAAAATGGACAGTCTAATATTGTCGTCCATGCACCCTATATTATTAACATTGCAAATACGTTAAAGCCTGAGACATTCAGACTTGGAGTCGACTTCCTTCAAAGTGAAATTGAGCGGACAGCTGCACTCGGTGTAAATCAGATTGTTCTTCATCCCGGTGCGCATGTCGGTGCGGGGGTCGATCTTGGCGTCGCAAAAATCATTGAAGGGCTGAACGAAGTACTTTCTCAAGACTATCCAGTCCGTATTGCACTCGAAACAATGGCGGGAAAAGGAACCGAAATTGGCCGAAATTTTAATGAGATTGCAGCGATTATTGACGGTGTCACACACAATGACCGTTTATCGGTTTGTTTTGATACTTGTCACGTTCATGATGCGGGGTACGATATTGTTGGTGATTTTGATGGGGTATTAAATGAATTCGATAAAATTGTTGGAGTGGACAGAATATCTGTTATTCACGTCAATGATAGTAAAAACGAACGTGGTGCAATGAAGGACCGCCATGAAAATATTGGTTTCGGTCATATCGGTTTCGAGCCGCTTTCTTATATTGTCCATCATGAGGAATTCCAATCGATTCCTAAAATACTTGAAACACCATTTGTAGGTGCAGATCCGAAAAAGAAATCGGCGCCTTACAAGTTTGAGATAGAAATGTTCAAGGCAAAATCATTTCAACCTGAGAAAATTGATCAGTTAAGAATTTAAAGAACAAAATCCGCTTGCAGAGTATATGCGAGCGGTTTTTGTTCTTTTCAACAAGTCCATCAGTATTCGTTATTTGGTGGAGTCTAAATACTTCTTGAATAAAATTTCAGTTTTTTTATCACCAATGGCTACCCGTACTTTATTGATAAACATTTCGGGTATGCCCGTGAAGAGCCAATGGAATGAAATTTCATCAAGCAATGGTCGAAGTGCCCTTATTTCAGATTTGGAAAAGTCAAGCCCGTATTGCTTTGCAATGATTTTGACTTCATCGTCACTTCTCATTTTAACTTCATTTAGCAGCTGTGCATAATCCACTTCTTATACCTTCTTTCTTAAATGGTTGTATCCCTTGGGAACATAGTTTATAATTTGACGAGTGAATCGGAATGATTCCTGTTTTAAGGAAGGGATAGTAAAATGAAAAATAACATTATTCAATTGGACGATGTCAGTTTCAGTTATGAACAGTCAATCGCCCTTGATCATATTTCTCTTGAGGTAGGGGAGGGGGAATTTTGGGCACTGATTGGACCGAATGGTTCCGGTAAATCAACGCTCCTAAATATTATTCTTGGTCTCTTACAGCCCTCCAGCGGTTCTGTAAAGCTTTTTGGTTCGGAGATAGGATCCTTTAAGCAGCGAGAACGGATTGGTTATGTTTCACAGAAATCCAATTCTTTTAACTCAGGTTTCCCTGCGACTGTCCTTGAAGTTGTGCGCAGCGGATTGACACGCAAAGTTGGAATGTTTAAAAGTTTTTCGAAAAAAGATGAACTGCGAACATTAGAAGCGCTAAGTATCGTTGGCATGGACGGTTTTTCAAAGCGGAATATGGGTGAATTATCCGGTGGTCAGCAACAACGTGTGTTTATAGCAAGAGCGCTGGCGGGCAAACCGGACCTACTCATTATGGATGAACCGACTGTTGGAATTGACCAACAAAATGTCGCATCGTTTTATTCTATGCTGAACAAATTAAATCGTGAGCACGGAATTGCAATTTTGCTGGTGACACATGAAATCGACCTTGTGACTGATCTTGCAACACATGTGGCCTGCTTAAACCGTACGATTCATTTTCACGGTAAACAATCTGATTATAAAAGAATGGAAGACGATGATATTTCAAGATGGTATGGTCATCCTGTTCGGCGCGTCCACCAGCATACAGATGAGGTGGAAAAATGATTAATGCTATTCTTTCGTATGAATTTCTGCAAAACGCATTTCTATCAGGCTTAATCATCGGCGTCATAGCCCCGTTACTTGGTTTGTTTATCGTTGTAAGACGTCTTTCGCTTATCGCAGATGCGCTCAGCCATGTCGCGTTGGCAGGAATCGCAGGAAGTCTATATTTGAGCCAACAAGTGCTCTTCTTTGCTGCATTGAATCCAGTTTACCTTGGGATTGCATCTGCTGTCGGCGGGTCATTGCTGATTGAGAAATTGAGAGGCGCATACCGCCATTATGAAGAACTTGCCATTCCGGTTATATTGTCTACAGGGATTGGCCTAGGTGCTATTTTTATTTCATTATCGAAAGGGTTCGGCTCAGATTTAATAGGTTATCTATTCGGATCTGTGTCAGCTGTCAGTAGTCAGGATCTTATCGTCGTTATCGTTATTGCAATCATCGTTATTGCGTATATCCGCTTTCTTTATAAAGAACTGTTTGTCTTATCATTCGATGCGGAATATGCCAAGGTATCCGGGATAAATTCGCGGTATATCCAGATGGTATTTATGATTATTACAGCGCTTGTCATTGGAGCTTCGATGCGAATTGTTGGTATTTTACTAGTTTCGTCACTCATGACAATTCCAGTAGCAGCGGCTATTCAGTTAGCAAAAAGCTTTAAGGGTGCAATGATCTATTCCATCATTTTTGGCGAATTATCCGTTATCATTGGACTTGTCGCGGCCTATTATCTTGATATTGCACCAGGAGGAACAATCGTCATCACCTCGATACTTATTTTGTTAGTAGTGCTCGCTTGGAAGAAGATTCAGGGTGGACACAATGCCCGTACAGTGAAGGGGGAGTTGATATGACACTCGATGAAGCATGGCGTATCCTGCAGGAAAACCAATTTAAGCGGACAAAAAATAGAGATATAATTCTCCAGTTATTGTCAAAAAAAGACCGCTACTTAACAGCTTTGGAAGTGAAAAACTTCATGGAGGCTACTAATCCGGGAATTAGTTTTGATACGATTTATCGGAACTTGACGACATTTTCGGAACTTGGCATTCTAGAGGAAACTGATTTAAACGGTGAACGAAACTTCCGAATGCAATGTGATCCCGGTGTCCATCATCATCATTTCATCTGTACAGCATGTGGCAAGACGCGCAGTATTCCACACTGTCCAATGGAAATGATTACTGTCAATTTACCGGATTATGAAGTGGAAGGGCATAAGTTTGAAATTTACGGGAAGTGTCCGTTATGTGTGAAGAAATGAAAAATGGTGTGGAACTCTATATTAAGAGTTCCACACCATTTTTTTAATTTACTAAAGGTTCTTCTATAGGAAATAGTTTCTTGATCCAATTATTCGCTTCTTGCCAATTATAGACACGAATGACTCCCTCAGGAATAGGTTGCCGGTTATAGGGTGTGTCGAATAGAATGACAGGAATGTCCAATTCTTCATGGATCTCAACAGCATTGTCATGCTTATCTTCAAAAAATGCATGGACACCAAACTTTTTAGCAGTTTCAATTTTATAGTGACTTCCAACAAGTTCGATATGATCATACGGAATTGCCTGTTGGTTAAACCAGTCGAGTGTCGAGTCATACACTTGGCGATCTCGTGCAGAAATATAATATAGCTCGAACTTCGCTTGCCAGCCAGTTAAAACTTCTTTTGCATATTCTTGTGCAAGAGAAGTTTTGTAAATGTTTTCCTCAGCGCCTTTAAACCACTCGGAGAAAATTTTCTCATCCACTGTAAATGCTTTTGTTAAGTCGTACTCTTTTATGTCATCCAGTACAAGATTGCATCCGAATTGCTCGTTGATATGCGGCAATAAAGAAGTGGGGCATGTCACCGTACCGTCGATGTCGATACCAAAGCGGAGAGTTTTCATTCCGCTTTTCCACCTTGCAGGAGAAGTTCTTCCTGTCTTTTCTTTTCAAAATATTCTTCCGCAAGTTTATCGATTTCGACTTTTAATTCTTCGACCATTGTCGCTTCTGGTACTTTGCGGACCGTTTTGCCTTTCATGAAGAGAAGACCTTCACCACGCGCACCTGCAATACCGATATCGGCTTCACGCGCTTCGCCTGGTCCATTGACAGCACAGCCAAGCACCGCAACTTTTAGTGGGGCTTTAATATGTGAAATATATTCTTCGACCTCATTTGCGATTTTTATGAGGTCGATTTCGATCCGTCCACATGTGGGACATGAAATAAGTGTCGCTGCGTTTGACGAAAGGCCGAAGATTTTCAGCAATTCGCGTGCGACTTTAATTTCTTGGACAGGATCCGCACTCAGCGATACACGCATTGTGTTACCGATGCCCGCCGACAGCAGGGTGCCTAGACCCGCTGCGCTCTTGATAGAGCCTGAGAATAGCGTTCCAGACTCCGTAATGCCGAGATGCAATGGATAGTCGAATGCTGCCGCTGCTTTCTGATATGCTTCGACTGCTAAATTTACATCGGAAGCTTTCAATGACACGATGATGTCGTGGAAATCGAGGTCTTCCAATATTTTAATGTGATGAAGTGCACTTTCTACCATTCCATCGGCAGTCGGGTATCCGTATTTTTCAAGAATTTTTTTCTCCAGTGAACCAGCATTGACGCCGATTCGAATTGGAATGCCTTTCGCTTTTGCCGCATTGACAACAGCTTCGACTTTTGCTTGTCTTCCTATATTCCCAGGGTTGATACGAATTTTATCCGCGCCCTGTTCAATAGCAATTAACGCTAATTTATAATCGAAATGGATATCGACAACAAGTGGGATATTGATGCGTTTTTTTATTTCACCAATTGAATACGCTGCACGCTCATCTGGACACGCAACACGGACAATCTGACATCCCGCTTCTTCCAATCGCAAAATTTCTGCGACTGTCGCTTCGACGTCGTGTGTTTTGGTCGTTGTCATACTTTGAATGAAAAGCTCGTCACTTCCGCCGATTGTCAGATTACCGACTCGTACAGGACGTGTATTTTTTCTGTTTATCATAGCAGTCATTTATTTCTCTCCTTAGTTGGCCTTAGCCTTATAACTATAACTATTTTAGCAATCTTCATAGCAAAAAGACAAGGGACAGCCCTTATCGCTCGGAGTCTATGCATTTTTCTGTGAGCGGACGGGAAAGTGGAAGCATAATTTTCTCGCCTCCGATGATCTTTTGGTTTTGAAGATGGGGATTCAAGGAATAGAAAGAAGACAATCTATCAATGAAGCCTAATTCAGGATCGGGATACAATGCGAACAGTGTTTCAATCGTATCTCCATCGACTGTTGTAACGGGAATTGCATCGGCTTCCTCTTCTTCGCATAGTTGCTGTTCTTTGGCAAAAGAAGCAAGCGGGATGGTGCCTTCCACTAAATCGAGGCGGATAAAATGAAATGTTACGAATAATAATGCTGCGAGTAGTAGTATTCTCATGGAAATTCCCCCTTTCGCTACTATATGCATGAAAAGGGGAAGTATTCATTGAGGGATTTTTGGATAGTACTTGGCTGCAGCTGCAATATAAACAAAGTGAATAATGGATGTGATACCAGTATTAACATTTTTCATTCCTGGAAGGAAATCAAGTCCGATTGTCAGAAGAATAGGGATGGTAATTGCAATAGCGGAAGTTCTCCACATATGGCGGTATTCTCCACGCCTTTTCATCAGTTTCAGCAAAAGTATGCCCACATAACCAAAAATGCTGACTCGGATGAAGATATAAGACGTACTGATGACAAGTTGCAGAAGAAATGCAATTGGATATATAAGTCCGCCAATTGTTTCCCCATGTTCGAGCAGTTCGGGCGATGAATCGAATAAGACTGCATCCCCTGCTATATAGCGGATGAATGATAGCAATGTGAACAAAGCAACGAATACGAAAACATATCGGAATACTTTACCGATTGGTAATAGGCGAAACGCTGCCAGTTTTTTCGGTTCATGGATTGCCGCTTTGACTAGTTGATGAAACTTCACTTTAAATCCACCTCCACTTTCAATAGTCTATCATTTAACAGTGTCGTTGTGCGTACCTCTATTTCCGACAGAATGATGACATTTCACAAACCGATTGTAAAGGGAATGTAAAGATTCGGCTGCTACTATTTACAATTGGGATAGCTATCCTCATAATAAGGTGCGATACATAAAGCATGATGGAGGTTGACTGCATAATGGAAGTAAACTGGCAGGAAATGCTATTCCAGTTTCTCGGGGGACTCGGAATTTTCTTGTTCGCGATAAAGTATATGGGAGATGGCCTTCAAAAAGCGGCGGGCGACAGACTCCGCGCCATCCTTGACCGATTTACGACGAATCCGTTTATGGGAGTACTTGTCGGAATTATCGTTACAGTCTTGATCCAATCAAGTTCTGGGACAACTGTTATTACGGTAGGACTTGTAAGTGCTGGTTTCATGACACTTCGTCAAGCTATTGGTGTCATTATGGGAGCGAATATCGGAACGACTGTTACGGCTTTTATTATCGGATTAGATGTAGGTGCCTATGCGCTTCCCATTATGGCGATTGGAGCGTTCCTAATCTTTTTCATTAAAAAGAGTTCAATTAGAAATATAGGTGAAGTTATTTTTGGATTCGGTGGCCTATTTCTAGGACTTGAATTGATGAGTGGCGGTATGAAACCGCTTAGAGAATTGGATACGTTTACTGATCTTATGGTATCGATGAGCGACCAGCCTATGCTTGGTGTTGTTGTCGGAACAATATTTACATTGATTGTTCAGAGTTCAAGCGCGACAGTCGGTATCATGCAGGGGCTTTATGCTGAAAATCTTATCGATCTCAATGGAGCACTGCCAATTCTTTTCGGTGATAATATCGGTACAACAATTACAGCCGTTCTTGCTTCAATCGGTGCATCGGTAGCGGCGAAGCGTGCTGCTGCAACGCATGTTTTATTTAATATTGTTGGAACGGTTATCTTCATGCTGCTTCTTATACCATTCACTGCGTATGTCGAGTGGATATCAGGGGTGTTGGCTCTTGAAAATAAAATGCAAATTGCGTTTGCACACGGTTCGTTCAACATTGCAAATACAATTATCCAGTTCCCGCTAATTGGGACATGGGCTTGGTTGGTTACAAAAATGATCCCAGGTGAAGATGTATTAATTGAATATAAGCCGAAGCATCTAGATAGGCACTTTATAGAACAATCACCTGCGGTTGCGATCGGACAAGCCAAAGAAGAAATTATCCGCATGGGTGAATTCGGTGTCCGCGGTTTACAGGAATCATTTGAATACTTGAAAACAGGCAATAAAAAACATGCAGAAACGGCATACCAGATTGAAGATGCCATTAATAATTTGGATCGTAAAATCACAGACTATCTAGTTGAAATCACTTCGGTAAGTATCTCGCCGATTGAGTCTGGCCGTCACTTCATGCTTATGGATACGGTACGTGATATTGAACGTATCGGTGATCACTTTGAAAACATCGTCGAACTCATTGACTACCGTGATGTTAACCGTGTAAAACTGACGGAAGATGCGATGAATGATTTGACAGAAATGTTCACCCTGACAATTGAAACAGTCCAGAAAGCTGTTGACTCACTTAACCTGAATGATATTGGAATGGCAAGAACGGTTGCTGAAAAAGAGGTTCTCATTGACAAAATGGAACGGAAATTCAGGAAGAATCATATTTTGCGATTAAATGAAGGAAGATGTACCGCGCAATCAGGAATGGTATTTGTCGATATTGTTTCTAACTTGGAACGCGTCGGTGACCATGCCGTGAATATCGCTGAAGCAATTCTTGGAAATAGAGCATAATTGTTCGTATAGGAGGATGGTTTTATGGAGTTTATAGGTTGGATTATTGCGATTGCCATGTTCATTATTGCTTTTGCTGGACTCGTATATCCGATCATTCCATCGGCGCTCTTCATAGTAGGTGGCTTCCTTCTATATGGACTTGTCGATACATTTGATGGGATGACTATTTGGTTTTGGACCATTCAGGTATTATTCGTCATCTTGCTGTTTGGCGCAGACACACTGTCGAATCTCGTCGGTGTGAAAAAATTTGGAGGCTCCAAGGCGGGGATGTGGGGAAGTACAATTGGACTTCTTATCGGTCCTTTCGTCATTCCAGTTGCTGGTATTTTAGTTGGTCCATTTCTGGGCGCTGTCCTTGCGGAACTTGCCGTATCCCGTTCTGGAGTGAGACAGGCTATAAAGACAGGTATTGGTTCGCTCGTCGGTTTTTTCACTTCAGTTGTGACGAAAGGGCTTGTCATGGTTGTGATGATTATTGTATTTATACTATTCATCAGATAAGTCATATCAAAATAGTCCATTTTATTTGAACGTTATTCGCAATTTTGATAATGTTGAAAGCGTAGCATAATTATGAAACTCTCTAGGAGGAATGGACAATGGCTTACAAATTACCAGAACTACCTTACGCATACGACGCACTTGAACCACACATCGACAAAGAAACGATGAACATTCACCATACTAAACACCATAATGCATATGTAACGAACTTGAACAACGCTCTTGAAGGAAACGAAGAACTTTTAAACAAATCTATTGAAGATCTTATTGCGAATCTTGATGCAGTACCTGAAGACAAGCGTACTGCTGTCCGTAACAATGGCGGCGGTCATGCGAACCACTCACTATTCTGGGAACTTCTATCAGCAGATGGTGGCGGTAACCCATCAGGCGCACTTGCTGAAGCAATCGATAAAAAGTTTGGAAGCTTTGACGCGTTCAAAGAAGAATTTGCAAAAGCGGGTGCAACTCGTTTCGGTTCAGGATGGGCTTGGCTTGTACTGAATGGTGGCGAACTTGAAATTATGTCAACTCCTAATCAAGATTCACCAATCATGGAAGGCAAAACGCCTCTTCTAGGCCTTGACGTTTGGGAGCATGCTTACTACCTAAACTATCAAAACCGTCGTCCTGACTATATTTCAGCATTCTGGAATGTTGTCAATTGGGACGAGGTTGCAAAACGTTTCGGTAAATAAAATTTTAACTTCATCTAGAAGGAACCAAGCACACATCTTGTTCGTCAAGATGTGTGCTTTTTCTATTTTGGATGATATAATTCAAAATGGTTAACAAAGAAGGGGGACATTATGAAAAAGCAGGTGCGTAAGGCGGACCAAGCTAAAATACGCCAACGAAAACATATCGCATTCCGGATGAACTTCCTATTCTTTTCAATCTTTGTCCTATTTTCCTTGCTCATTTTTCGTCTTGGCTATTTACAAATCGTCAAAGGTGAAGATTATTCCAGAGCGCTGGAAAGAACGGAAGAAGTAGCTGTCAATACAAGCGTACCAAGAGGCAGATTATTTGACCGTATGGGGCGAGTCCTTGTTGATAATGATCCGAAAAACGCCATTACATATACGAAAATGACGTCCACGAGTTCCAGAGATATGCTTGAAATTGCTGAGAAACTTGCAGTCTTGATTGAACAAGATACGAAAAGGATTACCATGGGGGATAAAAGAGATTTTTGGATTTTGAAAAATTCGGAGGAAGCACTTAAAAAGGTTTCCAAAAAGGAACAACTCGCAATTGAAAAGGATAGTTCATTATCAAGAACGCAAATGCAGCGTAAAATCAATACGTTGACACGAGAGCGTGTGACAGAAGAGGAAATCAATTCATTCACAGATGAGGAGATGGAAGTACTTGCAATTTACAGAGAAATGATGGCTGGCTACGCATACTCCCCGCAAATTGTGAAAAGTGGAAATGTCACCAAAGAGGAATTCGCGATAGTGTCTGAGCGTCTTGGGGAATTGCCAGGCGTGGATACAACAACGGATTGGGAACGTGTAAGGAGATCGGAGAACACTATTTTAGGTAAAACCACTAGTCCGATTGAAGGACTTCCGAAATCTAGCATGAACTATTTCTTGGCAAGGGACTATTCGAGAAATGACCGTGTCGGAAAAAGTTATGTCGAGCAGTATTATGAAGAATTGTTAAAAGGACAGAAAACAATCGTTAAGAATATTAAGGATCGTAGCGGCAGTGTCGTTGAGACGAAAACAATCCGAGAAGGCGAACCTGGCAAGGATCTTATTCTAACGATTGACAGCGAATTGGAACAGGCACTTGAAAAAATTGTTTCGGATAAGCTGTTAGAATTGAAAAGAGGGCCAAATGCCGGCGAATTAGATAGGGCATTTTTAGTCATGATGAACCCGAATAACGGTGAGGTTCTTTCACTGGTAGGCAAGCAGGTCGTAACGAATAAAGAAACAGGTAAGCTCGAAATATGGGACTACGCATTTGGTACGTTCACTGCGCTCCACGAGGCTGGTTCAACCGTCAAGATGGCGACACTTCTTACGGGATATCAGGAAAATGCCGTGCGTATTGGTGAAGTAAAAATAGATGAACCAATCAGAATCGGTGGGATTACAAAAAGATCACTGTTCAATCAAAACTCTAGGGTTGCTGTAAGTGATATTGAAGCAATTGGTAGATCTTCGAACGTATATATGTTCCGTATAGCATTGGCCATGGCGAATGCTAACTATAGCTCTGCAAATTCTGAACTCATTAGAAGAAATGCATTTGATAAGTTCCGACAATCTTTTGCATCTTTCGGATTGGGGACTAAAACGGGTATTGATTTACCAGGGGAATCGGGCGGTCTGATTGGCGATAGTAATTCAATAGGGATTTTGTTGGATTTATCTATCGGTCAGTACGATACCTATACAACACTTCAACTTGCCCAATATGTCTCGACAATCGCAAATGGCGGTTACCGTATAGCTCCTAAAGTATTAAAAGAAATCCGTGAACCATCTGAGGATGGTGAAATTCTTGGTCCTCTCATTCAAGAAACGGGGGTCAATATTCTGAACAGGATTCAGAATACGGATGCAGAGATTAATCAAGTGAAGCGTGGGATGCACTACGTTTATTACGGCGCTCGTGGGACTGCTCCAAATCTCTTTGCTGGAAAAGACTATGATGCAGCCGGGAAGACGGGAACCGCACAGGCATTCAGTTCTGGGAAGCCGACAATCAATTTATCACATGTAGGTTTTGCACCTTACGAAAACCCGGAAATTGCATATGCAATTATCATCCCGAATATATCTACAAATCAGAAAAAGTATCCATATGCACAAAATGATATTGTGAAGCTAGCCGTGGACGAATATTTTAAACTAAAAGCAAAACGGGCTAAAGAAGAAGTATCTACAGCTGCTAAGCAACCAATCATACAGGCACAAGAAATAGAATCTGAATAAAAAAGTAGGAAAACCATTGGTTTTCCTACTTTTTTACTGTCGTAATTTCTTTGGCGATTGCTTTGAAATCCATTGAAGTATCCATGTTATGTTCGCCAATCTGTATCTTTCCGGTCAGATTATTATCTTCTAGATATGCATCAAATAGGGCTGCATTTTCGATAATACCCAATCTTTCCAAATTAGCTGAGACGACTGTCGAATTCGAACCGGATTCAATCGTTAAAATGGTTTTAAGAATGGTATCGGAAGAAGTGGGGTTACTTGTGGTCGCGTCACTTTCTTCCGATTTCTCCTCTTCTGAGGCACTCTCCTTAACGGTAGAGGTGGTCTGAGCATTTGCCAATAGCTCTTTTGTTTTAGCGAGCTCACTTTGGAGATTCTCAACGTCTAGTTGTAATTGTTGGGCATCCGCATTAGAAGTGATTTTACTATCACTAGTGAAAAAAAGGATTCCACCTGCAAGGAGACAGCCGATCCCGACTGCTCGTAAAATGTCTCGGATCACGCTATCACGCCTTTCGACTGTAGCACCGCGATTACTTTATCGTTCGATAATGAGGAACGCATGGCAATGTCACTGATAGAATAACCTTGGGAGTGCAACGAAAGAATTTGATTGATAATGATTACGTGGACAGTTTTTTCTTTTGCCTTAGCTCTGCCGCCTGAAGATAGCGGTCCAACACCGATCATTAATTCTTCTTCAACTGCTTTTAATCTTTTTTTTAATCCGTTTGTTTCCTGATGAAGACTGATTGAAATTTTCTCCAATTCATCGGCGCTTTTGGATGAAGAATTGCCGAGGAAAAATGACGCTATACTACATACAAGTCCAATAATAAGAAGAATTATTGCAATGTCCATTTCACCACTCCTCTAGTAAATCATTGTGCGTCCATTTTACCACACGAGGACCGTTATGGAAATTTCAATCTTTCTATTGGACATACGCTGTTGATGTGGTACACTTGATAAGTCGTATAAATCATGCTCATATTAAATTTTACATTCCTGATGAGTGGGAGGGACCAACAATGCGCGTAAATATTACACTTGCTTGCACAGAATGCGGTGAGCGCAACTATATTTCAAAGAAAAACAAGCGTAACAATCCAGAACGTATTGAAATGAAAAAATACTGCTCACGTGATAAGAAACAAACTTTGCACCGTGAAACGAAATAATCGCTCAGACCAAAACCTTCACCGGTTTTGGTTTTTTCATTTCAGAACGGGGGTATAATTAAATGAGTAAAAAGAGTTTAAGGAATCAAGTGCTAGGCACATTGAATAGTATAAATCGAATTGAGCACCTGGAAAAATCCTCAGTGATTACAAAGAGGGTGCTCATATCAGAAGAATTTCAAAGTGCGGATACAATCGGGATAACGATTTCTCGTTATCCCGAAGTGGACACACGTTTGCTTATTGAAGCGGCTTGGACAGCTGGGAAACGAATTGCTGTGCCTAAATGCATCCATGGAACCCGCGAGATGGATTTTCGTCTCATTACATCGTACGATAGTTTGGAAACGGTCTATATGGGTCTCCTGGAGCCGATAATTACTGAAACAATCTCGGTCGAAAAAAAGGATATTGATTTGCAAATCGTGCCAGGCGTAGTCTTTTCGGATGAAGGGTATAGAATTGGTTTCGGCGGAGGATATTATGATCGTTATATGTCGGATTACAATGGTGATACTTTGTCGTTGGCGTTTGCAGAACAAACGGGTCATGTAGTTCCGAGTGAACATCATGACATTCCTGTCAGTAAAATAGTTACAGAAGAAAAAGTTATAAACTGTCAGAAAAAGGACTTCTGCAAATGAGAGACTTTCTTGCTGTCCTGCAACTCTTGAAGCGTTTTGGAATTCATGTCTACACGGGAAATAGGAAAGATGATATCGATATGGTGCAATCAGAAGTAAAAGATCTTTATGACAACGGCCTGATACTGAAGGAAGACTATTTGAAAGCGGTGCTAATCCTGCGTAGTGAAGCAGCGAAAATGTGAGGATAGACCTAATAGTATCCTTCTTTTGAACTTTTCTTAGTGATTTGTGAAACTTATCTTCGGCTACTCCGTCTATTATGTAGTAAGATTTAGTTTGAGCAGTTTTTATGTTAGTCTATATTCGAAAGGAAGAGATGGAATGAAAAAAATAGTATGGCCAAAACATTCCGTACTCATAGTCGCAATAGTCGCAACGTGGTTAACAACGTATTTCGGTTATATTACAAGCTTCAATATGAAAATCGATAATATAATGCAGGAATTCATTCTCTTTTTGAATCCTCTTAGTTTTCTTTTATTCGTTTACGGCGTTGCACTATTCATCAAGAGTACGAAAAGACGTAATATTTATATACTGACAGTAAGTGTGATGACTTCAATTGTTATGTTTAGTAATGCAGTGTTCTATAGATTTTTCAATGACTTTATTACCTTGCCAGTCTTGTTCCAAACGAGTAACTTCGGAGATCTTTCATCTTCAGTTACTGCTAATCTAATGGTAACAGACATATTCTTTTTCACAGATGTACTCATAATCTATTTGGCGATCCGGTTTATTCCTAAGGATAACCGAATGGGACAACGCAATAAAATTGGACGCAAACTTTACTTTGTCATGACAGCTGCGGTTATGATGATAAACCTTGGTCTCGCGGAAATGGAAAGACCACAGTTATTAACACGCAGTTTCGATAGAGAACTTCTTGTGAAAAATATCGGAACATATAATTACCATATCTATGACCTGTTCATTCAATCCAAATCCCATGCTCAGCGTGCATTGGCAGATGGCAGTGAGCTAGTAGAAGTAGGTAACTATATTAATGCGAACTACGCTGCTCCTGACCCTGAAATGTATGGAATTGCGAAAGGACGTAATATCATTGCGATCTCGCTTGAATCCTTGCAGTCGTTTGTTATTAACGAGGAAATGGATGGACATGTCATTACTCCGTTTTTAAATGAACTGTCGAAAGATCCAGATACATTCTATTTCTCTGATTTCTATCACAACACTGGTCTTGGTAAAACATCGGATTCAGAATTTATTCTTGAAAACTCGCTGTATCCGAGAAATGGAAGTGCTGTATTTTTCACGCATAGTGGAAACACTTACCAATCAATGGCTTCGCAGTTAGGCGAGAATGGTTATTTTACGAATGTAATGCACGCCAATAACCGTAGTTTCTGGAACCGTGATATCATGTATGGCGCACTCGGTATCGATAAGTTTTACGATATTGAAAGTTATACGGTCGGCGAAGGGCAAGCGGTTAACTGGGGTATGAAAGATATTCCATTCTTTGACCAATCGGTAGATTTGATGAAAGAGATGCCTCAGCCTTTTTATTCAAGACTGATCACATTGACAAATCATCATCCATTTGATTTGGATGAAGAAGATAAGCTTATTCCTGAATATACATCAAATTCCAATACGTTAAACAAATATTTCCAAACAGTACGCTATATGGATGAGGCAATCAAAGTTCTTTTTGAAGATTTGAAAGCAAGTGGATTGTACGATAACTCAATCATCGTTATGTACGGAGACCATTATGGTATTTCCGAGAATCACAACAAGGCGATGGGCATGTATTTAGATAAAGAAATCACTCCTTTTGATAATGCGAAATTGCAAAAGGTTCCATTGTACATTCATATTCCCGGTTATGGCGAAGGGAAGACTATTGATGAAGTGTCAGGACAAATCGACTTGAAACCTACTCTTCTACATCTAATGGGTCTTGATACAAAAGATGATATGTATCTTGGGTCGGACATTTTCTCTCCAGATCATGAACCGTTTACTATCTTCCGTGATGGACGCTTTGTAACTGATAAAAATGTTTTTGCACAAGAGGTCTGTTATGATAGTGAGACTGGCGAAGAAACTGATATGGCCGAATGTGAGCCATTTATCGAACGTGCAGTTACTGAGCTGAATTATTCAGATATGATTATTAATGGAGATTTGCTCAGGTTCAAGGAAGAGCAAGAACAATCACCCGAAAAAAACAGTAAAGATTAAGAATGATAAGGTTCTGCACGGGACTTTCCGTGCAGCCTTTTTTTTAGCTTAAATACGGAAGGGGGAGGCGCGGTGAGAAAAAAAATGTTCATCTTTTTTGCAGCAGTCCTGTTATTAACGGGCTGTACAGAGAAGACGAATGAAGTTATCGAAGGCTCGACAGCCATTGAACAACCTGAGGATAATAATTCGATTAAAAAGGAAATTATTAAATCTTTAATCACTGATCCTGCAAAGTTCCATTTTGTGGTAGACTGGCTAACCGATTCGAAAGTCATCTACGTTAAAAAGGAAAATGGACTTTATCAAGTGAATAGCTTTGATTTAGAATCAGGTCAAACGGACACGTTGTACGAAGATGACTCTATGATCATCGATGTCCTCGTTCATCCTTCCAAAAAATATCTATTACTACATACAAGCGACAACGCTACATCTGCAACAGTTAAAATCGTGACCATGGATGGTGCAGTACAAGATGAAGTTATCGTAGCTTCAACTGAATTAGCAATTGAATGGAATGATCTCGATCCTTCCCTTATCCTTCTTACCGCTTTCCATCAAGATTGGACGTTCGATTTATTTCTTTATAACGGTAAAGTTGAAAGCTTTGATTTGCTGGCAATTGAAGATCCTTTTCCCAAATGGTTAGGCGAGGATAAAATTGCTGTAGGATTCGTTGAGGGCCATATACTTGATGGTGGGGAAATCCATACATATGAACCTGAGACTGCTAAGTGGGACCAGTTAGATTTAAACGGTGTCGTTTATTTTGATACATATGAAGATACTCTACTCGCAGTAAGAATAAATGAAGAAGAGGATGCTCTTTACACCATTATGGAAAAGGGGGGAGTAATTCGCTCTGAATGGACGATGCCTGTCAATAGTAATTATTCTGAGTGGGTTATTCCTGAAATTGAATGGAATACAAGTGATATCCTATTCCTGCCGGCTTCAGAGAAGGGTGGACAGATTGATGAACTCACAATGCCATTCCGGCTTATCAGGGTCACAGAAGGGCGGCAAGACGTTATTGCCGACGAAATTGTAGCTGGGGTACTTCGTTGTTCCCCTTCTGGCGGCAAGTGTTTAACGGGCTACTCGTTGGAAAACCTGATAGATGTAGAATCGAAATTGAAGACAACTTGGTTAACGTTCCCTGAGTGAGAATGAAATTGTGAGATGCCTACTTATATGTGACAAGCATATGATAATCGACATGATTAATCTCGTTAAAAGCTGCTCGCAGTACGATGATTTATTATTAATACTGAGACAACAAAAAACATCCAATGTGTATGAATGCACATTGGATGTTTTTTGTTTTTCTAAGTTTAAACCTGCATTTTCTCTATTATAGAGTTGGCGGGAATCCTTGGAAAACAAGTGTAGCAATTGTGAAGCCTCCAAAAACAACTGCAGCTCCAAGATTGAACAGAATACTTAAAGCGTTGCGTTCTTTGAATGCTTGGACTGTACCTATCACCGCTAAAATTGCGATGAGTCCAAAAATGACCATCAATAAGTTCATAGGGAAGACACTCCTTTCAATAGGAACTTCTGTTAAAATCGCTCACGACCTGTGAGCCATGCAGAAGTCAGCACATCATGTGCAAGTCCGATTAAGCTATATTCCTCTTCTATTGTACTGTTTGCGATCAATTTTGTCGAGGGCTATTAGTGGCGATTGTTTGAAATCGTATTTTGTATTGCGTAATATGAATTGAAGGAGGTGCCGACTATGTTGAAAATCAATACATATCCGCTGGGGCCAATCCAGACAAATTGTTATATTATTAGTGACGATGCGGGCAACTGTCTAATTGTGGACCCGGGCGAAGAGAGCGGACGAATTATTAACAAAATTAAAAGCAAAGAAATGACTCCGGTTGCAATATTGCTGACACATGCACATTTTGATCATATTGGAGCTGTCGACAGTATAAGGGATAGATATAACATTCCGGTTTATATCCATGAAGATGAACAGGAATGGTTGTCAGATTCGAAATTAAATGGGTCTGCCAAGTATCCTGGATTGAATAATGTGAACGTTAGAAGAGCGGATGAGCTTATCAGCGATGAGGGAATGATGACAGTAGGCCCTTTCGAGTTTGAAGTGAGGCATACGCCGGGACATTCTCCAGGAAGTGTTTCATATATCTTCGCATCTTCTCGTTTTGCTATTGTAGGAGATACGCTTTTCCAGCAGGGGGTAGGAAGAACTGACCTGCCTGGAGGAAATACGGGCGTTCTATTGGCATCCATCCATGATAAGTTGCTTTCTCTTGAAGATGATTTTATTATCTACCCAGGCCATGGTCCCTCGACAACGCCGGAAGACGAAAAAGATTCGAATCCATTTTTGAATGGATTTTGAGCAATCGACTATAAGAATAGCGCAAGGCATCGTTTAGCCCCGATTAGCAGGAAGAAGGCTTGAGGATGAAGGTGACTTTTACCTTTTTATCAAGACGGGAGCGATTGAAACCTAGAATATGACCTAAGTTAAATAGAGGCCACTGAAAAAGTTCTTTTTTTAGTAAGAACTAGTTGATTGTAGTGGAGAGCGGCGACTCCGGTGGGAACAGAAGGCAAAGATAGGAAGAGAAAGTTCACTCTTCCTTAGCTGAAGACCCCGGAGGTAAAGCGTTAGCGTTGGGAGCACGAGGGAATGATGCCTTAATTTCTGCCAAAAACGCAGAAATACGGCAAATCGAACCCTTCGCTGTTCGATTGGCTAAAGCCGTGCCCGCGGAAACATACTAACATTAGTAGCACAAACCATGGCCATGGTTTGTGCTACTATTTTTTATGGTAGAAGTGAAGCGAAGTCGTGCGGACGCTGGAATCTTTGAATTCGTATAAGGAAACCGATTCACTTCACATCCTTATTTGAATCAGTTTAGTATGTTGGATCTTCGAGATCGTGTATAAGAAAGTGGAATCGATAAGGGCTTCTGTGAAACATAAGAGGAGGACGTAAGATGAATGATGTAGTTGCATTTGACGTGAGTATGGGAAAAAGTCAACCTATAGCACAGAAGACCTTTCGAAAAAACAGATAATCGTTAGGTCTATTTGTGATACTTAACTTTTCTAGCCGAGAGCCCTCGTATTCCTAACCTTTCTTGATTCCTTTATCTTGTTGCTTGTAGTGGAAGCGTTCGACTCCTGCGGGAATAGCATGAGCCTTGAGACCCCGCAGGGAGCGAAGCGGACGAGGAGGCTCAAGCCATGCCCGCGGAAAGCGAGCGCTGGAACGAAAAGCGATTGCCTTGTGCTATTCCTTATCCCCCACCAATTTCTTTAGAAATTACTTGACTAGAGGTAAGGAAAGCGTCCGCTCGGAAAGGAAATCGACGGGATTGAAGGAAATCGTACTTTTTCAGCACCCTGGTTAAATAGTAATGCTTTTTTACACTGTAGGAAAAACAAAAAAACAGCCGATAAAAGGCTGTTTTTTCGTATGTACTTTTAGTGGCCAGCGCCTGGTACGTGTATGAACGTTGTGTAGTAGCTGAATCCGACCATAAATATCATCAGATATGCTCCGAATAAGTACATGTACATCCGCTCTGTCAGGTTCAAATATCCAAGTAGCAGGAAGAACCCAGTGTTCGCAACAAAAAGAAGTGCGGCTGGCAGCATGTCTCCTATATAAAACATAACCGCAAATATGCCTGTCCAGAAGCCCATCAACTTGAACATGTTATCCATGTGTGCGTCCCTCCTTAATAAAACATTACAATAAGCTCCCATTCATTATAAAGGATAACGACTGTAGATGTAAACTCCAATCGTTCTTTCATTGTGACAAACACGTGTATAAGGGAGATTTTCTTGAAATATGATATTTATTGTCGAAAAAGGGGTTGAATTTTAAATATCCGCTCTTTCTGCCGATACACAATTCGGTTTTGAAGGAAAGTATTCCAATCTATGTTTGCAAATCGTATACTGTGCTCAAGGGGAGAGTAAATTCCATCTGTCCTAAAAAGAAAGAGGGGTGTTGAACGATTAAGAATGATAATGTCATTGAACAGAAAAGTTTTCAACTTCTTGAAAAAGCGATTAAATACGAAGCAACCGATATTCACCTTGTCCCTATGAAGGAAGGATATGATGTATCATTTAAAAAAGATGCAAGACTGGACCGGTCCGGAACTCTCCCCCCACAGTTGGCGGGCCGTATGATTTCATTTTACAAATTCTTATCCTCACTCGATATCAGCGATAAACGCAAACCCCAGAGCGGTTCTTTTCATAAACAGATGCAAGGAGAAAACTTTTCTTTCCGTGTGTCTACAATCCCATCTATCCAAATGAAAGAAAGCGTTGTTATTAGACTGCAAAGGCATGACCAAATCGTATCAATCGATGATTTGTGTATCGAAAAGGAATGGGCGGATAAGTTACGCAAGGCCGTGTCAGAACCACAAGGACTGGTAATCATGACGGGACCGACCGGATGCGGTAAAACGACCTCAATCTACTCCTTAACAGCGCATTGCGTCAATCAACTTGAGCGGCATGTGATTACATTGGAAGACCCTGTCGAAAACAATCATTCGCATCTGCTTCAGATTCAAGTGAACGAACGGTCAGGGATGACATACTCGGCAGGTCTGAAAGCAATATTGCGCCATTCACCAGATGTCATTATGATTGGAGAAATCAGAGATAGCGAAACCGCAAAAATTGCAGTTCAAGCGGCACTAACTGGACATTTAGTATTAACTTCAGTGCATTCGAAGGATCCTGAGGGTTGTTTTTACAGAATGATGGACTTTGGTATTTCTGCCGAAGAATTAAGGCAAACAGTTGTCTGTATTTCAACGCAACGGCTTATTAGACGAGCTACAGGGAAAAGAGGCGCTGTATTTGAAATCATCCAAGGAGACATGCTTACTCGAATGACGGACTCCATAATGAAGGGAGAAAGGGTAGTCTTCCCTGACGAACTAAAAGTGGAGTCACTTATACGTAAATATAATAGGTCAAGTGTGAAGCGAGATGAATAAGCGCATAAGGAAATTGCCATTTAGCAAAAAAGAAGTCCTGCAAAGTCGACCGGTGTTTCTTGAAAGGCTTTCAGTTTTATTAATGGAAGGCTATACATTTCATGATGCTGTTACTTTATTATTGCCGCATCATATAAAGAATTACAATCCTATGCTAGAAGAGATGGATAATGATTTTAAGAATGGTCTCAGTGTCACCCATATTCTGGCGCGTTTTGGGTTCTCTTCTGGAACGCTTCTACCGATTGCGATTGCGGAAATGGATGGACGAGTTGCGCAGGCTTTGAGCGGCATGGCCTCTCGCATGAGAAAAACAGAAGAAAATAGGAAGAAATTAAAAAACCTCCTTATCTATCCTATTATTCTTTTTATTATAATCGCAGCATTGCTAATTGCTTTTAGAAGATTCTTTTTACCTAATATGGAGGCATTAGCGATTTCTAGAAAAGGCGAAGGAAATGGTTTTGTTTCAATATTACCTTCTTTGGTGACGAAAATACCCGATTTCATTATTAGTGCAGTGTTAGTTTCCGCATTCCTATCAATAATCTGTATTACTATTTACAAAAAACTTGCTCCTGAAACTAAAATTCGTGTAATGATGGCTATCCCTCTCGCGGGAACGCTCTTTTCGCTTATAAAGACCCGAGATTTTTCCAGTGAAATAGGGGGCTTACTACAGTCGGGACTTTCTCTGCAAAATGCTCTTGATGTATTAATTAATCAAGATCTGGATGTGATTTTAAGTGAAATTGCGAAAAAAGTGCGAGAGCAGGTCGTATATGGAGATTCATTTCATACCGCAGTCGGCAGAACAGAAGGTTTGATGATCCAATTATCCGCATTTGCCAAGCATGGTTCGGACAGCGGTTATCTGCCGAAAGAACTTCAAATCTACAGCGAGCATCTTAGTGAAACAATCAATGAGAAATTAACGAAAGCGTTGTCAATGCTGCAACCGGCATTGTTTAGTATCATTGCAATCTGTATTTTAGCTGCTTATCTTGCTTTACTTTTACCTGTTTATGGAATGATGGATAAAATATAAGGGGGAGAAATTAAATGAAATTCATTAACAATGCAAGGGGATTTACGTTAATAGAAATGATGATCATTCCAAATATATAACAACCGAAAGGGCACAACCGCAGTGTTTTCAAGCGTTCAAAGGCGGTTGCGTTAAACGAAAAATCACATTAAAACCACATTTATTTTCATTTTAGATAAATTGGCGGAAATACTCATTAATTTTATCGTCACTTTTTTTCTGCATCTTTTTAGTCACGTGCGCGTAAATTTCTAACGTGATGTTTATGTCGGAGTGGCCAACTCTCTCCATAATAACAGGTAAATCAACTTCAGCCTCAACTAACATCGTGATGTGAGTGTGTCTTAAAATATGAGTGCCTCTAGCATCTTTAACGCCATATGCTTTGTAATTCTTATTAAATACAGCTCCAATCGTGGAAGCACGAACGGGTTGAGTACGTATTCCTGTAAAGACTAAGTCACACCATTGTGATTTAACGTCTCTTGCCCCGATTAATTTCTCTTTATTGTATTGCGCCTTCATTTTCTTTAGCGTTGTGGCCAGATCGTCGTTAAAAGAAACAACTCTATCCGAGTCTTCTGTTTTTGGCGGAGTAAATTCAAATCCACCTTCATCAGCATCTTTTTCAAACAACGTCTTGTCGACCTTCAGCACCTGCTTTTTTAGGTCGATGTCTTCCCAAGTGAGTGCTAACACCTCGCCGATGCGCAAACCCGTAGAAAGCATTGTGAGGGCGATTGAATAGGCGTTTCTTCGTCCGGATGATTTCAAACCTTTCAGAAATTCTTGAATTTCTTCTTTTTCCAAATACTTCTTTTTAGATTTAGCAAAGCTTTGCGACTCTTTAGTGGCTTTTGGCGTTACAGTATCCTTGACGATATTTTTCTCAATGTAGTCATTTCTTTTCGCAAAATCAAACATTAAATTTAAAGCGGTACGAGTTCCGGCGATGTGATGTTTTGATATTCCAGTATCACGTCTTTCTATCAAAAATACTTGAATATCGTTGATTTGCAGTTTTCCGATGAAGTGCTTCCCGTGCGTGTCGATAAATGGTTTCATCGCTACAACTCTAGTTTTTACCGACGATGCTTTAACTGTTTCTTTATAGACGTTCAGCCACTCGTCATAGACTTCCTGTACGACTCTTTTCGTCGTTTGGCGCTCTTTCGATAATTCGTCAGCCGCAAGTTGCGCCCTGCGCACGGCTTCCTTTTTTGTATCTCCGCGACGTGTTATTTGCCGGCGTTGTCCAGTTAGTGGGTCCGGCGTAGCATCTGTAGTACATGACCACTTACCATTTTTCAATGTTCGACAATACATAAAAATGACCTCCTCGAATGTACGTTCCATTGTTGGTTAAAAGAAAAGCCCTGCATAGGGCAGAATAAAAGGTAAATAGACACCTGATAACATATGTTCTATACTATTTGTAGTGAAAGGAGCGATAAGAATGATTGTGTCGAATAGTAATGTCACTGTCGTTTGTTTGTCTCGCGATGAAATTAGCAAGATTGCGGACAGCTTAGAAATTGCTTTTCATGAATGTAGAGACTTCGAAGCTATGGCCTTATATAGTCAGTTCAATGATTTAAGAGAAGTGTTAGAGAGTGAAGGGAATTAAATCTTTGATGAGTAAATAAATCGCTTCCACAGTCTCTTTTCTAGCTGGATCTTCATTCGTGTGCGCATTGCTATTACGAACAGCCTCGAATCTAGATGCTTCTCCTAGGAGTCTACCGGGTACAATGTTTTTGCCTTGCAACGCTTTCACGGAAATCCAGATATACGTCCTTTCATCTAATTTGTAACCCTTCAACTTCTTAGAAATAATAATACGCAATATGTTTTCTAATGCGATTCCGGCTGTTGAACCAGCCGCGAGGTACAAACCCTGCTTATAAGCGGCAATCGATTCTCCTAATTCATATTCGAAGCTTTTTGAATTCACTTTAGGGACGAGTTCTTCTAAGTCGAAGACGTTGAATCGTTCCTCTTTTACTTTCTTCAATTCGTCACCGTGTTGCTTTGCCAACATTCGACCTTTTAATTTTCCCATTTCAGCTAAATCAGAAGGATCTTTCGAAGCTTCCATTGTAGATTGCTCTATAAAGCCATAACTAATTTCTTGTTTAACTAATGGTTGATCATCTCTATCTAACATTGATTGCATCTTTGCGTTTCTGACTTCCTGTGAAGCATGATGAAATGCTTTATAATCGCCGTAATTATGAAATTGTAGAGTATTCCACGTGATACCGTCTGTCTTATCTTCATATATGTAAAACCTAATTTCACTGTTCCCAAATACAGTTATCCATTGGAGCTTTTTCATATAAGGAAAATGTGATGGAAATTCTTCATACCTTTGTTCTAAGTGTGTATTCACATATTCCCGATAAGCATTGATGAAATTTAGCCAAAAACCTTTTGTTCCTTCTACAAAAGGTTCTGCATCTACCTTTTGCAACACAAAATCATCACTAATTTGATTAGGTCTAAACATCTGCATTTACTCTCCTTAGGGGCGCGTATCTTCGAAATTTAATATAATTTTGGAAAAGGCCTGGGTAAGGCAGGGGTATCAATTAAACACTATTTTTCACATGTATTTTTAATATTCACCAGTATACCTTCCTGGAATTTTCGAAAGATGCGTGAAATCCAGGTTGGTGGCCTTACTTTTCTTATATTTAAGTTTCTCCTTTTATAAATCTTCTTCACTTTATTCATCTTCGACAGTTATTTCTCCAAGCATAATTCTTTCAACATAATAACCTTTTATTGAATCTACTAGTTCTCCATTAACGTAATAATTTTTTTTGAATTCTTTATAATCTCCGAACTCATCAAATAAATGTAAATTACGATCTCTATCTTTATTCACTGAAAAGCTAGCTCTAATATCGAATGTGCCGTTTACCATGGAGTCAGGACCCAAAACGACATTTAGTTTCCCATTTTTTACTAGAGCCGGCTCAGGAGGGACTGAAACAGAATATTCATCAATCTTACCCGCCAATCCGAACATAATTTCTGTATCCTCTGGAAAGTTTGTTGAAGCACTTATTTGAATTACTCTTTTTTCATTGTCGTACGTCGCGGAATCTAATGTAATATAAAGTGTCTCTTTACCTAAAGATGGCGGCAATGACAATACAACTATCAAAGCCAAGCTTACACCTGCAACAATTCCGACAGTTTTTTTAGAATTTTTCCTAATTAAAACTATCAAGGAATTGCCCAATTCGACTATGAAATCTAAGATTTTGATGATACGGAAGTATGTTTTCATTTAATAAATCCCTTCTATAACTATTATCCCAGCAATATAACTTGATGTAATATACCTAAAACGATGATAAAAAAATACATATTTCTACATAAGCAGGAAGCACAGTCAAGGCCCCAACAACTCTTTTTTTCTTCGCATCGTTCTTTGTTAAAAGAAAAGCCCTGGGTAGGGCAGTCATTGATCAATTAACGAAAGTAGTATTGCGAGCCTTCCAATCTTCCAACTTAATGAATAACCAGAATCCATAAATCCCAAGAGTTATGATTGTTAGCAACCACCACTTAATCCAGTTACCAAACAACCCTACAGCGGATCCGTTAAATTGCATACGCCTTCCTTCAATAACCGTGTGATTAATTTTCCAACCATAAATCATTGTAATGGACCACGGATAACAAATTCCTAATGTGAATACCGTGACAATCGCTCCGAGGATAGTCCACCCGATGAATTGTAGAAGCCCTCCATCAAAATATGAAGACCTTCCTTTCCTTACTTCCAGCGCAGGTGCTTGTCCAATTTGAATATTTGTTGTCAATAAAATCCCTCCTATTGTAATTAATAATTAATTTTCCAATCCATCTTATCTAATAAAAAGAAAATCAAAGATAGGTCACACTCTGTACCAAATCCCACAACCTTAGTAAAATCAACCCCCATCTCCAAATAGCAAATTGTACCCACCAACCAGGTAAAAAAATACGATAGGGGAGGGGGCCTTGTCAAATCATGTAATCATTCACATCCAACCCCGTCTCCATCACGATCAAGATGTTTTGCATACCCTGGATCACCGCGATATACAGGATCGGCTCCTGCATCTCTAACAGCTGTACAGTTCTTGTAATAGACATTTGCGCTCTGTTGAGAAGTGCCGGCTGATGAGGATGAGCCTGAGCTACCACCAGATGAACTTGCGGTTGAAGTAGCGCTCTTGCTCGCTTCCTGATTTTTCGAGCTTTCAACTTCAGCTGTCAAAGTTGTATTAGTAGCTTTAAGTTCAGCGATTTCTTTCTCGAAAGCCTCAGTATTTTTTTTATGTACTGCTTGCTGAACTTTTAGCTCTTTATCTAGCTTGTCCGAATCGGATAACTTCTTTGTTAAATCGTTTAGTTCCTTATTCACCACGTCATTGCTCTCTTGAAGTTTTGCATTTGTCGATTTCAGCTCTTTATTCTCAGCGACTAATGCTATGTTTGTTTCAAGAGCCTCGTCTAATGCATCCTGAACGCTTGTATCACTTAGAGAACTGCTGATTCCAACCAATGCGAAACCCCCAATTAAAGCTGTGTAGAATTTCTTCTTTGGTAATATACGTACAGGATTTTTTCTTTTCCTAATTAGATGATAGACAAGATAAACTAAAGAAAAGAAAAAAACGAGTGAACCTATTGATGAAATTACTTCCATGTCTACACCTCCATTTATTTTATTGCACCTATTATTTACAGATTAAGAGAAAAGCCCTGGGTAGGGCGGTGGTCAAAGACTTAACAATTCTTTTTTCTTAGCATCGAATTCATCTTGAGTAAGAATTCCTTCGTCTAAGAGGTTCTTGAACTTTTTAATTTCATCGGCAGCAGATCCTGCAATTTTATTACTTCCATTGTTATTTATGAGAACTTCTTGTTCATTACAAATTATTTGGAATGCCGATAAACACTCGTGCGCCAACTGATAGTTGGTTTTATACATAAAACCATCTTTTTTAGTTGCTGTGTTCAAAAAAGTAATGTAAATCAAAGGGTTATTAACGTCTCTAAGAGTAACCTTTATTTTCAAGCTATTACAGATCGCTTTATTTTTTCTTTTCCCTGTCACACCACCAACGACAGCGCCAGCGCCTCCAAATAACGCTCCACCCACTAAAGCTCTACCCAAACCACCTTGAGTTACAGATTCTCCATCCTCTAGTAATTCAAAGTCTACGATATCGCTATAGTTGAACACCTTGGATTTATCTCTTTTACCAAGGAAGCCAGTAAGGATAAGCCATTTCTTTTGAGTATCATCAAATTCAACAAATGTCCCGATTTTCTTTGAAGGGTTAAAAGAACTTAGCTCATCATTGTTTGTGTTTTTCGCTTCAATTGCGAAATGTATGTCTTCTACTGTCATTTGCTTAATAGGCTTGTGCGCCATCCCTATATTGAAACCAGCGTCCTTGAAACAACTTGGACATATACAATTCTTGTCAGCTATTTTGTGGCGGTTTAAACCAACTTCTTTCTCGCAAACGGCGCATATTGCTTTCATATCGAAGAATCCCATTTCTCATCCCTCTTTCTCAGTTTTTATATTTCTGATACTTATTTATGAACATTAAGTAAACTCTTCAGATGCGTAACTTCTTAGGGCACGCCGTATATTTTGGCTATTTACTCAAACCACTCAAACGTCCCTAACATGCCCCGGTGTGACACAAACGCATCAACCCTGCGATTAAATATCAATTCCAATCGATACTGCGTAAATTCTTCTGTCACAAGGAAGTGATCCGCGATATCGGATATTAATACAGCTTCGTCGTATGCTGCATCATAAATAGTCTTGATGAATCGACTGGGCATCAATAGATAAGCAGCCATTCTTTTTGCTTGGTTTTCAAGTTTAGCCAAATCATGTATATCTATCGGCAACTGTGGTGCATTGTGCGCATATAAGTGGCAAAACTCTTCAGCTAACAGCAATTTCCTTTCAATGTGACCAAGATTCTCTTTTAAATAGATTGTCCCGCGCCTAGCCTTTGAACCAGGGATAGAGAAGGATTCTAGGTGACTGATAGATTCAAAGTCGACAGACTGTTCCACGAAGGGGGAGTCAAACGGCATGATAGTCATGCCGTAGCGCCAACAGATGTCGGACATGCTAATCTCGTCAGGGGACGTGTAGTGAAAGTGGGAGAGAACTTTTTCTGCTCGTTCTTCCCAGTAGTCTGTATAGGTACGCAATTGTCGTAGTTGCAAGTAATCACAGCCTTTAGTTTCCTCTATTTAGTCCTCTAATTCCCCAAACCCATCCCCGTGGTCTTCTGTATCATCTTCCAAGAACATCTTCTTCATCTTATAGAGCTTAATAAGCTCCTTAACTTTAGCTTCCGGATCAGAAGCTAAATCATGAAACATGATAGGGTGCTTTTTTAGTTCCTCAAATACTTTTAACTCTTCTATAGAGAGTGTGATTTCTTGACCAGCAACAGTAACTTTGTTGTGCGGTTCAGCTATGTCGGTTCTTCCGAGTAGTTCATCAACCGTAACCTCATAACAGTCAGCTATTTTTTCTAGCATCACTAAATCTGGTTCACTTCGCCCGTTTTCGTAATGTGAGTATCTAGCTCGTGAAACGCCAATCAAACTCGCAATGTCTTCTTGCGTCCGATTGCCTCTCAATTGCTTCATTCGTTCACCTATCATTCGTAACCCCCCCTTACATTTATCATTATTTACCTTAAGTTATATATAAGTATAGATACAATTAGTATCGAATAATAGAAAAAATACAAAATGTATCAAATAATAGTTGACGATACAAAATGTATCGTGTTATAGTGTTGTTACAGATACGGAACGTATCAAGAAGGGAGGTCACTACAGTGAGAGAAGTACTTATAGAAAAACGTCAACAAAAAGAACTCACACAATTGGAAGTTGCGGATAAGATAGGTGTATCCGAAGTGTTTGTGAGGAAAATTGAAAAAGGCGACAGAAATCCAAGCGTAGAGACGATGTTGAAATTTGAGTCGTTGTACAGTACCTCAATGAGGTTACTGTTTCCAGACATTTTTCAGGTATCTAACGATACAAAATGTATCAAATCTAAAATAGTCGTTTAAAAATATGTACCTCACACCCAGCAACGAAAGTTCGAACGAGCGGAGTCGGCCATTATCTTCTTCTATAGAAGGGAGCCACGCCAATTGGTTACGCCAAGACTTCGAACTTTGATTGGTGGGTGTGGCGGAAATGATGGGAGGGAGAAGGGTGTCAGAAGTCACTCTAGTAAACGCGAAAGACTTAAAAGAAATCATCGGCGACGAAGTAAGAAAAGCGGTCGGGGAAGCGTTACGAGAACGTCAACTACCAATCTTACTATCGTTGCAAGATGCGGCGGACTTGTTAGGGGTTAGCCATACAACGGTGTACCGAGCAACGAAGATTCAAGGTTTTCCAGTCACTCATGATTTTGGACACGCAAAGATTGTGACGGATCAGTTGCTCCAATGGATTAAGAGTCGAAGCAATTATGATTTGGTTTACAACTTTGGTAGTTAGCTAAATTCATAAATCATCTATCGAGGAGGAATGTTGCATGAATGATTTAAAAGTAGTTTCTATTAACGGACAACTAGTTACAGATAGTCGTGATGTAGCAGTAATGGTGAATCAACAACATAAAGAGTTGTTACGTACAATTCGCGGATACATCGGCGTTTTAACCGGCGCAGATCTGCGCTCGTCAGATTTTTTCATACCACACACATATATGGATGCTAAAAAAGAGATTCGACCTTGCTTCTTTCTTACCAAAAAAGGGTGTGACATGGTTGCTAATAAATTGACTGGCGAAAAAGGAATACTCTTCACAGCTGAATATGTTACTAGATTTGAAGAAATGGAGAAATCACTAAACGCTCCGAGGGTTCTTACTGAACAAGAACAACTGGAAGCGTCCATGAAACTCACTTTAATGAATTCAAACGAAGTGAAGGAGTTAAAAGTAGAAGTCTCTGAAATTCGTGGAATGGTCGAAAACCAAATCACTTTGGATCATGGAGAACAAAGGGGTTTACAAAGAGCAGTTGCACGAAAGATTTATGAACTTGAAAAGCATCCACAATTACGGCCAAAACTTTTCCGTGAATTGTACAGAGAAATCAAAGACCGATTCGGCGTTGCTTCATATAAAGATGTGAAACGGCAAGAACTACAATCGGCAATCGGTTACGTAAATGCGTGGATACCGAAACGGACGGCATAAAGCGGAGAGGGGCGGGCAAGCCCCTTGTTACACGGAGTTTTCGAAGCGAGGTATTAAGAGGTTGCTAGGAGGGGTCATCCCGGCAAGTTAACTCGTTCCTTCATTAACTATATTACTAGGTTTGAAATAAAAAACTGTTCAACATTTGAACTTGTTCTGATTTAGAACATTAAACGGGAGGAAAGTTTGTCATGGATTTTGGACAAGTACTTAGAAAAGCACGCGTAGGAGCAGGTTTAAGCCAGGAGGAAATGGCTCCACAAATGTTTATGCCACGGAGCACAATTTCGAAGCTGGAGAACGACAAGATGGAGTTAAAAGCAGCAGATTTAATCAGGTGGTTTCAAGTGACGCAAGTTCCAGAAGCGGCAGTAGCATTGATATGCGGCGTAGATGTTGTAGCGGTGTCTCAATTGATTACAACATTACTAGGAGGATTCATTCAATTCATTTTATAGGAGGACACAATGAACTTATTAAAAGGAGAATTACACGAACGATACGCAGCAGAATTATGTTTGAGGGTCGCATACAGGAAGTTGAAAGCAGATGACATCGACCTTGCGCTACATCGAGCAGAGGATGCAGTTCGGTCATTGAAAGCATTACAAGACATAAAAAAACCGACAGACACGGGAATGTCAATCGGCGAAATTTGAAACTATCTCTTAACAACATTGTACCACAGATACGGAGCTTTGGCTCCTATCAAAGTGTCCAGGAGCCATTGAATGATTTCCTCCTAACGAGCTGGTTACTCGTACCCTGGACACCTTGATGGGATTCAACCTATCAGAAAGGATTGATGAAATGAAAAAGTTGAATGTGTACTTCTTCGGCGCAGAACAGATTCATCCGTCAGACGCACGTTGGTTCTACGGAACGCTTAGTGGTGCATCGTTATTAACTTTGGTTTTGTGGGTGGTGACATTATGAAGGAATCATTCAGCAAGTATTGCGGTGAATGTAAGAAAGACTTCGCGCCCGGTGAAATTGTTTACTTCACTTGGTTAGAAAATCATTCGTTTTGCGGCAACTGTAAGCGGAAATTGGTTCTAATCAATGATTGGGAGACAAGGCAGATACCGAAGCGAGGTGAGGAGTAATGGATCATCCAGACATCTTAAGCGCAATGCAATTCGGTTATCCAACAAACGACTACTTGGAACACGAACGTGATTACAACGGCGTCAATCACCCAGTGATCGACGGTCATCCCAATGAAGATATATTCGGTTCTGAAATCAAAAACACTTCATCTTACTTTATGGATGAAAAAGGACAAGCAGTCCATATCGAGAACATTCGGGACTATTTAACGGAGGTAGTCGGGGTTGTATTCTATGAAGCAAAATAAAAGACCCACTGTTAGGGCAGCGGGTCAAGTGTGGTCCTTATACAATTTCTCTTACTCACATTGTACATAGGGACCTCGGATATTACAAGGGAGGGGCTAACATGCAAGCAGAAGTTTTGATCAGCACGGTGGATATGAACCGGCAGGAATGGCTTGAAGCACGAAAGAGCGGCATAGGAGGCAGTGATGTTTCTGCAATTGCAGGACTGAACAAATGGAAATCGCCAGTCGGTGTTTACTTGGACAAAATTGGGGCATCACCAGACGAAGATTCAGCTGGAGAAGCTGCTTACTGGGGCAATGTAATGGAGGATGTCGTTGCACAGGAGTTCAGTATCCGTACAGGGTTAAGAGTTAGGCGTAGGAATGCAATTCTCAAACACCCTGAACATTCTTTCATGTTCGCTAACGTCGACCGGCTTATTGTCGGAAAACGAGAAGGGCTTGAATGCAAAACGGCGTCAGAGTATTTAAAAGGTAGTTGGGAAGACGAAGAGATTCCTGCTGCTTATCTGCTCCAGATTCAGCACTACATGGCCGTTACAGGTTACGAAGCTTGGCACATTGCGGTATTAATTGGTGGCAACAAGTTTCTTTACAAAAAGATTGAACGGGACGAGGAGTTAATCAGCTACCTAATCACGATTGAAAAGAACTTTTGGAATAACCATGTATTAAAACAAATTCCCCCGGCATTCGACGGTTCAGACGCTTCGGTCGACCTGTTAAAAGCGCTTTATCCGGAATCAGTACCAGATTCAGAAGTACAGCTACCAGGTGATGCAGGAACCTTCATTGAGGCGCTTGATGAAATCAGTGTCGAATTGAAGTCTATGGAATTACAAAAAAAGGAATACGAAAACCAAATAAAAGACATGATGAAGGACAACGAAAAAGCGTACTCAGGCGAACGTACTATCACTTGGAAATCGTATAACACGAACAGATTTGATTCTAAGCGCTTCAAGGCAGAACGACCGGATCTATACGAAAAATACGTGAATACGACAGTTGCTCGTAAATTCTCAATTAAATAGGAGGAAATTAATCATGACAACAAAAGAAAATGTGAAAAACCAACTGGCTCAACGTGCTGCAGGCGGCGTGCAAAAACAAGTTACCCCGGAACAATCATTAAACTCTCTATTGAAGCGAATGGGTCCAGAAATTCAAAGAGCATTACCAAAACACTTGGATGCGGATCGTATCGCACGAATCGCCATGACGGCCGTTCGAACAACTCCAAAACTTCTGGAATGCGATCAAATGTCTTTTATTGCGGCAATCATGCAATCAGCTCAACTAGGAGTTGAACCGAACACGGGACTCGGACAAGCGTATCTGATTCCTTATGGCAAGCAAGTCCAGTTTCAATTGGGATATAAGGGCCTCATTGATTTAGCGGTCCGTAGCGGTCAGTACAAAGCTATCTACGCGCACGAAGTTTACGAGAGTGACGAATTTGAATTCCATTACGGATTAACGAAAGATTTGATCCACAAACCTGCATCAGTCCCTACTGGCGAACCGGTCGGTTACTACGCTGTCTATCACCTTCAAAATGGTGGTTACGACTTCGTGTACTGGACGAGAGAACGAATCGATATGCACGCCAAGAAGTTTAGTATGGCGGTGCAAAAAGGATGGACAAGCCCTTGGAAAACAAATTTTGATGCAATGGCGAAAAAGACTGTTCTAAAAGAAGTGCTCAAATATGCGCCTAAATCGATCGAATTACAGAAGTCAGTTGAAGCGGATTCGACAATTAAACACGAAATTGCTCCTGATATGAGCGACATTATCGACGTTACGGACTACACAGTAATTGATGATGAGCCAGTCATTGAGCAAGCTGCTGAAGCGGAAACGAAGGGTAATAAGAAGTCGGTTGAAGAAGTAGCAAACAGCTTGGTATGAGGGGGTAACCCCTCTTTCACCAACTAATAAAGGGAGGAACTTGTAATGGCGAGACCACAAAAGCTGGGCCTTGATTACTTTCCGTTAGATGTAGACATCGACCAGGATGACAAGATCCAGTTGGTCGAAGCCTTGCATGGAACGACCGGATTTGCAGTCGTAATCAAGTTGTTAATGCGAATTTACAAAGAAGGTTACTACTATGATTGGACGGAAATGGAGCAATTACTGTTCAGCAGAAGAGTAAATGTAGACATTAACTCCCTCAACGACATAGTAAATGACTGCATTAAATACGGAGTATTCGATCTAAAACTCTATGAAAAATACAAAGTATTGACATCACATGGGATACAAGAACGGTACTTCGAAGCTTCAAAAAGGAGAAAGAACATTACAGTAGTTAACCAATATATGTTAATTAATGAGTCTAAAATAGTTAATGTGAACATCAACCGAGTAAATGTAGACATTAATGGTGAAGTAGATGATGGAAATGTTACAGAAAGTACACAAAGTAAAGTAAAGGAAAGTAAAGAAGAGGAAAGTAAACAACAGGAAACTACAGAAGCGCCAAATTCAGAAGAAAAAACACCAAAAGAAAAACCTGTTGTTGTTGTCGATAAATCATTCGGAGAAATAATTTCATTTTACGAACAGAACGTCGGATTGATTTCACCACACGTAAGTCAAGAACTTGGCTTTCTCGTTGACGACCATAATTCTGAATTAGTTTTCTGTGCTTTGAAAAAGTCGGTGGAAGCAAGGCCAAAGAATCTGATTCGATACACGCAAGGTATTTTGAAGAATTGGGCAAACCACAATGTGAAGACGATTGAAGATGTTCAGAAGCTTGATGATTTAGCGAAAACATCGAATGTGGCGAGATTGCCTGTTATCCCAGTTTACGAAAGGAGTGAAGCGGATGGAGTCACCAGCAAACGTAATGAGCAAAATACTAGCACGTTCGGGGATGTCCAACTCTACAGCTAAGCCTCCAGTTATCCAATGCAGGTTCTGCGGAGAAGACGAACCGCAAATGCAGATTGAGCACCCGTTTAAAATTGCACTGCATTGGGTGTCACTCGCTTGTCCTTGTGAAGCAAAAGCCCGTGAGGATTTCAAACGCGAGCAGGACGCAAAGCTGAAAAGGGTGCGAATTAACAAAGCTTTGAAACTATCTAGCGCAATGGACGAAATCAAATCAATGACTTTCGAAAACTATAAAATTCGTCCAGGTACGGAATCGGCTCATAAAGAGATACGTTCTGCAGTAGACGATTTTGAAGCGCGTGGGAGATTAGGTGTTTTCATTTTCGGTGAAACAGGCAACGGCAAAAGCCACCTAACAGCAGCAGGCGGAAACGAACTGATTGAAAAAGGCTATGCGGTCATCTTCATTGCTGAAAAAGACTTGCTAAGTAGATTGCAAGCGACTCGGAATTTTAACAACAAAGAATCGTTTGGCGAAATCATGGATGCGTGTATGGAAGCCGACTTATTAATTTGGGACGATTTCATGAGTAGTCAAAAGCTTTCGGCTGACGAGAAAGATTGGATATTCCAAATTATAAACGGCAGAGAGCGAGCAAATAGACCAATTTGGTACACATCAAACATTACGACGAAAGAATTCACAGATCCGCTGACTCCTTACAAACTCGATGACAAGGGGCGTACATGGTGGCGCATTGTCGGTAATTCGGAGTGTAAATACAACCAAGCTAGTAATCACAGGCAGGCGTACGTGACGGCCAGGGCGTTAGGTATCAGCGTTGAGGAATATGAAAAACGTGTACAGGGGGAAGCGGAATGACTGAAAAAGTGAAGGTGCCAAGCGGGGTAGATGACGCGATTAAGTGGGCACGGGAAAAAGGATACACAGATTGCGGGATTGTCCTTGCAACGCAATTTGTACCAATCAAATTTAATTTCGAGGTAATTGCTAGGTGGATGGTTGAAGGTGATGGTAAAAACGATGACAAGTTGCTGAATGCGCTTGTGAATGGCTACGAAGTCGAACCGGAGCACAAGGTTGGGGATTGGGCGAAGGTCGTATTCACTAGTGGCGGACAAGCGATAGGGATAGTCGATACGTTAGCGTTTGATGACATTATCTTCGATTATCTGGATCAAAACACGGAAGTCAAGCGATGCCGAATACATCGTGATTGTGCAACAACACCGACTCCCGAAGAAATCAAGACCGAACGGGAACGTCGATTGTGGGCGAAGATCGATAGAAAACCCTACGAGGTCAAAGATGATGACGTAATGATTATTCGGGAAGGTCGGCACGATAATTCGTTGCAAGTAAAAGATTTCGATAAACGCGAACTACACCAAATGATGCGTAGTGGTGACATCATCGGATTCTACCCAGTCGAATCCTTCATCAGTTTTGAGGAGGTCGAATCCAATGCCTAAACACATCATCAACAAACTAATCCTAACAGCGGGCGCATGGAACAACACTGGATGCAAGGACAAGCATCTGGAAAGACAATTCAACTCATTGCTCAACGAATTGCGGATCACGACAGGAACGACACCGGAGGGCGCTGTGGAATTGCTACTAGCTGAACTTGGCGAAGTGGAGGCGATGACGGCATGAATAAATCTGCTGAGAAATATATCATCGAACAATTGGTTGCACTGAATGTTACTAGTGGTCGATATGGTGAGTCGTTGTATGGGATGGACTATCGGTCTCTTGTTAGTTTACTAGCAGTGCAAAGGGCGGTGGCGGAATGAGGGAGATTAAATTTCGTGGTAAATCCACCTTAGAAATCGACTACTTAGACATGATAGGGGTCGTGCATGCAAACGGTTGGGTGTTTGGCAATCTGATTACAAACGAAGGAAAACCTTATATTGTCGGTGATATTGAAGATGTAACAGACGAGTATATCAATCCCACAAGTTGGATATCGGTTCATCCGAAATCGATTGGACAGTTTACTGGATTGAAAGATAAAGGCGGCAAAAAGATTTACGAGGGTCATGTATTGAAACGCGATTTCGAAATAGGCAATACAATCTATCACCCTGTCACGCTAGGAGCAATGGATTACGAAATCTCCGACAGTGGTCACTTCAGAGGTGTTGTGCATTACCGACCGTCCGAGGGATTTGTACTAGCGAAAGTCCAGAAGTACAGCGACGAAAATGAATTAGTGGAAAAGAAAAGTGCGGTCAAAATCTATCCGAGATATGCAGAAATTATCGGGAATCAGTTCGAAAATCCGGAGTTGCTGGAGGTGGCGGAATGACGTGGGAGGAATTGGAAGAGTTGAAAGCGGCTCGTGAAACTATAAAAGGTTTCGCTCGATCATTATTTGATTGTCCCGTTGAAGAACTTAAAGAACCTTACAAGGGCGCTTATGAAAAATTAGGCGAAGTTATTGAAAGATGGGAGTGTACGCCTTGATTAACCGCACAGTTCTTGTCGGCCGTCTCACAAAGGATCCTGAACTCAAGCATACGCAAACAGGAATTGCCGTCACACGCTTCACCCTCGCGGTCAACAGAGCATTCAAAAACGCAGCTGGCGAGCAAGAAGCAGATTTTATCAGTTGCGTCGCTTGGAGAAAACAGGCTGAAAACGTTGCGAACTTCTTGAAGAAAGGCAGTCTGGTCGGTTTGGATGGGAGAATTCAAACCGGCAGTTTCGAGGGAACGGATGGCAAGCGCGTTTATACGACAGAAATTGTTGCAGATTCAGTTCAATTTCTAGAACCGAGAAACGGTAATGCGAAAAACGAGTCTAGCAATCAATCTAACGGCCCTAATCAGTCGGGGCAGACAAATACTCAGAATCAACAACAGAACGCTCAGAATCGACGGGAAACGACATCAGAAGACCCATTTTCGACGAATGGCGGACCGATAGAGGTATCGGATGATGATTTGCCGTTCTAAAACTATGAAACTTTGAAAGGGTGATCGAATTGGAAAAACGATACGACTACATCACGCCAAAGGATTATATTACTGCAGAAAATAACGGGATTAACAATAAAGCGTTAGAACAACGTGTGCGGGATTACGGATGGGACGTTGATCGCGCGGTTACGCAACCGATGCGAAAGAGTTCTTCTTTCAAGTTAGTTTGGGAGAAGTGGGAAGAAATTGCTACGAAGAACGGCGTATCACGTACTCGGTTTTACCATCGAATTAAAAATGATGGATGGTCGGAGGAAAAAGCGGCGACGCAAAAACTTAGTAACGGAAGATGGACGGAACGGCAATTAGAAGTTATGAAAACGAATAATTTAACGCCTAACACAGTGAACATGCGGATAACAAAGATGGGTTGGACGGAAGAAAAAGCGCTGCATACTCCGAAAATGACTGAAGCGGAACGGGTAAAACGTGTTGGAGAAGGAACTAGAAAATATCACAGGGAACGGGGCGTAAATAGTGGATTTAACAAAATTATTTGAAATGCAGAAGGTGCTGGATGAACGGATTGTACGTGAAAAAGGGCTAGAAGGACGCGACACGCTTCCCGAGAAGATTCTTGCTTTACAGGTTGAATTGGGTGAATGCGCGAATGAATGGCGTGGCTTTAAGTTTTGGAGTGAGGACAGGGAGCCGAGGAGCTGCGTAATTAACCGAGAGGGCGAAACTGCAGATGAATATTATAAAAACCCACTGCTCGAAGAATACGTTGACTGTCTGCATTTTATCTTGTCGATTGGGTTGGAAGTGGGCATAAAGCGATTTGAATACGGATCTTTAAATCCTCAATACAAAGAATCCGATATTGCAAACCAATTTATGCGCGTTATGGATTATACGTTGGGATTACGGGATGACGATTACTGCTTAGAACTGATTCAGTCATTCGTCTATCTTGGTGAAATGCTTGGCTTCACATGGGATCAAATCGAATCAGCTTACTACGCGAAAAACGAAATCAATCACACAAGACAAGCGGAGGGATACTAATGGACGCATGTAATCGTTGCGGCAGAGAACTTAAAACACAGAAGTCAATCGATGATGGTTACGGTCCTGTCTGTATGAAAAAACAGGGTGCAGAAGATGCGGAGTTTGAGAGAATTCAAATTACGCTTGATGAGGTTGTTGAGAAAGAGGTGGCGGTTTGAGGAAGCCATATAGTCGTTCCCACGCTAACCGTGGAGCTGGGCTTGAAAGATTGATAGACATGACAAATCAGCAGTATCGCAATAAGGGTGTTGCGGACATTCGTAAGATCCCGACACCTGTGCAGATACAAAGTAACGTCCGGGGGAAAGTCACTGGGTACACACAGAAACCGGAGTGGGTTGATTACTCAGGAGTTCATGATGGCAGAGCAATCGTGTTCGACGCGAAAGAAACATCTAGCAAAACTAGTTTCCCGTTAGAAAATATTTCAGAACATCAATATGAGTTGTTGAAATCTTGGTATCAGAAAGGCGCTTGGTCGTTCTTGCTTGTTCAATTTACGAAACATGATGAAGTATACCTTTTACCTTTCAAAACGCTAGAAATGTATTGGGAGGATGCTAGAAAAGGCGGCAGGAAATCCATACCGCATCCGTTTTTCTTTATGAATTGTGACTTGATTAAAAGTGATAAGGGGTACGTACTGCATTATCTTAAATCATGTTAAGGGGATGAGGGAATGGGCGAGTATTTCACAACGAAAGTCACTGGTATTGATGAGACCGAAGTTAAACGGCGAGTAGCTGAACTGATTGTGAAGGGATTCGAAGTTGTTACGGAAGGTTCTGAATCCCGTTCGGTAGCAATTTACAAAAGAACTAATAGTGTGGGTAGGTCGAAAACTGCATTCGCCGAGCGTGAAGAACGTGGGAAATACATTGTGGTCATGCGTCGGCGGAATGCGGTATGAACCAACGTCCGTGGCGACTGTTGTATCGATGGGAAAGTGGCCATAAGGTTTGGTCCTATGAGCCCCTTTGGGGCAAGGAGCTGAAACGGCTGCAGCGAGAAGGTTGGGAACTGTGGCGCGGTTGACACATTAAGCGAAGGAGTGAGAGGAATGAATATTATCGTAAATGAGCAAGCACAGGCATTTTGGTTAGCTTATCCCGATAGATGGGTAAATGCGGTTGGGCATGAAATAAAAGTCGGTGAGTATCAATTTTGCGCCACGCCAAAAGGGAAAAAAATAAACGTGTCAGAAATCACCACAGGTACCAAACTATTCGAATATCAGATAGACCCATTAACGTGGTTAGTTGCCGCTACGAAAGAGGGGTACATCAATTATCTACACGTGGTAGGTGAACGGATAGCTGAAATAATGTCCGGTAGTAAGAATTTTGATCGGGAGTTCGAACGGATGAAAAAGGCGTCGTTTGAAATGTTAGGCGCTATGCCACCTATTGAAAATGTGGATTTAGGGTAAGACGCATTCCGTTTGAAATAAGACACATAAGGCGAAGCAAAGGGAGTGAGTTTATGAAGCGTAAAATTGCGTCACGCAAATTAAAACGCACTTGTATTTATTGCAATAAGTCATTCGCAAGAGGTGAAGTTTATTATCTTAAAAGACTGGTTTTTAAGTTTATGGGAGAACTCGCGGCTGATGAATACATCTCCTGTTCACGTTGTAAGTACGAAAATGAACGCAAAGGCGAAAGACATAAACGGTTTGTAGAATCGGGGAAATGTCATCACCCAATAACCGATACAGTTTGGACAACAATGGCGGGAGAAGATTATGTAAAAGAGCCATCACATACAGAATGTTGCGTTTGTGGCGATCATGTTTGATTCGCCGTTCGACCATTATGTGACACAAAGGAGCACCGTCATGAACAACCAAAAAACAATACAAAGGGCTGCGGCTAGACTTGCTTATCTTGGGAGTTTGCCGATGGATAGTGAAGTTGTGAAGAGGGTTCGGGTTGGTAAGGGTGATCCGTTGGTTAAGAGGATGATTTGTATATTTGCGAGGGGGAGAATGGGATGACTGAAACGAATGCGGAACAAAGACTAAATTTGATAAGAGAAGCTGATATCTGTCTAGCAATTAAGGATTTGGCTACAAAGAAACCTTGGCCCGATCCGAATGTAGACGAAATCATGAAGGACGTTTCCTGGCTTATCGAACAAGCTGAACGGATTCCGGAGTTGGAAAGAAACATCAAATTATTAGAGGGGCAAAAAGGAATAAAAACTGCATTGAACAATGAAGCAATTAAAATAATCGAAGAAAAAGAGCAAGAAAACGAGCAATTGTGTGAAGCATTGAAGGAAGTATTCGAATTAGCTAAACACGATAACCAATCAAGATATTTAGATAAATGTTATGTGGTTGCACGTCAAGCATTGAAAGATGTGGAATAACGAACACAAACGGAGGAAGGGCATGCATTATCTTTTCGACGACGATCGGATCAATCTGAATCCGATATTTAAACAGCGGGAATTGGACAAGTTTTATGAAATGTGGGAAGACGGGGCAAGTCTTTCTACGATTGCTAGGGCGATGAAAAGAAAGAATTTGGATATAACCCTGCTGATTATTGATCGGGCTGAAGCTGGTGCGATTAAGGATAGAGGGACGGGGATATTTGGGCAATGAAAGGATGATAGCGGATGAAGATAGATCTTATAAGTGGTCAAAAAGTATTTAAAAACATGACAAACAAGTTGAGTGAGGAAGAGTACGCAAAAACGAAAGCTCAGTTTTGGTTATTCATGCTAAATGACGGAAACAAACCAACGAAATGGCTCAAACCGAATGCAAGCGGAACAAAAGTGAATTTTGATTATATGAAAGGACAAAGCGAATATGACCGGGGACTTTTAGAATTAGAGGTTTACTTGCATGAAATTAACGAGAGGTTCGGTCTAGATTACAAGTTCAGTAGGGAATAAAAAAAGACAGGAAACCCTCCTGTCCTCGGCGGGATTAGTATAACACAAGGAGGGGTCCTGGTGAAGAAGATAGAAATCGAACGAACGCTTAAAGATTATCACTGGATGATGAACACGGTCAAGATGATGAGAGATTCATTGCAATCCGCAGGAACTGGATTGGTTGCACAGTATGGTGATGAGGCGGGCATGCCAAAAGCGCAAGGGGTAACTGGTGACGTTGTCCTTAGCGAAGTGATACGACGAGGGAAGCGATGGGATCAGATAACAGAGTATGAAAGTAAAATAAAGCTCATTCAAAGCAACATATATGTGATCACGGACGAACGAGAAGCGGAGATTCTACATTGGCTGTTAGAGGGCAAAAGTCATTCGTGGATATCGAGGCACATGGGGTTATCTCATACTCATGTAAACAGAATCAGTATATCGATAGCGAAGCAAATATCGGAAAATGTTCAATATGTTCAAAACGTTCAAAAGTGCATTTAGTTCAGAAATATATTTTTTTGAAAAAGATTTGTACACTTAAAGGCAGGTTCGGGGAGTTGGGTGGTCTTGAGGTGCGGAAGCATACTTCGGCTACCAATTCCCCTAATGCGTGCTTTGTGCTTTGAAAACTACGCATCACACAGTCATAGAAAAATCGAGGGCTAGTAGGTGCTGGATACCGTTAGCTGACAGTGGGACTTGATATGGTGTGTAGTTTTGAAAATATAAAGGATTTACACCTTTTTGATGTATTATGTAAAAGAGGTGATTTTCTTGGAGGGATTCAAAAAGGGCGTTGATAATGCGATGCCGTTCATCATAGTTATATCAATAATACTAATGAATCTTTTGCTTTGCGGAGGAATCATAAGTATGTTTTTTGTTGATAAAGAAGCGATAATAGCCGGGGTGATTGCTTTTTTTGGTGCTGTTATCGGTGGATCAATCACCTTGATGGGTGTAAGTAAAACTATCAAGGAAAACAGAAAAGGTGAAAGAATAAAAGAAATTAAAATCGATTTGAAGTCTGTCGAATATTTGAATGACGAACTGTACAGACTTTTCAACAGTCTCTATCCGGATAAATTGATACCCGAACAGGAACTGAATAACTTGAAAATATTAAGAAACAAAGTAAGCTCATTAGTTAATTCGCCCGATGTATTTGTTTTAGGTGATAAGGTAAATAAAAAAATATCCGACCTGGGCAAGCTGATTAATGAATGTGAAATGGCAGTAATGCTTAAGAGGGATATGGAAGTAAATCCAATCGATGAGATTATACCTGAGGTCGTCAGCTGTTTTAGCGTTATTGAAAAAAAGAGGGAAGAACTAAGGGAAGAGTATATGCGATTACAAGCACTTTAAATGGTGCTTTTTTCTATGCCTAAAAATAAACTAAGCAACTAGCATAATGAGGTGATGCCATTGAATGTGAAGAAAAAGAAAAGTGGAAGCAGAGGGAAGTTCGTTGAATGGTTAAATCCAGAAGGGTTAATCAAGATTGAAGGTTGGGCACGCGATGGTTTAACAGATGAACAGATCGCTACAAATATAGGCATTAGTCGTTCGACATTGAATGAATGGAAAAAGAAGTATTCGGACATATCGGACGCCTTAAAAAGGGGCAAGGAAGTAGTTGACCGTCAAGTTGAGAATGCGTTGCTTAAACGGGCTCTAGGGTACCAATACAACGAAGTTACACAAGAAAAAACTTGGAGTGACGAACTAGGGATATATGAGATGTCAGTTACAAAGATTGTCACAAAAGAAGTTAATCCAGATACGACCGCTCAAATCTTCTGGCTCAAGAACCGTAAACCCAAAGACTGGCGTGACAAGCAGGATATCCAACATAGCGGCAATATGGACATCAATAACCCAGTTAAGGGCCTTACAACAGAGGAACTTAGGAAGCTGATAGACAAATGACGGATTTAGAGAAAATAAAACAGATGGCCAAGTTGGAACTCGCTAACCGTGAGTTCTTTTATTTTTGTCATTTGCTAGCGCCTGACTTCTATGCGGCAGACCGTCAGTATTTAATCGACCTATGCAATGAGATGCAAGCGTTCTACGAATCGGATGATGACGTGTTAATCGTTAACGTGCCACCACGTCATGGTAAGTCCAGAACGGCCGTCATGCTTGCGCAATGGATATTCGGTCAGAACAAAGAAGAAAAGATTATGACGGGTTCATACAATGAGACGCTTTCGACAATGTTCTCTAAAGGTGTTCGTAACGGCATATCTGAGGAGAAGGCAGACAAGGAACGCATCATTTACAGAGACATATTCCCTGACGTGCATATTAAACAAGGTGATGCTGCAATGAACCTTTGGAGTTTGGATGGCGGCTACAATAACTACCTAGCAACATCTCCAACAGGTACTGCAACTGGTTTTGGTGCTTCGGTGCTAATCATCGATGACTTAATTAAAAACTCTCTCGAAGCTTACAATGCCTTAACGCTTGAAAAGCACTGGGATTGGTTCACGAATACGATGCTTTCACGTCTTGAAGAAGGCGGTAAAATCATCCTAATCATGACTCGTTGGGCGAGCAATGACCTCGCAGGAATGGCACTTGATCACTTTAAAGATGAAAAAAAGGCAGTTCGTCATGTTCTTATGAAGGCATTGCGAGATGACGGATCAATGTTATGTCCAGCTGTTCTCTCGAGGGATAGCTACGACATGAAGGTTCGAGCAATGGGGATTCATATTGCATCCGCAAACTACCAACAGGAGCCGGTTGATATCAAGGGGCGCCTGTATAGTTCATTTAAAACGTATGCCAACATTCCTGTTGATAAATTCAGTCGCATCATATCGTACACCGACACTGCCGATACTGGGAGTGATTTTTTGTGTTCAATTGTTGCTGGCGAATTTAATGGAGAATTGTATGTGCTAGATGTTCTTTATACGAAAGATAGTATGGAAATAACAGAACCTAAAACCGCGGATTTACTTGTTGCGAACGAAGTGAATGATGCGTTAATCGAGTCAAATAACGGCGGACGTGGTTTTGCCCGTACGGTCGAAAGAATGATATGGGAGCGGCATAAGACGAGGAAAGTTAGCGTCAAGTGGTTCCATCAAAGCAAAAACAAACAGGCTAGAATATTATCAAACTCCTCGTTCGTCGTAGAACACGTTTATTTCCCGGTCAATTGGAAAGACAAATGGCCGGAATACTATAAAAGTATGAACGAGTTCCAAAAGGAGGGGAAAAACAAACACGATGATGCCCCGGATACAACAACAGGACTCGTCGAAATGATTAACAGCAAGCGGAAAGCCCGTGCAGTTCAGTCGCTATATTAAAAAGAGGTGAAAAGATGAAACGCTCTACTATTCGAATGACGGTGGATGAACCGAATGATGCGATTATAAAAGAAATCATTAAGCAACACACAGCATCGAAAAACATCACACTAGGACTATATCAGCGTTATGACCAAGAGGGAGTTCCTATTCAAAGTCGGACTTTCAAAGATGCCTTGAAGCCTAATAATAAGCTTTCCCACGATTACCGGGGATACGTAATTAACCAAGTCGTCGGTTATCTGTGGGGGAATCCTATTTCGTATCAAATAAATAAAGTTAGGTACGGCGAAAATGAATACGAAGCTTATGATGATGCGCTTGAAGATTTTAATACTTTAAATGTTATAGATGATCTCGACAGCGAACTTGGTAAACTCGCAAGCATTTGCGGGTATGCATCAAGATTGGTTTATATCGATACAGACGGCGTTGAAAGAGTAATGAATATTTCACCCTGGGAAGCGGTGTTTATCGAGAGCAAAAACAAAACCACTCATGCCGTGCGGTACTACACTGAAAAGTATTACGAAGGTAAGGAAGAGAAGGAGCGAACTTTAGTCGAATGGTACGACTCAACGAACGTTTCGTTTTATGTGAAAAGCGAAAAGAGCGGAAATTCATTCGTTCTTGATGACGAAGGGGTCAAGCCTCACTTATTTGATCATGTGCCCTTAATTCTTTTCCAGAACAACGATGAAGAGCGCGGCGACTTCGAAAAGGTTGAAATGCTCATTGATGCTTACGACAAGAATCGTAGCGACTCCACGAATGAAGTTGAGACGTTTGCTAATGCGTATATGGCATTTAAAGGAGTAACTATAGACTCCGAAACGATTAATGAGATGAAACAGACAGGCGGCATTGAAATCGATGAAAATGGCGATGTCTTTTTCATTACCAAGAATATTAACGATACGTTTGTCGAGAATACCCGTAAAAATTTGAACGAGGATATTCATAAGTTCTCCGCGAGCGTCGACATGAACGACGAAAAATTCAGTGGTGCTTCGCAATCGGGAGAAAGTCGGAAGTGGAAACTAATCGAACTCGAGAACAAAGCCGGCACCAAGGCTCGTAAGTTCGGCGTTGGACTACGTGAACAATTTAAAGTGCTATGCAGTGCGTGGTCCAAAAAAGGAATCGCGTTGAATTATTTAGATGTCTTTTGGGAATTTAAACGAAATCTTCCGATTGACCTTTTGTACATTGGTGAATCTATTTCCAAATTGAAAGGTTTGCATAGCGACCAGACGTTGTTAGGGCTAATCCCCTATATCGATGACATCGAGTACGAACAACAGCTCATGGAGCAGGAGAAGAGTGCTTACATCGACCTTGATAATCTTCCTCCGGATGAAAAGAAAGAGGTGAATTAAGCTGAAGAAATTCCCGTGGTTTATTTTGTTTTATGTCGCTGTATGGGTCGGGATTGTAAAACTGTATTTCTTTGATGAAGCATCCACTTTCGAAATGTTGGTGATTTTATTGCTGATTCACATTGTTGGTCAGTTGCAGAAGAAAGAAATTGTTAATCATACGCACTATCACATCAATAACACAAAAAACAAGTGAAGAGGAGTGAAAAAAGATGGACAGGAGCTTAAAGCAAGGCGGGAAAGTAAGACATCTCGATACGAGAAGTGAAGGCGAAAAAATGGTTGATAGCTATATTGAGGCTTTGCCGTCGGCTCTCAAGTTATTCGTTCCGCAGGCGAAAGGATTGAAAGCGAAATACGACAGTCTTATTGCAGAGGGGTTCACTCCTGTACAAGCTTTGGAGATAGTTAAGACTCGATATTCGAATAATATTGGAAAGGGAGATTGAATATGAAATATAAAGAGTTTCGAACAGTTGGCAGCATCACTTATTCCAAAGAAATCGAAGGTACCCTAGAAGAGGTATTGGAGGTAATTAGAGGTGTGAATGAGAGTCGGGAGGAGAATGAAAATAATGAATCTAGCACAAATGAAAGATAAAGAAAATATCAAGACAGAAATATACGCTCTCTCTTCAATAAGAGAAGCACTTCATGGAGATGGCAAACACGCTGAGGGGACCGTCATTACGAACGTCCAAAAGCGACTACAAGACTTAGTAAATGAAACGAACAGTGAAAAGGAAGCGACTTCGAGTTTACGTAACACTAGTGTAAATGTTAATTTCGAAAGTCTAGGAACTGATATTAATAGAGTAATTGAGATAATGAATAAGAGAATGGATGAAGCAGCGGGCTTTGTGAGTGTAGGCGATGCGAAATTTGCAATTGCAGAAGCAGAACCGCTATTGAAAGTGGGTGTTGGATTCGCTGATGCGCCTCGCGAACAATTCAAAACTGTATTGCATGTGGTTGCGGATAGGGTGGCAAGTGAATGTCAAGACCTTGATAAACGTAATGACGAGGGAAGGCTTCGTGAATTATCTGACTTAATTGACTCGTATGGCAGTCTTTATAGCAAGTTATTTTAACTGTCGTTAAGCACCGACATTAAATAGGCTTATTTATTTTGCACTTATCAGGGCGAAAGAACTGAAAAGGGCACAAGGAGGAATAATTCATAATGACAGAACAAACACCAACACCAACACCAACACCTATCCCGACACCGAGTCCAACGCCAGAGCCACAGCCACAAGGTGCAGCAATGTCACTTGAAGCGGTACAAGCCTTCGTAAATGATGATGACGGCGGCAAGAAGTGGCTTCAATCCTTAACGGATACTCGCGTTACGGATGCCATTAAGACCTACGAAACTAAAACGTTTCCTGGGAAGTTGGAAGAAGAAATCTCAAAACGCTTCCCTGCTGAAACGACAGAACAAAAGCAACTACGTGAATTGCAACAAAAATTCGAACAACTAGAAACAGAGAAAACGCGAGAATCACTCAAGAATAAAGCGTTATCCTTTGCGACCGAAAAGGCGCTACCTACTCAATTGGTAGACTACTTTATCGGGCAAGACGAGGATGCGACGTTGAAAAACTTGGGGAATTTCGAAGAAGTGTTCGCAGCTGCTGTTCAAGCGGGAGTAAGTGAGAAATTTAAAGCGAATGGCCGTGACCCGCAAGTACCCGTACCACCTGGCGCGCCATTGACTAAAGAAGTTATTGAAAAGATGACGCCAAAAGAAATTAACGAGAACTGGGGACAGATTGAAGCGTTCCTAAAAACTACTTGATAAGAAACTAGGAGGATGATTTTTTATGACACTAAACAATTTTATTCCAACGATTTGGAGTGCGCGACTACTTGAAAATTTAAACAAAACAATGGTGTACGGTCAACCACACATTATTAATCGTGATTATGAAGGTGAAATTTCAGCACTAGGTGATACGGTCAAAATTAATAGCATCGGCCGTGTGGCTGTTGGTGATTATGCGAAGAACTCGAATATGACAGATCCTGAAACTCTAACGGATGAAACTCGTACGTTGGTAATTAATCAATCGAAGTTCTTCAATTTCCAGATTGATGATGTGGACAAGATTCAACAAAACCCGAAACTCATGAATGCAGCCATGCAAGAAGCGGCGTATGCATTACGTAATGTTGCGGATCAATTTATTGCGAGCCACTACACAGATGCGATTAACACGATTGGTGACGATACAGCACCGATTGTCCCGACGAAAAACGATGCTTACGAGTATCTTGTGGACCTGTCTGTATTACTTGATGAATCCAACGTTCCGGAGGAAGGGCGTTTCGTAGTAGTGCCACCTTGGTACGAGGGATTAATGCTAAAGGATGATCGTTTCGTCAAAGCGGGCAACCTTTCATCTGAACAGCGTCTATTGAATGGGATTGTCGGTCAAGCAGCAGGATTCAACGTCTTGAAATCCAACAACGTACCAACGGGCGGCGAAGAAGGAACTCTTAACCACAAGATCATCGCGGGCCACAACATCGCTTGGTCATTCGCTGACCAAGCTGCACAGGTTGAGGCGTACCGTCCGGAAAGCAGATTTGCGGATGCAGTGAAAGGTCTTCATCTCTATGGCGCTAAAGTGACACGTGGCGAAGCGTTGGCGGTTCTGTCTGCTAAACGTTCATAACTACAACATGAGGGCTTATGCCCTCTTATTTTTTTGAAGGAGGGTTAATATGTGGGTTGAAAATATCCGAACGGGCAAAAAGTGGTTTGTTACAGAAGAATTGGGGAAGCGACTCCTTAGAAATGAGGACTATGTAGAACATGTGCCTTCTGAGTCGAAACCAGATGCGCCAGCTAAAAAGAAAACAGGTAAGTAACCTTGGCCAACCTTAATAAAACGCCAGAGCAAATCAATCGGGCGCTCGGTCAACGGATTAAAGGTTCTGACCGGGCTATTGCCAAACGATATGCCGTGATGCTAAATGAGGTCCGCGCAGAATTGGCTTCGCTCTATGAGAAGTATGAGGTAGGCGGCGTCCTCACGTATGCTGAGATGGCGAAATATGACCGTCTCAATAAATTCACCGGCAAAGTGAATGGATTGCTTAAAACCAATTACGCAGACATCAAGGACACCATCTACGATGTTCTGGGTGAATCGTATAAAGACGGTTTTTATATGACGGCATGGGCTGTTGAAACAGATACGTTGAGCAAGCTTGCTTATTCGGCTGTTTCTGCAGAAGTAATCACAAAATCAATCGAAAATCCAATCAGTGGATTAACGTTGAATCATCGGCTCGAAAAATCACGCAGCAATGTTGTATATGCGATCCAAGAGCAAGTAACGCTTGGACTCGTCCAAGGCGACACATATGGTACGATGGCGAGTCGCTTGAAAGGGGTGCTAGAGGGCGATGCGACTAAAGCTATGGCAATTGTGCGAACTGAGGCACATCGTGTTTCACAGGCGTCCCAATTCGACAGCGCGGTTCACGCTAATCGTAATGGCATTATCATGACGAAGGAATGGGGCTCATCGAAGGATGAGCGCACACGGAGTTCTCACGCTAATTTAGAGGGAACTAAGATTCCGGTGGATCAAGATTTCGAGGGGAAGAATGGCAGCGGACCAGCACCTGGACAACTCGGTCACCCATCTGAAGATATTAGATGCAGATGCGTATTGTATTATTCAGTCGAATCAATCGGCAGACCAAACGCCCGGGAGCTTGAAGGCATGGCATTTGATACGTGGCAAGAAGAAAGGATTAGAGGTGAAGGTTAATGGATCTCGATGATTTGAAAGTCAGAATGGGAATCCCGCTTGATAATGTTGACCCCGTTCGTGATGCGAAGTTAGCGGCTGATTTAGAAGATGCTATCGATTACGCGAAAGAATGGTGCAATAATCAATTCGAGAACGGACTTCCTTCCGGCGTAAAGAGAGCGATTGTCACAATCATCAAGTCGTATAGCGAAAGCAAAAACGTCCAGTCACAACGACTCGGTGACATGTCTAAATCATTCTTTGAAGGCGGCTCCATAGTTTCTGCTCATGGCGATCTGAGACCGTGGAAGAAGGTGAGGTTCACATGACTGTCCATTTGCAAGACAGGAACAATATTCCCGAACTTATGCGGACGTTGCGACGGATGAAAGGTAAGGATATTCAGGTGGGTGTCCACGAGGGTGATTCGGAGATGTCGATGATTGCGGCGGTACATGAGTATGGGGAACCAAAACTCAACATACCAGAACGCTCATTTATTCGTAGCGGTTTCGACGAGCACGTTGACAAGGTGCAAGAAAAGATAGTGGAATTGATGCCAGCCGTCATTCATAACAACGTAGACCCCGATGTATTTCTAGATGCTATAGGGATGGAGTTTGCGAGTCTGATTAAGAAGAAGTTAATAGACTTACAAGACCCACCAAACAGTGAAAAGACGATTAAAATAAAAGGCTCATCGAACCCATTGATTGATACTGGTCGATTGCGTGATTCGATAGTTCATAAGGTGAAGTAGATGGCTAAACCATTTGAGTTTGCTGATTTCGTCGATGAATTTCAAGTGCCATTTGTTTATTTCAATCACCAAGAAGGTTACTGGAATGATGAAGGTGATTACATCGAGGAGAAAGACGAACCTATCCCTATGACAGGAATCGTCCTCCCGTTGACCGAAAACGATTTGAAGTATGCAGAAGCGGGAACATATTCGCAGAAAGAAAAGAAACTCTATACAGTTGATCCACTCGAAGAAGGTCGGCTTATTGAGTACAAAGGCGATAAGTACACGATTCAAGCATTCAAAGATTATACCGATTATGCAGACGTTTATATCTATCTGGCAAGATTTCGCGATAAGTAGAGGATGATGAAAATGATTGAGATCATTCGAAAGCAAATTTATAAGGATACAAGCGTTCTAGTTATCCCGTCAAATACGACGGCAAAATTACCACCATTGCCATACGCTTCAATCAACGACACATCCCCTCACATCAAGGATGTCGGACAGGCAGACATTCATATCGTCGAGGATGCGGAAGGCGTCAAGAAGCGGCGCAGTGAGTCGTATAAGTTCGTCTTCTCGATTAGCGTATACGCAACAACTGACGCCGAAGCAATAAGGTTAGCAAAGGCTGTGAGGAGTTGGTTCTTCCTTGCTGGCGAAACTCATTTAGAAGATATGAACATAGTCGTTACGAATCTCGGAAACGTTGAGAATCGGACGATTTATTTAGTGGATTCATATGAGTACAGGCACGGTTTTGATGTGCAGTTACGCGGGTCGGATGATCAAACCTTTAACCGCGTACATCAAGATGGTACGAACGTACATTACGACTGGATTGAAACGGTCGAATTAGAATTTGAAGGAGTGAATGTTGAATGAGATACGTAGACGTACAGATTACTAGGGAGACGAAGCCTATCAGTGAAAAAGGTTTCGGACTCCCTTTAATTTTAGGGACAACTAAAGCAGCGCCGTACAAAGTCTATCGAGAAATCGAGGACGTTGTGACGGATCACGCGATTGATACAAGGGAATATAAAATGGCTCAGCGGATGTTCGGGCAGGAACCACGCCCGCAAGAGATTGCTGTGTATGGCGTTCCGTATGCTGTTTTAGTGGATGGCCCAGATGCACTTATTACGGGATTAAACGAATTGATGAAGGTGAATAAGGATTTCTACTTCTTAACGTGTGTGGAACAAGGTGATGAGGAAATCACAGCGCTTGCTGAATGGATTTCAACATCAGACCGACTGTATGGCGCGACTACAGCTAATGTAGAGCTTGCTGAAACGTTACGCGGACAATACGACAATCTATTTCTGGTTGTTCATGATAAACCCGAAACGTACGTTGCGGAAGGTCTTATAGCTACATGTGCACCTAGAATGATTGGATCCTTTACTTGGACATTCAAAAACGTTAAAGGAGTTCCAGCTGTTGGATTCGATAACACAGAAATCAACGCCATTGAAGAGGCTAATGCATCCACGTACATCGAGGAAGCAGGTATCCTAATGAACTCGCATGGTGTCGTAACGAGTGGTGAGTATATCGATATCATCCAGGCAACTCACTTCCTAAAGGCACGCATGGCTGAATCGGTATTCAGATTACTGGCACTGAAAGAAAAAGTCCCGTACACAGACGCCGGTATTGCATTGGTTGTTGCTGAAATTGAGGGCGTTCTTAACCTGGCATTCAAAATGGGTATCGTTGCAGATGAAGAAGGAATACCGATGTTCTCGATTACACCACCTAGACGTAAGGATATCCCGAAAAATACAATTGCGAAGCGCGTACTACCTGATGTTCGTTGGACATGCGTAGTTGCTGGTGCGATTGAAAATGTCGAAATTCGCGGCGTATTAACGCTATAAGGAGTGAAAATTAATGGCTAATGAAACATCAACATACGATTTTAAAAAGGTTTCCGTCATCGTGGCAGGAACGATTATGACAGGGTGGATGGACGGTGACGCGATACAAGCCGAGAAAAACGAGGATGATGTAACTCCGCACGTTGGAGCGGGCGGCGATGTAACGTTTGCTGAATCTACTGATGAGACAGGGAAAATTACGCTGTCGTTAAAATCAACCTCATCATCTGTTCCGATTTTAAAGGCGTTACGCGACTCGAAAGAAATGTTTCAAGTACAAATTGTTGACGTGAATGATCGTGCGTTTCGTGCTGGCGGTTCCGAGTGTCGCATTATTAAACCCCCAGCCCGCGCATGGAGCAACGAAGTAACGGGCACTGAATGGGTAATTTATGTAGCAGATTACAAAGAAGCGTAAAGGGCCCGTCTAATTGACCGGCCTTTTTAATTACAAAAAAATATAAAACATTAAAGGGAGAGATTTATTATGGCTTTCAAACAAAAACAAGAACCATTCAAGAGTACAGCAGGTAACGATTACACATTCCAGAGGGTTTTGCCATCAGTGTGGGCGAGAGAATCGGATAAGTTCACGGATAAAAACGGTAAAATGCTTAACGAGAAGGCGATGCCTAAGATTCTTGAACATGTTGTAGTTGAACCAAGTGGACTAGAAATGGACGATTTCGAGAGCTGGGGAGAGTTAGAGGAAGTAGCATTGGCAGCCTTTCAGTTTCAACGAAAAAGAAAATAATCCATTACTAAATTTAGGGAGCGTCCATGACGTTCCTTTTTCTTTTCGGAAAGAAGCGACTAAACAATGGTGGAAATATGCAATTCCAAAACATTTTCCGGCTTATAAACCAGAAGAAATTGAACTGTGGCCCGCGGATAAGATACTAGAACATTTGGCAGCTATCAGCGAGCTAGAACGCCCTACGAATGGCGGTGGGTAAATGGCAGACTTAAGAGAATTGACTGTTGGCATAACGTTCCGGGATGATGCATCAGTTGGAATTGACCGTGTTAACTCGCAAATGAATTCACTTGCTTCTAACTTCGGAGGGGTGGGAGGGCTAGCGTCGACCGCTAGTTCAGAGATGAACAGCTTCGGGCAAGTCGGAGCGGGTGCGCTAAATAGCATTGCGGGTGGAGCTGACGATGTTAGTGGCGGGCTTAATCGTGTTTCGGCTAGCGTTTCCGACGTTGGAAACGAGTTAGGCTCCTTAGACGAAAACGCGCTAAATGACGTGGGGGACTCAGCCGATAATGTGACGAGTTCAGCTGACGATTTAACCGCCAGTCTCAACGACGCAGATCGAGGACTAGATAATTTACGTGATAATCCGTTGGATGATTTAACTGATGATCTAAATGATGTGGATAGGGTGACTAGCGATTTAAATGACAACATAGATGACTTGGGCGATAATCTAGACGATCTAAACGACAGTGATGTAGATGAACTCATAGATGACATGGGTGATCTTGACGACTCAATTGAAGATGCGGCGGACCAAGCGGGCGATTTAGGCGACGACCTCGTAAATGCAGGGAGACGTGGTGAACAAGCAGCTGGTGGGCTCGGCTCTGCATTTATGAAAGTTGCAGGCATTTTGGCTACTGTTTTTGCATTTGACAAAGCAAAAGACCTTGCCACTAGTATGGTGGAGGCTACAGGAGAAGCGGAAGCAGAGGCTGCTCAATTCGCAATAGTATTCAAAGATTTGCAAGGAGAAGCTGATAAGTCGATTAATGGTATGGCTAAAGATTTCGGTATGTTGCCGACGAGACTAAAGGGAACTTTCACGAAAACCACTTCGATGTTTAAAGGTTTCGGTATGTCTACCGAAGACTCGATGGAGGCGGCAGGGAAGTCCGTAGAATTAGCTGCTGATGCGGCGGCATTCTATGATGTCGCTATGAAAGATGCAGATGGAGCATTGACGTCATTCCTAAAAGGAAACACGAATGCGGCAGAATCTATTGGTATTTACGCAACTGCGGCGGGAATGGCAAGCTTTGCATCTGAAAAATTAGGATTGAACTGGAAGTCGCTTGATGAAGGCGGAAAACAACTTGTTCGTTTGAAATTTGTTGAGGAAATGCAAGAATCAGCAGAAGTGACAGGACAGGCTGCGAGGGAGTCCGAAGGCTACGAGAATATCTTGGCCAACTTACACCAAGCATGGTTTGATTTGAAAAAAGGTTTTGGTATGGCAATATTCGATAAAGCCATTTCTGGAATGCAACTACTGACTGAGTGGATGGGCAAAGTTGATACAGACGAAATTGTAGGTAAATTTCAATCATTTGGAAGCTTCATGTCTACTACATTCGGACCTATTTTGACCGAAATAAAGACAGGATTTGGAGAAGTGAAAGGTGCAATACAAACGGCATTCGAATCAGATACTGCAGAGACGGTACTTGGCACCTTGAAAGATGGAATGTCGTGGATTGGAGACAACTGGCCAGCTATTAAAGAGACGATTTTAGTTGTTGGAGGAGCATTTGCAGCGTTATATATCCAGCTTCAATTGATGACGTTTGTTGGCACTGTAACAGGCCTGTGGAGAGCCTATCAAGCAACAACTTTTGCAACGACTTTGGCTCAACACGGTCTTAATGCGGCTATGAAAGCAAATCCTATCGGTTTAGTTATCACCGGTATTACGTTACTCGTCGGAGCGGGAATCCTGCTTTATCGAAACTGGGACACCGTGAAAGAAAAATGGGGCGACGTTTGGAACACAATACAAACCACTACAGCAAGCGGAGTAAACGTGGTTGTTGAAGGCATCAATAAGATGATTGGTGTAATTAATAAGATTCCAGGAGTTAATATTCCGATTGTGCCTAAAGTGGATTGGGGCGCGGCAGATTCGGCGGTTGCCAAATCTAAATCTTTGAGTGGACAAAGAGGTCCGGGGTTAGGAATAACAAGTACCAAGGATCTGCAGAGTACGACTTTCAATATTGGTAGCTACGATGGCTCTCACGCTAGCGGATTAGCATCCGTTCCGTACGATGGTTATGTTGCGGAGCTCCATAAAGACGAACCGATATTGACAGCTAAACAGGGTGATGCGTTACGCAGTGCTGGAATTCTGAAATCGAGCGGTGAAAAGCCTGTTCTTAATATGGGTGGTAGTACTCCCGAATCAACACCTTCTAAGTCTGTGGAGTCGCCACAATTCATTTTCAATATCGGCGGCGAAAATGCAAAAGACATTGCGATGGAAGTGCGTCAAGTGGTCGAGGATATTTTTGCAGGATTAAACGCCATAACACCATAGGGGGTGATGAGGAATGCCGTATATTGGCGGAATATTGATTGATGTAATAACAAGCGAAGACTTAAATGAGTCATCTACAACGACTGACCACGCGCTTGAAGATGGTGAGCAAATCACAGACCACGTTGAGAGTAATCCAATTACGCTCAGCTTAACGGGTGTCATTTTGGACCCAAACAATGAAAAAATCTTGAAGTTACGAGAGTTCCGACAAAAAGGGGAGCTCCTTTCCTACAACTATCGGAGTCGGCTAGAAACCGTCCTCATCACCTCGTTTAATAGTAAACATGACGCGAAAACAAAGGATGGCTACACCTTCACGATGACGCTAAAACAGGTTCGTTTGGTGAAAGCACCTAATGTCATCCGCGTCACTGTGCCTGTTAAAAAGCAAGTCAAAGAGGTATCTAAAGTAGGAAAGAAAAAAACCAAGAAATCTGTCAACAAAACAACGAAGAAAAAAGTTACAACGAAAGCTAAAGCTAAAGTTCCAAAGAAAGCGGATTCTACGAAAAAGACGACAGTTAACTGGTCGCAAATAAATGATGCATATAACAAGAAGGTGAAGTAATGGATTATATCGAGATCGATAAAGACTTAATCCCATATCGTTTTGAAATGGATTTGCCAGATGAGTACGAGTTTGAAATTGGTTATAATGCCAGATTCGACTTCTTCACCGTCGATTTATATAAAGACGGGAACGCGCTTGTTGTAGGTGAGAAATTAATGCTTGATAGGCCATTATTCGAGAACTTGGCAAGTGTTGATTTGCCTAAAGTGAAAATCATACCGATGGATCGTGCTGGAGAGGAAGTTCGTATCACTTACGAAAACCTTGAAAGGACGGTTTTTTTATATGTAGCCGATGGTGATGCCGATGGATCTATTTAGAAGGAAAATAGAATTGAATGCAGGCGGTAAGCTTTTGCGTCCACCACTAACTATTCATTTTGATGTCGACTTCGACGACACCGAGAAAATTGATACAGCAACAATCAAAGTCTACAACCTTTCGGATAGCACTATTTCCGGCATCATTGCTAATAGCGTGGTGACGTTATCAGCGGGATACGAAGGTGACATGGGCGTTATCTTCAAAGGTGTAGCAAAGAACGTTAAAACAACGTGGCAAGGCCCAGACAAGATAACCGAAATTGGTTGCATCGACGAAACGGGCAGTTACTTAACGAAAAAAATAACAAAGACATTTGCACCAGGTACAGCTGCCTCAGTCGTCTTGAAATACTTGGTCGGCGAGGCGGGATTAAGCATGGGTGATTTTTCCCCTCCCACTGATTTTATCTATCGTAAAGGAAAAACGTTGAAAGGTAATGTGAGTCCATTACTTAAAGCGGTTGCTAAAGACACTAAATCAAAAATGCGAATCGGTAGCGGTAAGATGTTTATCCGTGATCCAAAAAAAGGTGATGCAACTGGCTTCGTTCTGAATAAGGAAAGTGGCCTTATCGACCATCCGGAGCCTATCGAAACCGAAGAAGAAACAAAAGATAAAGGCGAAAAGAAAAAACGCTCAGGTTACAAACTGAAAATGTTGCTGAATCATCGTGTGAAAGCTGATTCAATATTCGTCGTGCAATCAAAAGCGGTTAACAAACAATTGAGAGCTGTTAAAGGCACGCATACATGTAACGGAAGATCATTCTATACGATTTGCGAGGTGTATTGATGAGTGCGGAAGTCGAACGATATTTTGAAAGACAAAAGAAAAACACGGCAGACAACTTGTATACGTGCACAATAGCAGAAATCATAAAAGTTGAACTTAAGTACATGCGCGCGGATATCAAGTTGTTAACAGGCGATGAGAATATGATCATGCAAGTACCTATTGCGCCACAGCAAACAGGTGAATTCATTTTCCGGATACCTTATAAGGTTGGCGACAACGTGGTTGTAATGTTCGCGCAAAGCGATATCGCCCCATTCTTATTCGGTGGCGGTGCCTCATCTGAAGGGCAACATACAATTGATGACGCCATTATCATAGGTGGAATTCAATCGTTTAACGGACCGCTACTGGATGAATTCGCGGAATACGGAGAGGACATTATAATTGCTAAACGCGACTTTTCTGCTCGAATTATCATCAAAGAAAATAGTGAAATCTTAATAGAGTCGGATGAAGATATCAATATCGCATCAAAGAAAGATATCAATATATCTGCACCTAACGGCGTCGTAACAACCACAGATTCAAGGAGTGGTGCATAATGAAAACATTTGAAATCGACGAAAAAGGAGATTGGACACTCGATATCATCGAAGGTGATGACGAACTAATCCAGTCAATTAAACATCTGATTTATGAACGTGTCGGGGAATGGTTTCTTAATGAGGACCATGGTTTCCAGCGCGAGGTACTCGAGGAAAAAGGATACACCGAAAGTGAAATTGTGCAATCAATATATGATGCGATTTATCAAGAACCCCGTGTAGTCGAAATCATTAAAGTGGATTATAACTTTAACCGAATCACCCGGCTGCTTTCGTTGGCTTTTCGGTTAAGAACCGAAGACGGAGAAGTGGGAGGTGATCTGGATGTTAACTTCGGAAGGGTTTAAACGGAAGAGATATGTTGACTTTTTCGAGGAGATGAGTGAGCAAGCTCGAGAATTATGGGGCGACGATGTAAATCTATCGGAGCGTTCTCCAGTCGGGAAATTCACATCGCTGATTGCCTACGCACGTGCAGAAGACAATGAATTAGCTGAAGAAGTATATAACAGCCGATTTGTTGATACATCTGAAGGCGTTTCGCTCGAAAATAACGTCAAGCGGGCATTGATTACAAAGAAAGTATGGCTTAAATCTTTTGGTACAGTCCAATTAAATCTTAATCGTGGTGCAACAGTACCTGCAGGTGATCTTTTCGGCACGAATTATGGCGTCATGTTCGAAACGCTTTCAGAAGTTAAAGCGCCAGATGATGGCATCTACACAGTCCAGGTTAAAGCACTTGAGTATGGCCGTATCGGAAATGTGGAGGCAGGCGAAATCACGAAAATTATTAATCCGGTTGTCGGGTTGAATTCTGTGACGAATCTAGCGCCATTTAGGAATGGGCAGGATGAGGAGACAACGAAGGAATTGCAGGACCGTTATTATGAGTCGCCAGGCAAAGCGGGAAATAGACGTGTGGAGGCGGTACGAGCAAGGGTATTGGATGAAGTAGAGGGTGTTCGGTCTTGTATTGTGGATGAGAATGACACAATGGAATATAACGCTAATGGAGTACCACCCAAGTCGTTTCATACAATTGTGCTTGGTGGAGAACCAGAGGATGTTGCGAGAAAAATATTTGAAGCAAAACCGGATGGTATTCGTTCCTACGGATCTACTGTTGTAGATGTTGTGGATTCGCAAGAATCTATCCGTAAAATCGGGTTTACTTATGCAGAAACAGTCCAGATTTACATCAAAGCATTCATTGAAAAAGGTTCTAATTATCCACTTGATGGTGACTCGCAAATTAAGGAACAGATTGTCCGGTTTATCGGTGGTACGGGTGATAACGTAACCTACAACGGTCTTGGTATGAGCAAAGACGTAGTTGTTTCCCGTTTGGAATCGCGTCTATTTGCTGTCGAAGGAGTTGAGGACGTGAAAGTGTCACTATCCACTGACGGATTTATTTATCTTGAAGAAAATATTGAAATCGGATTACAAGTTGCCGAAACGGATTACTCGAAAATCGAGGTGAGTGATCTTGTCACTTGATACAATTCTTAAGCGGTTACCATCACACTATGACAAGAATCCATCCAGTAACAACTACAAAGCCCTGTCACTTGTCGCTAAGCACATCGACGACAGTGAAGAACTATACGCGACAATTCAACGCTTTTGGGATGTGGACCAAGCAATCGGAAAGGGACTCGACAGACTCGGAAAAGACGAGGGAATCAGTCGCGGTTCTTATGATGATGACACCTATCGAAAGTTAATCAAAATAGAATTCATCGTCAATATGAGCGCAGGAGATGCAGAAGTAATGAACACCATCCTCGAAGCTTATATGGGCGATGATTTTCTTTATATAGAAGAAGGTTGGGATAGCTTTCTTCAAGAACCTGCATCCATCATTCTGAATGTAGGTAAAGATGCGGAAATTATCCCATTTAAACTGGTGCAACGGATTAAACCGGCAGGAGTAAGGGTTTATTATTCAGCTGAGGTAGATCGTTTCACGGTGATTGTCACACCGAAAGAATATACCTTCCCCATTCCGTACCCAATCACCGGTACATTCACAACGACATCTATCCACGGAGTTGCTTCAAAGGCTACTCCTACAATTGAAGCAAAAGAATATACTTTCCAAGTCCTGTATCCAATTACGGGGACTTTTTATTGTGAGGAGGATTAAGAATGGCGATATCCCTTTTAGAAGATGAAACATTGAAGTTTTGGGACCGACTTATTGTTGGCGCCAAAGTAACCATAGACAGTATTGAAAAGGAATTCCCGATTTTCTTAAAAGAGATTCAGGGGAATACCCTTAAAATATTTGTTGAATTGGAATCAGAAATCGGTCATATCACGCATGCAGTTATTATCGACATGCATGGTCGAGAAGTCCGTTATAAGACGATGAACATAAATAAAGGTGAGCATGGTTTAATGGTGACATTCTTTCTTGCCATCGAAATAAAGGAGGGCACTGTTAATGGCTGAATATGTATACGTCCCAACCAAATGGCTGAATGACATCATCGAGTGTGATGAATTCGGTCGTCCGATACCCGAAAGGGATGAGCAAGGGAATATCGTTTATGAAACGGATTTGAATGGCATCATTGTTTTGCATCCGATTACGAAAGATCCTATTCCTAAATACAGACGTTTGCAACACGGTACGGGACATTCCGCTGCTCGAGATAACAACCAAGAACAAGGCATAGCAATAGCGCACCAACGCCTAGACGATACCGATAACTGGCGTCTGAAAAAAGACATCAGGGACGAGATTGCTGATAAATCTCCAGGTAACGCCGGTTCATTCGCTGATTCGTTTGACGATGACCCGACAAGGATTAAACGAGAAACAGCAGTTGCCGTACTAACAGCATCACGAGCGGCAGGCACGACAGTATTAAACGTGGACACGACAGACGGCTTCAAGCCGTTTACCGAAGTTACTGTGTACGATGGCACCAACAGCGAAGACGTATTAATCACCGACGTCACAGCGTCCACGATTACCGTACAGCCGTTGGTTAACGATTATGTTAAGGGTGCACGGATTGCGCGTAGTAACGCTAGGATTTCGGATGGACAAATGGTAAATGGCGACTGGGGTACTTATTCGGTTAGTTTAGCGGAGGTGATTTAACATGGTTGTCGTCGGCAAAGATACTCAAGGGAAAACAACATATACATTTACAGTTACAAAGACTATTGAAAGTTGGATAGTCCCCGCCGGCGTGAAAGAGGTACGAATAAAGGCGGCCGGAGGAAATGCAAAGGGTGGAAAAGGCGCTGTGATTGAGGGCGACTTTACACTAGTGCCAGGTGAAAGTTTGAAGGTGTTGGTCGGAGAAAACGGAAAACTAGCAACGGCACGTTTGCCATCGCCAGGAGCGGGCGGGACTTTTGTTATAAGAGGTACACAAACGCCGTTAATTGTCGCGGGCGGGGGTGGAGGTAACAACGGTTATGGATCAAATGTAAAAAGCAATGCCAAGCTTATACCAGGCACGGGGAGCGGCATTGGAGGCAAGAGGACTAGTCCAGACGGTTCTACTTGCGGAGATGGTGGTGGAGGACTTATTGGTAACGGCACAGGATATACAACTACCGAACAAGCGAAATCATTTATTAATGGTGGGGCGGGCGGGGGAACAAACGTCGGCGGCGGAATAACAGGCGCGTTTGGCGGCGGAGGTTCATCGAATCCGGCGGGGTCGGGCGGCGGCGGCGGATACAATGGTGGTGATGGTGGCGCGTATGCCGATAGCGGTGGCGTTAACGTATACGGTTCTGGCGGTAGTTCATACAACGCGGGAACAAAAACAACGGCAGTACTAAGTGACGAATTAGGTTCCGGGATTGTAGTGATAACAGCGCTCAATGCAGCACCTACGATAGTGTTAAGTACACCAAACAACGTAACCTTATATGAAAACGATACATTCAAAATCGATGGTTCGGCGCTTGATTCCGACATCGGTGACATCGTTAACGTCTATTTTCGCATCAACGGCGGTACAACAAGAGCGATTGCGACAGGTATTTCATCAGGTGCAATTCTTCCATATAATGAACAACTGACGTTCAAGGGTGGTTTACTCTATAAAGGAGCAACAGCAGTCACTGGAACGCTAACCGAGGGGACCGCGCATCGATTAGAGGTATGGTCCGAGGATAATAAGGGCGGTAAATCAACAGTTGCCGAACGTACATTTTACGTGGTTCCAAACCGAGCGCCAAGCTTGACCATCGACCCGTTTGAATCACTTTCAGATTTAATTAATGTCGATAAGGTCACCTTTAGCGGAGATTCATTTGATCTGGATGGCAATGACGTAGTTGTCCGCTATCGTATCAACACCGGCATTAATACCGAAATTCACAATGGGCCACCAGGCAGATGGTCGTTTGATTTCCCATTGTCCAAATTAAAGGATGGCGAAAATACGATCGTCATTGAGGTTACTGACCCGTATGATTTCAAATTTTCGAAGACCATCAAACTGAATAAAACAGCAAACTTAACGCCTTTAGAGCATTCCGTCCAACGGTACACAATCGTACCTCCAAGCGGATCAGCACAGGGCGTTTTATTGTGGATTCAAAGGGATGCTGACCAAGAGGTTTTAGCGGAAATCAGCATGACGACAGGCACGGAGCAGGAACAGTTTGTGCCTTTGGAGTTCATGAACTCAGGACCAACGGGTGAGAGTGTTGAAGATTATTACCGATACAAAGCCGATGCACCTGCCGAACATATAGCTCTAAAAATCTCATGGACAGGCGATAAGCCAATCACAATGATATCGGGGGCGTTATTACAATGAGTATTCCAATGGTGCGAAAACGATTGCCGGATGGATCTCTTGGTCCATTAGAACCTGCATTCCCTGAGGTGGTTAATATTGACCCGAATGTATTGATGTTATTGGAAGCAATCGTGGGTCTCCAAGAACAAATGATGATGCAACAAATTGAAATAGATCAATTGAAAGGGGGGAGCGAATGATGGTATTTCCATACATGGTGCCAGTATACGGTTTATTGGTTAAAGCAGGAGCGCGAGAGATTGGTAGTTTACCTGAGCAGTATCAGATTCCGGTTGCGGAGTATTTAGCGGAACAGGTTGAAACGGTAAAATAAATGAAGGGTCTTTTTTCTTTGTTAACTGGAGTTAAAGTCTTGACGATGGCAGAACTGGATTATATCTGATAACTATCTTTAGTCAAATTGCCCAATCCACCATATTCACTTATACTGAAATTACGGTTACTAAATAGAGGGAGTGTGTTAATTTGTCTAAAAAGAAGAAAAGTATAGAAGATAAATTGGGCTCATTAAAATTAGGGCTTACAGCAATGAGAAATGCCAACAATCATTTCATCGAAACTAACGACTTGGCATATTTACTAACCATTCAATCTCAGTTAAGAGGTTTAGTTGGAATGGGTGGAGCACATATGCAACCGTTTTTATTAAACTTAGCTGAAGAATTTGACATCCCGTTGGAAATCTATTCTCATCCGAAAAAGACTAACAAAAAAGGAATGGTTTTTTCAGCTATAGTCGGAAAAACTTGGTCCCCAGTAAATAGACCTGGTTTTGTAAAATATTCTTTGAAGGAATGGTTAGAAGTTCCAACTTTTTTCACTGACACGACAAAGGATATCAAAAACAGAAATCAGTTAATTAAAGACACCTCTAACTATGAGGGGGGGACGCACTATTTAGATGAAACACCTCATATCGTTGACACGCTTCAGAGGATAACAATGAGTGATGATACGAATAATTTAAATCGAACATTATTAGATATTGCAGAAGCTGTTTTTTTCTCCGGTCAAGAGTTTCTCTTGAAGTATGAGTACACAAAAATTGAAAAATCGATGTTTTATTCAAATGAGACCAGACAATTCAAGTTGAAAGAGTTGGAAATTAGTATTCAGGATAATAAATTAGGTTTCGCGAAATCAACTAATAATGAACTTAATTTTGAGTTTGCTGGTTTTAATTAATACACTGAGGATTTACCAACAGAGTCAATTGCAGAACTCACAGTAATTAGTGTGATTCAGAATAGATATTAATGAGGACGCCCGAAATACTGGGCGTTCTTTTTCTTTACCCATAAACAGAGAAAAGGGGAGTTGAGGTGACGAATGGAGGATAAAACCTTGTCAATGTTCGAGAAAATGACGGAACACGATATAGACATTAAAGAGCATCGAGAGCGAATTGGGACACTAGAAGAAATCACGTTGTCATTAAAAGAATCTGACAGACAGCACGACGAACGACTAAAAAATCTGGAAGATAATGCAGTGAAACTCGAGAACACCGTCATGTCCGAAAATCGAGAAACGCGAACCACGATGCGAGAACAGGGAGATAAGATGTTTACGTTAGTCGAGAACGCTATGGGCTACCAGACAGCACGAACAACACAGTCTCATGAGCTACGTATGGCTAAACTCAACACATGGTCTACGGTGTTTTTAAAGGTTAGTGGTGGTGTCGTAGGACTATTAAGTTCTGGTGGGGCAATTTATTATGTGATGCAACATTTTTTAACAAACTAAAGGAGGAAACATTATGAAAATCAACTGGAAAGTAAGGTTCAAAAATCCACAGTTTATTATTCGTCTACTATTAGCCATCGGGGTTCCCATCTTAGGTTATATGGGATTGACAGCAGAAGACATCACGAGTTGGGGTAAGTTATTCGACGTTCTGTTTGAGGCAGTGAAAAACCCGTTTGTAATTGGAATTGTAGTGGTCAGTATCTATAATACCGTTCCGGATCCGACGACATCTGGATTGTCTGACAGTAAACAGGCACTAAGGTACGACTATCCGAAAAAAGATAGGTTGTGAGGATATGGCTTACACAATCGTCAATAGATATATCCCAGAATCACTTTACAAACTAAAAGCTCCTTACGCTATGAAACCAGAGTATGTGACCATTCACAACACGTTCAATGATGCGACAGCAGCAAACGAGATTGCGTATATGACTCGCAATAACACAGTGGTAGGTTATCACGTCGCAATCGATGACAAGCAAGTTGTACAAGCCATCCCGTTTACACGCAATGCTTATCACGCAGGGGATGGTCAGGGCAAGGGTAATCGGGCATCTATTGGTATTGAAATTTGTTATTCGGAATCCGGTGGTCCGAAGTATGTTACTGCAGAAGAAAATACGGTTGAGTACGTAGCCCATATCTTGAAGCAATACGGTTGGGGAATTGACCGTGTTAAATGGCATCGTGATTGGAGCGGAAAGAATTGCCCTCATCGGATTATTGAAGAGGGACGTTTGCAGTCGGTTAAAGATAGGATTGCTAAACGGTTAACTGAATTAAATAACTCAACACAACCAAAGGAGGATGAAGAATTGAAGTTTTCAAGCCCAACTTTAAAAACGGAAACAGAAACATCGTTAGTAAGTAAAGCGCATCGTCAAATCATCGTGGATGCAGCTGTGAAGGCAGGAGCTCACGCCTCATGGGCTGACAAGTTAGCAAATGGCACGCTTACAGATGCCGATGTATTAGGGTTAGCGGTTAAATATACTGTTGCGGTAAATAAGTAAGAACAAAGTAAAAGGCGACTACTCATCGAGAGTGTCGCTTTTTGTAATAAATTAGGTAATATTCGGATTTAACATTTTAATGACAATAGATGCGTTTACATTTGTTTGTGTGCCCCCTGCCAAAGTCTGTAGTGTAACTGCTGCAGCAGAAGAATGATTTCGAAGGGTAAGAGCATCACCGGCTGCTATGGAAATTATAGCCTGACCGTTGTTTTGCTGAGTACCTGCACCTGAACCGTAAACTGTACCCGTAATCGGCGCACCATTTAAAAATAGTGCGAATTGGTTGGGTTCTACACCTGACACAGAGAAAGTAACCTCGTAGTCTCCCGAAACGTTAACTATAATTTGAGAGGTTCCAAGGATATGCACAATTCCAGGTGTCATTAATCCGTTTGAATCAAACAAGACATCAGCTTCTATAGGTACCGTTTGAGGACTTAGGTTGTAAATATACCCGTATTCGCACAACCCACATGTGGTTCCGGGAGTACTACTAGAGCCAGCTGGTCCGGTAGCTCTAAATGGTCCTATTGATACTCTTGGTACTCCGCATACTATTTTGCAAGAGCAAGCATGGCTACTACATCTACGATTAGAATTATGGTTATAATAATCCATTTTATCACCTCCATATGTCATATCATATTCGTGCGGAAGATGGAGGGAAGGGCAATTGTAATTGCTACTTGTCATACTATCAATAAATGAAAAATACAAACCAGAGATTTATTCTGTTGTAAATGCGGAGTTTGTTTCTGAAAGAATTCCCAAACTTGTATGTTGAACAGCGTAAGAAAGAAAAATAAGTAATAAGCGGCCCATCCACAGATTAGATTGTGGATGGCCGCTTTTTTTATTTATATGATGTCGCTTGTTAAAACCATTAGTAAAGAGGTTTACAATAATAGATTTTTTTTGTATTATTGTGTACAAAAGAAATAAATCGATTAGATCATAAATACTTTAGGGGGGTGATGTGCATATGGTGAATAAGAAGTTATTACCAGATTCTGAAGCGACTCATGCAAAGCCGAGTATTAGAAAGGCGATACTTTGCGTGGGTAGAATTTTAGTTTAATCGCCCAAAAGAATTTATTCCATTTCTAAATTTCCGGCTTTGCACCTTAACTTCATTTTAAAACAAAATAAGGAGCTGGCAGAATTGGAAATTAAACAAGTAAGCACGACACATATAGACCTGTTTATTAGAAATGATCAATACAATTTTATAAAAACTCAAACAAAAAACCTCGTTAACGGACACTCGACAAGTAGAGATGTAGACGTTATTAATGCGCTTAAATCTATAGCAATTGAAAGGGTATTCGGGTTGTTTATAGATTTGAAAGAAGAACAAAGAAGGTTACTTGATGGAATTATTGATATTGAGAATAAAGAGGCAGCCGAGCAATATCTATTGCAACTCAAACCGTACGTTATCCCTTTCAAAGAGTTAACGGTACAGAGTATTAAAAAGTTATTCCCGAAAGCAAAAAAGTTAATGCTCCCTATAGAGGACATTGATTTGAAAGAGACCTCATATTTATGTTGGGATGAGAAGGGGTCAAATAAAAGATTTATTATTGCCCCTCAACAAGATAAGTTTATAGGAATACAAGGAACATTTGGGAATTTAAACAAATCAGGCATTTGTTCAATCTGCTATCAACATAGCGAAGTAGGTTTATTTATGACGGAATTGAAAGGACCTACAATTGGTACGTATAGTAGAAAAGGAAATTATATTTGCCGGGATAGTCAAAAATGTAACCGCAATTTAATTACGCTAGAGAAATTAAACAAATTCATACTCAATTTACAGAGCTTATAGTAGAAAACCTAAACCAAAGGCGTAACAGAGGGAATAAAAAACAACCTGATCGCCAAGGCATCAACAGATTCTAAGGCTCTTTGACTGATTGATTGGTGAGAAATGAAATAGAACAAAACAATAGCGACCTATCCACAGATTGTGGATAGGTCGCTTTTTGTTTAATTACAGTCATCTATTTAATACAAGCATGTACTACGTTTTTATTAAGCTTTCCGTACCATTTCCAGTAACAAATGTGCTAGTGTATGTTGCTCTTCTTTAGTTCCGGAATTCCAAAGCTCCATTAACATTTTCTCTTCCCTGTTGCGGGGCTCTTCGTGTTTGGCAAGATAGTTTGCAACTAATTCTGTAGTTTTAGCAAGTTTTTCTTCACTTAACCCCATGTTTTCCCCCACCTCAACTTTCTCGGAAAGGTACTGTTTGAATCGATTAAAGTTCTCTAAAATCTCGTCCTTTTTCTCGACGTCGATTCGAGATAGTTCTTTTTGCACTTTGTCCTTCATATCCATCAAAAACACCCCCTTTTTGTTTGTACTCTTATTGTTTGCTTAAACTCAACGTTGTAAACAGGAAAATAATTACTTCTGTAGAGTAATGAAAAATGCTTATTTTTGTTTGTCGAATTAAAGAGGTATTCGTATGAATATAGACGAATAAAGAACAGAGCATTGTTCTTATTCAACTAACGGGGCTGTTTAGCGAAAATAGATTATGTCCATAATTATATAGAAAATCTCATTTCCTACCCATAAATTATAACGAAAGGAAATAATAATGATTTTAAATATATTTTTGGGATTTATTGGTCCGTGGATTATCTTTATAAAGCATCTTTACAAAAAAGAAGAAAAATTGTTATTATTTTTGGTTGCTCCCGTTTTCAGTGTTCTTGCCTATACAATAAATACCTTTGGATTTTATTTTGATTTTTGGGAAGTAATACCTTTTCCTGATCAAAAAAATTTAGCTTCATTACCTTTTGATCTAGGTATTTATCCCGTCTTAGCAAGTTATTTGATCTTTTTCATTAAAAAAATTAAAAAACCTTATTTTGTTGTCTTTTTAATGACCTTCTTCACCACTTTTTTAGAACTGATATTTGTTTATTTCGGAAGGGTAATTTACGGAAATAATTGGAGTATCTACCTTACATTTATCTCTTATTTATTCCCTTATCTTTTTGTGTATGGGTATTACAAGTATTTAATAAAATTAAATATATTAAAATAGACTTCAACAAACGGGTGCTTTAGTTCAACAACAGGAGATCGTCTGGTGACGGTCTTTTTTATTTGGCTAATCCGAGAGAAGGTTAAATAAGCAAAAAGCAAAAAGCGGCTCCACCACAGATTAGATTGTGGGTAGGTCGCTTTTTTATTTGACTTCTATTATCTGCGGCAACCTCAATTTACCACCACTAGTCCAACCTCTCGCTTTTACTTTAACTAAAAATGGAGGAATCCCTAATAGTAGTTTTTCTCTAATTTCCTTCGTAAATCCAATCGCGACACTTCCTAAATATTCGCCCTCTACACTTTGTAACTGCACAGTAAGCGGCCCAAGTGAAATCTTCGAAACAATCACATCATGGTAACTCCAATTAATAATTTTTCTCCAATCATCTGAACGTGCGCCAGGTAAATAGAGACTACCTACTCGCTTAGCAATGATACCTTCCATTTTGTTTTCTTTTATAACATCAAATAGTTGTTCTCCTTCAGTAGCGACATAGGGCACTAAATTAATATAAGGTGAATCGATTTCTGATATGACTTTTGTTAGTAATTCTTTTCTATCTTCGATTGGCCAGTACGTAACGGGTGCTCGAAGATAAGAGATAACATCGAAGACCATTAATGAAATGGGCTGATCATTGTTACCGCTAAAGCGTGACATCGCACCCGAAAAATCATCGGGTGCATCTGTTCCTGGCGCAATAAGTTCTCCATCTAGTAATAATTCATCGCCACCAAAAAGAAGTTCTGGGAAGCGAGAAGTGGTTATAGTCCCATGTCGTGTGTAAGAGTGGCGATTCCCGACGAGTAATCGGATGCCATCATACTTTGGCTCATATAACCAACCTTCATCTGATCTTACTTCCTCTTGATATCCGAGTAACATAGGCTTGACATACTTCATGCCCGTTTCTTTTGTTCTTTAATAGATGCGATACTTTTTTCCATGGCATCCATGAGATTAACGACGTTCGATGGTTGTTCTGCATTCTTAGGTATTTTACTCTTAATCAATTTTTCTAAGCGCTCACGATATTCATCATGATACTTAGTAGGCTCAAATTCTGCAGTTAATTGCTCAATTAACGACAGTGCGATTTCTTTTTCTTTTGCGGTTAATTTCACGTTTGTTATTTGTGGTAGATCAACCGTGCTGCGAACCTCATCCGGAAAGTGTAACGTCTCCAACACTAAATGGTTATCCAGGACGCGGACTGCTGCTAGTCGCTCTTTAGATCGTATTGTTATCTTTGCAATTCCAATCTTTTTCGACTTGGCCAAAGACTCCCTTAACAATGCATATGCTTTCGAACCATTGCTATCTGCAGCTAAATAATATGTCTTGTCAAAATAGACAGGATCAATTTCCTTCAACTTCACAAACTCTAAAATTTCCACTGCTTTTTCTTCTATATCACTCTTCAAGCCCTCTAATTCAGCATCTGTAACGACTACAAACCGGTCTGTCGCATACTCATAGCCCTTTACAAGCGATTTCGAATCCACATCTTCATTACAGATAGGGCAGACTTTCTCCTGTTTAATCGGCTTTTTACATTTTGAATGAAGTTGTTTTAACTTAATACCTTTATCTTCAGTAGCTGCATGTAGCTTTACAGGGATTGTTACAAGACCAAACGATATAGCACCTTTCCAGACTGTGTGCATATGATTATCACCTCATGTTTATTGTCTCCATTAATAATAATTACAATACATCATTTTTCCAGTTGTAAAACGAACGTGTATTCCATATACTAAGGAACAAGGAGGGGAACAAGTGTGCTAAAAATGTTGGAGAGAACGGTAAGATATGGTGATTTACTGGACATGATTTACGTGGATGGAAAAGGTCAAATCAGTAAACGGAGAATTAAGGTGCTGCAAATCGGTGAAGTGTCTTTTCGTGCGTACTGCCATATGCGTGAAACTAATCGCACGTTTACCATAGACAACGTTTTAGCGCTTGTTCCCGTAGTTAGAAAAGAAAGGATGGTTATTTAAATGAGCGATCGACAGCAGAAAATTTATGATTTCGTTAAAAGTTATATTGCTGAAAACCACTATTCACCGTCAATGAGAGAAATCACTGACGCGGTCGGACTTAAATCTGTATCAACGGTACACGGTCACTTAGATAGAATGAGGGAAAAGGGATATATCGATTTCGCAAATACATCTGCGCGAACACTGCGAATCGTCGTATGATGGACTACAGTAAATTTCCCAACCGACAAATTGCTTGCATCGATATGATGAGCTTTTACGCGAGTTGCATGGCTTCTCTGCATAATTTGGATGTCCGCACGGATCCGATTGCAGTCATCGGAAACTTACAACATAAAGGGTCAATTGTACTTGCTGCCAGTCCTGCTATGAAGGAAAAATTCCGAATAAAGACAGGTAATCGCTTATTCGAAATCCCGAACCATCCACAGATACGGTTGTTCGAGCCGAAAATGAGTTATTTTCTTGAAATGTCGATGTCCATTACTCGTATCCTTCATAAGTATGTGCCTGCAGATGCTATACATGTGTACTCGGTCGACGAATCGTTTATAGACCTCACTGGCACCGAAAGGTTATGGGGCGACCCAGCATTAACTGTCAGAAAAATTCAGCATGAAATATCGGAAACATTAAATTTACCGTCTACAGCTGGCATGGGTCCGAATATGTTAATGGCAAAATTAGCGCTTGATCTAGAAGCTAAAAAGACTGGATTTGCTAAATGGACATTTGATGACGTGCAAACAAAATTATGGATAGTCGCTCCGCTTTCTGAAATGTGGGGAATTGGACGTCAGACGGAAAAGTCTTTAAATGATATGGGTATATATTCGGTTGGGGATCTTGCGAACGCTTCTCTTGAGAGGCTTGAAAAGAAATTCGGCATTATGGGGAATCAGCTTTATCACCACGCTTGGGGCATTGACCTATCTGAAGTAGGCGCACCGATGCCAGAAGGCCAGGTCAGTTACGGTAAGAGTCAGATCCTTATGCGTGACTACAAGCGTGAAGAAGTAAATGCAGTGCTCCTAGAGATGTGTGAGGATGTCGCAAGAAGAGTGCGGGAAAAACAACTGGCAGGACGGACAATATCACTTGGTATCGGGTATAGCAAGAATGCTTTTGGTGGAGGATTCCAACGTTCCAGAACAATAGGCGAGGCGACAAATGACACAATGCAAATTTACTCTGTCTGTAAAGAACTAATGAACGAAAACTATAACCAACAAGCCGTGCGTCAAATCTCTGTATCCGTCACAAAGCTAGAAGATGAACAATCAATGCAGCTAAATTTATTCGATGAAGGGAAATGGGAAAGGCGTAAGCTAGCTGGTGTTATGGATGACATTCGTACTCGTTACGGTTCCACTGCGTTATTAAGGGCCGTCTCTCTCACAGAGGCCGGAACAGCTATCAAACGATCTAAGCTAGTCGGTGGACATAAAGGGTAGGAGGATTCGTATGATTCGTGATAGAGGAAATATCAAATGGGCAGGCATGATGTTGACAGAGCATAACGTTGAGTTAAAGCATTGGTTGGATAAAGAATATTACATTGAACGTCCAGAACTTAGTGAATGGGACCTCCAATCAATTCAAGAAGAAATTGAAGTGGCATGTAAAAGAAAATGCGAAACGCGTGTAAACTCATGGAAGGAGGGACGTATTTATCCTCGTCAAGGCGTAATCGTGGGCATCGATATGCAGAAAGGGTGCCTATTGCTTGATGATCCGTTCGGAATAGATAGGCTTCCTATTTCAGATATCGTCGGAGTACAATGTGTGGAATGAAATAGGGAAAGGCGACCATTCCGATTAAGGAGTGATCGCCTTTTTCCGGCATCCTGCGAAAGTGCCGGAGTGCATTAATTCATAACTAATATATCTGATAATTGGATTAATGTCAACTTTCCTTCGCTTGCAATACACGGATTACTTCAAATAGAAGGAACAGCCACCAGCTCGATTTAGAAGTGGCTGTTTCATCTTTATTCTCCTTTTTGCTTTTCCAGCGCCTTTATATAGAAGGTTTTCAATAAATGTGGTCTATTTTTCATAAAACCACATTTTCAATCCCGTTAATGTGGTCTATTTTGTGGTCCACTCACAATTAAATCACAAAAATAGACTAGCAAGGGAGAGCACAGAAAAGAAAAGTAAACTAAAAGCGCTCTACAGTGGATTTTGATAACCAAATACATGATATGAAAATGACGGGGAAAGGTGCTTTAAATGATGATCGTACTCCTCATCATTTCTGTTCTTATTCTAATTGCAATCCCGAATGTGACAAAACATTCGAAGTCAATTGATGAAAAAGGTTGTAATGCCTATGTGAAAATGGTTCAAGGTCAAGTTGAGGCGTATAAAATGGATGAAAAGCATCTGCCGGCTTCTCTTGCAGAATTGACTGAAAAGGACTACCTTCCTGAAAATGCGCAGTGTCCGGATGGGACACAATTATCAATCGACATGGATGGGAAAGTAGCTAGAGTGGGGGAATCCCTTGGTCCGGGAGTAAACGGTGGAAAAAACTAAGGAAAGCGGTTTCACGTTCCTTGAGCTGATTTTAGTATTAGGAGTTTTATCGATAATGACAGCAATCATTTTACCCATTGGTGATCGTTGGATACAGACTGCTTCTGAGGAAGATGCACTTCAAGCGTTTATAGCAGCTGTTCATAATTTACAGGCTTATTCAATGGCGAACTATGTAGGGACAAGCTTGGAATTCAAAGATTCAGGAAGGGAGTACATTACATCTTATCTAAAGAAAGGGGAAGGGAGAATTGAAATTGTGCGAAATGTTTTTCCAGATGGGATGCGTTTAGTGAGTACCAGCCAAATGAAGGCAGTTGATTTTCATGCAAATGGGGATATCGTAAGAACTGGTACAATGGCGTTATTAACGAGTTCGGGGCTAATCGAGATACGGTTTCAATTCCAGCGGGGGAGGATGATTATTTATGAATGAAGGGGGCTACTCCTGGCCGGAATCGATTCTTACCTTAACAATAGTAATTGTTATCTTTGGAACACTGCTTCCTTTTGCCACAGCGGTGACCTCGAAGTTACAGATGAGAAAGGCGCAGATGTATGCAACAGAAACTGCCCTTCAAGGGGCTATTTATTTTAGTTCATATGGTTTGATAGAAGGTATCCGACAAGTTGAAGGGGTCGATTATGATTGGACTGTTAATGGGCAATCCGTCTGTGTATCTTATACGATTGTTAATAAGTCATTCAGTAAATGCGTGCATTCGTGAAGAGGATGGATGAAAGAGGCTATACATTTCTAGAAAGTATCTTTCAACTTATCATTATGACAGCTTTTATACAGCTTTTCCTTTTGTTTTTCTTTTGGAAGAGCCCGATTGAATTGCACTATAAAGATTATTCATCTACGGAATGGGAATTATTCGCAGCTGATTTTCAACACCTTTTATCAGACGTTACAGAAATCCGATTGCTTAACGGTGGCAGAGCAATCCGTCTTAAGAACAGCCGGGGCCAGATTGATATTGAGCAAAGTGGCACTGTCGTCAGGAAACGAGTAGATGAAACCGGCCATGTCCCGTTAGTTACTCGAGTGAAGACGGTTACGTATGCATTCGACGGCATGACTGTAACCGCTCATGTGACGATGCTTAATGACTCCGTTAAAACAAGGGGGTTCGCGGTTGGAATTAATCCGAAATGAACATGGGGCCATGCTTGCGGCAGCAATTATTTTATTATTTTTCGTTAGTCTCTTTCTTTTCTCCCTCGTTTCATGGCATGATAGTCTACAACAGAGTTACGATTCGCTTGAAACGTATTACGAGAACGAAACGGTGAGAATAATGAATCGGGACGAATGAAACTATTCGTGCTGCCAAATGGGTGATGACATGAAGAAAGTGTATTTAATTGGTTATATGGGGTGCGGTAAAAGTGCAATAGGTAAAAGGCTCAGCTTTGCGACGAAAATGCCATATTATGATATGGATACTGAAATTGTAAAGATGACGGGTTTGACGATTCCCCAAATATTTGAAATGTACGGCGAAGAACGTTTTCGTGAAATGGAAACGGAATTTCTTTACAAGTTCCGTGATGAATTTTGTATCATTGCGACTGGCGGAGGCGTGGCGATGCGTAAAGAAAATAGGGAAATTATGCGGAAAACTGGTCTTGTCTTTTTTCTAAATGCGCCATTTCGTGATATATGGCGACGGATTTCTACGGATCGTAACCGACCGATTGTTCAAAGATCGACACGAGCCGACTTGGAACAATTATTTAATGATCGAAAACCTCATTATTTACATGGTGCGCATTTTAAAGTCGAAACGGAAAATAGATCTTTGCGCGACATTGTGGATTATATCGCCTTCCAGATAAGAAGGCTTAGAGGGGAAATATAAAAGAAGTGAATCATTCGTTTTTTAAACCTATAATTGAAGTGAAAATTTAATTAATAAGTAAAAACACGAACGATTAAATTTTTAAATTAGTTTTCGTTCGTTTAAATGGCTATCAATTAAAAAGTATTGCGCTTACAGAAATGAAATGTTAAGATATAAGGCGAAAGGGCATTAGTTGTCCGAATCTTATTCATTTTCATTTCAATTGAATAACGCGAATGATTGTATGGGGAGAGCACGCGTTGGCGTCGCCGAAGGAGCAAGTAACGAATGTTATGAATCTCTCAGGTAACAAGACTCATACATGACGCATCTCTGGAGAGCGCCGGGTGAGCTGGCCACCAACGAGGAAAGCCGCAAGGTCAAACTTTCAGGTACAAGGACAGAGGTTCTCTATTTTAGGGGACCTCTGTCCTTTTTTATCATTTTTTTAAGGGGGAAAAGAATTTGTCAGAAACTTTGAAGCGTACCGTTCTTTTTGATAGTTATGCGGAGTATGGCGGGAAAACAATTGATTTTGGCGGTTGGGAATTACCTGTTCAATTTTCGAGTATTAAAGCTGAACACGAAGCAGTCCGTACAAAAGCAGGATTGTTTGATGTCTCACATATGGGTGAATTACTTGTTAGTGGGGAAGATGCCTTACCTTATCTGCAAAAGATGGTGACGAATGATGTTTCTAAATTAAAAGATGGACAAGCGCAGTATACGGCTATGTGTTATGAAAATGGCGGTACTGTCGATGACCTGCTGATTTATAAACGAGGAGATAATAACTATCTGCTTGTCGTCAATGCGTCAAATATTGACAAAGATTTTGAGTGGATGAACAAGCATATAACAGACAATGTAAAAATTGAAAATGCATCATCCTCCTATGCGCTGCTTGCATTGCAAGGACCTGTTGCACAAGAAGTACTGCAGAAACTAACAAGCGAGCCGTTGGCAGACATCAGATTTTTCCGTTTTAAAGAAAATGTTGATATCTCTGGACACCAAGTACTTGTTTCACGTACTGGCTATACAGGAGAAGATGGTTTTGAAATTTACGGTTCACCTGAGGCAATCGTTGCATTATGGTCTGTTATTCTGAAAGCGGGTGAAAGTGAAGGCGTTGTTCCAGCAGGTCTTGGGGCGCGTGATACACTTCGCTTTGAAGCAGGTTTACCGCTATATGGGCAAGAGCTGTCAAAAGATATTTCACCTCTCGAAACTGGCCTTGGTTTCGTTGTAAAGCTGAATAAAGAAGTGGATTTCTTAGGGAAAGAAGCTTTGGCTTCTCAAAAAGAAAATGGTATACCACGTAAGCTTGTTGGCGTGGAAATGATTGACAAAGGGATTCCGCGTACAGGTTACAAAGTATTCCTCGGTGAAGAACAAATCGGTGAAGTAACGACTGGTACACAATCACCGACACTTAAAAAGAATATCGGTTTTGCGCTTCTGAACAATGAACATACTGCCGAAGGAACTGAGATTGATATCGAGATTCGAAATAAGCGCTTGAAAGCTGTAATTATTGCTACACCATTTTATAAACGTTAATCATATGAAATTATGAAAAGGGGATAAGAGGACATGCAGCATCGTTATATTCCAATGACCGAAACTGATCGTGATGAAATGATGAAAACAATCGGGATTTCATCCATCGATGAACTTTTTGCAGATATTCCTGAAAAGGTCCGTTTTAAAGGCGAATACAATATTAAAAAAGCGAAATCCGAATCTTCATTGACGAAAGAGCTTTCGAAACTTGCATCGAAAAATGCGGATGCGCGTACATATGCATCATTCCTAGGGGCAGGCGTCTATGATCACTATAAGCCGATTATCGTCGATCATGTCATTTCACGATCTGAATTCTATACTGCCTATACGCCTTACCAGCCGGAAATCTCTCAAGGTGAATTACAGGCTATTTTTGAGTTCCAGACGATGATCTGTGAATTGACTGGAATGGACCTTGCAAACTCATCAATGTATGACGGCGGAACGGCTCTTGCAGAAGCGGGAACACTTGCAGCAGGCCACACGCGCCGGAAAAAAATTCTTGTTTCCGAGACGGTTAATCCGGAATCCCGCGATGTAGTTTTATCTTATGCATCTGGACAATACATCGAAGTAGTCACAATTCCACAAAAAGATGGTGTAACTGACATTGATAAGTTAGAAGAAATGATGGATGAGAATACAGCTGCTGTGCTTGTACAATATCCGAATTTCTTTGGTCAAATCGAAGACCTCCAAAAAACCGGGGAAATTGCACATGCTAAAGGCGGACTGTTCGTTGTTTCATCAAATCCGCTAGCACTTGGCATACTAACACCTCCAGGTAAGCTTGGTGCCGACATTACAGTTGGTGATGCACAACCATTCGGTATTCCTGAATCATTTGGCGGCCCACATTGTGGTTATTTCGCGGTGACGAAAAAGTTAATGCGTAAAGTTCCAGGTCGTCTTGTTGGAGAAACAACTGATGATGAAGGCCGTCGTGGATACGTATTGACACTTCAAGCACGTGAACAACATATCCGCCGTGATAAAGCGACGTCTAATATCTGTTCAAACCAAGCTTTGAACGCACTAGCTGCTTCAGTAGCGATGACTGCGCTCGGTAAAATAGGAGCACAAGAAATCGCCTACCAGAACATTGTCAAAACACGCTATGCGAAAGAAACCTTTGAAAAAGCTGGTTTCGACGTTAAATTTAGTGGATCACATTTCAACGAAATCGTCGTTGATTGCAAACGGTCTGTAAAAGAAGTAAATACAAGCCTATTTACAAAAGGGATAATCGGTGGTTATGACTTAGGTCTGACGTATCCTGAATTTACTAATCATGCACTAATCGCCGTTACAGAACAGCGTACGAAAGAAGAAATCGATGCACTTGTGCAGGAAATGGAGGCCCTTCATGCATAAAGATAACCAGGCGTTAATTTTCGAACTTACTAGAGAAGGACGGATAGGTTATAGTCTTCCTGAACTTGATGTCCCTGAACTTGACCTTTCCAATCTATTACCAAAGGGATTTGTACGCGAGGAAGCTGCTGAACTTCCGGAAGTTTCTGAACTTGACATTATGCGTCATTACACTGCACTTTCCAATCGTAACCATGGTATCGATTCAGGATTTTATCCACTTGGATCATGTACGATGAAATATAATCCGAAAATCAACGAATCCGTTGCACGTTATCCTGGATTCGCGAATATTCACCCATTACAAGATGAGTCGACTGTTCAAGGCGCACTGGAAGTTCTGTATGATTTACAAGAACATCTTGTAGAAATTACAGGAATGGATGAAGTGACACTTCAACCGGCAGCGGGAGCGCACGGCGAGTGGACAGCTTTGATGATGATTCGGGCTTTCCACGAAGCTAACGGCGACTTCAAACGTACGAAAGTACTTGTTCCCGATTCTGCACACGGTACAAACCCGGCTTCAGCTACAGTTGCTGGTTTCGATACGATTACAGTCAAATCAGGTGAAGACGGACTTGTAGATCTTGAAGATCTAAAACGACATGTAGGAGATGACACAGCTGCACTTATGCTGACGAACCCGAATACGCTTGGTCTTTTCGAAGAAGAAATTCTTGAAATGGCTGAGATTGTCCACGCTGCTGGAGGAAAACTTTATTATGACGGCGCAAACTTGAACGCAGTTATGTCTAAAGCACGTCCTGGCGATATGGGCTTCGATGCAGTTCACTTGAACTTGCACAAAACATTCACAGGACCACATGGTGGCGGTGGACCAGGTTCGGGTCCGGTTGGCGTGAAGAAGGATCTTATTCCATTCCTTCCCAAACCAGTCCTTGTGAAAAAAGATGAAGTTTACACATTTGAATACAATTTGCCACAATCGATTGGCCGTGTTAAACCGTTCTACGGTAACTTCGGTATCTATCTGCGTGCATACACGTATATTCGTTCTATGGGGCCAGATGGCCTGAAAGCTGTTACGGAATATGCCGTATTGAATGCGAACTACATGATGCGCAGATTGGAGCCACATTTCGATTTGCCATATAACCGTCATTGTAAACACGAATTCGTCTTATCAGGTCGTCGTCAAAAGAAACTTGGTGTACGTACTCTTGATATGGCAAAACGCTTGCTTGACTTTGGCTATCACCCACCAACAATTTACTTCCCGCTTAACGTCGAGGAAGGCATGATGATTGAACCAACGGAAACAGAATCGAAAGAAACACTTGATGCATTCTGCGATGCGCTCATTCAAATTGCAAAAGAAGTTGAGGAAAATCCAGAAATCGTACAGAACGCACCGCATACAACGGTCATCAATCGGCTTGATGAAACGAAAGCGGCACGTCAGCCTGTTTTGCGTTATTTAAAGGCATAAGTAGAATATAATCACAAACACGAAAAGCCTATAATCTTATGGATATAGGCTTTTCGTGTTTGCTCTGTTAATTAATATGAAGTGAGTTTATCTTCTTTTGATACATAGGAGTAACAAAAGGGGAGTGAGGAAAATGAAGCATTCAAAAACCTCTTTATTCGATTTATGCATCGTAGGTATTTTCTAATGATTTTTGGAACTTCTATTATCTTGCATCTTCTAGTAGGGAACTTTTTATTGGAAGGCGGACTAAGCAATCTGAATTACTTATTACTTGCTCTTTTATGCGCTATGCCATTTCTTTTGTATGTAATAATTAGTGGGAATAACATCGAAAGAGTTACTAATGTGATTTTGACAAGCGGGCTCTTCTTTCTGATTCTGTTCGTTTATGCTAATTTTATCCTTGTGTTTTCTATGACTGTACAATCACAGGTGATTGCAGTCAGATCATTGATAACTTTCCCGGCGCTTGCATTGATATTGGTCATAGTTTTACATTTTTCTCAAAGTGAAAATCTAGCGGGAAAGGTATTAATTGAACGGTAAAGAACATTCTTCTTTAACGTTCGAAAACGTCCGGAAAACAGCCCATCATCCCTTTTTTCGAAATGAAACTGAACTTAAATGTAAAAAAGAGAAGCCATTCTGGCTTCTCTTTTTTAAAATCCAATGGAACCTTCTTGCTCCCAATTCCCTTTTGTTGACCGCTTGTGCTGTTTTTGTAAATCTTTGATTCGTCTGTCATATTCGATTGTTCCTTCATAATGAAAGCCGAGTGCGACGGACATATATAATTCATTGAGTTGTGAAACGGATAAACCTCCAGTACGCTTTGTCATATCATCCAATTGTTCGTCATTAAATAATCCCTTTTTATCTAGTTTCATCATATAGTTACGGCGTACCTCCGGGGAAGGGGATGGGATTTCATATGTGCTGTCAAAGCGGCCTGCACGGTTAATAAGCGCAGGGTCAATTTTTTCGGGATAATTAGTCGTTCCTATAATAAAGAGCCCTGCACGGACGCGAGCGCCGTCTAGCGTATTGAGAAATGAACTTCGTGTATGTTCGGGCATTGAATCGATATCTTCAATGACTAGGATGGCAGGAGCCATTCTTGCAACGGTATTGAAAACTTCTTGAACGGAATAGCTGCCTGTATGTTCTGTTATTTGCCAATAAATAACTGGCGCAGATGTAGAACCAGTGATAGAACGAACAAGTGTCGTCTTACCGTTACCAGGCGCGCCATACAATAGAATCCCTCGTTTATAAGGCAATCCATATTCCTTATAGAACGATCCATCATCTTTAAAAAATTCATCAATGGTACGGAAAATATCACTTTTCATCGTATCCTCAATAAGCACATCCACTCGGCTGACTTTTTCACCATGTTCAAAACTTTTCTTTTCAACTCCGTTATCTGTATCGACAAGGTAAGTAATTGTCGTCTTCATCATCTCGCGTTGCAAATGATTCACTTCTTCGATAAATATCTTTACTTTGTCAGCAGACGAAGCGAAAAGTTGAAATTCAGGCCAAGTCGTACCATTGCCAACAAAATATAGTAGTTGTGTAAATGCAACATCGAAGTCAGGGAAGTAAAGCAGTTGGTTTTCAATTGATTCAGAAACACGTAAATTAAAGCCGTTATCTGAATCGGAGCGCTCAACTTTACCAGTTGGCCTTACGCCGTAAACATGTCCAAGTGATTCATAGCGTAACTTTCCTTTTTTCATCAAATCATCGATGACTGATTCTGCATGAGCAATGAGCTCTTCCGCATGGATGACTTGCCAATCCTGCTGTTTTCGCTCATTCAACTGGTTTACGATGTGACGATTGACAGTGGCAAAGTCTTCGTAATACGGTAGTTTTTCACGTATGTCGTCGCTTATTGGAAATAAAATTGTTTTTTTCATATGCTGCTCCATTCCATACTTTAGTAGTAGAAAAAAGTTCCTCCGGAAAGGAAGAACTTTTCATTTTATTTACTTTTTACTTTACCTGTCCACTGACGGAAACCGCCTTGCAGATGGAATAGCTGTTGATAGTCCTTTTTCTTTAAAAAAAGTGCAGCACGTGCACTTTTTCCGCCGTTTTGGTCATACAAGTAAACAGGCTTGTCCGAACGGATTTCTTTGAAGCGCTGGCGGAACTGAGAATACGGAATGTTACGCGCCCCTAAAATATGACCAGCGTCATAATCTTTTGTTTCACGTACGTCGATTAGCTGCGCTTTCCGATACCCTTCGATAAATTGTTCTTGTGTTAAGTTTGTAACCGCTTTATTAAGACGCAACATTGTTACGACGAAGTAAATGATCACGATGAGAGCTACGGCTCCTAAAAAATAATAGTTCACAACAACTTTCCCCTTTCTCTCTACTTTTTCATTATAAAGATTGAGTGGCACTTGTTCAATGAGAATGCTAAAATGAAATTCGTTGTAGAGGGGGAATTCAGATGGAGAAAACTGTTTGGAGTTTCATTAATTCAGGAAAATGCAGCGCTTCATTTAACATGGCTCTTGATGAAGCGCTACTAGAGTGGCATAGTAAAGGGGAAATTGGTCCAGTACTCCGGTTTTACGAATGGGAACCAGCTACACTGTCGATCGGCTATTTTCAAAGTGTCGAAAAAGAAATAAATATGGTCGAAGTGAAAAAGAATGGACTTGGTTTCGTCAGGCGTCCGACCGGGGGCAGGGGCGTCCTGCATGAGCATGAGCTTACATATAGCGTGATTGTCAGCGAAAGTTATCCAGATATGCCAGAAACGGTGACAGAAGCCTATCGTGTCATTTCTAGCGGTTTGCTCGAAGGTTTCCGTAATCTCGGACTAGACGCGACATTTTCGGTACCGCAAACAGCACAACAGAGCGCTGATTTGAAAAAGCCGAAGAGTGCAGTCTGTTTTGACACACCGAGTTGGTATGAACTGGTTGTCGAGGGAAAGAAAGTTGCGGGCAGTGCGCAGACAAGACAGAAAGGTGTCATTTTGCAGCATGGCGCGATACTTTTAAGTCTGGATGAAAATAAGCTTGTTTCTCTTTTTAAATTTAAATCGGAAGAGCAGCGTGAACAGATGCGTATCAGCTTACCGGAAAAAGCAGTAGCAATTGACAGGTTGGCCAATCGGCCGGTGTCGGTCAGTGAATGTGTTGAAGCGTTTTCGAAAGGATTTGAAGAAGCGCTTGATATGAAACTCGAGCCTTTTGACTTAACAGAGACACAACTTGAATTTGTTTTGGAAATCGAACGGAAGAAATACGCGAACGATGAGTGGACATTCAAAAAATAACGAAATAGAAAAAAGGTTGATGCTTGCCCTAATCGGCAAGCACCAACCTTTTCTTAAGTTACAGGAACAGTATCTGATTCTGATTCTTTTTTCGATATTGCTTCCACTGCTTCAACGCCATGTACTTCAATTTCTAGCAACCTCTCGAATGAAGCAATTGAGACTTCGACTTGCTTGTCATCGGGATCTTTCGTCGTCAATAACTGAAGCCATAATCCTGGATAGCCCAAATATTTCAGGATAGGAACATTGCGGAGCGAGTTTGTTAATTGCAAGACTTCGAAAGAAATACCAAGCACAACCGGAATGAGAAGTATTCGATTTACAATGCGTAACCAAAATGGATCAGTGGGTACGAGGAAGTAGATAAACATTCCCACAATTACCGTGAATAGCATGAAACTGCTTCCGCAACGAAAATGAAGCCTTGACTGCAACTGTACATTTTCTACTGTCAAAGGTAAGTTATTCTCGTATGCGTTGATTACCTTGTGTTCAGCTCCGTGGTACTGGAATACCCGCTTAATAAGGGGAGTCATTGAAATGAGCGAAATATACGACAGGAGCAATAGGAGTTTAAATAAACTTTCAAGTAGAATTTGCGCTGTTTTTCCTGGAGCTGCAAACTGTAAAGCCTGTGCGAGAAATACTGGGATAAGTGTGAAGACGAACTTGCCGAATAGTAAGGATAATGCACCGACAGCGGCGACACCGAGAATCATCGCTAATTTGGATGTCTCTTCTTTTTCCTGCTCAATTTCTTCACCTGGCATTACATCGTACCGTTCGCTCGAAAATGTTAAATGCCGCGATCCGATACCGGCAGATTCGAGTAAAGCAATAATACCGCGAACAAATGGAATTTTTTTCAGTTTCATCCGGACATTATTTTTTTCTTTTGGGAGATGGAAGTAATCGATTGTATTATCCTTCCGTCTAATCGCTGCGACCGTATGACTTTTACCGGCGAACATAACGCCCTCGACGAGTGCTTGCCCCCCATAAGCAGGGGGTTGTTGTTCTTTTCCCATACATTTACCCACACTTTCTTTTATATCAGCTTCACTCTGTAATTCATTATACTAAAAAACGACGTTACTCTCCACAATGATGTTTAAAATGTTCTGAACCTCCCGACACTTTATATAGGAGGGATTTTCATGATCAATAAAACATTAGTATGGACCGCACTAGTTGGCGCTTTTTTCACGACAATTGCGCTCAAATTTCTGCAGTTATTTAATTTCATTAACTGGTCGCCTGTTGGCTGGGCGAAAAAGTGGCAGTTGTTTGCTTCCGCTCATTTTTCAATCAAATGGGCTTTACTTTTTGTAGCACTAGTATTGCTATTTGCTATTGTTTATTTTGCCGTTTCATTCACTACTTCAATACCCCCATCTATCACCGCTTTACTCATTGGTATCATAGTTGTTTTTGCGGTTGAATGGACGATAGGTTCACCGAAAACCCCATTGGCTGCCATTAAATCCATATCACTTCCGTACTTTGCTTTAATGGCCATTGTTTTCAGATTTATTACCGGGACGGCTGTGTTTATGAAGAAACTTTCAGATGAAAGCATAAAATGAGTTGCTACAAAAGAACGATATGATAAAATGGGAAAGATAACGGTGAGGGGAATGGTGCGGCGATGAAGTTACTGATTCTGAACGGACCCAATCTTAACAGGCTTGGAAAGAGAGAGCCGGGTATTTATGGCGCAAAAACATTGGAGGACGTTGAACGTAATCTAGACAAGATCGCTTCGTTGGAAGGTGTTGAACTAGGGTTCTTCCAATCTAACTCGGAAGGTGCTTTAATCGATAAGGTTCACGAGGCGGAGGATGTTGGTCTGGATGGGATTATTTTTAATCCGGGGGCGTTTACGCATTATAGTATCGCCCTGCGTGATGCTGTCGCGTCAGTTAGTGTACCTGTCATCGAAATACATATTTCGAACATACATAGCCGTGAACCGTTTAGACAGAAATCCGTAATTGCACCCGTTTGTATTGGCCAGTTATCAGGGTTCGGCACGGATGGTTATGAACTCGCCTTCCACGCTTTCCTTCTCCAAAGAAAAGGGGTATGAAGCTGTGAAATTGACTAAACTTCGTGAATTGTTAAAAGAACGTGGTATCGACGCATTACTTGTAACAAATCCGTACAACCGTCGTTATATGACAGGATTTACAGGGACAGCAGGACTTGCACTAATCTCGTCTGACGATGCGGTATTCATTACAGACTTCCGTTATACTGAACAGGCAGAAAAGGAAATCAATGGTTTCCGTATCGTTCAACATACGACAACAATCATTGAAGAAGTGGCAGAACAAGTGAAAAACATGAAGCTTCAAACAGTCGGTTTCGAAAAAGATGATATGTCATTCGGTCTTTACGAGTTATATAATGATAAGGTCGAAGCTGAGCTGAAGCCTGTTTCAGGACTCGTTGAGAAATTGCGCATGGTAAAAACAGAAGACGAACTGGCTGTTTTAAGAAAAGCGGCAAAAATTGCGGATGATGCCTTTACACATATTTGTACGTTTATCAAACCAGGCGTGACGGAACTGGAAGTGTCAAATGAACTTGAGTTTGCTATGCGTAAGCAAGGAGCAACTTCGTCTTCATTTTCAATTATTGTAGCGTCAGGTTTACGGGGGGCGTTTCCACATGGCGTTGCAACAGACAAGGTAATCGAATCGGGTGACCTGGTTACACTTGACTTCGGGGCATTGTACGAAGGCTATATTTCAGACATAACACGTACTGTCGCTGTCGGAGAACCTTCTGACAAATTGAAAGAAATTTACGAAGTGACTCTCGCGGCGCAAGAACTTGCTTTAAAAGAAATAAAACCGGGTATGACAGGGATAGAAGCAGACGCCATTGCACGAGATTACATCAAATCAAAAGGCTATGGTGAAGCATTCGGCCATTCTACAGGACACGGTATTGGTCTGGAAGTGCATGAAGGTCCGGCACTGTCTTTCCGTTCTGAAATGGTGCTTGTACCAAATATGGTTGTCACGGTTGAGCCTGGCATCTATCTGCCTGGGATCGGCGGCGTCCGTATCGAAGACGATATCATCATGACGCAAGACGGCAATGAACGTCTGACACATTCAACAAAAGAACTACTTATCTTATAATCTATTATCAATTGGAGGAATCATCTTGATTTCAGTAAACGACTTTAAAACAGGATTAACAATCGAATTTGACGGGGATATTTGGCGCGTCATGGACTTCCAGCACGTGAAACCAGGTAAAGGTGCAGCATTCGTACGCTCGAAACTGCGTAACCTCCGCTCAGGCAACGTCAATGAAAAAACGTTCCGTGCCGGAGAGAAAGTTGCAAAAGCGCAAATTGATAATCGTCGTATGCAGTATCTTTATGCAAACGGTGACGATCATGTTTTCATGGATAATGAATCATACGAACAAATTGAACTCCCTGAAAAGCAAATTGAAGATGAGTTGAAATTCCTGAAAGAGAATATGGAAGTTCATGTAATCTTATTTAAAGACGAAGTACTTGGTGTTGAGCTGCCAGTAACAGTTATACTAGAAGTTGCAGAAACTGAGCCAGGCATCAAAGGCGATACAGCAAGCGGCGGTTCTAAGCCTGCTAAAATGGAAACGGGCGTTGTCGTCCAAGTACCATTCTTCGTCAATATCGGTGATAAACTCATCATCAACACAGTGGAATCTGAATATGTTTCTCGCGCTTAAGGAAAGACCATTCATTTCATCACATAGCTAATATAGGTTAAAATATTGTATCTGTTATATTAAACTGAGCGCAGGCGCTATTTTGTGTCAGTAACTGGATACTAAATAGCCGGAGCCATCAGACTGAAAGCGCCGTAGTGTAATTGAAGGAAAGCTTTATTTTAATTCTTTCTTCTAACTTATATAGTAAAACCGAAAAACACCTTGCTACCCAATCGGGATGCAAGGTGTTTTTTTCATATGAAGAGACCCTCGCACATAGGATAGTGCAATGGGGGGAATACCGGATGGAATTAAATGATTTGCTTCGTGTTGCCGGTATCGGTTTAGTCATTGGTTTTCTGCATATCTTCTTCGAGCAGACGGGCAGGAAGGAGTTTTCTTTTTTCTTATTTTTTATCGCGTATATATACATCACTGCAGAAATGCTCCGCTTTCTTAAGGTTTTCTTCTCGGAAATCACGGAGTTTTTCCAGTGGTTGTCGATGTCGGTCTGATGTTAACTTTAGTCCAGTCAATTGTCGTCTTCCTTATTCTTCTCCTCATTTCATTTACCGTACCTAAATTACAGCCGCTTTTGTATACGTCAATTTTTTTCTATTTTCTACTCCACCTCCTTAGCACTATAGTCTTGCCGTTTGGCAAATACTTTGTTGCATTGTTTGAACCGTTGCCGGATCCATTTCCAAAATTGTTGATAGGCAGTGCCATTCTTTTTTATGTGTCCGAGCTTATCGCAAAACATATCGAAGAGGCAGGTTACGGTTCACTTGCATCAGTAACACACTTCACTGTGAAAATCGCCATACTTACTTTGTGGATGCAACATACGTCAACACTAATCGAATTACTCACAGCACTCATTACAAAATGAACGGGCGGGGCATTCATGATCTCCTTTATAGAAACGATACTCGGAACCGTATTGTCAAGCTTTGTCATTATTATTATCTCAACATTTATGGCATTGTTGGTGGATTTCTTGTTTCCTTCGTTTGCGAAATGGACGAGAATGATCCTGATTTTTATTGTCGTAACAGTTGTCTTACAGCCTGCACTTGAACATTTAGCGCTCATTCGTGATATTGCAAACTCTATATCGATGATGTTCATTTCTATTTATCCGATACTGACGGCCAGTATGGTTGCTGCAGGTGGCGCATTCAGCATGCTGAACTTTCAGCCAGCGATGCTATTATTTGCTAACGGTGCAATTGTTCTAACAGAGAAGGTACTTATCCCGCTTTTAACAGCTGCGCTTATTTTAGATCTAGTAACCAGGATTCTTCCCGCTGTCCCATTTACAAAAATGGCGGATTTAATTCGGACGACCCTTCTTGGTACGGTTTCGGCGGTTGTTGCAGCCTATTCTATATTTATCACAGTAGGAGGCACGATGTCTTGGGCACTTACAGGCTTAGCAAGCGAGCCGATTAAAGAGCTGATACGCCAAAACGTCCCGCTCATCGGCTCATTTATGACTGACAGTATGGGGACGATTGGTCGCTATTCATCTGGAGCCAGTGTTTTTGCGGGGGGATGGCTTATATCCGCAATATGGACTGTAGCGCTTATCCCCTCATTTAAGACATTAATTACGGCATTCTTCTACAGATGGACTGCAGCACTGATCGAACCATTTGCGAATGAAGATGTTACCGGCATTTTGGATGATATCGGGAAAACACTATTTGTGTTATGTGCGGTTTCATTTCTTATCGCTTTTGCATTTATCTACACAGCCCTGTTTTCTATTATCCTTGTTAAGCTTATTACTACGATGAAATGAGGTTAGGAATGGAGTCTTTTTAACAGGCGTTCTGCTAATTACCCTTTTAGCTTCAACGATTTTATTGTTATTTCCAAAAGAAACAGAAGATAACTTCTTGCCCATTATTAAACTAGCAATGGGAATTTGGATGATTCAATCAATCTTCAATATTTTTGGTCATAGCTTCTCTTGAAACTGCATAATATGAATCATTGATGACAGGTCGTACAAGCGGCTCAATGAACGAAAATGGTGATGATATGGAGAAACCGAAAAGAAAAATTCATACGATCCTCCTCGGCACTATTGTTATCCTGGTCATCATTTTCATCAATTCCAGTCTTGGCGTTATCGGGGGGGAGAAGGGAAAGAAGGAGGAGAGCCGGGAATATGCAGCACTAGAAGAGGCGCTGATGAGAATTGAGGGAATCGGGGAAGTTTTACTCTATCCTCATTATGAAAATGGAGAATCTGCCAATCCGCTATCCGATTACTTTTCAATATCCAACGCATCGACTACCAAAGGAAGTAAGTTGCAAGGCATTCTAGTCGTAGCAGAAGGGGCGGAAGACTTCAAAATTCAAAACGAACTATCTCACATTTTGTCAACCGTCCTTCAGCTGCCAGAACACCGAATCGTCATCGTTGAAATGAATAAAAGGGGGAATACTAATGAAAACGAATAAAAGAACAGTATGGTTTTTAACATTGCTCAGCCTGGTCGCAGTTATCTCGATCTATTACATCAAGGAAAAAGCTCCGATGCCGTTCGATGGTATGACTATTTTCAAAGATACGGAGAAGTCCATAAAATTGGCAGAGAACAAGGACGATGCAGAAAAAACCACACCTGTTTTTGCAGAGGCTCTTGTTTTTGAAGAAATGAGAATGGAAGTCCGTAATCAGCGGAGCAAGCAAGAAGAGCAATTGTTAACTAAAATGACATCTTCGGATTATACAGCTGAACAAAAAAACGAAGTGTTCGATGAGATGGCACAACTCTCGAAAAGTGAATCAGCTGAAGCGCTGATGGAATTACAAATTAAAGCACTTGGGTATCCAGAGGCGTTTGTCCATAATGAAGCCGGAGAAGTGAAAATAACTGTCCTCTCCTCGGAAGGACATTCGTCAAAAATGGCGGAAGAAATCACTCATTACGTCATGACGAGTTGGGATGACGCCAAAAATGTGCAAGTCAGTTTTACCGGCGACCCAGAATAATTAAGGAAAATGAAGGCCCTAAACGGGGTCTTTTTTTTGTTTAAAGATAAGAAAGTATAAAATTTCGGCACGGGGCAATATCTAGACTACAGCGATTTTCTGGACTAACAGGCACTGCCGTTTTTAATATATCACAGCAATTTAAAAGACAAATGACCATTATCTATTTCAATATGGAGTGAAAACGTCTAAAATAGATAAAGAACGTAATTATAATGGAGTCAGGAGAATCGATCATGCTAAAAATTCAAGAAATACGTGAAATCATTAAACTAATTGATCAATCTTCAATTGAAAAGTTTTCTTATGAAGTAGACGGTGCAAAACTCGAATTGAAAAAAGGGAATGGACAGAAAGCTTCAACAATCGTAGAAACAGCACCATCTATTCAGCAGGAAATTCCTGCTGTGCCAGTTCCGAAAATTGAAGAAGTAATTGCTCTTCAACAGGAAAAACCAGCTGACCTTGCTGCAGTGCAAATAGAAGATCCAAATCTGATTAAAATCACATCACCGATGGTTGGTACGTTCTACTCTGCATCTTCACCCGATGTGCCAGCATATGTACAAAAAGGTGACAGCGTGAAACCAGAAGCCATCGTATGCATCGTAGAAGCGATGAAATTATTCAATGAAATTGAAGCGGAAGTTTCAGGGGAAATCGTTGAGATTCTCGTAAAAGACGGTCAGCTCGTTGAATACGGACAACCTCTCTTCCTTGTAAGAGCTAATTGAGGAGGAATGAAAAATGAAAAAAGTTTTAATAGCTAACCGTGGTGAAATTGCAGTACGTATCATCAGAGCTTGTAAAGAACTTGGCATGAAAACGGTCGCGGTTTATTCAGAAGCCGATCAGGATGCTCTTCATGTCGAGTTGGCGGATGAAGCTTATTGTATCGGACCTCGGTTATCAAAAGACAGCTACCTTAACTTTTCAAATATAATCAGTGTTGCCAAACTAACAGGCTGTGATGGAATTCATCCAGGGTATGGTTTTCTTGCAGAAAATGCGAGTTTCGCAGAACTCTGTGAAGAAGTTAATATTGAATTTATAGGTCCCACTGCTGATGCGATCTCACGAATGGGTACGAAGGATGTTGCTCGTGAAACGATGCGGGAAGCAGGGGTACCAATCGTTCCTGGTTCTACCGGAATCGTTGCTGACGAACATGAAGCGCTCATTATTGCTGAAAAAATCGGGTTTCCTGTTATCATTAAAGCAACAGCTGGCGGCGGAGGAAAAGGTATTCGTGTTGCAAGAGATTCTGCCGAGCTGACAAAAGGTATTAATATTACACAAAAAGAAGCAGCAGCCGCTTTTGGCAATCCGGGCGTTTACCTGGAAAAGTTCGTGGAAGTATTCCGCCACGTCGAAGTCCAAGTACTTGCCGATAAATACGGCAATACAATTCATCTTGGCGAACGTGATTGTTCTATTCAACGCAGGATGCAGAAGCTTTTGGAAGAGGCGCCGTCTCCAGCATTGACACCTGAATTGCGTAATGCGATGGGAGAAGCAGCAGTAAAAGCGGCTCAAGCAGTAAATTACCGCGGAGCCGGCACGGTTGAATTTATTTTTGATCATATTAACCAACAATTTTACTTTATGGAAATGAACACCCGCATCCAGGTTGAGCATACAATCACTGAAATGGTCACGGGCATCGATTTAGTCAAACAGCAATTAAAAATTGCATCGGGTGAAAAATTGACACTTACTCAAGAAGATATCAAAATCAATGGCTGGTCAATCGAATGCCGTATCAATGCAGAAAATCCATCGAAAAACTTTATGCCTTCACCGGGAAAAGTAACAATGTACGTTCCACCCGGCGGTTTTGGGGTTCGTGTCGACTCAGCGATGTACACTGGTTATTCCATTCCTCCATTTTACGACTCGATGGTTGCGAAGTTAATCGTACACGCGGATACAAGGGAAGAAGCCGTAGCTAGGATGAAACGAGCACTTGATGAATTTATCGTTGAGGGCGTTGATACAACCATTCCTTTCCATTTGAGACTTATGGACAATAAGGTTTTCCAATCAGGAGACTTTGATACGAAATTTCTTGAAAAATATACGATTATGAACTAAAGGGGAGGAGATTCGGATATGGCTGACAAAACAATTCCAGCATTCGTCGGAATGGCTCCGTCGGGGAATGGTGAGCTTGGACGTGTCCAGCTTGCTCCCGAAGTACTTGAAGTGATTATCGGGATTGCGACAACAGAAGTAAAAGGCGTCGCAAATACAAGAGGAAACTTTGCCACAGGAGTCGCGGAAAAGTTCGGTAAAGTGAACCATGGTAAAGGCGTCAAAACGGAATGGTCTGAAGAGGGCTTGACAATTGACGTATATTGCGTTGTTGAATATGGCTACTCATTACCCGCCATTGCCGTAGAAATTCAAAAACAAATTCGTCATGCAATTTTCCACATGACTTCCCTTGAAACGAAAGAAGTCAACGTCCATATTACAGGCATCCAGTTCGAGGCTGGTACGGAAACGGTATGATCTGAAAAGCATCGTCCAACCGGATGATGCTTTTCAACTTGTCATACTGTATATGGTGGCCCTGTTTATGCTATGATAATGCCCTAGAGATACGGTAGTGGAGGAGAATAAGAAGATGAAACGACGAGAAGCACGTGAGAAAGCAGTACAAACCCTTTTTCAGCTTGATAATACGGAACTGAGTATAGATGAGGCTATTAATTACATTATAGATGAGCCTGCAAACCGATTCTATGAACAGCTCGTGCGGGGAACAGTGCAAAATAAAGAAGCAATAGATGAGGTCCTGGCGGGAAAATTGGAAAATTGGTCATTAGACCGTCTTCCGAAAATTGAACGGACCGTCTTGCGAATTGCTGTCTATGAACTATTATTTAACGAAGAAGTACCGCACAGAGTGGTCTTAAATGAAGCAATCGAGTTGTGCAAAACATTCGGCGATGAAAAGTCAGGCCGTTTTGTGAATGGTGTTCTATCAAAATTCGAAGAAAAATAAGTGAAGCTATTTGGGGGGATTCAGATGAGTGGAAAACTAATCGATGGAATAGCAATCGGAAAAGAAATCAGGGAAGAAATAAAGGAAAGAGTAACTGTACTGAAAGAGCAGGGATGTCAACCGGGTCTTGCGGTCGTTCTTGTTGGTGAGAACCAGGCTTCTCGTACATATGTAAAGAACAAGCAAAAATCGAGTTTTGAAGCAGGCATGAAATCAGAACTGATTGAGCTTCCCGTTACTGTATCTGAAGAGGAGTTACTCAACCACGTCACAAGATTAAACAATGATGATTCAATTCATGGCATTCTTGTTCAACTTCCCTTACCGAATCATATCGATGAGAACCTCGTCATCCGTGCAATTGATCCGACAAAAGACGTTGACGGATTCCATCCGGAAAACGTTGGAAAGATGATTATCGGTCAAAAATCATTCCTGTCATGTACGCCCTACGGAATTATTAAACTTCTTGAACGGACAGGTACTGAAATTAGTGGTAAACATGCAGTTATTGTCGGGCGCAGCAATATTGTCGGAAAACCGATGGGCCAATTACTTTTACAGCGTGATGCTACAGTCACATACTGTCACTCTAAAACGAATGATTTAGCATCGTTTACGAAACAAGCTGATATTCTCATTGTCGCAATAGGCAAGACGAAATTCATTACAGATGCGCATATTAAAGAAGGCGCAGTCGTGATTGATGTCGGTATGAACCGCGATGAGAACGGTAAATTATGTGGAGACGTCGATTTTGAATCAGCGAAAACAAAAGCTTCAGCCATTACTCCGGTTCCAGGCGGGGTAGGTCCGATGACGATTACGATGTTACTGAAAAATACACTTCATAGCGCGGAAAGAGCTTGCGCAGAAGGAAGATGTTCGCAACAACTATAAAAAAATGGACGGACGCTGTTTTTTATCGAAAAGACAGCGTTTCTATACGTCAAGAATCGGGAGGCGGGAATGTTGACCAGAAACCCACACTTGTCTGTACAAGCATTAACGAAATATATTAAACGCAAGTTTGACGCAGACCCACATTTGCGGAACGTCTACGTTAAAGGCGAACTGTCGAATGTAAAAAGCCACCCAAGCGGACATATTTATTTTACCTTGAAGGATGAAAAAAGCAGAATCCAATCAGCAATGTTCCGTTCAAACGCATCTGCGCTCAAATTCAGACCTGAAAACGGTATGAACGTGCTTATTACGGGTGATGTAACAGTTTTCGAAACTAGCGGAAACTATCAATTATATGTCCAAACAATGCAGCCGGATGGTATCGGTGCGCTTTATTTAGCATTTGAACAATTGAAGGAAAGCCTTGGAAAAGAAGGTCTCTTCGATGCACGTTGGAAAAGACCTGTTCCATCGTTTCCAACTAAAATCGGTGTAGTTACGGCGCAATCAGGTGCTGCAATCCAAGATATCTGTTCAACCATTGAAAGGCGTTACCCGCTTGCGGAAATCATTTTATTTCCGGCGATTGTACAGGGACCGAATGCTGCTCCTTCCATCATCAAATCAATCGAACAGGCAGATACATATGGATCCATTGATGTTCTAATTGTTGGACGCGGTGGCGGTTCCATTGAAGACTTATGGGCATTCAATGAAGAGTCGGTCGCACGTGCGATTTTTTCATGCCGAGTTCCGATTATTAGTGCAGTAGGGCATGAAACCGACACAACAATTGCCGATTTTGTATCGGACAAAAGAGCACCTACTCCTACAGCAGCTGCTGAAATGGCAGTTCCAGCACGTGATGAGTTGTTTGAAAAGCTGTTGGATAGGAAACGCGCGATTTATAATGCGCTCTCCAATCAACTGAAAAGTGAACGCAAACGTCTGACAACTTTAGAAACATCCTATCCCCTTCAATTTCCGGAACGGCTTTATCGCCCATTCACCGAGAGATTGATCGGTCTTGAAGGAAGACTATCGCGAAGCGGGCAAGATATAACGGGCTATCGTAAATCCCAACATCAAAGATTAAGTAGTATGCTGTCTTCTTTCTCGCCTGAACAGCGAATCAAAGAAGGACATCGAAGTATAGCTGTCCTTACGGAACGCCTTACAAGGGGAGTGCATCAAGATGTCCGCATCCGGAGTGATCGTTTCCATGCATCAGTACGCATGCTGAAGGCACTTAACCCGCTTACTGTAATGGAACGCGGATATTCGATTGTTTACCAGGAAAATGAAGTCGCCAAATCAGTCAAATCGCTAGAAGTCGGTGGCAATATCCAAATCCGTTTACAAGATGGGACTGCGGAAGCGGTGGTTCAATCGATTACAATGAACGAAGGGGAGGAAGTTTAATTGGAAAAAGAGCCGATTCGCTTTGAAGAAGCGATGCTTAATTTAGAGGAAGTCGTCCAGAAACTTGAAACAGGGGATGTACCACTGGAAGACGCAATTACACTTTACAAAAAAGGGATGGAACTGTCTGCTTATTGCCACGGGAAATTACAGGATGCTGAAAAACAGCTTATTTCTATAATCGACAAAGATGGCAACAAAACAGAGTTTGATCCGGCAAAAGGGTCTGATTCGAATGCATAAGGAATTGCAACGATTCATCGCAGAAAAATTACCTGTTATCGATGAAAAACTGAATAGCCTGCTAGGGGCAGCGAATGTATCTGAAACATTGAAGTCCTCGATGGCCTATTCAATCAATGCCGGAGGGAAACGAATCCGGCCACTTCTCGTCCTAGCCACGCTCGAAGACCTTGGTGTCGACTCACAAGATGCCTTGACGGTAGCTTGTGCTGCTGAATTTTTGCATACGTATTCCCTCATCCACGATGACTTGCCTTCTATGGATGATGATAATTTTAGGCGCGGCAAACCGACGAACCATATCATTTATGGGGAAGCAGTTGCCGTACTTGCAGGAGATGCACTACAAACTCTGGCATTCGGAAGTTTGACTCATTTATCGGATACGTCTGCACAAGACACACTTCGAATCATTCGTTTACTGGCAGACGCCTCGGGTTCAACTGGTATGGTTGGCGGACAGATGCTCGATATTGAAGGTGAAACAAAAACCTTATCTCTATTTGAACTCGAAAACATACATGTTAATAAAACTGGGGCCCTATTGTCATTTTGCATCGTGGCCGGTGCAATACTAGCGGGTTTAAATGAAGAAAAAACTGCGAAGTTGAGAGACTTTGCCTACCATATTGGACTCGCTTTTCAAATTCAAGATGATATTTTAGATATTACATCCACGACGGAAGAACTTGGTAAGACAGCAGGGAGCGATGCGTTAAGCGAGAAGTCGACGTATCCGTCACTTCTCGGACTGGAAGGTGCAATGTCACGACTGGAAAAACATCACCAATGTGCAAGAGATTCTCTTGCATTTCTGGAAATGGAGCATCCACTTCTAGGATTGTTTGCGGATTATATCGTAGAACGGAAATCGTGAAGTGAACCAAATTGTTGTACTGAACGTCCTTCTTGTTATAATGTAGGCAGCGCAGTATTATCCGTGGCAATTAATTTGTGAAGGTGTGTGATAACGATGGAACTCACAGAAATTACTAGTCCATCTTTTATTAAAAAACTCGATAAGGAACAGATGATGGAATTAGCAGCAGAAGTTCGGAAATTCCTTATTGAGAAATTATCTGTTACAGGTGGCCATATAGGGCCGAATCTTGGCGTAGTCGAACTGACAATTGCACTTCATAGGCATTTTGATAGTCCTGATGATAAAATCATTTGGGATGTTGGGCATCAGGCGTATGTCCATAAAATACTAACTGGGCGTGCAGGTAATTTCGATTCACTTAGAAAATATAAAGGTTTGTGCGGTTTTCCGAAACGAATTGAAAGCGATCATGATGTATGGGAAACTGGCCACAGTTCTACTTCACTTTCCGCCGCTATGGGAATGGCGGCTGCCCGAGACATCAAAGGCGATTCGAATTATGTAATACCAGTCATCGGTGATGGTGCGCTTACAGGCGGTATGGCACTTGAAGCACTTAATCATATTGGCCATGCAAAAACGAACATGATTGTCATTTTGAATGACAATGAAATGTCAATTGCCCCCAATGTCGGTGCGCTTCATGCAGTCCTGGGAAAACTGAGAACTGCTGGTAAATATAAGAGTGCAAAAGATGAACTTGAATATATCTTGAAGAAAATTCCGGCTGTTGGAGGCAAACTTGCTACTGCCGCAGAACGTGTAAAAGATAGCTTGAAATATCTACTTGTTTCGGGCGTCTTTTTCGAAGAGCTTGGCTTCACATATCTTGGTCCGATTGACGGCCACGATTTCAATGATCTCGAGCGTAATATCCAATATGCGAAGAAAATGGATGGGCCTGTCCTTCTTCATGTTATTACGAAAAAAGGCAAAGGATACAGCCCTGCGGAAGACGATAAAATCGGCACTTGGCATGGTACGGGACCTTATAAAATCGAAACAGGTGATTTTGTTAAATCATCATCTACCGCACCGTCGTGGAGTGGACTTGTTGCAGAAACAGTCCGAACTATTGCACGTGAAGACCGTCGAATCGTGGCGATTACACCTGCAATGCCAGTCGGTTCAAAACTTGAATCATTTGCGACAGAATTTCCGGATCGTTTCTTCGATGTAGGTATAGCTGAACAGCATGCAACAACGATGGCAGCCGGTCTTGCAACTCAAGGGATGAAACCGTTTCTTGCAATCTATTCGACATTTATGCAACGGGCTTACGATCAAATGCTTCATGATATTTCGAGGCAGAACTTGAATGTCTTTATCGGCATTGACCGTGCGGGCCTGGTAGGTGCCGACGGCGAAACACATCAGGGTGTCTTCGATATCGCATTCCTTAGACATATGCCGAATCTGGTCATTATGATGCCGAAAGACGAAAACGAAGGACAGCATATGGTGAAAACTGCCATAGATTACGATGAAGGTCCAATTGTGATGCGTTATCCAAGAGGGAATGGACTCGGTGTAACAATGGATGAGACATTACATCCAATTCCGATCGGTTCATGGGAAGTGTTGCGTGAAGGACAGGATGGAGTAATTTTGACGTTCGGAACAACAATCCCGATGGCACTGGAAGCAGCTAATATATTATTTACTAAAGGAATCAATGTGAAAGTCGTCAATGCGAGATTCATCAAACCGCTTGATACGGCAATGTTGGACACGATTTTCGCAAGTGGAATGCCGATTATTACTGTAGAAGAGGCGGTTCTCGCCGGCGGTTTCGGCAGTGCAGTACTTGAATATGCACATGATACCCTTCAAACTGCTGTACCGGTTCGACGCATGGGAATTCCAGATCAGTTCATTGAACATGGTAATGTCGACGACCTACTTGAAGAAATAGGCATGACTTCAAATCATCTAGTTGAAAATATGGAATCATTTATTAAAATGCAAGCAGTGGAAAGGGAACAAGTATGACAAATCGTGCGCCAAAAGAGCGGGTAGATGTCCTATTGGTCGCGCGTGGTCTCTTTGAAACAAGGGAACAAGCAAAGCGTTCCATAATGGCGGGCATCGTTTTTTCCGCTGAAACAAGGTTAGATAAACCAGGTGAAAAAATATTTTCAGACGCGCCGCTTGCAGTCAAGGGTTCCAAACTGAAATACGTCAGTCGAGGCGGTTTGAAGCTTGAAAAAGCACTTGAGCAATTTGATGCTAACGTTAAAGGCAAAATTGTGCTTGATATCGGTGCCTCAACAGGCGGATTCACAGATTGTGCTCTTCAAAATGGTGCGTTACATTGCTATGCGCTTGATGTCGGGTACAATCAATTAGCGTGGAAAATACGTCAAGATTCCCGTGTAACGGTTATGGAAAGAACGAACTTCAGACATGCAACACCGGAAATTTTCACCGAAGGCATCCCACAGTTTGCTACAATCGATGTTTCCTTCATCTCCTTGACACTTATCCTGCCCGCATTAAAACGAATTATTGCCACTGGCGGTGATGTCATAGTCCTCGTTAAGCCGCAATTCGAGGCCGGGAAAGGGAAAGTTGGGAAAAAAGGTGTCGTCAGGGAAAAATCCATTCATCTTGAAGTATTAAAAAGAATTGCTGATGCATCAATCCAAGATGGATTCAGTCTTCGTGGAATTTCATTTTCTCCTGTCACTGGCGGGGAAGGGAACATAGAGTTTCTATTCCACTTAACTTCTGAAGACAATGCCGAAACAGCATTTGACGAAGTTTCATTTAATAACCTTGTTGAAGAGGCGTACAAAGAATTGCAATAGCGCGCATTAAGTTGCGTGCTTTTCTTGTTCCTCGGAAAACTACAACATATCGAACTGTGAATAACGGTCTATTTTATGTCTTTCGTATCCGGACGGGCACCCTGCGCTTATATTCTTGTTGCAGGAAAAAATCGGTGGTACAGTATGAAAAAGGACCTTATTATTTTGTATGGGAGTGAATGGTATGAATAAAGGGCATAGACAAATACGCATCCGAGATATTATCTCGAATTTTGAAATAGAAACACAGGATCAGCTCGTAGATAGCTTAAAGGCGGCTGGGGTAGAAGTAACGCAAGCGACCGTTTCGCGTGATATAAAAGAAATGCATCTTATTAAAGTCCCTTTATCTAATGGTAATTACAAATATAGCCTTCCACCCGTACATAAGTACAACACGGAGCAAAAGCTTCACCGTATGTTGACTGACGCATTTGTCAGCATAGATGGGGCTGGTCATTTTATTATTTTGAAAACGCTTCCTGGAAATGCGCAGGCGGTTGGATCTTTGTTGGATCATCTCGGGTGGGAAGAAATTCTTGGAACGATTTGCGGCGATGACACATGCCTAATCATCTGCCGTGACGATTCCTTAACAGCAGTGGTGAGAGAAAAATTGTTAGCGATGCTTTGAAAGAGGTGACAGCAATTGTTACGTGAAATTTCCATAAAAAACTTTGCAATCATTGAACACCTTGAAGTAACTTTTGACGAAGGACTCACCGTTTTGACTGGGGAAACAGGTGCAGGTAAATCAATTATCATCGATGCTGTACAACTGTTGGCAGGTGGACGAGGTTCACAGGAATTTATCCGTCACGGTGCAAATAAAGCTGAATTGGAAGGACTTTTCACAATTGAAGAGGAAGCACATCCTATCATCGTGAAATTAGCTGATTTTGGTATTGACGTGCAGGATGGCGTCGTTATTTTACGCCGTGATTTGAATTCGAACGGCAAAACAGTTTGCCGAGTCAATGGTAAGCTCGTGACAATTGCTATTTTGAGGGAAATCGGTTCCCAATTGATTGACATTCACGGTCAACATGAAAACCAGGAACTAATGCATGAAAGAAGTCATATTCATTTGCTTGATCATTTTGCGGGTGAAAAGCTTGAACGTGCTTATGAAAATTATTCTGAACTGTACGAGAGTTATCGGAAATTGAAAAGAAAGCTTGAGAAGGCGGATGATAATGAGCAACAAGTTGCTCAACGTATTGATTTGTATTCATTCCAGCTGAAAGAGATCGATGCCGCTGCTCTTGTCATTGGAGAAGAAAACCAACTTGAAGAGGAAAAACAAAAACTTCAAAACTTCAATCGATTATACGAACGCTTGAATACAGCATACATGTCGATCAGCGCTGATACGCATGCACTTGATTGGATCGGTTCCGCAATGAGTGATATTGAGGATGCAGCTTCTGTTGATAAGAGCCTTAGGCCGCACGCTGAAACGATTGCAGCAAGTTTCTATTCATTGCAAGATACTGCGCATGAGCTGAAAAGTATACTCGATGATATGGAATTTGATCCTGCAAGACTAGAAATAGTTGAAGAGCGTCTGGCCCTCCATCTTTCACTTAAAAGAAAGTATGGGAAAACGATTGAGGACATTCTTATGTACCGCAATAAAATTGCAGAGGAACTTGATAGTTTAGTGAGCAGAGATGAGCGTCTATCTGCTGAACAGGAAAAACTTGACCAAATTTTGAAAGACTTAGAAATAGAGGCAGGAGAATTATCGATTATTCGCCAAAAGTCGTCTATTCAATTAGAAAAAGCGATTATGGAACAGTTGCAACAGCTTCATATGGGAAAAGCTTCTTTTAAAGTGGAAATTACTCGGAAACCAGCAAGTACTTTCGATTCGAACGGTTACGATGATGTGACCTTTCTAATTTCGACGAACGTTGGAGAACCATTGAAACCACTTGTAAAAGTAGCATCGGGTGGCGAAATTTCCCGTATTATGTTGGCGATAAAGACTATTTTCTCCAAACACCAAGGCGTTACTTCACTTATTTTTGACGAAGTGGATACGGGGGTAAGCGGAAGGGTAGCACAAGCAATTGCTGAAAAAATCGCTATTATCGCCACACATTCCCAAGTGCTTTGTATTTCTCATTTGCCCCAAGTTGCCGCAATGGCTGATCACCATTATCTCATTAAAAAAGATGTAATTAGTGATAGGACGAGGACGGAAATTCATGATGTTGTGGAATCAGACAGAACAGAGGAATTGTCGAGGATGCTGTCCGGTGCTGAAACTACTCCACTAACGTTAAAACATGCGGAGGAATTATTGACGTTGGCTACTGAGCGCAAGAAAATGTTTAGAGAGTAAAAAAAAGTGCTTCAGTGGAAAAACGTATACTTTCCATTTAAAAAATAAAAAAACGTGCATACTACATTATGCACGTTTTTTTATTTTTTAATTATTTTTACCTAAAAACGGATTTTTTAGTTCGAATTCCTGAATTGCTTGAATTACCCTTTCATAACATTCCTCTGAACGGACATACCAACAGTATCTTGCTTAGGGAGGTGAAATATGGGATGGAGTAGACAGCTCAAGTTGGCCGTTTCGTTTTCTGTACTTTTGCTTTTCATGCCACTTGCTACAGATGCCGCATCTGCTAAAGATGGATCACTTATACCGATGGGAGACTCCATCGGCATTAAAATGGATCTGGCAGGGGTTTTCATCACAAGTGATGTCATGATTAGTAAGGATAATTGGTTGAAGGCAGGTGATTTGATCGAACAGTTGGACGATGTAGCAATCGGTACCCTTCATGATTTCGAAAAAGCATCAACCTCAAAACGCGAAAAGAAAGAAGTCGTTTTACACGTTATTCGGAATGAGGAAAAAAGTCAGATCCAAGCAGATGGCGAAGCGATGAAACGTCTCCTTCCATTCCTAAAAGATCGGACGGAAGGAACCGGAACGTTGACGTATGTCGACCCAGACAAAGGGACATACGGTGCTCTTGGTCATCAAATCATCGACAGTGCATTGAAATCACCGCCTTCTTTTAGGACGGGAGCAATTTATCTTTCGGAAATCGATCAGATTAAGAAAAGTGTTCCTGGAGTTCCCGGTTATAAAATTTCAACGATTGTCGATGATGATGATTTTTTAGGGACGATTCGAATAAACGGTCTTTATGGAATTTTTGGATCGTGGAACAGTGACTATAAGAAAGTGTTGGCAGAACCTCTTACGATTATGCAACCGGCTGAAGTAAAAGTAGGTGCAGCTGAAATTTACACAACAATTAAGGGGACAGAAGTTGAATCATTTTCCATTCGAATTACAGAAGTTGAACAAGAACAGTTCCATTTTGTTTTAACGGATCCCAAATTGCTTGAAGCAACGGGCGGGATTTTGCAAGGGATGAGTGGAAGTCCTGTCATCCAGAATGGGCAATTTGCAGGCGCAGTGACGCATATGTTTGTGGATGATCCCAAAAAAGGTGCAGCCCTATTTTTGGAAAAGATGCGTAGCGGAGAAAACTGATAAGAAGGGCCAACTCGTAAATGGAGTTGGCCCTTTTGTCTTGGCGTGGTAAACTTATGAGGAATGATTCGACAAATGTTTAGAAAATAATAGAATTAGTCGAAGTATAGGGAAACCATATGTCAGAAGTTTCATTTTTGCTAAATAAAAGAGGGTTAGTCCACTATTCGTCGAAATATCCCTTGTGTAGTTAAAAGAAGATTGCTAATATTTAAGGAAAGAAGTCGTCATAAACGTATAAGGGGGAAATGGAAATGGATAAACTGAAAGTCGCGATTGCTGATGATAACAAGGAACTTGTGAGGACTATGGTGACGTATTTTGAAAGGCATCCTGAAATTGAAGTCATTTGGACAGCGCATAACGGCAAAGTCTGTCTGTCGATGTTAGAAGAAAAAAAGCCAGATGTCTTATTGCTTGATATCATCATGCCACATCTTGACGGAATTGCAGTGCTAGAAACGTTAAGTGGAAATGCTCAAACAGCAGATGTGCATATAATTATGTTGACAGCATTCGGCCAGGAAGACGTAATGACGCAAGCTGCAAGTCTCGGGGCATCCTATTTCATGCTTAAACCCTTTGAATTTGAACGGCTTGCAAATCAGATTTTCCAAGTTGCGGGGGCGAGAAAACCGGTTGCTCCGGTTGCTCAATCCAATGGAGAGTATGCACCAGGGACTGTTAGTCAAAAAGTGCTGGATACCACAATTACAGCAATCATCAAAGAAATCGGTGTGCCTGCTCATATTAAAGGCTATGCATTCATTCGTGAAGCTATTCAAATGGTCTATACGGATGTCGATTTGCTAGGTTCAGTGACGAAAGTACTGTATCCCGAGATTGCAAAGAAATACAATACGACAGCATCCCGTGTTGAGCGTGCCATTCGTCATGCGATTGAAGTTGCTTGGAATCGCGGCAATTACGATGTTATTTCCAAAATGTTCGGTTACACTGTCCACCATTTGAAAAGCAAACCAACAAATAGTGAGTTCATCGCGATGATTGCAGATAAAATTCGTCTTGAGCATATGGCGAGCTAATCGTTGCTATGAAAGCGTTTTAACTGGTTGGTAAACCAACCTATTTTACGGATTTATCCTATACTGCAATTTCAAAGCCAATAAAGCACTACTCAACAAGCCGACTGATTTTTAGATTAGTTGGTTTTTTTACGTCCAGAAATGTGTGAAAATCGAAGCTGTCAGAGAAGTCTCTTAAGTCATTAGACCAATCTATTAAATTGGTCTTGCTTTATCTAAAGGGGGAACATGGAATTGAAGAAGCAGTGAAGGTATAACCAGCACATATTCGACAGTAAGTTAAGTGTGTTCAAGAAAGTGGATAATACACTGTTGTTGATAATGAGAAGAGTCGAAAGTTCAATAATCCTGATGATAGAGCTGACCAGAAAAAGGAAATTTCTTTTGTAACCATTAATAAAGATGTTGGGAATATAAAAAGTGTTTTTCAACTAACATCGTAAAGAAAGAAAATTGAGAAAGAGTCCTATCAATAATATCGATTATCAAATCGACAGAAATTATTGATTGAGCTTGGTATCATCGACATACAAGTTTAAAACAATGACATGAGGTCACACGGTTCCTTCTAGAGCATTTTAGAGTCTTTTGCGGAAATAACCATCATCTGGAGGTTAGTGAAGCTTTAGATTGAGCCGATTAAATCGAACAAAAAAGCATTACTCACAGGATAAATGCAATATCTGAAGATGAAAAGCTTATTTATACAATACTTAACTCAGGTAAAGGTAAGGGAGTGAAGTGAGAATTAAGTGAAAAAAACTAGATAATTCCATTTATACCGATTTGCAACGTGGAGAGTTGATTGGAAAGCGGAATGAAATAAGAACAACGAGAGCATCGATGCTTTCTATTTTTGAAAACGTTTCATCATAAGAAATAATAACTACTACTTCACTATTCCAAAACTAAAAAGTAGTAGGACTATTAAATGATATTTTAAAAAAATTTATAAAGTATATATCCAACTAGTAATACAATAATTAACGCACCTAAATCTTTCCAACCCATACCACCTGTTAAATCAGTTAAATTCCCACCACCACTTGCTCTATTTAATGCATCGTGTATATTACCAGTAGGATTATTTTTTAATTCTTTTAGTCTTAAACGTTCTCTTTGTTCTTGTGGTGTTTTACGGCGATTATTCAAACTAAGAACCCCCTATAAATAGTTTCAGTGTAAATGTTCTATAATTTATCATTTATACCTTTTACACAAAATTGTCCTGTTACTAAAAGAAGAAAACTTAAAACCCCATTGCAATAAAGCCCCCGTTAGTAAAAATTAAAAGTTACTTTTCTCCATACTTTCCGTCTCTCATTGCTTTTCTATACTTACCTTCTTCTTCAATGGCAATTGCTTCTTCCGTGCTTATTCCTGGAATAGCGTAATACTTTGTTCCTTTTTCATAAAAATTCGAGAAGTTTCCAAAGTATGTTCTCTCCGTATCCGAATACTTCGTTACTTTTCCAATTTTTTTACCTACATTATCTACATATTCATCACTTAATTGATAAATATAACCATCCAAAACGACAAAACTAAAAGCCCAATCCACCGATGATTTGTTAAAAACATTGGAACAACCTGATAAAAAAACAATAGCTATTACTACAGAAAAAAAGATATATTTTAGTCTCAGAAGTATCCCGCCTCCTCTTTTTTCTGAATAGCTCGTTAACCATAGTTGAAGTTTTATTATACATCAACAATGAGAACTATCCGCTATTTTGTATTTTCATCGAGACGGCCTGTAAGAGCTATTATTCAGCTACGCAAGGTCACAACAGTCAATCCAAGAGTATCCTAGAAGCTTTAATGGATTAAAAAAGCTAAAGTTACAGGAGCTTTGGAATGAACTGTAGATGAAAATGAAATGATGCATTATACAATCTGTAAGTTTATAATTTGGAACAGTTAATGAAAGTTAAATAACTGGAATTTTATATAGGGAAGAAGACGTTTTTTAACGAGCCGGATTATGTATGGAATCTAAGGATGATTTAGATTTGAGCTAAAATGTAGTAGGTTCTCTTTATGGAACTTAACCATTTTAAAATGTCTTACACATAACGTTAATAGCATTTTCTTGTTGAAGTTATTGAGTTAGAGGATATGCAATATAGAATCCGGTGTATAAACCGACCGAAGGGGCCTTAACAGGGAGAGCTGAAGTTATAAGACTTGTGGTTTTTGGCGTGTGTCATCTTCTAGCGCCTTAGCGGTCCGATGGTATTCTCTATTTCAACTTGTAAATAGTAGTATTATATATATTTGGTCACTAGTGTTGCATTAAAATATATTCAATATAAAAAGTTCCCGAAATGTTCACTAACTTTATTTTCTGCATAAAAAAATTCCTTTATAATGGATAAAGTCAGGTGGTAACCCGTCCAAATCCACTAAAAAAGGAACTACTCATGGACAAGATTACACGAAAAACTTCATTTGGACAATGGTTTTCACCTATTAATATTCAATTAGTTGAAGAAAACGTGAAAACAATGAGATTAGATGCTTATACGAAGAAACTTACGACAGATTCATTCTTAAAATTACTGCTTTTTGCACAGCTTCATGAAACGGAAAGTCTGCACGCGCTGAGTGATTGTCTTTTTAATAAACATCTTCAAGTCAGCACAAACCTTGATTCTATAAGCGTTTCTCAATTATCCCGCAGGCTCAATGGAATGAATCCCGTGCTATTTCAACAACTTTTTCTTGATTTAGTCGCGCAAATTCATCAAAAAACAAATTATGCCAAAATCACTATGCCTTTAAAAATCATTGATTCGAGCACATTGCCACTCAATTTAACCAATCACCGATGGGCTAAATTCCGCAAAACGAAAGCTGGGGTAAAGCTTCATTTACGTCTTGTGTTTATGGAAAAAGGAACGTCCTATCCTGAAAAAGCCGTGCTTACAACAGCGAATGAACATGATCGTAATCAGCTTGAAGTCATGGTTGATGACAAGGAATGCATGTATGTTTTCGACCGTGGATATTTAGATTACGAACGTTTCGATCGCATGACAGATGACGGCTACTTTTTCTTATCCAGACTACGTAAAAATGCAGTAATCCATGAATGTGAAGACTTCCAATTGCCAGAAGGCACAACGGTATTATCGGATCAAGCGGTGTTGATTGGTACAACTCAAAATCGTGCTGAAAACATCTTTCGCTTACTCAAAGTAATAGACTCGAAAGGGAATGAACTACAACTCATCACCAATCGGTTTGACCTGAGTGCAGACGAAATCTCCGAGATGTACAAATCACGCTGGGCAATTGAACTGTTTTTTAAATGGATCAAACAACATTTGAACATCAAAAAGTTCTATGGTCAAAGCGAATGGGCCATTCATAATCAGGTATATATCGCACTCATCGTATATTGCTTGAATGTGTTGGTGCAAATAAAGACACGGAGTAAACATAAAATCTTGAAAATTAGTCGCTATTTAAAGGCTTCTCTTTGGAAACCTGCACATATTTGGATTCGTAAAATCAAAGGGACAGCAGTCCCGTAACAACTAAACTGTCGTTGCCGCAAATGTCTAATTGTAAATAAAAACCAAATGGACGGACCACCTTTATTGGAGTGTATATCTTTTTGGCTCAACGCCGTAAAAATAAATAGTAAGAATTTTAAATCATTTTTTTATGCAACACTAGTGATATTTGGTCTTTGGAATTGAATAAATTTTCATTTTATTGTTTGGTGTTTTGCTAGTTAAACTATATAAGAAGTGGGTTTCTATTTGTTCATCCAAGTGGTAAGCTTACATTAGAAAAGACTGTTAACTTTTTATTCGAAAATTTATGGTCATGTATAAGCTAATAATGATTGAGCATACAAATCCATGGAACGGTGTGTTTTACATTGCACACCTTTTCAAAGCATGCCCAATTAATAGGGGATTTTTGCTATAAACGCTGATAACTTTTTTTGAACAGTTACTATTTCTTTATAATGAGTCAGAGAGAAAGGGTGATCGACCGGTGTTAATTCAAAATGATTATTTTGATCTTGTACTTGAAGAAAAAACAGTAATATTGCGAACAAAGAAGAATGGTTTTCCACTTAAGTCCTTCGATGAAATAACGCGGGAACATCCACGGCTAAAAATTCTCTCATTTCCAGTTTTACGAAAAGCGCTTACAGATTCGGAAGAAGAACATATTATTGGGAGCTGGCTTCCAATGATCGAAATAGCTGTTTCTTCCGACAAGATGTTGGCCCAACTCTATATCAACGTATCAACCAAAGAATTTGAAGAAAACAAACAGGAAATCTTGAAACAAGCAGAAAAAGAACTTGATGACGCTGGGATCATTTATGGAAGAATAGCATTGCAGAATGAAGCTTTTAAACCGGGTGAACCGATTAATGCTGCTGTTGGAAGAAAGCCACAGAAAGGGGCAGACGCAGCCATAACATATATCGAAATACCTGAACGTAGACCGGTAATCCGTGAAGATGGGTCTGCTGATTATTTTGAAATGAATTTCGTTACGCCTGTCAAACAAGGAGACTGGCTTGGTGAGAAAATATCGGCACAAGAGGGAATCGATGGTAAGGATGTTTTGGGAAACGTTCTCCCTGCACCGCGTGGGGATGACGAGAAGATTTACTATGACAGGAAATCAGTGACAGATGAAGAAGAAATGGGGAAAATAGTTCTGCGAGCAGTACATGGCGGGGCATTAGAAAGTATTGACGGTCTCATTGGTGTTGGGAAACAGTTAGTTATCAGTGGTGATGTCGGGCCTGAAACAGGTTCAATAACATTTGACGGATCAGTTGTTGTATATGGAACGGTCCTTGCAGGTTTTTCGGTAAATGCGACGGGGGATATTTCCGTAGAAGGAAATGAAGGCATCACAAATGCAAAGGAAATTCAGTCATCCGAGGGCGACGTTTACATAAAAGGCGGTATTTTTGGCGGTGGAATGACAATTGTGGAAGCTCAAGGCAATATTTTTGTTAAACATGCAAATAATTGCAAACTGTATGGCAAAGAAGTTCATGTTGGACTCTATCTGCTGGGATCGGAAGTTATCGCCGAATCCGTTTTTATTGACAAAAACAGAGGTAAAATTATTGGTGGAGAGATTGAAGCACTTATTAAAATTGAGTGTGCATTTGTTGGCAACAGTCATGAACGAAAGACAATCCTTCGTGTGAAAGGGATTGACAAGGAATTAATTTATACAGAAATACAAGAAATGGCAAAAAGTTTGAAAGAGCGCACAGGAATCGTCGAAAAGCTTGAGCAACATGCTCTCCCATTTAGGAATAGTGGTAGTCATCTCAAAGGACCGCAGGCAGAAGCATATGAAAAAATGTTAGAGACGATTGAATCGAACAGAGACGCTATTGTTGAACTTGACAGAGAGATACAGGTGGGGTTGCGAAAGATTAAGCAGGCAGTACCTCCTCAAATCGAAGTAACGAGAGAAGCTTATCCAGGAACTATCATACAAATTGGATCCAAGTCTTCCACACTTCACGTGACGACAAAAGGCATCTTCGAGATCATTGATGGCGTTCTGAATGTCTAAGCCGACAGTATTCGCACACCGTGGTGCATCTGGCATCCGATTTGAAAATACAATGGAAGCGTTTGAGAAAGCTGCCGATCTAGGTGCTGATGGCATCGAACTGGATGTGCAATTGACGGAAGATGGAGTGCCCATTGTCATCCATGATCCCGAGCTCCATAGGCTGGCCGGCATTCAAAGGTCTATTTCGAGCATGACGAGTGGAGAAATAACAAAAATTCGTGTAGGCAAAAGATACCGACGTTTATTGCAAGGGTTCCGGATTCCGACTTTGATTGAAGCTGTATTGTTTTGTGAAAAGAACAATTTAGGATTGAATATTGAATTGAAAGAGACTGTTTCGGATCGTCCGGAATTGATCAAACATATTGTGGATATTGCCTCTATCATTGATGATATTCATATCTCTTCATTTGACTATAGTGTACTTGAAGCGGTAAAAGAGGAAAGCCCGCTAATGGAAACTGCCTATTTAATAAAGAAGAAGAACGTAGATTGGGAAAACCTTGAACAGTATTCATGCGCGGATGGATTTCATATGCACAAACGCCTGTTGAAAGAACCCTTTTTGAATAAACTTATTTTGTCCGAAAAAAAGATTCGGGTGTATGGAGTGACGGGAACAGAACCAATCACCATCAACCCGCCGCCTTACATAAATGGGTGGATTACTGATTACCCCGATCGATTTAACTATAATAAAAAGGACCAAGACTGTTAAAAATCAGTCCTGGTCCTTTTGTGTTTGTGCGACTGGCCTTACCCTATACAGACACAGACGACTACCGTTTTACTTTTGTTTAAACCGTTCTTGTACGCGACCTTTTCTCCGATCGCGACGCAATAGGAATCCTGCGAAAAACCAGAGTCCACCCGCAAACAGCAAAAAGCCTACAACGAATTGGAGCCAGATGAACGGAAATGGTTTAAATAATATACCAAATATTGAATCCCGCATTAATTTTATACCGCCGGCTGCAAAAAGTCCGGGGATTAGCAGGACAATAAATGCTGCTAGACGTGCCATACACGACAACTCCTTAACGATTCTAATTTTACCTACGGATATTTTATTGTCAAGAACTGCGCTTTGATGTATGATGTAGTTGTAATTGCAAAAGATTGCATGGTTCAAAAAAGGAGAATGAATATCCTTGCAAAACGTTCTCATTGTCGGGGCGGGGACAGGCGGATCGATACTACTGGACCTTCTCCAAAATTTAGAATTCATGAATGTAAACGCAATCATCGATACTGATGAACAAGCACCTGGGATAATTCGTGCAAAAAAACAAGGCATTGCACATGGGACGGATTGGAAAAGTCATCTGACTGAAGATCTGCATATCATTTTCGATGTAACCGGAGACGAGTCTGTATTCGCTGAACTGTTAACCGCGAGACCTGCCCATACCGTACTTATACCTGGTTCCGTTGCAAATCTCCTTGTTAAGCTTCTTGAGGAGAATGATACATATATTAAGCGCATTCATGCAGAGATGCATAAACAGCGTATGATCTTTGATTCAATTGAAGAGGGTATGATTGGAATCGACGAGGAAGGAACTGTTGATTTCTTCAATAAAAGTGCCTCTAAGATGATCGGTTTCCCGATTGAAGATGCGGTTGGTCGGACGATTACGGAAGTGATCCCTACAACTGAGCTTCCAAGAGTGTTCAAGTCGGGGAGAGCGGAATTGAATGAGGAACAAATTCTGGGAAATGGTTTGAAAATCGTTACTTCCCGTTATCCTCTCTATGATTCTACTGGAAAAAAAGTTGGTGCTTTCGCAGTATTTAAAGACATTACAGAGGTTGTTGCACTTGCGGAGGAAATCACGGGTCTAAAAAAAGTGAAAACAATGTTAGAAGCAATCATTCATTCGAGTGATGATGCCATCTCGGTCGTCGACGATAACGGAAACGGAATCCTTGTCAATCCGGCTTACACGCGGATTACAGGTCTTACAGAAGATGAAATCATCGGTAAGCCTGCGAATGCGGACATCAACGAAGGTGAAAGTATCCATATGAGAGTTTTGAAGTCGAAACAGCCGGTGCGGGGAGTAAATATGCGTATCGGTGAAAATAACCGGGAAGTAATTGTCAATGTAGCGCCTATTATTGTCGATCATCAGGTGAAAGGAAGTGTCGGTGTTATTCACGACATAACCGAAATGCGAAACTTGATGAAAGAACTTGACCAAGCGCGCACAATAATCCGGCAACTCGAATCTACTTACACTTTCGATGATATTTTTGGTGGTTCATCTGATATTGAAATGTCAATCGCGCAGGCAAAGTTAGCTGCCAAATCAGATGTTCCAGTCCTTCTTCGCGGAGAGGCAGGAACGGGCAAAGAATTGTTTGCACATGCTATTCATAGTAGTAGCGAACGGCGCTTCAATAAGTTCATCCGTTTAAATTGTTCGGCTATGGATCGTTCCACTTTGGAATCGGAGCTATTCGGACTTGAATCAAGTACTTCCTCAAACAGAAATGGTAATTCTCAAGGTCTTTTCAAAGAGTCAAACCAGGGGACATTATTTCTTGACGAAGTGACTGATTTGCCGCTCGCAGTTCAGGATAGACTGCTCAATTACTTGAAGAACGGAACAATTTTCACAAGTGATGGAACACTTCCCATTCATTTGTCCGTACGCATCATCACAACGACTTCTAAAAATTTGGAAAAAGCAATGCACGAGGGAGCATTCAATGAAGAGCTCTATTATGTTTTAAACCGACTCTCTATCCAGGTATCTCCTTTACGGTCTCGTAAAAAAGATATACCACTGATTGTCGGACACCTGCTTGTGAAGCTGAATCAGGAGTTCGGTATGAATATAGAGAGAATTACTGAAGAGGCGTTGGAACGGCTAAAGCAATATGATTGGCCGGGAAATATACGAGAACTTGAAAATGTACTTAGCAGGGCCATGATTTATATGAAGCCGGGTGAAGCAGTCATTGGATTGAAAGATGTGATTAAATCTCTTTCGTCGAGGGGAAACATGGATAAGGGACAAGTATTGCCAGAAAAAAGCACCCTAACTTCGATTATGGATGAATACGAAAAAAATATTCTTGAAACGGCTCTACATGAAAATAATGGGAACAAATCGTTAACAGCTAATAGGCTTGGTATTTCGCTTCGATCGCTTTATTATAAACTTGAAAAATTCAGCCTTGTTTAATTGATATTTAGTCAAAGGAGGAGAGGCAATGGTTACACTCGACTCACTTATTGTACAGGCCGCATTAAGGAAAGATCCTGTGGTGGCTGTCGCATCGGCTGCCGACTGGGAAGTACTTGAAGCGGTTAGTATTGCTATTGCAAAGGGTATTGCTTCATTCATGCTTTTCGATGACGAAAAGCGTTTAAAAGATTTAATACAAACGGATTTTCCACAGTTAGTAAATGAAGAAAAAGTTAGTATTCATCATGCTGGGGATAATATCCGCGCGGCATCCCTTTCGGTGAAAGCGGTTTCAAATGGACAAGCAAATGTCCTGATGAAAGGAAACTTGGCAACTTCTACTATTCTTAAGGCAGTATTGAATGGTGAATATGGTTTGCGGACAGGAAAAATACTGTCACATGTAGCAGCGTTTGAAGTTCCGGGTTATGACCGTCTACTTTTCGTCACGGATGCTGCAATGAACATTGCGCCTGATCTTGAAGCGAAAGCGCAAATCATTCGCAATGCAGTTTCGACTGCTCATGCATGCGGTGTAGATAAACCGATCGTCGCTCCACTTGCCGCTATTGAAACAGTTAATCCGGCAATGATTCCAACCACGGATGCAGCATCGCTTGTCGTTATGAATCAACGCGGGCAAATCACTGGTTGTACCATTGACGGACCGCTTGCACTCGATATTGCGGTATCCGAAAAAGCGGCTTTACAAAAAGGGATTACGGGAGAAACAGCTGGTAAAGCCGATATTCTGGTTGTCCCGAATATAGAAGCAGGCAATATCTTATACAAGTCACTTATGTATTTTGCCAATGCAAAAGTAGGTGCTGTTATCCAAGGTGCCAAAGTACCAATCGTCCTTACATCAAGGGCGGACAGTGCTGAAAGTAAACTGTATTCACTCGCACTGGCAATCCTTTCTACAAAATAAAAAATTGAACGATACCCTTAGGAGGAATTTACAATGGAAATTTTCAAATATATGGAGCATCAGGATTATGAACAACTTGTTATTTGCCAGGATAAAGCATCAGGACTAAAAGCTATCATCGCAATTCATGATACGACACTTGGCCCGGCGCTTGGTGGAACACGTATGTGGACGTATGCAAGTGAAGAAGAAGCAATTGAAGACGCACTTCGCCTTGCGCGCGGTATGACTTACAAAAACGCAGCTGCTGGATTGAATCTTGGTGGCGGAAAAACAGTTATTATAGGAAATCCAAAAACAGACAAAAACGATGAAATGTTCCGTGCTTTCGGTCGTTATATTGAAGGTTTGAACGGTCGATATATTACTGCAGAAGATGTAGGAACAACTGAAGCGGATATGGATTTAATTAATCTTGAAACAGATTATGTTACAGGTACTTCTGCTGGATCAGGTTCATCAGGCAATCCTTCGCCTGTTACTGCTTATGGTATTTATTACGGTATGAAGGCAGCAGCAAAAGAAGCATTTGGCGACGACTCTCTAGCAGGTAAGACAGTAGCGGTACAAGGTGTCGGAAACGTTGCTTATGCACTTTGTGAGTATTTGCACGAAGAAGGTGCGAAACTAATCATTACAGATATTAATGAAGAAGCTGTTCAGCGTGCAGTTGATGCATTTGGTGCCACAGCAGTCGGTATCAATGAAATTTACTCTCAAGAAGCAGATATATTTGCACCATGTGCACTAGGGGCAATCATTAATGATGAGACGATCCCACAATTGAAAGCAAAAGTCATTGCAGGATCAGCAAACAACCAATTGAAAGAAACGCGTCACGGCGATTTAATCCATGAAATGGGTATTGTCTATGCACCTGACTACGTTATCAACTCAGGAGGCGTTATTAACGTTGCAGATGAACTTGATGGTTATAACCGTGAACGTGCACTTAAGCGTGTCGAAGGTATCTATGATGTAATCGGTAAAATTTTCGCTATCTCAAAACGCGATAATATCCCGACTTACGTCGCTGCCGACCGCATGGCAGAAGAGCGTATCGCACGCGTCGCCAATACAAGAAGCACTTTCTTACAAAACGAAAAAAGCGTATTATCAAGACGCTAATACAGGAAAGCGAAAGCAACCTGTTTAGACACGACAGGCATAAGTCAGACGGGATGTAATTCAATCCCTCCCAGCTGGCTTATGACTCCGAGCGTCTGGGTGCTGTTGCTAGACATACAAAAATCAGAAGTTATATTGATGTGGAAGGAGGACCTATTGTGCATAACAAACAACATCAAATCCTAGTTATTAACCCGGGATCCACATCAACAAAAATAGGTGTCTTTGAAGGCGAAAGTCAACTGATGGAAAGTACATTGAGGCATAGTTCAGAAGAGATTGCACGGTATCCTTCCATCATCGATCAATACAGTTTTCGTAAAAAGGCAATTCTTGAATTGCTTGAAAAAGAAGGAATCAGCATTTCCAAACTATCTGCCATTTGCGGTCGGGGCGGGCTTCTCCGCCCGATCGAAGGCGGTACGTATTCCGTCAACGAAGCGATGATCGAAGATTTGAAAACAGGTTATTCAGGTCAACATGCGTCAAACCTCGGAGGCATAATCGCGAATGAAATCGCATCTAGCCTAAACCTCCCCGCTTTCATCGTCGATCCCGTCGTTGTCGATGAACTTGCACCAATCGCGCGGATTTCTGGATTTTCGGCGATTGACCGAAAATCTATATTCCATGCATTGAACCAAAAAGCGGTTGCAAGACGCTACGCAAAACAAGTCGGTAAAAAATACGACACTCTCCGGTTGATTGTCACCCATATGGGCGGGGGTATTACAGTCGGTGTACATGAGTTCGGCAAAGTAATTGATGTAAATAACGGGCTTCACGGAGACGGGCCATTCAGTCCTGAACGTGCGGGAACCGTTCCCGCAGGGGATCTCATCGACCTCTGTTTTTCCGGTGAGTATTTCCGTCACGAAGTTATGAAACAACTTGTCGGTCAGGGCGGTCTCGTCGGTTATCTTGGAACGAACGACGCTGTGCGTGTGGAAAAACGAATTGAAGATGGCGATGAAAAAGCGAAACTGGTATACGAAGCAATGGCCTATCAAGTTGCTAAGGAAATTGGAAGTGCAGCAGCTGTTCTTTATGGCCAAGTGGATGCAATTATCCTTACGGGTGGCCTCGCATATGGCAAAGGATTCGTAAAGGACATTACCTCCAGAATTGACTGGATATCAGATGTTGAAGTATACGCTGGAGAAGACGAACTTCAAGCACTCGCAGAAGGCGCACTCCGCGTACTAACTGGTGAAGAAATAGCTAAAATCTACCCGTCTTGACGGGTCGTTGTGAGGGAGGCCATCTATAATGGCACGGGAATATGATGTAGTTATATTAGGGGGCGGAACAGGCGGCTATGTCGCTGCAATCCGCGCCGCTCAATTAGGACTGAAAACAGCACTTGTTGAAAAAGGAAAACTAGGCGGCACATGCTTGCACAAAGGCTGTATCCCAAGCAAGGCATTGCTGAAAAGCGCTGAAGTATTTGATACGGCGAAAAATCATGCTGCAGACTTCGGTGTTAATACAAAAGACGTAACTCTTGATTTCAGTCGTGTGCAAGCACGAAAAGATGGTATTGTTAAGCAGTTGCATACAGGCGTAACCGCACTTATGAAAAAAGGTAAAATCGACGTGTTTGATGGACTTGGCAGAATGCTTGGCCCATCGATTTTCTCACCAATGCCGGGTACTATTTCGGTTGAAATGAACAACGGTGACGAAAACGAAATGCTTATTTTGAAAAACTTGATTATCGCAACAGGCTCTAGACCACGCACGTTGCCAGGTTTGGACATTGATGAAAAACAAGTCATGTCTTCAGACGGGGCGCTATCTATGGAAACACTTCCTAAGTCAATCATCATTGTTGGCGGCGGTGTCATCGGTATCGAATGGGCATCTATGCTAAATGATTTCGGTGTGGAAGTCACAGTTCTTGAATATGCGGATCGGATTATTCCGACTGAAGATGAAGACATCTCAAAAGAAATGAAAAAACTATTGACGAAAAAAGGAATCACTTTTGCGACAAGCGCGAAAGTACTTCCAGATACGCTTGTTAAAAAAGAAGGATCCGTCACCATTTCAGCAGAAATGAATAGTGAAACGACTGTGTTCACTGCTGAAAAAATGCTTGTTTCAGTTGGAAGGCAAGCGAATGTCGAAGGAATTGGACTCGACAACACAGAAATCGAAGTCGTAAATGGATTTATTAAGACAAAACCATCATTCCAAACAAAAGAAGCTCATATTTATGCGATTGGTGATGTTATCGGTGGTCTGCAACTTGCACATGTCGCTTCTCATGAAGGAATTGCAGCTGTTGAACATATTGCGGGCATGAAAAACGAGGCGATTGATTATACGAAAATATCACGCTGTATTTACTCAAGCCCCGAAGCGTCCAGTGTCGGCATCACAGAGAAACAGGCGAAAGAACAAGGCTTTGATGTGAAAGTCGGGAAATTCCCATTCATGGCCATCGGTAAAGCACTTGTGAACGGCAATTCGGATGGTTTCGTAAAGATTATTGCTGACAAGAAAACGGATGACATCCTGGGAGTTCATATGATTGGTGACCACGTGACTGATTTGATATCAGAAGCAGGCCTTGCGATGGTGCTCGATGCAACACCGTGGGAAGTAGCAAGTACGATTCATCCGCATCCATCACTTTCAGAAGTAATGGGCGAAGCGGCTTTGGCCGTCGATGGTAAGGCTATTCACATGTAAAAGGGGGATTTTAGAAATGGCAAAAACGCGTCATGAAAAACTTGGTTTGACAAATGAAGATGTAATACAAATTTTTGAAACGATGCTATTGGCACGTCGTATAGATGAACGTATGTGGCTTCTCAACCGTGCTGGAAAAATCCCATTCGTCATTTCATGTCAGGGACAAGAAGCAGCACAAGTCGGAGCAGCTTTTGCTCTTGATAATGATAAAGACTGGATTGCACCCTATTACCGTGATATGGGGGTCGTCCTGCATTTCGGGATGACAGCGCAGGATTTAATGCTTTCGGCATTCGCAAAAGCGGAAGATCCAAACTCAGGCGGCCGTCAGATGCCTGGTCACTTCGGCCAACGTAAAAACCGCATTTTGACAGGTTCATCTCCTGTAACGACGCAATTACCGCATGCGGTCGGCGTAGCCCTTGCGGCGAAGATGAAGAAAGAAGACTTCATCACGTTCGTCACACTTGGCGAAGGTTCATCCAACCAAGGGGATTTCCATGAAGGCATGAACTTTGCCGGTGTCCATAAGTTGCCGACGGTTATCATGGTTGAAAACAATAAATATGCAATTTCAGTGCCGGTCGAAAAGCAACTCGCATGTGAAAATGTCTCGGATCGTGCAATCGGTTACGGTATGCCAGGCGTTACAGTGGATGGAACTGATCCGCTTGAAGTATACAAAGTCGTTAAGGAAGCTGCGGATCGTGCCCGTCGCGGAGAAGGGCCAAGTCTCGTGGAAACAATCTGTTACCGTTTGACGGCACACTCTTCGGACGATGACCAGCGCCAATACCGTGATGCTGAAGAGCTTGAAAAAGAAAAGAAACTCGATCCAATTCCAATGTTTGCGGCTTATTTGAAAGAAGCCGGAGTGCTTACGGATGAACTCGAAAAAGAAATGGAAGAACGCATCATGAAAGAAGTGAACGAAGCGACCGATTATGCGGAAAACGCTGCGTACGCCGAACCTGAATCTGCGCTGCTCCATGTGTATGCTGAAGATGGGGGGAACGAATAATGGCTGTAATGTCTTATATCGATGCAATTACACTTGCAATGAAAGAAGAAATGGAACGTGACGATCGCGTTTTCGTTCTCGGAGAAGACGTTGGACGTAAAGGCGGGGTCTTTAAGGCTACATCTGGTCTTTACGATCAATTCGGAGAATACCGCGCACTTGATACTCCACTTGCGGAATCTGCAATTGCAGGCGTCGGGATTGGTGCGGCAATGTATGGCTTACGTCCAATTGCTGAGATGCAATTTGCTGATTTCATCATGCCGGCTGTGAATCAAATTGTATCGGAAGCAGCAAAAGTCCGTTATCGTTCAAACAATGACTGGTCTTGTCCGATTGTCATACGTGCACCATTTGGAGGCGGTATCCATGGAGCTCTTTATCACTCGCAATCTGTAGAGTCGATGTTTGCAAGCACGCCTGGATTGAAAATCGTTATCCCGTCAACACCGTATGATGCGAAAGGACTTCTGAAAGCGGCGATCCGCGATGAAGATCCAGTATTATTCTTTGAGCATAAACGTGCCTATCGTTTAATTAAAGGCGAAGTACCTTCGGATGATTATGTCTTGCCGATCGGGAAAGCTGATATTAAACGCGAAGGGGATGACATCACTATCATCACGTACGGATTATGTGTCCATTTTGCACTGCAAGCGGCTGAACGTCTTGCAGAAGATGGCATATCAACTCATATCCTTGATCTTCGAACCGTTTACCCGCTTGACCAAGAAGCAATTATCGAAGCGGCTTCAAAAACCGGGAAAGTCCTGCTCGTTACGGAAGACAATAAAGAAGGAAGCATTATGGGGGAAGTTGCAGCAATCATTGCTGAAAACTGTCTGTTTGAACTTGATGCGCCGATTAAACGTCTTGCTGGACCGGATATTCCGGCAATGCCGTATGCACCGACAATGGAGAAATTCTTCATGGTCAACCCAGACAAAGTAGAGAAGGCAGCACGTGAACTTGCTGAATTTTAACTTTATTGAACAAGGGAATCTAGCCCCTGCTCAATAAAGTTAAGCCTCCGGCGGATGCTACAGATTTTGAAAGGAGTGGAAGGCAACCTAAGTTCGCCGCATCGTGCGGCAATAAGGAAGGATGCAGTTCAATCCTTCCCCGTTGCATACCTGCGTCTTGCAGGCACAAGCTCAATTCAATATCTGGATGCAAACATGCCGAGGCGTATTTGATAAAGAACGGAGGTCAATCAATTGGCTATTGAAAATATTTTAATGCCGCAACTTGGTGAAAGTGTGACAGAAGGCACAATCGAGAAATGGCTTGTCAAACCGGGCGATACAGTTAACAAGTATGATTCGCTAGCAGAAGTAAATACAGACAAAGTAACAGCTGAAGTTCCTTCTTCGTTCACTGGCGTAATTAAAGAATTGATCGCACAAGAGGGAGAAACGCTTGCTGTTGGAGCACTTGTTTGTACGATAGAGGTTGAAGGCGCCGGAACTGCGGAAGTGGCAGTAGAGGCGGTGCCAGCAAAAGAAGAACCTGCAAACGAAATGCCTGCAGCTGGTTCTCAAAAACCGGTATCATCGTTGAATCGTGAAAAAGGAGCGGCAGCAGGGCGTTATTCACCTGCCGTACTTCGTCTTTCACAGGACAATGGCATTGATTTGACGCTCGTAGAAGGTTCAGGTAAAGAAGGGCGCATCACGCGCAAAGATTTGCTTGCCATCATTGAGAGCGGAAATATACCGACAGCACCATCGGCTCCTGCAGCTCCAGTTACGGAAGCAGCGGCACCGTCATCTGTTGCACCAGTGACACCAGCACCAGCTGCACAAAAAGTAACTGATTCCGTTAATGTCCCTATTTCAGCGGGCGATATTGAAATTCCGGTAACAGGCGTACGCCGCGCAATCGCGAGCAATATGCTGCGTTCGAAACATGAAGCGCCACACGCATGGATGATGATTGAAGTCGATGTCACGAGTCTTGTCCAATACCGCGATTCTCTGAAAAACGATTTCAAAAAGAAGGAAGGATTCAACCTGACATACTTCGCATTCTTTGTGAAAGCGGTATCTCAAGCATTGAAGGAATTCCCAATGATGAACTCAATGTGGGCCGGCGATAAAATCATTCAGAAAAAAGATATTAACATCTCCATCGCAGTGGCGACAGAAGATTCCCTGTACGTCCCAGTCATTAATAATGCCGACGAAAAAACAATTAAAGGCATAGGGCGTGATATACAGGAACTTGCAGTTAAAGTACGTTCAGGTAAACTGAAATCTTCCGAAATGCAAAGTGGTACATTCACAGTGAATAATACCGGTTCTTTCGGTTCTGTTCAGTCTATGGGCATCATCAACCACCCGCAAGCAGCAATACTTCAAGTCGAATCCATCGTTAAACGTCCAGTTGTTATGGGCAATGGAATGATTGGGGTTCGCGACATGGTGAACCTGTGTCTATCACTTGACCACCGTGTTCTTGACGGTCTTGTTGCCGGCCAATTCCTTGCACGTGTGAAAGCGATACTCGAAAACATAACGTCGGAAAACACCTCTATCTACTAATTTAAATTGTAAACCCCGGTGCCGCTCAATATTGCATCGGGGTTTATTTTACCTTTCAACAATGACCTTAGTCGAGTAAACTAGTAATAGATTGATTATTTTGAGGAGGGAAGCGCAAAATATGACCATACATAACATGCAAACAACAACATTCGATAAAATCGGATTTGAAAAGTGGAAAGAAATCGCGGTCCAGTCATTGAAAGGGAAGACATTTGATTCGCTCATCACAAAAACGATTGAAGGGATCGATCTACAGCCCCTCTATACACAGGAGAGTCTAAAAAAACCTGGACAAACGAATCATGCGGAGAAAAAAGAGGCTGGCTGGGTTATTGCACAGCAATCTTATGCCGAGAATGGAAAACAGTTTGTCGCAGATTTGATAAATTCGATTGAACGAGGAAATGAAGCAATTGTTTACGACGGGACGAAACCTCTTCAGTGGGAAGACTCCTCCCTTGCTGAAATAGGACAACTTATGACGAAATATCCTGTTTTCATTACCAATACGGCACAGAATGATTCATTTCTGAACGTGTTTTCTGGAATCTCAGAAACGGAGCGGTCACTTGTTAATGGGGCGATTTCCGTGCCTGACTGGGCTCTTCCAGAAGGATTCACAAACATCCGGACTACGGGAGCGGATATGTGGAAAGTGCACCATAACGGCGCGGATGCGGTGACAGAACTTGCGCTTACGCTCGCGCAAGCTGCAGATAGTGCTTCAAAGGTGGCAGATTTTAGCGATTTCGAGAAAGACTTTTTTGTTCGCTTAGCGGTAGATACGCATTTCTTCATGGAAATTTCAAAATTTCGTGCGTTCCGTATTCTTTGGCAAGCATTTTGTTCTGCCTATAGCGTACAGGAAGCATCTTATGTTCCAATTATCGCAACCACATCACTGCGTTCATACTCAAAACTAGACCCCTATGTGAATGTATTACGGGCTGGAAATGAGACGTTTGCTGCAGTTCTCGGCGGTGCGGATGTTATCACGGTTCATCCGCACAACATCATTACTGGACCGACAACTAGTGCTGTCCGTTTGGCAAGAAATATTCAACTTGTTATTAAAGAAGAGACCCATGCGGACAAAGTAATCGATCCTTCGGGCGGTTCTTATTTCATTGAAACATTGACGTCTGAACTTGTTGAAAAAGCATGGGGCCTTTTCTTGGAAATCGAGTCTACAGGCGGTTATGAAGCATTTCTTACTAGCGGTAGACTTGAAATGTTGCTTGAAAAACGTAGAGAAGAAGTGGCAAAAGGAAAACAGTCTTTGATCGGGACGAATGTTTATGCTGAATTGACGGATACGGACTTCACCGACTGGGATGGTCTTCAGCTTGATGGGCGTCTGGCAGAACCTTTCGAAAAGTTGGCGGCTCAGCGAAAAAATGATGAAATACGTACTGTTTTATTGACGTTTGGAGAATTGAAAGATTTCAAACCTCGCGCCGATTTCGTCAGTGGTTTTTTAGCTACAGGCGGTATGCATGCCGAATGGAGTCCGATGTTTAGCGATGCACAGCAAGCTCTCCACTGGCTCACAGATGAAAACCTAGACTATGCGATTGTCTGTGCAACCCCTTCTTTGACGGAAAACGTACTGGAGCAACTGATAGAAGGGTGTTCCCATAAGTTCATGCTAGACGTGGCAGGGAAATACGACGATGCACTTTGTCAAAAATGGTTACATGCCGGATTGAATGGATTCATTTTTGCGGGTCAAGACAAAGTGGGGAAAATGATGGCTATCAATGAAAAATTGAAAGGGGGCGCGATGGATGAATAACCCTGATTTCAACAAAGTAGACTTGCAGCACATAGCTGAAAGTGTAAAGGAAACAGCAAACGAAGCAGGAAAGCCTTTTCGAACGAATGAAGGAATTGATGTAAAAATGCGCTATGGAGCTAAAGATATTGAGAACCTCGAGCATTTAACTGATTTACCGGGCATCGCCCCGAATACAAGAGGTCCTTATCCGACTATGTTCGTTTCCAGACCGTGGACGGTGCGCCAATACGCAGGATTTTCAACTGCTGAGGAAAGTAATGCATTTTATCGGCGAAATCTGGCAATGGGACAAAAAGGATTATCAGTTGCATTCGACCTTGCGACTCACCGTGGTTACGACTCCAATCACCCGCGTGTAACAGGTGATGTCGGAAAAGCGGGTGTAGCTATCGACTCGGTGGAAGATATGAAAATTCTATTCGACGGTATCCCGCTTGATCAGATGTCTGTTTCGATGACGATGAACGGAGCTGTATTGCCGATCATGGCATTTTATATCGTAGCGGCAGAGGAGCAGGGTGTGTCGCCTGAAAAACTTGCAGGTACTATCCAGAATGATATTTTAAAGGAATATATGGTGCGGAATACATACATTTTCCCGCCTGAAATGTCGATGAAAATTATTGCGGATATCTTTGAATACACATCCGTTAACATGCCGAAATTCAACTCAATCTCCATTTCAGGCTATCATATGCAAGAAGCAGGGGCGACGGCAGATATAGAGCTTGCATACACGCTTGCAGATGGTCTTGAATATGTCCGTACAGGCTTGAAAGCAGGCATTGACATCGATTCATTCGCCCCAAGACTGTCGTTTTTCTGGGCGATCGGCATGAATTACTTCATGGAAATAGCCAAAATGCGAGCTGCACGTAAAATGTGGGCACAAATGATGCAAACGTTCGAACCGAAAAATCCGAAATCACTTGCTTTGCGTACTCACTCGCAAACATCAGGCTGGAGCCTAACAGAACAAGATCCGTTCAATAACATCACACGGACGTTAATTGAAGCAAATGCGGCGGCGATGGGACATACACAATCGCTCCATACGAATGCGCTTGATGAAGCAATTGCATTGCCGACAGATTTCTCTGCACGTATTGCGCGAAATACGCAATTGTTCCTACAGGAAGAGACGATGATGACAAAAGTAATCGATCCATGGGGCGGCTCTTACTACGTGGAAAAACTGACGGACGAGCTGATGGAAAAGGCTTGGGAATTGATCGGAGAAATTGAAGAGCTCGGCGGCATGGCGAAAGCGATTGAAACCGGCCTTCCGAAAATGAAAATTGAAGAAGCGGCTGCAAAACGCCAGGCGCAAATTGATTCACGCGCAGAAGCGATTATCGGGGTGAATAAATACCGCCTGGATACCGAAGACCCAATCGATATTTTGAACATTGACAACACACTTGTGCGCCAGAAACAAATTGATCGCATTAACAAGATGAAGGTAGACCGTGACGAAACGGCAGTAGCGACATTCCTCACTAAGTTGACAGAAAACGCTCGCAGCGGCGATGGTAATCTTCTTGCAAGTGCCGTCGATGCAGCACGTGCACGTGCAACGATCGGAGAAATTTCGGATGCGATTGAAAGCGTGTCAGGCAGACATAAGGCGGTGATCCGTTCAGTGAGTGGTGTATACAGTTCGAATTTCTCCAACACAGAGGAAATTGAAGAAGTGAAAATGATGACGGAAGATTTTTTGGGCAATGAAGGCCGCCGTCCACGTATCCTTATTGCGAAAATGGGGCAGGACGGACATGATCGCGGAGCGAAAGTAATCGCTTCATCATTTGCAGATCTTGGATTTGATGTTGACATTGGCCCACTATTCCAAACGCCGGAAGAAACTGCATTGCAAGCTGCTGAAAACGACGTTCACGTTATCGGTGTCAGTTCACTCGCCGCCGGGCATAAAACACTTGTACCAACACTGCGAGAAGAGCTCGCGAAAATTGGCAGGGAAGATATTCTTATTGTCGTCGGGGGCGTTATACCTGCACAAGACTACGCATTTCTCCGTGAAAATGGGGCTGCGGCGATTTTCGGACCAGGTACTGTCATTCCGGTTGCCGCACAAAAAGTGATTGAAGAAATCTACCGCAGGCTAGGCTATGAGGAAGTGGCGGATTGAAAGACAATAACCGTTCACTTGATGACAGTGCGCTAAATGTGATGGGCGGTATCAATTCCTCGCATGATGGCATGGCAGCAACAGCGCGGAAACGATTTGAAAAAAAAGAACGCAAAATCCCGATTGAAGAACTGACGGAGAAGATAACAACCGGTTCACGGCTTCATCTGGCTAAAGGAATCACGCTTCTTGAAAGCATGATTCCAGCGGACAAAGTGGCAGGCCAGCAACTTTTGCTCAACCTGCTACCACTAACAGGGAATAGCATTCGAATCGGAATAACAGGTGTTCCGGGTGCGGGGAAAAGCACCTTTATCGAAGCATTTGGGCTGATGCTCACCGAAGCGGGCTATAAAGTTGCGGTACTTGCTATCGACCCGAGTTCAACGGTAACGGGTGGCAGTATCTTGGGTGATAAAACACGAATGGAAGAGCTTGCAAGACACCGAAACGCGTTCATTCGCCCTTCACCATCAGCAGGCACACTCGGAGGAGTACATAAAAAGTCGCGTGAAACGATGTTGCTTTGCGAAGCTGCTGGCTACGATGTCATCTTAATTGAAACAGTCGGTGTGGGACAAAGTGAAACGGTCGTGCGTGGTATGGTCGATTACTTTATGCTGCTCGTTCTGACGGGTGCTGGAGATGAATTGCAAGGTATGAAAAAAGGGATTATGGAGCTTGCAGATGGCGTCGTCGTTCATAAAGCTGATGGCGATAATCTAGGGCTGGCAAAAAAGACGGTGAGGGAATATCGTCAACTGCTTCATTTCCTCCAACCTGCATCACCCGGATGGACATCGACTGCGCTTCCTGTTTCATCAATTAAAAATACAGGACTGGAAGAAGTTTGGGGAATGATAGTGTCATTCAAAGAGACAATGAATATCAGCGGATTTTGGGACAGGCGCCGACAATCCCAAACGAAAGATTGGTTCCATTCCATGATTAATGATCGGCTGATTGACACCTTTTTTGCGGAACCTGGTAGGAAAGAAGAGGTGGCGGAACTCGAGAAGGTATTGCTCGAGGGAAGACTTACGGTGACGAGCGCGGTGGATCGGCTGTTTAAATAGAACCATATTATTATCTGTTCTATGGGTTCAAATGTATTCACAATAAAGGCGACTTATCGTTCAGAATTGAACGGAAAGTTGCCTTTATTGATTTTCTAGTTAATTTTGATTTAATTAAGAAGCTGAAAATGGGGTATAAACGGAGTGCAGGCAAACTTGAAGCTAAGAAGTGGAATTGAAGAAACGTTCGTTTCAGTGTATCTAGAAAAAATAGTGGATTTTCACTTCAGATTTAAAAAGCATAAATGAAGAACAACTAAAACAGCCAATATAAAAAACACGGTTAGATTATCTAACCGTGTTAGTTTTCATTAATAATTTCCTCTACTGTAGATTCTACTTCAGCACGCGACATTTTTTCATTGCCGCTTTTTAATGTTTTTAACGTTCTTTTTGCTAAAGCAAGTGGGATTTTGCAGAATAACAGAATGTTTTTAGTATCAATTGATTCTATATATTCATCAGCTTTCCTCAAATTCGTGGTTGCATATGCGAACATATCATTTCGGTCCCAACCATCAGGGAGGAAACGAACTCCGCGATCAGCATCTTCATCTTGATTGCGTAGCATATTGACTGCTTGCAAGCCTCGGCCATAGCCGATCGCCAAGTCCCGATCCGTTACTGTACCGTCATACATTTCCCATATATCAGAGAGCATGACGCCTACTAAACCTGCTACATAATATGTATAATCATCAAGATCTTCTTTTGTTTTTACTATCCAATCTTTTTCGACCCAACGAGCCATACCATCCGCCATAATACTTGTCGACTCTTTCACCTTGTCAATAATACCTTCGGGACATACTGAAAGCCAATCACCAAGCCTCAATGTAACTTCCGGTAACAGTTTTTCATAAGGTTTCAGTAGCTCTTGATAGGCCGAGTCATCAAACTTTGATTGTAGCAGCTTGCTAGTTGCACGCAGCAAGTATTGCTTTGTTTCAGATTGTAAGTCTTCATGGTCCTCAATTTCATCAATAGCACGCATACATAAATAAGCGGAGCCTACAGTCTTTCTTAACGTTGGATTGAGCATTTTAATTGGAATATAAAAGGTTCTGCTTGTTAGTTTTAGTACATGCATGGCTTCTTTTTGTAATTTAGTTTCAATACTCAATGGGATTTTCCCCCTTCATCATGTGGTAGTTTTAGTATATTAGTTTGTGTGTTTACGCCGTTTGTTGAATTGGTTTCTTTGTACGGCACATAGGCGCAGGTTTCATGTCCTGAAACTTCGAGGGTCTATCATGGTAAATAGATAGAGGGGACAACAAAACCCCTAGTTTTCAGTGAATAAGTAAAGTGCCACTTACAGTACTTCAAAAATCTCTTCCCATTAGATAGGAGGAATTTTAAAAATGGCTACAGTATCATTTAATCATATTCAGGGGGAAAACGGAAGTTACTAGAACCGCTTATTGTGAAAAGTATTGGCAAAAGAACAGTGCAGTACAGCGATTGATGCAACAAGTTTTGTGCATAAAGTGATGACAATCATAATCATCGGGAATATTATACTTAAACCATTTAAGTTTGGAGAAAAAAGTCTAGACAGGAAGCCTCATTATTTATTCATAAGGATAAACTTTAGTACTGTCTTATATCCTTTCAGCAAGTACTTTTTTTGCACGAACCTTCTTCTCCTGCTATGATAAAGTAGTAAATAGAAAGGAGTTTGATTTAGCATGAATATGAATTTTGATCTTTATATGAATGATATCCTTAGACAAGCACGTTCGGAGATGGAAGCTAGCGGCTATGAGCAGCTAACAACGCCTGAGCTTGTAGAAGATGCTTTTAAACGTTCGGGCACGACACTTGTTATGGTGAACTCGGTTTGCGGTTGTGCGGGCGGTATTGCACGTCCAGCAGCTGCACATGCAGTGCATTATGACAAACGTCCAGATCACTTGGTAACTGTATTTGCTGGACAAGACAAAGAAGCAACGGCACAAGCACGTATGCTTTTCGGAGAGGATCACTTACCATCTTCACCATCATTTGTACTGATGAAAGATGGAAAGATGGTAGCTGAAGTTGGCCGTTATGAAATCGAAGGACATGATCCAATGTCTGTCGTCACAAACTTACAAAGTCAGTTCGAGGAATATTGCGAGGAACTATAAAAAAGAAAAGCATTAGAAGTCTTGGCAAAACAAAAAAACAGTCCACAAGTGCAGTTGCACAAATGGACTGTTTTTATTTTTACATAATCATGCTAAGGCCGAACATAACACTCGATGCTAGCATTGCACCGACCATTACTAAGACAACGACTTTCTGTACTTTTCGATTGCTCATCAGTCAAAACCCCTTAAGCTTTATAGCTCTATTTTAACAGAAATTATGAATTTCACAACATCTATCCATTTTATGAGGTAAAATGTACAATAGGAGGAGGGGGAATTGTTATGCAAAAAGTAGACCACGTTGGAATTGCCGTGAAAAGTATCGATCTATCAATAGACTATTACATACATACGCTAGGGCTTACACTTTTGGCGATTGAAGAAGTTGCCAGTCAAAATGTAAGGGTTGCGTTCATTGACGCTGGAAATATTAAACTTGAATTACTGGAACCACTTGGGGAAGATGGGGCCATTGCGAAATTCATTAAAAAACGCGGAGAAGGTGTTCATCATATCGCATTTGGCGTGACGGATATTCGTTCAAGGATGGCTGAACTGAGGGAAAAAGGTGTACAGTTACTGCAAGAAAAACCAAAACCGGGGGCTGGCGGTGCCGAAGTAGCGTTCCTTCATCCTAAATCATCATTCGGCGTTTTGTATGAACTATGTGATAAAAGCGGCAAAGGGGACTGACAAGATGGATATCTATGATAAAATTAATGAATTGTATGATAGAAAAAGAGTAATTGAACTTGGCGGCGGGGACGATCGAATCGCTAAACAGCATGAAAAAGGGAAATTGACGGCAAGAGAACGAATTGATCTACTGCTGGATCCGGACTCGTTTGTTGAATTAAACCCGTTTGTTGTGCACCGGACACGTGATTTCGGAATGGACAAGCAAGTTGGACCTGGAGATGGAGTAGTCACAGGCTACGGAAAAATTAACGGCAGACCGATTTATTTGTTTTCCCAAGATTTTACTGTCTTTGGTGGAGCATTAGGAGAAATGCATGCGATGAAAATCGCCAATGTTATGGATCTTGCGGCTAAAAATGGTGCACCTTTCATTGGACTGAACGACTCGGGAGGAGCCCGTATTCAAGAAGGTGTCGTCTCACTTGACGGCTACGGTGAAATCTTCTATCGTAACGCTATCTACTCCGGTGTTATTCCGCAAATATCAGTCATTCTTGGGCCTTGCGCAGGCGGCGCTGTTTATTCGCCAGCTATTACAGACTTTGTTTTCATGACTGATGAAACGAGCCAGATGTTTATCACAGGACCGAAAGTAATTGAGACGGTTACGGGGGAGAAAATATCTTCCGAAGATCTGGGTGGCTCAAAAGTACATAATTCGATAAGCGGAAATGCACATTTCCGTGGTAAAGACGAGAAGACTGTTCTCGAGAATGTTCGGAAATTGCTTGCTTATTTACCGCAGAATAATAACGAAAAACCACCAGTTGCTGACTATGATGAAGCGGATGATTACCGCCCTAATTTAGCAGATATCGTACCCTATGAAACAATCCGTCCATATGACGTGCGAAAGGTCATTGAACAAGTCGTTGATACAGACTCGTTCATGGAAGTGCAAGCTGAATTTGCGAGAAACGCCGTAGTGGGGCTAGCCCGTATGAAAGGAGAACCGGTCGGCCTCGTTTGTAACCAGCCAAAAGTGATGGCAGGCGGACTCGATATTGATTCGTCCGATAAAATTGCGCGTTTCATCCGTTTCTGTGACTCTTTCAATATTCCACTTATTACTTTTGAAGATGTGACTGGATTCTTCCCAGGCATCAAACAGGAGCATGGTGGCATAATTCGTCACGGTGCAAAAATTTTGTATGCCTATTCTGAAGCAACTGTTCCTAAAATAACGGTGATCCTTCGAAAGGCATTTGGCGGTGCTTATGTTGCACTGAACTCCAAATCAATCGGGGCCGACCTGGTGTATGCTTGGCCCAATGCTGAAATTGCAGTAATGGGTGCACAAGGCGCAGCGAATATCATTTTTGCCAGAGAGATTGCCAACAGCGATGATCCAGACGCGACGCGTGAAGAAAAAATCGAGGAGTACCGAGAGAAATTCTCAAATCCTTATGTGGCCGCATCTCATGGCATGGTCGATGACGTTATCGATCCGCGTGAAACACGCATTAAATTACTACAAGCACTTGATATGATGCGCAACAAACAAGAAACTAGACCGACGAAGAAACACGGTAATATACCGTTATAATTAAGGGGATGCTTTAAATGAATAAACAAAGACTACTCGAAGAATTTTTTGAACTCGTACAAATTGATTCAGAAACGAAAAACGAACGAGCGATTGCCGATGTTTTAACACTGAAAATGGAAGCACTTGGGTTTGACGTCGAGGAAGATGATTCTGATGATCGGACTGAACATGGTGCAGGAAATCTCATTGCTACGATGAAAGGGACTGCTGAAGGAATCGATCCGATTTACTTCACTTGCCATATGGACACTGTCGTTCCCGGTCAGGGTATTAAACCTGAATTGCGTGAAGACGGTTATGTATACTCTGATGGAACGACAATTCTTGGAGCAGATGATAAAGCGGGAATCGCAGCCCTATTTGAAATGGCGCGGACATTGAAGGAAAGTGGAAAGCCGCATGGCGATATCCAATTCATTATTACAGCAGGCGAAGAAAGTGGCCTTGTTGGAGCGAAAGAGATGGATGCGTCATTGATTACAGCGAAATATGGCTATGCTGTCGATAGCGACCAAAAAGTGGGCGGCATCGTAACTGCGGCACCGTATCAGGCGAAATTATGGACGACAATCCATGGCAAAACAGCTCATGCTGGTGTCGCACCTGAAAAAGGAGTTTCAGCCATCAATATTGCAGCCAAATCGATTGCTGCAATGTCACTAGGACGAATTGATTCAGAAACGACTGCCAACATCGGGCGTTTTCAAGGAGGACAAGCAACAAATATTGTCTGTGATGAAGTGCATATTCTGGCGGAAGCAAGATCTATCAATCAAGAAAAGCTGAATGAACAAACAGAACATATGATTCGTACATTTGAGCGGACTGCTGAACTAATGGGCGGGAAAGCAGAAACGGAAGTACAGCTTATGTATCCTGGCTTTAGTTTTGAAGAAGATGCAGAAGTTGTGCAAACGGCAATGAAGGCCATCAAAAATATTGGACGAACGCCAGAACTAATGACGAGCGGCGGCGGAAGTGACGGTAATGTATTCAATGGCGCAGGTATCCCGACAGTTACACTAGCTGTTGGATACGAAGAAATTCACACGAAAAATGAACGGATGCCTGTTGAAGAGTTGAACAAGCTAACAGAATTGTTGCTTGAAATCGTCCATGTAACAGCGAATAAGTAAAAGGGGGATAGAGAATGAGTGATTTGAAAGCAGTTATTGTCCAGTGTGGCAATGAGGAATATGCAATTGCAGTCGATGCTGTTGTGTCAATCGAGCGTCTCGAACAAGTGAACCCGATACCGCATCTCCCCGACTATATGCTCGGTCTCATGCGGATTCGTGGAGAACTTGTACCGATTTTGGATTTTGAACAAATTCTTTACGGGAAAACTGCAAAAGGGCGCGAAGATGCACGTGTTGTGGTAGTTCAGACTGGTAGTTTATATATTGGTCTTCTTGTACTGGATGCAAAAGAGATTCTTGATATACCTGAAAGTGCTTTGACTTCTTCAGGGCTTATGGCATATTCAAGGACACCGTATTTCACGACAGTCGCAAACTTGGAAAGCCGGATGATTACTGTTGTTAATCCTGAGATTTTATCCCAAACGCTTGCCGGGATGGATAAAATTGGTGAATACGTGGAAGCACAAGTAGCGCAAGAAAAGTAATCTGTAAGCCGGGCAGTGTTATCTGTCCGGTTTTTGCATGTTATAATTAGATAGAATGAACAAATGAATACCTATACTAATCTGAGCGAAGATGCCAGTTGCTGTCAGAATTCGAAGGGATTCTATATTTTCAAATATATAGTACAAACGTGAAGGAGGGGAAGTGTCGTGACAACGGTCGGTGAATCGCAGGCAAGGGTCATTCTTCATCTAGATATGAATAGTTTTTTCGCATCCGTCGAACAAGCGCATGACCCTTCCTTGAAAGGTATCCCGATGGCGGTTGCAGGAAATCCTAAAGCGCGGAAAGGTATCCTTGTGACATGTTCATACGAAGCAAGAGCGTTTGGCATATACACGACAATGACCGTCGGCGAGGCGAAACGGCTATGTCCAGATCTGGTAATTGTCCCGCCCGACTTCGAAAAATATCGAATCGCTTCCTCTGCGGTTTTCAATTTGTTACGAACCTTTACAGACCTTGTGGAACCAGTTTCAATTGATGAGGCGTATATCGATATTACAGCGATTGGCGGATTGACCAATGCAGTGGATATTGCATCTGCTATGCAACAACGCCTTTTACAGGAGCTCGATCTACCGTGTTCGATTGGTATCGCACCGAATAAGTTTCTTGCAAAGACTGCATCGGATATGAAAAAACCGATGGGTATCACAATTTTAAGGAAGCGGGAAATCGAATCAATCTTATGGCCGCTTCCGGTTATTGAAATGCATGGAATTGGGAAGAGTACGGAGAAAAAGATGAATGAATTGAGACTTTACACAATCGGGGATTTAGCAAAAACAGATGAAATCATCATCAAAACAGCTTTCGGGAAACACGGTATCAGACTACACCAACGTGCCAATGGTATCGACCACCGTCACGTAGATCCTGAAGCAGCCGATGAACGAAAAAGTTTCGGCAGCTCCACGACATTGCCTGTTGATGAAACGGACTTAGATGAATGTCTGAAGGTATTCAAATGGCTGGCGTCCAAAGTAGCGGGCCGTCTGGATAATAGACAATTAGCCGGTACAGTCGTTATGATTCAGATACGTACAGCGGATTGGCGTAATCATTCGCGCAGCAGGACTGTCCTCAATCCCCTTTACAAAGAACAGGACATTTACAAAGAAGCTGCTGATTTGTTTACAAGGCATTGGGATGGTGAACCAATTCGTCTTCTGGGTATTACGGTTTCAAATGTGGTTATGATGAATGAACTACATGAGCAACTCTCAATATATAACTTTGAAAAACATGCGAAAGAAGAGAAAATGGATTCCCTGCTTTCGCAGCTAGAACAAAAATTCGGTCCCGGAACAGTGAAGCGGGGCATGAAATGAAAGGTGGATATCCGTTATGGAACTGCAATTTTTAGGGACAGGTGCGGGTATGCCGTCCAAAATGCGAAATACGTCAGCCCTCGTTTTGAATTTGTCGGCTGAAGGGGAGGGCTACTGGTTATTCGATTGTGGGGAAGCGACGCAACATCAGATATTACATACATCGCTGAAACCACGGAAAATCGGCAAGATATTTATCACGCATCTGCATGGTGATCATATATTTGGATTGCCCGGATTAATTGGCTCGCGCTCATTCCTTGGCGGTGATGACCAGCTTGATATATACGGGCCTCTTGGCTTGGAGGAATGGCTTAAGACAACATTGCGTGTAACCAACACACATTTAAACTATGAACTAATTGTTCATGAAATCGGGGAAGGCGTTGTTTTTGAAAGCGCCGAATACCGAGTAACCGCGAAAAACTTGCAGCATATTATCCCGTGTCTTGGTTATCGGATTGAACAAATGCCGCTTCCAGGAAAATTACTCATCGATAAAGCGAAGGGCGCGGGTGTACCAAATGGCCCGCTACTGAAACAGCTGAAGAGCGGTGAAGACGTGGTATTGGAGGACGGACGAGTTGTTGTCAGTTCGGATGTTACTGGGGAACCGCAAGAAGGATTTACGGTTGCCATTCTTGGTGATACAAGTTACTGCCAAGCTGCTGTTGAACTGGCACGAGATACGGATATACTTGTTCATGAGGCAACGTTCGACATAGATACGGGAAATCTTGCGAAAGAATACGGTCATTCAACAATTGGTGATGCAGCGCGCGTAGCGCAAGAAGCAGGAGCGAAAACATTGATCGCTAATCATATCAGCGCCCGTTTCATGCCAAGCGACGTTGCAAAATTGCAGAAACAAGGGGAGGCAATCTTCCCGGCACTCCATATTGCGGAAGACTTTTCACGATTCGAATGGAAAAATGGTAAAATTATTCGGGACTAAATATAGACTCTTGTTGATAAAGAAACCTTAAGTCTGTTGACTCGCTACTATTTTTCTACTTATAAGAAAAAGCGAATAGAAGTAAGCAAAAACCCGATACTCCCTATTGCAGGAAGTATCGGGTTTAGTTCATTATTGAACATTATTTCACAGATACTACTTGTCCTTTTGTCATTTTCCCTAACTCATCTGGCGTTAATTGAAATACGGCTTTCGGATGCCCGGCAGCAGCCCAGATTGTTTCATATTGAAAAAGGTCTTCATCAATTAAGGTTAGTACAGGTTTTTTATGCCCTAACGGGGGAACCCCTCCTATGACAAACCCTGTGGATTCACGGACAAAATCAGCATCGGCTTTTCCTAATTTGTCATTTAGTGTTTGTGCAATTAATTTCTCATCAATCCGATTGATCCCGCTCGCAACAACTAATAACGGATGATTTGTACTTTTTAGTTTGAAAATAATTGATTTTGCAATTTGCGCTACCTCACACCCTAAGGCATCTGCCGCTTCTTGGGCAGTTCGAGCGCTGTCTGTCAATGTGACAACCTCGTTTGGATGTCCCAAGTTCAGTAGCTTCTCCTGTACTTGCAGTACACTCGCTGTTAAATTCTGCATTTTTCCCATTCCTTTCAAACGTTTTCGATTTTCTTCAATTATAATTGGCTACCTCTATATAGAGCACCTGCACTAGGTATGTATCGAGTTGTGATAATTCAACCTACTTAGTTTTTTGACTAATAGACAATATTCTACAAAGTTATGACCTTTTCCTTCTTTTATGGAGAGTCGTTCTTAACTTTGAAGAGTCGGATAGATTTCATGCGCTATTGGTGGGAATCAAATAGGAAGTTCTATTAAACATCCCATGAAAAAGCAGTAGCGCGAACCAATAGGGTGGTTTGCGCTACTGCTTTTTATAAGTTCAAATTACTGCCAACGATTCAGGTGTCAGACGTTTAAAACATCCAGCCTCGTTCATACTGTTTCGGGGACTGAATTTCAACACGCAGTTCTTTCGCCGCAGTGTATGCCCAGTACGGATCCCTCAATAATTCACGGGCAAGCAAAATCATATCTGCGCGGCCATTTTTCAATATTTCTTCCGCTTGGATGCCAGTTGTGATCATCCCAACTGCGCCCGTTAAAATGTCGGCACCATCTTTGATCGTTTCCGAAAATTTCACTTGATAACCAGGGAATGCATCGATTGCCGCCGGAACGACTGCTCCTGAACTGACATCGATCAAATCAATGCCCTGCTCTTTCATCCACTTTGCCATTTCGACGTATGCTTCAGGCGTCATTCCGCCGTCCGTATAATCATTTGCAGATATCCGAACGAAAAGAGGTCCTTCCCAAACAGTGCGCACTTCATCAATGGTTTCACGTAATAATCGATAGCGATTCTCCGCAGAGCCCCCATATTCATCCGTTCGTTTATTTGATAGGGGAGATAGGAATTCATTGATTAGATAGCCGTGTGCGCCATGGAGTTCGATCACGTCAAACCCAGCTTTCTTCGCACGGATAGCACCATCCTTGAATGCTTGCACGGTCGTTTTTATATCTTCCTTAGTCATTTCAACAGGCGATTTATATTTGTCATTGAAAGCCAGTGCTGACGGGGCAAAAATATCACCGTCCACTGTAGCTTTGCGTCCGGCGTGTGCGAGCTGGATACCTGCTTTCGCACCGTGCTGTTGCATAAGGCGAACAACTTCTGTTAATCCTTCAACATGATCATCGCTCCAAATGCCAAGATCTTGGGGGGAAATACGCCCTGCAGGTTGGACGGCCGTCGCTTCAACAATAATCAGTCCGACTTGGCCAACTGCACGTGTGGCATAATGGGTTTTATGCCAATCCTCAATCATTCCGTCTTCGTTATGACTCGAATACATACACATCGGCGACATAACGATGCGGTTTTTAAATTCAACATTGCGTATTGTAAATGGTTCAAATAACTTTGCCATGTTCTCGACCTCCCTAAATACTTTTCACAATTAGTATAGCAAAGCAAGACTATTTAAACAGTCTTGCCGGCTCACATATCTCCAAACATATGTGAGCTGAGCATGGTTATCTGGAAAAGAATCTTCAAATCTTTTTCAATTTAACCTAATTTTGAAGGAGTAATTGTCATCCTTCTAGAAAAGTTATCTTTCAAGAGAAAAGTAGGTGAGAATATGCAGGCTTTATTAGTCATAGATGTACAAAATGGAATTGTGAATTTGGGTTATGTTCAAGAAGAACTATCAATAATCGAGAGCCTTATTATGGATTTCAAGGAGAATGGAAAACCTGTTATTTTTATTAGGCATTTGGATGATCAGGAAGAAAGCCCGCTCTATCAAGGATCGGTTGGTTCTGAACTACATAGTCGGTTAAAGAATATGCTGACTGTGTCATTGAGAAACAAACACCAAGTTCATTTTTCAACACAAATCTAGCTGAGACATTAGAACAGTTAGATGTGAATCACCTTTTTATTACGGGTTTTAATACTGAATTCTGTTGTATGTTCACGGCTATCACAGCGTTTGATAGAGGGTTCAAAGTTACATTTGTCGAAAATGCAACTGGAACAGTAAATATAGATGAAACATATGAAATGAAGGGATTGGATATTCGGGATTATGTGGGTACTGTTTTGCATTGGTCAAATGTAATTGAAGTATTGGATTACGGGGAATATGTCGAAGAGTATAAGCTGAATAAAACTGTTTAAGAAAGGTGCCTAGCACTAACACAATTCGGAATTGTATTAGTACCAAGCATCTTAAATTCAACATCCATGATGATAATTTATTTAAGAGCAAATTGGCAGAGGTTGGATCAACAAGAAATGATTGAAACATGTCAATCTTTAGCGAAGTGAGGGAAAAACCTTGATGGACATAGAAAATAGAATAAATAAATGGATTGAATCATACGATCGAAATAGTTATTTGATTGGTTCCATATTAATTGCTTCTAATGAAAATATTCTTTTAAATAAAGGCTTTGGCATGGCGAATCGGGAACATAACGTGCCAAATATGCCTACAACTAAATTTCGTATCGGCTCACTCACTAAGGCTTTTACAGCCATGGGCATACTTCAATTACATGAAAAGAAAAAATTGAACATAAACGATTATGTTGGCAAGTATCTTCATGATTATCCAAATGGAGAGCGAATAACGATTCTTCATTGCCTAACGAATAGCTCGGGCATTCCCAATTATACAAGTTTTGCTGATTTTTGGTTCAGTTCAATGAGACTTCCTTTGACTTTAAATGAGCTTATTGACACATTTAAAGAACGGGAATTGGATTTCGAACCTGGAAGCCGTTTTGGTTACTCAAACTCAGGCTATGCGTTGCTAACTTCTATTATCGAAACGGTTTCAGGCATGTCTTATGGAGAGTATATTCAGGAAGAAATATGCAATCCTTTGGGTATGTATAATACTGGCTGTGATGATGGCATAAAGGTCGTTCCGAGGTTGGCCTCTGGTTATTCCTTCTGGGAAGAGCCGATTCATCCAGCATATGCGGACTTGTCATTTCCATTAGGCTCCTATGGTGTATATTCTACAACAGAGGATCTATTTATTTGGGATAAGGCATTGAAATTGTTCAAAATACTCAACAAGGAACTTACAGAAAAAATGTTTACTCCAAATTTCAGTTCATATGCATGTGGTTGGATGATATCTGAAATAGGTGGTAAAAAATGTGTACATCATTCTGGAGATATTAGCGGTTTTTGTAGCGATTTTCTCAGATTTGTTGATGATCAAGTTACCATTATCTTTTTAAGCAATATGAATGTTACGCCTGTAGAACATTTAAGTCGGGAAATTGCGAAAACCATTTTTGAGGAACAGTCATCTTTACCATGTCCTGCTGTGCCAATCCCATTCAAAAAGGTAGTTCCTATAGTAGGTAAGTATCCATTTGAAAATGAGAAAGACAAATGTCTAGATATATCTGTTGAAAAAGAAGAGCTTTATTTAACTGTCTCTAAAATGTACGGAGCGGTTTATAAATTCAAACTTCTGCCAGTTAGCCACGACTCCACCAAAGCAACTTTTATAACCGAGATGATTAATGAGCAACTTGTATTTTATTATTCATTAACAGGTGAAATTGAAAGTGTGCAATACATAGACTGTACTGGGAATAATCAAATGATGAATAAGGCTAAGTAGGTTTTCAAAAGACTTTAAACGGAATCGTGTCTATAATCTGCGGTTTAAAAATACATAATATTATGATAATATCTATATATCTATGAAAGGTGGAGTTTATGATGAAAAAAACTACTATTATCTATTATCGCACTGTTTTAAGGGAAATGATCGGCAGCTAATCGAGTAAATCAATTTGTTTAAAAGGATTAATTTTTAAATGAATAAGGAATGCTCGTCAGCTTGTCCGAATTATAGGGGGAGCATTCAATGCTTAATGAACAAGGATTTAATTTATGGGCTAATGACTACGATCAAACAGTACAAATAAGTGAAGATAATAATTGCTATCCGTTTGCTGGATACAAAAAAGTATTAAATACCATTTTTAATGAAGCCATGCAGAAGAAACAATCAAGAGTTTTAGATATAGGGTTTGGTACAGCTGTTTTAACGAGTAAACTCTATGAAAATGGCCATTATATAGATGGTTTAGATTTTTCTACACGTATGATTGCAATAGCCCAATCTAAAATGCCATTTGCAAATTTAATAGAGTGGGATATTTCTAATGGCTTACCTGATTCTTATACATTTAATAAATATGACTCTATTGTAAGCACATATGCGTTGCATCATTTGGCGGATAAAGAGAAAGTAACATTTATAAAGAGTTTGCTTCCTCTACTTTCTGTAGATGGAAAAATATTTATTGGAGATATTGCATTCAAAACGCGTGGGGAGCTTGAAGTTTGTAAAAATAAAAGCATTGGGTATTGGGATGAAGATGAATTTTATTTTGTCTATGAAGAAATAAACGCTTTGCTAAAAAACTTTTGTAAATGTGAATTTCATCCGGTATCGCATTGCGGCGGTATATTCGTAGTTACGAGTTAAATGCAAAATAGAAATAGTTACTCACATTCAAACGTTCAATAGTGAAAGGAGAAAAATGAGTTGTTTTGGCAACTCATTTTTCTTTGTGACTTAGGTAGTCGATTATTATCCTTTAGAAGGCATAAGGAAATCTGGGGAGGATATTAGATGAAAGTATATAGGTTCGACAAAGAGGAAGGTAAAAAAGTAGCTCATTTTAACTCGAATTTCATTATGTCCCGAATTTTAAAAACAGAAAAAACTACGCAAATTGGTTGTATGCATTTGGAAGCTAACGGAATTATTGGCTTTCATCAAGCCGTTGTTTCACAATTAATTCTTATAGTAAATGGAGGAGGTTGGGTTCGAGGGGATGATAATTTAAAAGTAAATATAACAGTAGGCGATGCAATCTATTGGGAAAAAGGTGAAGGACATGAAACTACGACAGACACTGGTCTAATCGCAATTGTAATTGAGTCTGAAGAATTAGCTCCGTCTGATTTTATGACAATTAAAGCAAAATAAAAAATTGGTAGCTGGCTCCGGTTAAAATCACCCCTCAATGCAGATTGGATGGCGTGCTACCCTCGATTATAAAAGTCCGTTTAGATAAAGATTATAGTTCTTATAATCTTTGCACAGGTAACTGTTGCCTTTCCGGAGTTAGGGACATCTACCTTGCTAAGTAAAATAGTAGATTAACTTAAAATATATTTGCATTTGTTTTCGTAATTCTCTATAATCAATTCTAACCTTATATTAAACGGCGATGAAGAGGAAAAGTAATGAGACGATGTTATATAGAGAGCTTCTGTTGGTGGAAATGAAGCAAACTAGTCTGATGAACATGATCTCTGAGCTTTGCACTGAAAATCTGCGGATGAGTAGGCTGCAACAAGATTTGGCACTTGTTACAAATGTCAAAGTATACTAGCATGATTTGTAGCTACGTACTTACTAAGACAAGTGGCGTGAGCTATTTGTGAATTAAGGTGGTACCACGAGTGAACTATCAACCTCGTCCTTATCGATATGATAAGTGGCGGGGTTTTTGTATGCCCCCAAAAGGAGGAATTCTGTTGAACATCTTTATTGGAGGGGCATGGCCATACGCGAATGGATCATTGCATTTGGGGCACATTGCAGCATTGTTACCAGGAGATATTTTAGCGAGGTATTATCGATTAAAAGGTGAATCCGTTTTATATGTGTCAGGCAGTGATTGTAATGGTACACCGATATCTATCAGGGCAAATCAAGAAGGGGTAGCAATCCAAGCAATCGCGGATCGTTATCATCAAGAATTTATAGAAAGCTTTGCGAAACTTGGGTTTAGTTACGATTTTTATTCCAGAACAGATAGTCAACAACATCATGAAGTGGTGCAACAAATTTTCTTGCAGCTGCTTGACAATGGGTATATTTATAAAAAAGAGATTGAGCAGACTTATTGTGAGTTCGATCAACAATTTTTGCCCGACCGGTATGTGGAAGGGATTTGTCCAAACTGTGGGCATCCATCTCGTGGGGATCAATGTGATAATTGTTCAACCATTCTCGATCCTCTTGATTTAATTGACCGTAAGTGTAAAATCTGTGGGAATGCACCAACTACAAGAGCAACCGAACACTTCTATTTCTCATTAAGTTCATTTCAACAAGAGCTGGAAGAGAAAGTTAGGAAAGTTCGTGCTAACAAAACGTGGAGAGAAAATGCCATTCATTTAACAGAGAGATATTTAACAGAAGGTTTACATGACCGTGCAGTTTCCAGAGACTTAGCAAATGGAGTTAGTGTACCCGTGCAAGGGTATGAGGATAAAAAGGTTTATGTTTGGATTGAAGCAGTTTCAGGTTATTATTCGGCCAGTCAACAATGGGCGAATGAGACTCATCAAAGTGATGAAGCTTATTGGAATGAAGAAACAGTATCTTACTATGTACATGGAAAAGACAATATTCCATTCCACTCCATTATTTGGCCATCTATTTTATCGGGAATTGGAAAGGATACACTTCCAACACATATCATTTCAAATGAGTACTTAACTTTGGAAAAGAAGAAAATTTCGACGAGTAAAAACTGGGCTGTGTGGATTCCCTCCATTTTGGAAAGCTATCATCCTGATTCTATTCGATACTTTTTAACCGCAAATGCACCTGAAGCCAGAGACGCTGACTTTTCGTGGCGTGAGTTCATTTTCAGTCATAATACGGAACTTCTTGGTGCTTATGGCAACCTTGTTAATCGGACATTGAAGTTTATTGATAAGTCATTTGATGGTACTGTTTCTGGGGAAATAGATGCGGATATCGCAGAACTAATCCAATCTAAATATGGCGAGATTGGTCATTTGGTCGAACAAGGCCATTTTAAACAAGCGATTGAAACAATTTTTGAAACCATACGTTTTGGAAATAAATACTTTGATGCAAAACAACCTTGGAAGATAATTCATGAGAACATAGACGAGTGTAAGAAAATTTTATTTACATGTGTGCATATAATTGCAAATTGTGCCCAGTTATTATCGCCGTTTCTTCCTTTTTCAAGCGAGAAAGTAAAAGAGATGTTGAACTTAGCTCCGTATACTTGGCAACCTATAGAACAAAAAGCCTATCAAACCTTTCAAGTTAGTCCTCTTTTTGAAAGAATTGATTTATCAAAAATTGAAGTTGAATTAGAGAAGCTAAAATTGAACGCGATATAACTAATTATTGATCAAATGATTTTTATTTCGATAAGTTCATTTCTCATACTAAGCTAATCACTAATATTGACTACGAAGCTAGGAGCCATTATAATAAGTTTACATTATGAATACTTAACTTCCGTTAAGGGGAGTAGCTATACAGTAAAATCGTCAATACAGGATTCTGATCCTCGGTTTTATTGGCAACATTTGTTGTTTGCGAGACCTTACCAATTATTTGGTAAGGTCTTTTTTATTTAGAGACGTTATGACCAAGAATTGGTCATAACGTCTCTTTATGTTTCTAAAAAAGTATTGGAGGTCAACTTTTGACTATTTATCAAGAACTTGCGGATACAATTATTATTAATAAGAAAAATCAACTTATTGAATACGATGATGCATTAGAGCTTGCTGGTACAGGACGAAGTGCATTTGTTTTTAGAATAAAATCGTCTGAAAAAGCAATTAAAGTATTTTTCCCCAAATTTGAATACATTGCAAAAGAAGAGGCTACTATTTATATGACGCTTCAAGATATTTCTTACTTTCCAACTATTTATGCATCAGGTCTAAATTATTTTGTGATGGATTATATTGATGGTCATACACTTTTCGAGTGTCTGACACAGGGAAGAGAAATTACATTAGCTCATATAAAAGAGGTAGATTATGCACTGTCATTGGCTTCAAAATTGGGATTAAATCCTTCAGATATTCACTTACGAAACATAATTATTACGTCTAAAGACGAGATAATTATCATTGATGTTGCTCGTTTTAGACAAACTAAAAATTGTAAGCAATGGAGTCATTTGAAAAAGGCCTATCATCAACTATATCGTAAACGTTTCTTTTTAAAGAAAATTCCTGCTACACTCTTAAATATTGTTGCCTTCTTATATAAAAAGGGAATAATACCATCTTATCAGTCCTGAATTATTCTATAATTTGTTCGTTGGTCTAGAGGCTTCGAGTAATTAATAGCTTTCTTTTTCCATTTTTAATTGGAGACTCTAGTTTAGGCATTTCAATTAAATTATTAAAAACGCCCAGTAATCGTTGAGTTTCGGGTATACTAGAGAGAAGCAACTTTCTATTACTATTCGATATAAAGGAGGGATTTATATGACTGAAAATCATGAAACGAACGAACAAGACGCGCCAAAGAAGATTAGCTTAAAAGAAGCGATACAAAAACAGTTGGAAGCGAAGAAAAATCAAACTGCCGATAACAATGCAAAAGGTAATCCAGTACAATCCGCTAAAAAGATGCAGAGTCAGCAGGCTAAAAAGGTCAGCAGTGCACGCAGAAAAATGGGTTCTTAATAAGAAAAGCGCAAGCGCCTTGGTAGACCCGACAGGCATAAGACGATCCAGCGACGTGGCGCTCTTTGCCACATAGCTAGATTGCTTATGATCCGAGGGACTGGGCGCTGGAAGCTAGACAATAAGAAAAGTGCAAGCGCCTTGGTAGAGGCGACAGGCATAAGGCGGACCGGCGAAGCGGCGTCCTTCGCCGAGTAGCTATGCCGACTTATGACCCGAGCCTCTAGGCGCTGGAGCTAGACACTGCTCCAAGTTCAAAAACTTATATTTTCTTATCTTTAAAAAAACGCAAACCAATACAGTCTTGGTTTGCGTTTTTCATTATACTACCAGGCCGTCTTTCATCGTAATGATGTGATCGGCATAAGGAAGCATTTCTTCATCATGGGTAACCATCAACGTTGTAATGTTCAACGTCTTCGTCAACTCCCGGATTAATGTCATGACATCTTTTGATCTTTTCGAATCTAGGCTTGCTGTTGGTTCATCCGCAAACAACATTTTTGGTTTGTGGATGATCGCGCGGGCTATTGCCACACGCTGTTTTTCTCCTCCTGATAAAGAAGCAGGGTAGGCATTTTTTCGATGATCCATATCCACCAATTTGAGAACCTTTTCAACTTCCATTTTTTGTTCTCGTTTTTTTAATTTGGTTTCAGAAACGTCGAGCATCAGCAATAATTGTTCTTCTACTGTCAGAAAAGGGACTAGGTGCGAGGATTGAAAGACAAACCCGAACTCACTCGCTCTGATTTTTCTGATCTGATCCTGATTCATGTCAGTCATGTTTTGTCCTTCAAATAGCACTTTTCCACCCGTAGCACGTTGCAGTCCTGCCGCTATTGTAAGAATTGTACTTTTACCAGAACCTGAAGCGCCTACTAACGCTGTTATTTCGCCTTCACGAAGTGAAATATTAATTCCTTTTAATACTTGTTCATCTACTTCACCATTCGTAAATGTTTTTGTAACTTCATCAATTGTGAAAATCGTCATATTACACCTCTCCTTGTTGGATAGCTTGCAATGGTTCTACTTTTTTAATTTGCAGACCCGACAGTGTTGCTCCTATAAATCCAATGATTAGGAATATAACCGATAATTGTACGGTGGTTTCAATCGTTAAACTGAATGGCATTCCTTTAGGTGCAATCATAGTAAAGCCCTGACTTAAAGCAACTGATAGTGCTAGTGCGATGACAGTTATGAAAATCATCTGGTACCACATCATACCGAATAATCTGCTCGTTTTAACACCGAGCGCTTTTAAGATGCCATATAGTCCGATTTTTTGAACGTTCATCATATAGAAGAATATCGCGAACAACATTCCGCTAATGGCGACTAAGAACCAAATAATCATATTGAGTGACATCTGTTCCGCGCTGTAACTTGGAATCGTATTGAGGAAGTCTTTATTCGAAAATGATTGTAAATCCGTAACCTCTTGGGCTTTCTCTGTACCCGGTACAAAGATCAATTGCATTTCATTTACACGGTAAATTTCTTTATAGTTTTCCATATTAATAAAAGCGACAGGTGCATGGCTATATTTCTTTTGATCGACAAAGGCCTTCACCTTAAATTCACCGCTGAACTGATTATTAGTTACTATATCTCCGACTTTAATTCCTTCATCTTCCAATGAACGATCTAGAATGATTTCACCTTTACCGACAGACTCAAACAATTTTGAATCTGTTGACGTGACAAAAGCTATACTATGTTGCTTGTCGTCCATATCGTTTACAAAACCCATTTGAATAGAAAGTGCAGCTGCACCTTTCTGTTCATTTAATACAGTTGCTTGTACGTTTTCATCTATTCTTGAAAGATTATAGGTTTCATTTGCATCAGCATTCATGTAAAATTGACCGTCCGGCAAATCTTTAATTAACGCCGCATTATCTTGTGATAACCCGTTAGATAGCCCAGAAATGATAAATGTTAAAAAGCTGACGAGAAAAATGATTGATCCCAAAATGATAAACTTCGTTTTATTCTTCTTAATTTCTTTCCATGCAATATTCATCTTTACGCCTCCATTATTTCTTAATAACCTAACTATAATCTGTCTAGGTGAACGGAATATGAACAGATGATTACATTGTATAAGCGGAATTTAAAGACTTGAACGTATGAAAAAACGTATGTAGTTCAACAGATAATGGTACAATACTTATTGAAGGGATTAATATTTTCCCTTAACTAAACAGGATATTGAAATAGAAGGAGATTGGATTACTTGACTAATGAAATTAAAAATGAAATGCCTCCAAATTATGATGAGTTAAGGAAGGCTGTGAACCGAACGTCGAATTGGAGAGTACGTTTAGATGCTATCGAAGAATTGGGACAGTGGAAACACAAACGGACAATCGATGTACTCTTGCATAGAATGAATAACGATGCGGTCTATAAAGTAGTAGAAGCCGCTCATCGTAATCTTATTAAGTTTGGCGAAGATGTTCAATTACCGCCAAGAAATAAATTTGAATTAATTAAAGACGCCAATAAAGTATTCTTCAGAATTAAGAAAAGCTTGCCGGCAGGTCACACGTATGAAGAGTACAAAGAGAAGTTGAAGAACATGAGGCTCGATTTGTATGATACGTATGAGGGAGACAAAGGCGATGAATTTGACGCATGGCTTGAAAACGTTTGGGCCACGGCATCAAAAAAATAAAAAGCTTTAACTTTTCTTCTATTATATAAACATCTAAAAAAACGATTGCAGTTATTTTGCAATCGTTTTTTTGCGAATAACCCCACGGTAGTGTATTATACCTATGAGTATATAGAAATGAGTGAATTCCATGAAATATAATGGCAGGATAGCTGCAATTGGCATAGTAGGATTATTTAACTTGCTACGGTATTTTTACTATCATCAGTATTTGGAACTACCGTTTAAGGCAAACTTTTTTATTTTAACAACCATCTTTTTAGCGATTGCTTGGTGGTGTGGAAAACAATTTGATAACGTAAAATATTACTCTGAAAAAGATCCTTTGACAGATACATACAATCGTCGGAAAGTAGAACAGTCATTTCAAAAAATTGCACAAATGTATAGAAGAGAAAATCACAAGTTAGGCGTCATCATGATGGACCTCAACAAATTCAAAGAAATCAATGATACATATGGACATCATAAAGGTGATGAATTGCTAATCAATCTTGCGGCGATCTTAAAAAATTACGTTAAGAAAAACGATATCGTAGCAAGATGGGGTGGTGATGAATTCTTGATTCTCGTGCCTAATTGTAAAAGTGATTTTGAACTAGGTTATATACAGGGTCTTCAACAGGCGTTAGCGAATGAAAAATTTGATGAATTACCTTCCGTAGAAGCTTCCGTTGGTTTTGCAATTTTCCCGGATGATGGGCAAGATTTTCAGGAATTGATAAAAATAGCTGATGCGGCGATGTATAGGGATAAAGAATGAAAATCAAAAACATCAGTATCTTAAATATGTAGCAATTTTAAAACGTAAGAACGAGTTCAATTAGACGTTCTTACGGTTTTTTAATTTTATAATTGAGGAGTATCTTGACATTATTATGATATTTGCTTATTATTAATCAAATCCCGATGAAACCTATCGGACTTCTTAGCATAAGATGATTTATTAATGAAAAGTAGCCTTAAGTTCTAGTAAGAGAATAGTTGGAGGGGAATTTATGATTAGCCTATTTGTAAAAACAGATCGTCAAAAGAAATGGCTTGAGAAGGTATACGAGTTAGAAACAAAATTTAAAAATACATCAACTCAAACTGATGAAGAGGCAATTTTTCCATTAGAAAATATTCACGACTTAATTCAGATGGGTTATACAAGCAGTACCCTCCCGCTTGAGTACGGCGGTGAAGGATTAAAAGTCTACGATATGGTTCTTCTACAAGAAACGTTGGCTAGTTATGATGGGAACACTGCATTGTCAATAGGGTGGAATCTCGGGGTTGTAGGTGAACTTTTTGATAAAAAATTATGGAATGATAAAAATCTTGATTTCTTTGCCAAGGAAGTTCTGAACGGAGCCTTAGTGAATCGTTCTGTGAGTGAAGCTCAAACTGGGAGCCCGACCAGAGGAGGCCGTCCTGGAACAAATGCGGTAAAACAAGATGGATCATGGCAATTATCGGGCCAAAAGACTTTTACAACTGCTTCTCCAGTATTAACATATTTTTTAACATCTGCATGGATTGAAGAACAACAACAAGTGGGATTCTTTTTATTGCACAAAGATCTAAAGGGACTGAGGATTGATCAGACATGGGACGTTATTTCAATGAGGGGCACTGGTAGTCATGACCTTGTTCTCGATAATGTCAAAGTCGAAGAGTCAAAACTTGTTGAACTACCTGAAAAGCCAAGTGGCGCGCCGTTTAGTGGCTGGCTTCTTCACATTCCAGCATGTTATCTCGGAATTGCACAAGCAGCACGTGACTACGCCGTACAATTTGCCAATAATTATTCGCCTAACAGTCTAAACGGACCAATCAGTCAATTACCGAATGTTCAACAATTACTAGGAGAAATAGATTTGGAATTAATCCAGGCAAGGCATTTGATTTATAGCGTGGCGGAGGCCTATGACGACGAATCTCGTAGGGGCTATCTGACAAATGAGGTTGCGGTTGTCAAACATACTATTACGAATTCAGCCATTACCATTGTCGATAAAGCGATGAGAATCGTAGGCGCAAAAAGTTTGCAACGCACGAATCCTTTGCAGCGGTATTATCGGGATGTCAGGGCTGGTTTACACAATCCCCCAATGGACGATATGACGATTAAGAAGTTAGCATTATCAGCAATTGAACTCGAGAAAAGTGGAAATTCAATTCGTGCTTAACTAGCATGAAGTGAAAAGGAAAAGGGGTTTGTATAATGAGGAAAAAAAGTTTTTTACAACTGATGACTGTCGGATTAGCATTGACAGTTATATTAGCGGGATGTAATTCAAGTAAAGCGTCTGAAGAAAATGAGTCGGACATCCGAAAAGTGAAAGTTGCTTACGACCAAGCTTCAAAACCGATGTCGTGGTTAGATGAAAAAGGGAATGCTACAGGCTATGACGTTGAAGTGATGAAATTGGTTGAAGAATTACTGCCACAGTATAAATTCGAGTACATCGGAACAACAAGCGATGATTTATTGGTGGGAGTAGAGCAAGGGAAATATCAGGTAGGGGTTAAAAATGCATTTTGGACGGAGGAAAGAACAGAGAAGTTTATCTTTCCGAAGGAATTTATAGGCTTAAGCAGTGCTGGTCTTGTGCTGAAGAAGGAAAATGAACATATTAAATCCCTATCAGATTTCGCTTCTGCTGGCTTTTCGTTAGCGCCGATTGCAGCCAATAACGCTCAATACACTGTAATTGATGAATACAACAATGAAAATCCGGACAATAAAGTGCAACTTAAAGCCGGTGATGCTTTCACAGTTGACGTCATTCAATGGGTGAACGAAGGGCGCATAGACGGGGGGGTTATCATTGAGGGGCCTTTTGAAAAGCAGGTGACTGCTGAAGATGGTCCGTATCATAATCTGGTAGAAGACGTAGTTTATAATGAGTTCGCGGTTATCAAAACATGGCCTTTATTTAATAAAAAAGAGCAAGAGTTTGCAAATGCATATGATCAAGCAGTCAAACAATTGAAAGAGGAGAAGAAGACAAATGAATTGAGCACAACGTTTTATGGCAGAGATTTATTTCAAGTTTTGGATGCTGTAGAGAGATAAGAAGAAAGATCTAAAGGCTGTTGAGTGTGTAATATCCTCAACAGCCTTTAACAATAAGATTAGATAGTAATGTTTTCCGCTCTCGAACAGTGTCTAATGGGCGCCTTGCGCTTTCCTTGATAAAAACATTGCAAGCCGGAAAATGAAAAATGAGGTGGGCACATGGATAAATATTTTGAGGCATCATATATATGGGGATCTATCCCATTATTAATTCCTTTTTTAAAAATGACATTTATGGTTGCAGGTCTTTCCGTACTTTTTGGAACGCTTCTAGGTTTTGTCTTGACGGCAGCAAAAATCGGGAAAAGTAAATTTGCGAGGAAACTAGCTAATGGGTATACAACTATATTAAGGTGTACACCTTCAATCGTTCTTCTCTTTTTAGTCTATTACGGGCTTCCGGCAATTGGAGATAATTTTGGTCTAAACTTAAACGATGTGCATACAGCTGTATTTGTCGTCATAACCTTTACACTTCAATTTGCCGCGGCTATGTCCGAGGTTATGCGCTCAGCTTATGAATCGATTGATAAAGGACAATTTGAGGCAGCAGTAAGTGTCGGGTTAAGTCCATCCCAAGCTTATAGAAGAATAGTATTCCCACAAGCACTTGTAGTCGCATTGCCAAACTTCGGTAACAGTTTACTTGCAGTTCTTCAAGAGGGATCTTTAGCCTATACAATCGGCTTAATAGATGTTGTAGGAAAGGCGAACCTAATCATAGCTGGTAATTATAATGCTCATGCCTTGGAAATCTTTCTCGCACTAGCGATTATTTACTGGGTACTTTCAATTGCAATTGAACAGTTTTTCTTGAAATTAGAAAAAGTATTTAGCAAAGGGAAACAAGGATTAAAAACTGTGTAAGGGGGTGAGAAAGTGTCGGATGGTTTAAATTACAAATTTTTAGTGGATACATTTTTCATCGCATTATCAGGAGTACCTATCACGCTATTCATCACACTTGTGGCTTTACTCTTTGCGTTGCCGTTAGGTTTCTTACTTGCATTAACAAGAATCAATCGAATTCCTGTATTACATCGTTTTGCACAAGTATACGTTTCCTTTGTCAGAGGAACACCAATTATCATTCAGATTTTTATCGTTTACAGCAGTGTCCCTTTATTACTAAGTTCACTATTTACAAAGTTTAATATAGGAATGAATGTGTATGATGTTAATCCCATTTGGTACGCATTCATAGTCTTTTCTTTTAACACGACAGCAGTTCTTATAGAAGTGTTTCGTTCTGCACTAAGTACAGTGAACAAAGGGCAATTGGAAGCTGCCCAGTCAGTTGGACTAACTGATGTGCAAGCATATAGAAGAATACTAATCCCTCAAGCTTTGGTCGTTGCAATGCCGAATATTTGTACAGCAACAGTCAACTTAATTAAAGCAACATCTCTTGGGTATGCAATGTCGTTGCAAGAAATAACATTAAAATCCAAAGTCGCTGCGAATGTCGGTTACAACTATGTCGAGGCTTATATCGATATCTTTCTTGTCTATTTACTGTTATGCAGTGCTGTCGAATATGCATTTAAACTGTATGAGAGACGTTTAAGTAAATATAAACCTTCAGTTGTTAACTAGTGAAAAGGGGATTGGGATATGTTGGAAATTAAAAACGTGCATAAATCATTTGGTGAAATAGAGATCTTAAAAGGGGTCGATGTCACGATTGAAAAAGGGGATGTTGTCGTTATACTTGGACCCAGCGGATCCGGAAAGACAACGCTGCTAAGATGCATCAATTTTTTAGAAAAAGCAGATCAAGGCCATGCCATATTTGGGGATATTGATGTTAATCTAAAAACGGCAACCAAAAAACAAATTCATAAAGTTAGACAGAAAATTGCTTTTGTATTTCAGAGTAATAATTTGTTCAATAATAAGACAGCAATAGAGAATGTAACGGAAGGCCTGATAATCGGAAGAAAAGTTCCCAAGGCTGAAGCGATTGAGATAGGAAAAATAGCGCTGGATAAGGTTGGTCTGTCAGACAAATACAATGCCTATCCGAGTGAATTATCGGGCGGACAACAACAAAGGGTGGGCATTGCAAGAGCCGTTGCTTTGAATCCAGACATCATTTTGTTTGACGAACCAACTTCTGCACTGGATCCAGAATTAGTCGGGGAAGTATTGAACGTCATGAAGAATATCGCAAAAGAGGGAACAACTATGTTAGTTGTCACGCATGAAATGTCATTTGCGAAGGATGTAGCAAACAAAGTACTATTCATGGATGGCGGGGTTGTAGTGGAGGCAGGCACTCCCCACGAGATTTTTGTCAATCCTAAGGAGGAACGGACACAAAAGTTCTTAAGGCGAGTTTTACCAGAGGATTTTACGTATCAAATATGAAAACTAAAGATGTTGAACAAATGAATGTCTATATTAACTAAGCGAAGGCGCCTTAAAAGAGGTGGCCGAAGCCATAACACTGGTTCCAAAACTACCTGGATATTAAGGGTGGGAGGTCTCCGCTATTGCCGAAGTGGATTTACTGGGATTCTTTATTTTAACATATATAGTTGAGTTGATTTCATAATTCCTATCCCTTTAGTATCAAGGGTTTCAATTCAATAAAAATGAGGCACCTCCCCAAATCCGGTATAATGGTAGCGACTAAACAACCTAACCGAGTGGAGTGAATGCCTCATGACTATTATAAAACAAATTAGCCTGTTTGACATCCAACAATTATTCGAAATGGAAAGTTCGTACCGTTTTGAAGCGATTTTTTCCACTTTCGATGTGCAACCAATCTTTCATCTGTTTTCTAAAAAGACGCTGCGTGGTGCTCCGCGTGAATGTAATTATGGTGCGATGATTCAATCATTGATAATTCGTATTGTAGAACGTATCCCAACCGTAAAGGATTTAATAAAACGGTTAGTCAACGATCCTTTATTCCGTCTAGATTGCGGGTTTCTTGTCTCAGATTCTGTACCTTCAGAGGCATCTTATTCACGTATGATCGGTGTAATTAGTCAGTCTGATGTGCTTGATAACATGCAGGATGAACTGATTCAAATGGTCTTTTTAGAAGGCTTTCTTTGCGATGAACACCTTGCCTTTGATGCCACGCATTTCGAAGCACGTGACGCTTCAAAACCTTCTGAGAAAAAAGAGGCTAAGCCGCCGAAGAAACGTGGACGTAAAGCAAAAGAAGAACAGGCAGCTTGGCTCGCTGAACAAGCAGAAATCGAAGCGAATTTAACAACCTACGAAAAGAAATTGGAAGCCCAGTTGTCGATTTCAGCTGAAACACTTTGGCAGGACATACCGATTGAGCCGAAGTGGGGCATCAAGAAAAATAGTGACGGGAAAAATATGTTCTGGTACGGCTTTAAGGGACATCTGGCTGTTTCATCGAAAAGCCAGTATATTGTAGGGCGCCTTATGTCGTCGGGTAATTTATCTGACAGTAAAGCGGCCATTCCACTGCTAAAAAAGGTAGCTACCCTTTTGCCAAAACATTTTACGACAGCGCTATTCGATGCGGGTTATGATTATGAATCGATCTATAAACAAGCACTAGCGCAAACGATGCGTGTCGTGATTCCATACAATGTTCGAAATGAAGGCGAATATATAGGATTCGATGAACACTTTCGCCCAACTTGTGTACGTGAGCATAGCTACTGTTACGACAGCTTCGATGAAAAATACCATACATTAAAATTTACCCGCCCGAAAGAATGCATAACATGTCCATTGAGAGAGGATTCACTCTGTCAAAAGGTGTTCAAAATCAAATGTGAAGCGGATATTCGAAAATACACGTATCCAGCACGTGGCTCAGAATTATGGAAGAAACTTTATAAAGAACGTACCGCAGTAGAACGCGTCAACGCCTATTTAAAAGAATACTTTCAATTGAACAACGTCCGTCACCGAACAGGTAAAAAAGCAAAACTGCACTTCAACCTTGTGACGTTTATTTATAATGCCTGCAAATTGGCTGTCGATCGAATGGATGCCTTATTACAAACAAAAAGTAAAGCGGCTTAATTTTTAAAAGCATAAATTTTGATACGGGAGAAGTCTAAGCTCTTGAAAAAGATGATTTATGAAATTGATTCAGTTAAGCGCAGAATAATAATGAAAGATAATTGAAATTTTCTTCAAACTGATTCATTATTATAAGTAGATCGTCTTTTAGTGATCACTGGTTAGTGATTGCTTAGAAGAAATAAGTTCTATAAAGGAAGTTTGTCAATGCAAGAGGATAACATTACGAGAATAGAGTTAGACGGTCGAGAACTGATACTGATTGGAACTGCCCATGTTTCGAAGCAAAGTGCAGAACAAGTAAAAGAAGTGATCGACAAGGAAAAACCTGATTCGGTATGCATTGAGTTGGATGAACAACGGTTTCAATCTATAATGGATAGTAATAAATGGAAGGAAACGGATATTTTCAAAGTGATAAAAGAGAAGAAAGCTACTTTGCTCTTAATGAACTTGGCAATATCCTCCTTTCAAAATCGTTTAGCAAAGCAATTTGATATTAAACCTGGGCAGGAAATGATTCAGGGGATTGAATCGGCTAAAGAAATCGGAGCAGATTTGGTGCTGGCTGACCGTAATATCCAAATTACTTTCTCCCGAATTTGGGGTAATATCGGATTTAAAGGGAAAAGTCAGCTCCTTATGTCGGTTTTCTATAGTATCTTCAGCAAAGAGACGATCTCTGAAGAAGAACTGGAGAAAATGAAATCAAAGGACACACTAAATGCCGTTCTAACTGACTTTACGGAATCATTTCCGAGGTTAAAGACGCCCTTAATCGATGAGAGGGACCAGTATTTAGCTCAGAAAATCAAAGATGCACCAGGTAAAAAGGTCGTTGCAGTCCTAGGTGCAGCACATGTTCCAGGGATTACAAAAGAAATTTATAATGACCATGATTTAGTCGCATTAGCGCAAACTCCACCGAAATCAAAAATACCGAAAATTATCGGATGGGCAATTCCGGTTCTTCTCCTGTCCATTATCGCCTACACCTTTATTGCAAATCCATCTGCAGGTTTCGATCAGGCGCTAAGCTGGATCTTATGGACAGGCAGCTTGTCAGCCATTGGCGCTGCGGTAGCGCTCGGACATCCGTTGGCTATTTTGGCGGCCTTTGTTTCAGCACCCATCACTACCTTGCACCCACTGATAGCAGCTGGCTGGGTCTCGGGAATTGTTCAAGCATATTTCCGTCGACCGAGTGTTGGCGACTTTGAAACGCTTTCTGAAGATGTTTTTACGATTAAAGGTTTTTGGGCTAATAAAGTGACACGAGTCTTGCTGGTTATCGTTCTGACTAACTTGGGGGGGACACTGGGGACATTCCTAGGGGGAGCCGACGTCATCCGTGTATTCTTTGAAAACTTAAAGTGAAATCAATTGTTAAGCATTTTCATATAAATGATTTATAGTCATAATGGGGTGGGGGCTGGATGAATCGAATCATTTTTAGTTTGTTAGTGATTTTGACGACTGGATTAATGGGTTCTTCTTTTACAATAGGGAAGTTAGGGTTAGCCTATTCATCTCCTCTCCTATTAGTCGCTATGCGTTTTACGCTTGCAGGGCTTATTATGGCTACGATCGTTAAAATCTTAAACAAGCGACATCCGGTAAAGGTAATCGATTGGGTGTGGCTTGTTCTAATTGGACTTTTTCAAACGGCTTTTGTGATGGGCTGTATATTCATGGCACTACGTACGATCACTTCTGGAGAGACGTCTATCCTAACATTTATGAATCCTTTACTCGTCGTAGTTTTTGGAACGCTTTTTTTAAAATCCCGTTACCGTATTCAGCAATGGATAGGTGTACTGCTAGGTTTTATCGGGGTTTTTCTCACGTTGGGTTCACATCTTGACTTTAGAATCGGTACCATATTAGGGGTTTTGTCGGCAGTTTCATGGGCGATTGCTACGCTTTTGATAAAAATACATGGTTTTAAATTTGATACATATGTAATGACAGCCTATCAAATGCTTTTTGGCGGATTAATTCTCTTTCTGGGAAGTTTACTATTGGAAGAGTCTTTTTTCAGAATGACTACTCAATCCATCCTGATTTTGTTATGGCTTACCATTGCGGCCTCAATTATTCAGTTTTCTGTTTGGTTTTATCTTCTTCAGAGAGGAAATCAAGAACGAACGAGTGCATTCCTTTTTTTAGCGCCATTCTTCGGTGTACTAACAGGATGGTGTTTGCTCCATGAAAGACTAACCTGGTCTACTCTTTTTGGTGGATTACTAATCTTTAAAGGAATATTTCTTGTTAATTGGAAAAATGATTGTGAAAAGGAAATGGAGAAAACTAATGAGAGCAATGGAAGGAGAAGTTAGAGTTGAACTATAAGTTTTCAAGAACGCCGAAAAGTAGTTTAACGTGCCTTTTTGTTTATGTGCGAGACATTAGTGTTTAAACCCTACTAAACTGATGTGAATAAAATTAAAAACTGATAAATCATTGACTTTGGAATTTCGATGATGTAATATTGATCTCAACTTCATAGTGTATTTCTTATCAAGAGAGGTTGAGGGACTGGCCCGAAGAAGCCTCGGCAACAGACTGTTTTGTACTGTGCCAATTCCAGTAAGCGAAAGTTTAGCAGATAAGAAGAGATAGTTATTCGATATCATCAACCTCTTCTTGCCCTAATTGAAGAGGCTTTTTTATTGTTTAGCGTATGGTGAAATCTCATTTTTCTTTTTCTGGTCTCCAGCGCTATTCTTGTTTTTACCAATTAAATATATGCTAATTAGTCAACTAAAGGCATCTTTCTAATCGATTTTTCGAATCGACTAAAAAGATGTTTTTTGTATTTGAAAATTGATTCAGAGCAAATGAATTTAGGAGGAGAAAAAATGACAAAAGCTAAAAATATCGTATGGCATGAATCAGAGGTTACGAAAAGGGATCGCCAAGAAGCAAAAGGTCATAAAAGTGCAATTCTTTGGTTTACAGGATTATCGGGTTCCGGAAAATCGACGATTTCAGCGGCGTTAGAAACAGCTTTACATTCAAAGGGTGTTCACACTTATCGACTAGATGGAGATAACGTCAGACACGGTTTAAATAAGAATCTTGGGTTTAGTCCAGATGATCGATCCGAAAATATTCGCAGAATTGGTGAAGTTGCAAAACTAATGGTTGATGCTGGCCTGTTCACATTGACCGCATTCATTTCCCCTTACCAAGAAGATCGTGATCAAGTGCGGGAAATTGTCGATGCTGATGAATTCATTGAAGTATATGTAAAGGCCAGTTTAGAAACCTGCGAAGAACGCGATCCAAAGGGATTGTACAAAAAAGCAAGATTGGGTGAAATTAAAGACTTTACAGGAATTGATGCTCCTTATGAAGAACCTGTTAATGCGGAAATATCCATCGATACCAATCAGTTAAGTATTGAAGAATCGGTCGAAGTCATCATTTCTTATTTAAAAGAAAATAACTATATCAAAAAAAGTCAATAATCACGTAACATTCTAGTTCACTTGGAATAGAATGACTTAAAACCTACTTGACACATAGGAATAATAAAGTTAGTATAAACGCTAATCACTAGCCGACTGGAAACCCAGAAGCTGATGGACAATTGGGTATATGGGAACAATGCGCTGACTAAAAAATTAGAGGCGACTTTAATCAGTAGGAGATTAAAGTCGTCTTTTTATAAAAGATAGGAAGGAGAGTTAATTTGGTGAAGAAAACGTACGATTCCTGGATTGAGTCTGAAGATGTTTTTTTACTTGACGACGAAGCGAAGGGTGCGCTAAACGTCTTGCGATGGGCTTATAAAGAATATGACGATGAACTTGTTTATGCGTGCAGCTTCGGGGTTGAAGGGATTGTAATGATTGACTTAATCTCGCAAATAAAATCAACCGCTAAAGTGGTATTTCTAGATACAGGACTTCATTTTAAAGAAACCTATGCCCTAATTGATAAAGTCAAACAACTCTATCCTCAGTTGAAAATTGAATTGAAAAAGCCGATTTTAACGGTTGAAGAACAAGCTGATGAGTATGGCGCTGAACTTTGGGCGAGACAGCCGGATCAGTGTTGTCATATGAGGAAAGTAATTCCGCTTCGGGAAACACTAAGTAATGCGACTGCTTGGCTGTCCGGATTAAGACGTGAACAATCACCATCTAGAAGTCTGACAAACTTCGTGAATAAGGATGAAACATTTCAATCAGTTAAAATTTGCCCGCTAATTCATTGGTCGTGGACGGATATTTGGGATTATGTTGATAAACATGAACTGCCCTATAATCCACTTCATGATCAAGGCTATCCGAGTATCGGCTGTGCACCCTGTACAATACAAGGCGATACTACGACAGGGTCAAGGTCAGGCCGCTGGGCAAATCAAACGAAAACAGAGTGTGGATTGCATAAAAAGTTAACTTAAATGGAGGAATTTACATGAGCTTGAGTCAACCGCATGGCGGCATATTAATTAATCGCTGGAATCCAGATTTTCAATTCGAAGGGTTTACCAAAACAGTTGAATTAGATGAAATTGCGAGCAGTGATTTGGATTTGATTGGTACAGGTGCCTATAGTCCGTTAAGTGGGTTTCTCACGGAAGTAGATTACAATTCCGTCGTTGCGACAATGAGATTATCTACAGGAGAGCCTTGGACAATTCCGATTACATTACCAACGACGGAGACGAATGCAAAAGATATCGCTATTGGAAGCTTTGTGAAATTGGTGAAAGACGGAGTTGTTTATGGTGTGCTCGAAGTATCAGATATTTTTACGCCAGATAAGGAAAAAGAGGCTGAATTGGTCTTTCAAACGACAGACCGCGACCATCCAGGCGTGAAGAAGTTATTTGAACGTCCGAATGTATATCTCGGCGGAACGATCACACTGATTCAGCGAAGGCCGCTGAATGAGTTTTCGGATTATCTGTATGACCCGGTTGAAACAAGACGAAAGTTTCAAGAACTTGGCTGGAAAACAGTCGTTGGTTTCCAAACAAGAAATCCGGTACACAGAGCACACGAATATATTCAAAAAACAGCATTGGAAATTGTAGATGGATTATTTTTAAATCCACTTGTTGGTGAAACGAAATCAGATGATATCCCGGCAGATGTTCGCCTTGAAAGCTATGAAGTATTACTAGATAACTATTATGCGAAAGAACATGTATTTTTAGGTGTATTTACGGCTGCAATGCGCTATGCCGGACCAAGAGAAGCGGTTTTTCATGCGATGGTAAGAAAGAATTTTGGTTGTACACACTTTATCGTCGGTCGTGATCATGCGGGTGTTGGTAATTATTACGGTACGTATGATGCTCAGAAAATTTTTAGCAACTTTACGCTTGGAGAACTTGGGATTACGTTATTATTTTTCGAGCATAGTTTTTACTGCAATAAATGCACCAGCATGGCAACGCACAAAACATGTCCCCATGATGCAAGTCACCATGTGATTTTGTCGGGTACAAAGGTGCGAGAAATGCTTCGTAATGGGGAACAACTGCCAACGACATTTAGTCGTCCGGAAGTGATCGACGTGTTAATTACTGGTATGCAAAAAGAAGCACTTCATTCATAAAGAGATTTTAGAGCAGTACCAAACGGTGAGAGGAGCGATGAAGGTGGGAAAAGTATTTATAGTTGGCGCTGGACCTGGCGACGTTGATTTAATCACCGTTAAAGGGATGAAATGTATTCAACAAGCGGATGTCATCTTGTATGACCGTTTGATTAATAAAGAACTGCTAACTTATGCAAAACCTGGAGCAGACTTAATTTATTGCGGGAAACTCCCAAACTATCATGCAATGATTCAAGAGACGATTAACCACTTTTTAGTGAAATATGCGAAGCAGGGGAAAACTGTCACACGCTTAAAAGGTGGAGATCCATTTGTTTTCGGAAGAGGCGCTGAAGAGGCAGAAGTTCTTGCGGAAAATGACATCCCCTTTGAGGTGGTTCCAGGAATTACTGCCGGGATTGCGGCGCCTGCTTATGCGGGTATCCCAGTCACACATCGTGATCTCAGTTCTAGTTTTGCGATTGTAACTGGCCATATGCGTGCTGGAAAAAGCGATTCCATTCATTGGGAAAGTCTTGCAGTCGGTATTGATACATTAGCGATTTATATGGGTGTCGGAAACTTACCTTATATTTGTGAGCAACTTATCAGGCATGGCCGACCTGAAAACACCCCTGTAGCACTAGTGCATTGGGGAACAACGGAGGCGCAGTATACGATTACAGGTACACTTTCTACGATTGTAGAGATTGCTAGAGAATCCGAAATTAAAAACCCAAGTATGATCATTGTCGGCGAAGTTGTGAAGTTGCGAGAGAAGATTCAATGGTTCGAACAAACGGCGTTGAACCAAAATATTAGTAAAGAAGTATCTGCATACTAAAAACTCAATAGGAGGGATCAGCATGCAGGCAGTCTTATATGTTGGCCATGGCAGCCGAATCAAAGCAGGTGTCGAAGAAGCTATTCAATTTATTGAGAGCAGTCAAGCGATGATTGATGTTCCAATCCAAGAAATTTGTTTTCTAGAACTGGCTGCCCCAAGCGTGGAGGAAGGGATTACGAAATGCGTGGAACGCGGTGCTACTAAGATTGCCGTTGTTCCTATACTTTTATTAACTGCGGCCCATGCAAATGAAGATATTCCATTTGAAATTGAAGTGGGAAAAATCATGTATCCCGATATCGAATTTACATACGGAAAAGCATTTGGCATTCATCCGAAAATTATTGATAGCCTATATGACCGAGTAGTCGAACAAAAAGTAACGATTGCGGAAGATGCGCAGGTATTGCTTATAGGTCGTGGCAGCAGTGATCCCGCAGTCAAGCAAGATTTAAACGAAATTGCACAACTTTTTGCTGACAAGTATTTCTTTAAGAAAGTAACTGTTAGTTTTCTTTACGGAGCAGAGCCTCATTTCGATGAAGCATTACTGCATTTACAGGAAACACATGATAAGCAAGTCTTAATTATTCCGTACTTATTATTTACAGGTATTTTGATGAAGAGCATTGAAAAAAAGATTGCCCAGCAATCTACTAATGGTCAGCAGCTCATTCTTTGTAAAAATCTTGGTTATCATAAATATGTCCAGGATGTACTTGTAGAACGGGTGAATGAGTTACTTGAAAAAGAGCAAATCGGTCAGCCTATTTAATGAAGAATTTTTGTCTGAAAGGATGAATAGGGACTATGGAGAAACGGGAAAAAAACCTTGAACTTACCATTGAAAACGTTAAAAAGATGCTGAACACGATGAATTATGGTTCTATCACATTGGTTGTTCAAGACAATGTTGTTGTTCAAATAGAGAAAAACGAGAAAATTAGATTGAAATAATGGTCTTTTAATAGCTATATAAATACTAATTTTGCGGGGTGGGAAATTTTGGCGCTTCAAGTGATAAACAGTCCTTTTAATCAGGAGCAGGTAGAACTCCTTAACCAACTTCTGCCGATACTGACAGAGACACAACAAATCTGGCTGGGCGGATATTTGAGTGCCAACCAGTTAACTACACAATCGACTGTGTCTGGCGGCGTGGCCGTTCTGAAAGCTCCAGCAACGCAAATAGAGGTAATCTCAAAAGAAGTGACAATTCTTTACGGCTCTCAGACTGGCAACGGGCAGGCTTTGGCTGAAAAACTAACGAAGAATTTAAAAGCAGAAGAGTATCAAGTAACTCTTGCTCCTATGAATGAATTCAAACCAAATTCGCTTAAGAAAACCGAGAATTTACTACTTATTGTAAGTACACATGGCGAAGGCGATCCACCAGATAATGCATTGCCATTTCATGAATTTCTTCATGGTAAAAGAGCGCCACAATTGGATAATCTGCAATACTCGGTCCTGTCTTTGGGGGATAGTTCTTATGAATTTTTCTGCCAGACAGGTAAACAATTTGATGAACGTTTACTGGAGTTGGGTGCAAAACAGCTTAGTCCACGTGTCGATTGCGACTTGGATTATGATGAACCTGCCTCGGAATGGTTTATGACTGTTTTAGCTACATTAAATGAGCAACAAGGAGCCAGTTATACCAATGTCCAACAACCAGTCAACAAGGTAGTTGCGGAACAACTGGAGTACTCTCGAACAAACCCATTTAAAGCTGAGATTCTAGAAAATTTGAATTTAAATGGCCGTGGGTCAAACAAAGAAACGCGTCATCTTGAGTTATCACTTGAAGGATCGAACCTCGAGTTTGAACCGGGAGACAGTTTAGGCATTTATCCAGAAAATGATACTGAATTAGTCGATACCTTGATTGGAGAGATGGAGTGGAATGCTAGCGAAGCAGTTAAGGTCAATAAACAGGGTGAACTTAAGCCCTTGCGCGAGGCGCTGATTTCTAATTTTGAAATTACTGTATTAACGAAACCATTGCTACAAAAAGCAACGCAATTTACTACTAACAATGAATTAAAGGAGCTCTTGGAACCTGAAAGAGAGCAAGTGTGCAGGGATTATCTCTATGGTCGTGATCTATTGGATCTGGTACGGGATTTTGGACCGTGGGAAGTCTCTGTAAGTGATTTTGTCGCAATATTACGTAAAATACCGGCGCGCCTGTATTCGATCGCCAGCAGTTCTAAAGCAAATCCGGATGAAGTACATCTCACGATTGGAACTGTTCGTTATGAGGCACACGGTCGAGATCGGGTAGGTGTTTGTTCGGATGAATGTGCTGTGCGTGCGCAACCTGGGGATCATTTACCTGTTTATGTCCAGCGTAACTCGAACTTTAAATTACCAGCAGATCCCAACACGCCTTTGATTATGATTGGACCTGGTACTGGAATAGCTCCGTTCAGATCGTTCTTGGAAGAACGCGAGGAGATTGGCGCAGAAGGGAAAACATGGTTGTTCTTTGGTGATCAACACTTTGTTACAGACTTCCTTTATCAGGTTGAATGGCAACAATGGCTCAAAGAGGGTGTTTTGACGCGAATGGATGTTGCATTTTCCCGTGATACGAAAGATAAAGTCTATGTCCAACACCGAATGATTGAGAACAGCCAAGCTATTTTTAAGTGGCTGGAAGAGGGTGCTGTACTCTACGTTTGCGGTGATGAAAAGCATATGGCTGCTGATGTCCATACTACTTTGGAAAAAATCCTTGAAGAAGAGGGTGCTATGAGTTCTAAGGAAGCATCAGACTATTTAGCTGATATGCAACGGCAGAAACGTTATCAACGCGATGTCTACTGAAAGAACTGTGAAAGGAGCTAGTTACATGACAAAGAAAATAATTTTACCGCCACAACCTGGTACACCAAGTGATGTTGAGCGGATTAAGAGTGAAAGTAACTATTTACGCGGATCACTTGTGGAGACGCTTGAGTATCCAATCAGTTCAGGGATACCTGATGATGATAACAGATTGATGAAATTCCATGGGAGCTATTTGCAAGATGATCGGGATTTACGCAACGAACGCCAGCGGCAAAAATTAGAGCCGGCCTACCAGTTCATGGTTCGAGTTCGTGCTCCCGGCGGTGTAGCAACCCCGGAGCAATGGCTGATGATGGATCGTGTTGCCAATAAATATGGCAACGGAACATTGAAATTAACTACTCGCCAGTCATTCCAAATGCACGGGATTTTAAAGTGGAATATGAAGGAGAATATTCAGGAAATTAATGCAGCGTTAATGGATACGCTAGCAGCTTGCGGTGATGTGAACCGGAATGTCATGTGTAATCCTAATCCTTATCAATCGGATATTCATGCTGAAGTTTATGGGTGGGCGCAGAAACTCAGTGATTATCTTTCGCCACGGACCAATGCTTACCATGAGATCTGGCTCGATGGTGAAAAAGTAATCGACAGCCAAGAAACAGAGGAAGAAATCGAGCCATTGTATGGCGCACTATATTTACCAAGAAAATTTAAAATTGGTGTGGCAGTTCCTCCTAATAATGATGTTGACGTTTTTTCCCAGGATCTTGGCCTAATTGCCATCTTAGAAGAAGGGGAATTAGCAGGATTCAATATTGCTGTAGGCGGTGGCATGGGGATGACACATGGTGATACAGACACTTATCCCCAGTTGGCAAGGGTGATCGGTTTCTGTACAACGGATCAGGTTGTCGAAGTAGCTGAGAAAATTATATCGATTCAACGTGATTATGGGAATCGTTCTGTTCGAAAGTATGCACGTTTTAAATACACAATTGATGCTCGTGGACTTGATTGGATCACCAAAGAACTCAATGAGCGATTAGGTTGGGTACTTGAAACCGCGCGTGATTATCACTTTGAACATAATGGTGATCGTTATGGCTGGGTAGAAGGAAGCGATGGCAATTGGCATTTCACGCTGTTTATCCAAAACGGACGAATCCAAGACGTGGATGAGTATCCACTGATGACGGGGTTGCGAGAAATTGCCAAGATTCATACAGGAGATTTCCGCCTTAGCCCAAATCAAAATCTAATCATCAGCAATGTGTCGAGTCAAAAAAAGAAGGAAATTGAAGAGTTAATGGAGCAATATGGATTGACTGACGGACAGCATCATTCCGCATTGCGCCGAAATTCAATGGCTTGCGTTGCATTTCCGACTTGCGGGCTGGCAATGGCTGAAGCCGAACGGTACCTGCCTTCTTTACTGGATAAGATGGAACTGATTCTGGATGAAGCGGGATTACGTGAAAAAGAAATCGTTATACGTATTTCGGGCTGTCCGAATGGTTGTTCTCGTCCTGCTTTGGGTGAAATAGCCTTTATCGGTAAAGCACCTGGAAAATACAATATGTATCTGGGTGCTAGCTTTGTCGGGGATCGGTTGAATAAGATATACCGGGAAAATATCGGTGAAGAAGAAATTTTAGCACTGCTTAAACCGCTATTTATTCAATACGCGAAGGAACGAACAGAAGGCGAACATTTTGGAGATTTTGTCATTCGCGCAGGACATGTGAAAGCTGTTCAATCTGGATTGGACTTTCACGATTAATAAGAAAAGCGTAAGGCGCCCTTTATGACCCGAGCGGCTGGCGCCTAGAGCTAGACATCTAGAATAGCGCTGGAGTCTAGACACCGCTCGATGTGAATGCTTATACCCTCTTATCTTTTAAAAAAGCTAAGAAGGACCGCTAATTTTATGGTCTTTTTTCAGAGTAACTAAATGGCGGCGGGAGAATAAAATGATGAAATCCTATCCGATTATGCTGAACATCGAAGATAAAAATGCAGTAGTAGTTGGCGGCGGACTGATTGCCTACAGAAAAGTTATCGGATTGCTACAAGCAGGTGCTGGTATAACTGTCATTAGTCCGGTGATTCATTCGAAAATAGAACAACTCTTTATCGAGAATAAAATTGCCTGGAAAAATAAAATGTTCGAACCGGATGATCTTGATGATGCAATGATTATTATTGCTGCAACAAATAATGAGATGGTGAATACGTTTGTTGCATCGTCTGCCGGCAAACATCAACTGGTCAATATCGTCGATAATTCCGAGTTAAGTACCTTTCATGTCCCTGCAAAGCTGACGAGAGGTGACCTAACGATAACTGTTGCAACGGATGGGGCGAGTCCGACACTATCTACAAGCATTCGTGACGAAATTGCCCTGATTTACGACGATTCTTATAGTGATTATCTTGAATTTCTAACACTATCGAGAAAAAAAGTGAAGCATTCTACGTTAAATCAAACGACAAAAACACAATTACTTAAAACAATCACGAATGAAACGTACAGGCAATCTATCAACGTGCGAAATGCATTTCTAGAAATGATAGGTGGGTATGAAGACAAATCCTGAACGTAATTGGGAGGATAACAAATATGCGAGTCGTAAACAATATAGCTGAATTGATTGGAAATACGCCCCTTGTAAGATTAAATAGACTGCCAGATTCACAAGGTGCAGCTGTCTATGTAAAACTTGAGTATTTTAATCCAAGCGGCAGCGTAAAAGATCGAGCAGCTTACAATATGATTGTTGAGGCGGAGAAAAGCGGTAAATTGATGGCGGGGGCAACGATTATTGAACCTACGTCAGGAAATACAGGGATCGGTTTGGCAATGAATGCCGCAGCAAGAGGGTATAACGCAATTTTTGTCATGCCGGATAACGCAACGATTGAACGTATTAATTTAATGAAGGCATACGGTGCAAAAGTCGTTCTTACACCTAGCGATGAAAGGATGCCAGGGGCAATCGACAAAGCAAATGAATTATCCGCGGAAATCGAAAACAGCTTTATTCCCATGCAATTTGAGAACACGGCAAATCCAGATATCCATCGGACAACGACGGCTGTTGAAATTAGTAATGCCATGGAATCCATTGGAAGAAAGCTAAGTGCTTTTGTTTGTACATCAGGAACGGGAGGGACGGTGACGGGTACCGGAGAAGCACTTAAAGAACGGGATAATAATATCTCAGTTCATGTTGTTGAGCCTGCCGGATCACCCGTCCTGTCTGGAGGAAAGCCAGGGAAGCATAAGCTGGTTGGAACAAGTCCAGGTTTTATTCCTCCAGTTTTGAATACCGCCGTCTACGATGAAATCATTCAGATTAAAGACGAAGAAGCGTATGATACAGTACGCAACATGGCGGCGAATGAAGGGATTCTCATCGGCCCTTCAGGAGGTGCGGCCATATATGCGGCATTAGTTGTCGCAAGCCGATTGACTCCGAATGATACGGTCGTCTGCATTGCACCTGACTCGGGTGAACGCTATTTATCAAGCGATTTATTCGAATTTTAAAATCTATATAAAGTAAGCGAAGGCGCTATTCGGTGCCAGTTGCTGTCACAATTCGAAGGAAGTGAATTGCGTTAGTGCCTGGCTTAGGGCGGGAGGCATCCCCAAGCGCCGCAACGAATTCAATGGATCTTTTATTTCAACATATACAGATTTACTTGTAGGAAATTTTAGGGAAGGGGTATTTGAATGTATTTAACAATAGATGGCATTGCGAAAAGTTTTCCACATAAAGAAAAAGGTCATGTGAAAGTACTGGATAATATCTCGTTAGACGTGGAAAAAGGACAGTTTGTTTCGATTGTCGGACCTTCCGGTTGCGGGAAGTCGACATTGCTCTATCTGATTGCTGGTCTCGAGAAGGCTGATCAAGGAGAAATTAGGATTGCTGGAAAAGTAGTGACGGATCCTGGACCAGATCGTGTCGTCGTCTTCCAACAGGATGGATTGTTTCCATGGTTAACGGTTCTTGATAATGTCACATATGGCTTACGTTTAAAGGGTTTGCCAAAAAAGCCGGCAGAGGACAAAGCAAGGGAAATGTTGAGAATGGTTCATTTAAGCAACTTTATCGATGCTTATCCGCATCAGCTGTCAGGGGGGATGAAACAACGTGTTGCTATCGCACGTGCACTTGTTATGGAGCCCGCCATTTTACTGATGGATGAGCCGTTTGCGGCACTGGATGAGCAAACCAGAATGGTGTTACATAATGAGCTACTGGAAATATGGCAAAAAACGAAGGTGACTATCTTTTTCGTTACGCATAACATTCGAGAAGCGGTCCTTTTATCCGAAAAAATTGTTGTTTTTGAAACACGTCCTGGAAGAATTAAAGAGATTCATTCTTCAACGACAATGAAAGACGGCGTTATGCCAAATGACGTCACATTTCATTTGGAAAAGCAGATATTGGCATCACTGCAAGGTGAAATTGAGAAAGTGTTAAAGGAGGAAATGGGGGATGACTACATTTTTAAGACGGATCCTCTTCATCGGGATTCTAGCGGTGATATGGGAAGTCACATCTAGAGTTTCAAGTTTGCCCGATTTCATGTTCCCGAGTCTCAGCCAAGTGCTGCATACACTTTACACAGGCATTCTAAGTGGGCAAATAATGACTGCAATCTTTACAAGTATGAGCCGTCTATTAATAGGATTTACAATTGCGACAGTCCTCGGTCTTTTTCTAGGCTATCTCATATGGCGTTCTAAACTAGTTGAAGACACACTTGGATTTCTTGTCACAGCATTGCAATCGATTCCGAGTATTGTCTGGTTCCCACTTGCTATCATTTGGTTCGGTTTGAATGATTTTTCCATTCTTTTTATTGTAACAATCGGTGCGACATGGACAATGACAATCAATGCGACAAGTGGTTTCAAAAATGTGCCAAGGCTTTATCAACAAGTTGCTAAAACATTAGGGTCTGGCGGTTTTCATTTTTTGCGAACAGTTATCATGCCAGCATCTGTCCCCCAACTCATCTCCGGATTACGAATTGCTTGGGCATTTTCCTGGCGTGCTTTAATGGCAGGAGAACTTCTTGGTGGTGGGGGAGGACTTGGATATCTCTTGGAAATGGGAAGGTCACTTGGACAAATGGATTTAGTTATATCGGTAATGATCATCATTGGCGTCATCGGCACAATCATGGATAATCTGGTCTTTTTACGACTGGAGCGCAGTGTACAAAATAAATGGGGAATCAGTTAAGGGAAAAATGGAAGCGACCTGCTAAGACGTGGTGGGCATAAGGTGAAACCAAGGACGTCAGTCTAAGTGCGCGACATCCATGTCGCAAAAAGGAGGGATGAAGTTCAATCCCTCCTACTGCATGACCTGCATCGTGGCTTAACGCCTGGCTACTGGAGACTAGACAAAAAAAGGGAGAGAACAGAATGAAACGTAATTTGTTCATACTTGGGGTTATTTCTATTGCTGCATTGGCAATTGTATCTGGCTGTGGAAAGACAGAAAAAGGCGCACAAGACAGTAAAGAAGTGAACATAGGTTATTTCCCGAATTTAACGCATATCGCTACAATCGTAGCGCTAGAGAAAGGTTATTTCACTGAAGCATTTGGGGAAGATATTAAAATCAACACAAAAACCGTTAGTAACGGCGGCCTGTTTATGGAGGCAATGGTGACTAAATCTATTGATGTGGGAACAGTAGGGCCCGGTCCATTACTGAACTTCTACGTAAAAGATCCCAACTACCATATTATTTCAGGCGCTGTAAACGGCGGAGCAGTCCTTGTTGCGAGTGAGCATAGTACTATTAAAGAACTTGCTGAATTAGACGGAAAGAAAGTTGCGATTCCTGTAATAGGGAGTACCCAAGACGTTATGTTGCGTAAGGCACTGAAAGATGTGGGCCTAAAGCCGACGTCAAATGGCGGAACAGTCGAAATGTTTGCCGCAGCACCAGCTGACACAGCAACGCTCTTTGTTCAAAAATCTGTTGATGCTGCAGCAACACAAGAACCATGGGGCTATATTTTGGAAACACAAGCGAACGGTCAATTGTTGTTAGACTGGGAATCATTCGCATGGGGGAAAGAATCGACGAATACAGTTGTTGCAGCAAGTAAGAAGTTTTTGGAAGATGAAGAACTTGTGAATGCTTATTTAACAGCACATGTAAAAGCAGTTGCGTTTATTGAACAGAATCCTGAGGAAAGCCAAAATCTTGTTATTAAGCACATCAAAGAATTAACAGGAAAAGAGATTGACAAAACTGAACTCGAAGCCGCATTTAAGCGCCTGAAAGTGACAACATCTGTTAATGAGGAAGTGATTCAGGAAATGGCTGATATTAGTAAGGAAGCGGGTTATGTCCCGAGTAGCGATATTGAAGGCTTAATTCAATTGGATCAGTTGAAGTCAATAGAAGGTAAATAATATACCGCTGCTTCTTTTAGGAGGATTGGAAACATCATATTGATGTTTCCAATTTCATGATGTACGTTAATAGTCGGATATCTCCTAGTATAGTGAAGATCACACGGGAAAATGTATTTAGTGATATAAGTAATGACGTCTGTTGATTAACTATCTTCTTACATAAAGCTCCGGTAAGAAAAACAGGTAAGTCTACATTTGCACTTGTACATTTACAGCACGCTTTGTACGAAATGATCACAATATCTTTATATTTGGAGAGCGACGGACAAACGTTTATCAACCCAACGTAACAAGAAATCCTGTTAAGGGTGCAGTAGTCGTTTAGTCCAAAGCGATCAGAAAGTACCTGTACATTGGGCATCTAGTGTTTTATCACAAAAATAAGCAGTTATTTACTGATTAACTTTGGTTAATCAACACAGGTAATAAGCAATGATCATCATTGGCGTCATTGATACAATCATGGATATCTAGTCTTTTTGCGACTGGAGCGCAGTGTACAGAATAAATAGGGAATAAGTTAAGGGCTTATTTATAGAAACAGATGGGGAGAGAAAAGGATGAAACGTAATTTTTTCGTACTTGCGCTTATTTCCTTAGTTGTATTGAGTATTTGTTCTGCATGCGCTAAAGCAGAACAAGGAGTAAAAGGCAGTAAAGTTGTGAACATTGGTTATTTCCCGAACTTAACACATATCGCTACAATCGTTGCGTTGGAGAATGGTTATTTTACTGAAGCGTTTGGCAAAGATATTAAAATCAACACAAAGACCGTCAGTAACGGAGGCTTGTTCATGGAAGCAATGGCTACTAAATCCATTGATGTGGGAACAGTTGGCCCAGGTCCTATACTGAATTTTTACGTAAAAGAACCTAACTACTATATTATTTCAGGTGCTGTGAATGGCGGAGCAGTCCTTGTTGCTAGTAAACATAGTACTATTAAAGGGCTTTCTGATCTGGACGGAAAGAAAGTTGCGATACCTGGAATTGGGGGTACTCAAGACATTATGTTGCGTAAAGCGCTAAAAGATGTTGGTCTTAAACCTACGGCAAATGGAGGGACAGTAGAGATGTTTGCCACAGCACCAGCTGATACAGCAACGCTATTTTTTCAAAAGTCTCTAGATGCTGCTGCAATACCGGAACCTTGGGGCTATATTCTGGAAACACAGGCAAATGGTAAGCTTTTGTTGGACTGGGAATCATTCGCATGGGGGAAAGAATCGACAAATACCGTGGTCGCAGCAACTAAGAAGTTTTTGGAAGATGAAAAATTGTTGATTGCTTACTTAACAGCTCATGTAAAAGCAGTTGAGTTTATTGAGCAAAATCCTGAAGAAAGTCAAATACTTGTTAGTAAGCACATCAAAGAATTAACGGGAAAAGAGATTGACAAAGCTGAACTCGAATTCGCATTTAATCGCCTGATAGTAACTACTTCTGTCAATGAAGAAGTGATTCAGGAGATGGCTGATATTAGTAAGGAAGCGGGTTATGTCCCGAGTAGCGATATTGAAGGCTTAATTCAATTGGATCAGTTGAAGTCAATAGAAGGAAAATAATATACCGTTGCTTATTTTAGCAGGATTGGAAACATCATATTGATGATTCCAATCCTTTTTTCTTGTAGTTTTCAAAATGTCACAAAGCTTTCCTTTGTCTTACTTGAAGACTAAGAGTAAAATGGAGTTAACAATGCCAGTCACTGAACAAATTGCGAATCCACTACATTGGAAAAGCACCTGGCTTTTTTGAGGAGAGACGAATTGATGACTAAAGTAATGGATCCTTCATGGGAGAAGGTAGATGGAAAAACTGTATCGAAAAAACAAAATCTGTCCACGCTATTTGCAGATCTTAAATCCCTATTTAAGGCAATAGTCTTAATCTCAAATGTACTGCCGGTCCTTACAGGATTTTGGTTAGCACTCTTTTTTACGAATACAACTTTTTTAGCAAATTGGGATGTTTTTTTGTTAACAATTTCCGGAAGTACACTTGTTATGGCCGGCGCACTTATTCTGAATAACTGGTACGATGTTGACATTGATACAGTAATGGAGCGGACTAAAAATCGTCCGACGGTCACTGGACACTTTTCACTGAAATTTGTCTTAAGATTAGGAATCACATTATCTGTAGTAGGTTTAGTACTACTCGCATTTACAACAATGGAAGCTGCCATCTATGCATTCATTGGTTGGTTTACGTATGTTATCTTGTACACGATGTGGTCAAAACGTAGATATACGTTGAATACAGTCATTGGCAGTGTATCAGGTGCGGTGACGCCCTTAATCGGATGGGCTGCAATTGCGCCCGGTTATCATATCGTTCCAATCGTACTTACGCTTATCCTGTTCATTTGGCAAATGCCACATACGTTCGCTATCGCCATAAAGAAAGTGGAAGAATACAGTCTTGCAAAAGTTGCGATGCTTCCAGTTGTTCACGGATTTAATTTCACTAAACGTCAAATGGTTATCTACGTAGCATGTTTACTTCCATTACCATTCTTTTTAGGATCACTTGGTATAGTGTTTGTTGTCATTGCCACGCTGATGAACGTCGGATGGCTGGTTGCAAGTATAGGCGGCTTTTTCACGAAAAATGATCAGAAGTGGGCTCACCTGATGTTTATGTGTTCCGTTAATTATGTAGCTATCTTGTTTACACTGATGATTCTAGTTACATTGCCCGTATTTAATTAAGCTTGTGAAAGTATAAGGTGTAACCAATATTTAGGAAGTACTGTATGCTAAATGAATTTAAATCAAAAAAGTCAATTTCTTGTTCATTAAGAAATTGGCTTTTTTTATACGCTTCTTTTGCTTTTACAGAAATACTAACGGTGTATTGCGTGAACTGATGTGTACGTTTATAGTAATAGGATGTGGAAATAATTCTCTAGTCTGGAAAGTTGTTCGCTTACATAAAATCAGGTTTGTCTTATGTAAGAATTATTTTTGAACGATGTTTAGCTGTAATCATTTTTCATCTAATTTTTCTGAAGGGGATTTTTATGGATTACAAAATTGTGTTTTTTGATGTTGACGGAACTCTTACGCACCATGAAAGTGGTAGTATTTCACCTAGTACGAAGGAAGCAATAAAAGTATTAATAAACAAAGGAATAAGGGTAGTAGCGGCAACAGGAAGACCGTTATCTATGTGCCAGGAAATAAGGGAATTGGGAATCGATACTTTTATCACGGCGAATGGAGCGTATGTGAAGCACGGTCAAAAGGTCGTTCATAAAGTGTTAATGGATAAGAATGTTATTAAAGAAGTCTTTGAATTTGCGTCAGCAGAGAATCAAGGTTTGTCGTTCTTCACCGAAGATTTCAGCATGAATGGTGTGAAAGATACTGAAATTTTAAAAGCATTGAAGGAAACCTTGTCCTTGAATGATTATCCTGCAATAAATCAACTGATTTATGACCAAGAGGTATACTTAATGTGTTTGTATGCAGCTAACAAAACGGTTGAGAAGTATATTAAAAAATTTCCGCATTTAACATTTAAAAGATGGCATCCTTTTGTGTTGAATATATTACAAGAAGAAGTATCTAAATCTTTAGCTATCATAAAAGTTTTACAGTACTTCGATATTGATAAATCGGAGGCTATTGCGTTTGGCGATGGAGAGAATGACATAGACATGTTGGAGTTAGTTGGACTTGGTGTAGCTATGGGGAATGGCAATGAAAACTTGAAAAAGGTTGCGGATTTCGTAACTAAAAAGTCAAGTGAAGACGGAATCGAATTTGCATTAAAAATGTACGGGGTTATTTAACTGTATATTAAAAAATATAGCTATAAATTGAGCGAAAACATCCCTAAGCGCTGAAGCGGTATTGAATGACATTCTATCATTCCCTCCAATTAATAGAGGAGTTCGAAGGGTTTTTAGCGTTTGAGTGTGAATCATAATATAGAATAGCGAAGATTAGGTAAAGTAAAATAGCTACTATATATGTTGAACAAATGAATATGGCACAGGCGTTTTACAATGGATAGAATCAGAAATTCTGCTATTACCGCTATCGACGCTTTGTGGGTGCCCCCCGAGATAAGCCAGAAAGGAGACCACTTGGGAGGGATTGAGCTGCATCCCTCCTTGCTCTTTTATCGCTCCGGCTACCACGAAGTCGCGCCTTCGCTGGATGGTCCATTTGAGAAAGCGCATTTCATTTTCGGGGATGAGACCTATAACCTGGAGTGCCATAAATCGAGCGAAGGTGATTAACGAATGTCCCAACACATGAGGAATGAATTAGAGTTCCTGCTAATACCGCTTCGACGCTTTGTGGATGCCTCCCGCGATAAGCCAGAAAGGAGATCACTTTCAGTCTTATCGCTCCGGCTACCACGAAGTCGCACCTTCGCGGGATGGTCCATGTGAGAAAGAGCATTTCATTAGTTGCGATGAAATCTGCAACCGGGAGTGCATCTTTCTTGAATATAATTAGTGTCAACTAGTAATCACCTTATAGTCTTGGCATATACATCTTAAAATCACATTATTCCTGATAATCTACACCCTAGCCCAGGCGCGGCAAAGGGGTCGCCGAAGCCGTAAGACTGGATGCGAAGCGCTAATCCAGGCTTGTGGCGGGAGGCATCCCCAAAGCGCCAAGCGGTCTACAATCCACACCCCCAATTACAACTCTTTCATTATTGAGCACCACAGCAGATTCAATGGGATTCTTTAATTCAACATATCTAGTGAATTCGAATCGTTCAATATAAATGTAATTGCTAGTATTTCCTAGAGTACAATATTTCCAATAGAATGAAGAAGAGTCCCATCAGTCGATTGCAAACTGATAGGACTCTTCTTTCGTTTCATTACGGCCCTATTTTATTTTTTAAGATACCCAACTACTTCTTTTGTAGTCTGTTCTGGCACTTTCATACACAGCGGTTCACCGTGTAAGAAGTTGAAAACGTTCATATCACTTGTTTGGAGCACACCAATTGTTAGGCGGGGAACAATTCTAACATGAACCCGATCAGCTTTATTTTTAGTTATAGGGATAAATAAGCCTAGGTTAAAGCTTGCGATACCGATTGATTTAAAATAGAGGAAAAACCGTGTAAGACTGTTTGCGAGGTCCTGCCAATTGGTATCATCCAATTCATCCAAAGAGGATGCATCTAGAATCCCTATAAAATCTGTATGACTTTTTGGTGCAAAAGCATGAATCCAGTCGATGGAACCTACTGTCGCGATAAAGCGTTCATCGATTTCACGTTCACTTTCTATTAATGAATCATAATAGTTACTTCCCGTTTCCATGTGGAACTGCTCGCTGAATGCCAATGTTGTTAATTGATAGTTAGTCGGCATTTCAGAGGCTAATACGTGAATATGTGGGTGCAAAATACTGCCTCCAGAAGGGGGGAGATAATTCCAGTTGATGGATGCGTACGCTGTTTCGGGATCCTGAGCGATAACTTTATTCAAATAGTTATGCGCAGCGGAAAAAGAATTGGCAATCACTGGTGCTGTGAATTCATCCAGTTTTACGTAATGTTGATCACACATTCGGACCACCGCGTTATGCTTACTGTAAGGAAAGAGGTTTGGAAAAAGGACAGCTTCCCCTTGAATGAGCCTGCCATCTTCAATTAAATCATTCGGAAATTTAGGAGTGAAAGAGTGTACGTTTTCAGGACAGAATGGACATTTACCACCGTCAGTTTCTTTTGCGAGTTCTGAATAATCTGTTGACGTAAAGGGGGCACCCGGGTCGAAAATAATCCGAGATGTTTCGCCTGTGAGTGGGTCCATTCGAATTTCAGTTTTGCGGTCAATTAGTTTACCGTCTTGCATGGGATCATGAAACGTAAGAAACTCTTCTTTTGCTGTAAAAGTAATAGACATCTATATTTCCTCCTATTATATATTCTAAATACACTTTCTATTCTACCTGTGGTTTGTAGAAAAGTCAGTAGTATCATATCAAAGTTGTGATTAAAACCTTTATGATCAACTGAAAAAAGTGAGTTCTTTTAGAAGATACCTAGAAAGACACACTACCTAGAATTAATTTTTAAATATGGCATATGAACTGAGCGTAGGCGTCTTAAAGGGGACAGCCTCCCGTTACAAGCGGTATTGAATAGAATCATCAACTCAGCTTTGGGGTTGAATCGCTTTTTTGTTAGCCGGGGAATTATATTATCTTTAATGCAAATACACTATAACAAGGGAATTCACGCCTAGACTCCCGTGCAATTTTCTTAATTCAATACTTTTTCTTCTGATCCAATTACAGCTTCAACTTCGCTCCAAGGAATACCAAGCGCGCCGGCTACACCTTGTCCATAAGCAGGATCCGCTTTGTAACAATGTACAATATGACGAAGCTGGATATGTTTTTCTACACCGTTCATATTACGTCCCGTATTTTCAAATAAAACTTGTTGTTGTTCCGGGTTCATTAAATTGAAGAGTTTACCAGGTTGCTCGAAGTAATTATCGTCATCTTCTCTGAAATTCCATTGGTCTGCTGCACCGAAAATATCAAGTGCCGGGTCTTTAAATTTTGGTTGTTCTTGCCACTCACCATAGCTGTTCGGCTCATAATGAATCGTGCTGCCCATGTTGCCATCGGTTCTCATTGCACCGTCACGGTGGAAACTGTGGACAGGGCATTTCGGTTGATTGACCGGAATTTGATGATGGTTCACGCCTAAACGGTACCGTTGTGCATCGCCATATGAGAAGAGACGGCCTTGTAGCATTTTGTCTGGCGAGAAACTGATGCCAGGAACAACGTTTGCAGGTGTAAATGCAGCCTGTTCTACTTCGGCGAAATAGTTTTCAGGATTACGGTTCAGTTCGTACTCTCCAACTTCAATTAGAGGGAAGTCTTTTTTATACCATACTTTTGTCAGGTCAAATGGGTTGTATGGCATATTATTAGCTTGTTCTTCTGTCATGACTTGAATATACATTTTCCATTTAGGGAAGTTGCCGTTTTCAATATTTTCATATAGATCCCTTTGGTGGCTTTCTCTGTCAACTCCAACAAGTGCTGCTGCTTCCAAATCAGTCAAGTTTTCAATGCCTTGTTGTGAACGAAGGTGGAATTTCACCCATACACGCTCGTTTTGAGCATTAATCATGCTGAACGTATGGCTTCCGAAGCCATGCATGTTTCTGTATGAATTTGGAAGACCGCGGTCACTCATAACGATTGTCACTTGGTGAAGCGCCTCAGGAAGAGAAGTCCAGAAATCCCAGTTGTTATTTGCGCTGCGCATATTTGTACGGGGATCGCGTTTAACGGCATGGTTTAAGTCAGGGAATTGCATTGGGTCTCTGAAAAAGAATACAGGTGTGTTATTCCCGACAAGATCCCAGTTTCCTTCCTCTGTATAGAAACGCATTGAATATCCACGAATGTCACGTTCTGCGTCAGCTCCGCCACGTTCACCGGCAACTGTTGAGAAACGAACGAACATATCTGTCTTTTTGCCAATTTCGGAGAAGACTTTTGCTTTTGTATATTGAGTAATGTCATGTGTTACTGTAAATGTGCCATAAGCACCGGATCCTTTTGCGTGCATGCGTCGCTCAGGAATTACTTCACGATTAAAATGCGATAACTTTTCCAAAAGCCAAGCATCTTGTAATAAAATCGGACCTCTAGGACCAGCTGTCATTGAATTCTGATTATCCACAACTGGTGCACCAGCGGCGGTTGTTAACTTTCTTTTGTTGTCTTTTTCTGTCAATTAAAGTCACTCCTTAGATTGTTTTAATTACTACATAATAATAATACTAAAAAAGAAGCTGTTTGACTACTAATATAGTTTCATAAAAAATAAATATGTGATAAAGGCTGTTTCCTCTTCGCGAAAATTTAATAGTCTTATATGAATATGATTTTTAAAAATCGGATAGTAAATATTTTTATGCAAGTATTCTCAATTAAAAATAGATTGGGCCTCTTTATTATAGTGTTTAAGATGCATAAATCTTAACGTACATCATTATCAAACGAAGTCGAGAAAAAATTCGGACAATACCTTTCTCTACTATAGTAACTTTGAATAACAAAAAAGTCAGTATAATTTAAAATATTTAAAAGATTATGTTAAAATGTTGTGTAATTCTTTAATTTTAAGTAATGTGCAATAAAAAATGCCCGAGTAGCCGATAATAACGTCGGTTGTTCGGGCAGTCAGTTTTTATGATAAAGAGAGAGGTTTGATACGCTCGATTGTTTGAAGAACTTTTTGATAGGCGTCATCCAAATTGTTCGCCTCAATATCCACTTTTTGCGAATCATTATTTTGAGTACTGGAATGTTCATACCTCGGGTCGTAATAATGTACAAGCAACAACTCAGTTGCTGCTCCATATTCACCGTTTTCTAAGTGGGTTTCAATCTGCTTTGCGACTGGGGTATGTAGCCGTTTTTGAATTAATTGAAATGCCTCTTTGAAACTTTCGGGTTTATTCCACGGTTCATAATCCGCTAGAACAATTTTGACCCGTTCTTCAACAGGTAAGTGAAGAATAATTTGCAGGCCAATTTCCTTTTTGTCATAAAGAAATTGTGGCAAACTTACTTTTCCAATTCGTCTACTTTCACCTTCAATAAACACATAAGGCTCATTTTTTAAACGTATTAGTTCATGGATAAGTAAAGAATCGAATTTCTTTTGATTGCTGGGATCACGCCCAATTTGACCGAAAATAGAGCCACGATGTCCGGCGATATTTTCAAAATCGATGACGGGATAGCCTTGGGATGCTAACCGCTTCAAAATCTCTGTCTTTCCTGTACCTGTAAAACCATTCAAAACGATGAAATTTGGCGGAAATTCTTCTTTTTCCAATTCGTGAACGACCCATTGCCGGAATGTACGAATTCCGCCACTCAATCGAGTAGTATGAATACCCATTAAGTCAAGAACGGTAGCTGCGGTTTTACTGCGCATACCACCACGCCAGCAAAACACTGTCATTGGCGTTTCAATCTGTTTGAATTCATGAATGAAGTCGGGCAACTTCTTCGAAAAGATTTCAAGTCCTCTTTCCTTAGCAATTTCTTGTCCGACTTGTTTATAAAGGGTGCCGATTTCGGCGCGCTCCTGATCATTAAAAACAGGTATATTGATGCTACCTGGAATTGTCGATTCATTGAATTCTTTAGGGGAGCGGACATCAATGAACGTATGTGGACCTGTTTGTTGTAATGCAAATATATCGTCTAATGGTAAATCTCGAAACATGCTTTTCACCTTCCGCCAAAGTTCACGCTATCTTACTCTACAATGATGCGTCCTTTGTTTTCTTTAGTAACTTCGCCGATTACCCGTGCGTCTACACCTTTTTGTTGAAGTTCATCCAAAAGTGCTTCCGCTTGTTTTTCTGCCACCGCAATAAGAAGGCCGCCTGATGTCACTGCATCACATAATATCCAACGAGCCGTTTGGTCCATTGTATCCGGATATGTGACGACGTCTGCTACATGTGCAAAATTGTTTTTTGTACCGCCTGGCACTTTGCCGGCGTCTGCCAGTTCTTTTGTACGAGGTAAAACCGGTACTTGGTCTGCAATGATACGAATGCCCACGTCACTTGCTTTTGCTATTTCAGATGCATGTCCGAGCAGTCCGAAGCCAGTTACATCTGTCGCCGCATGAATATCGTAAGTGGCCATTGTTTCTGCTGCTGTTTTATTGAGTGTGGTCATAATTTTTGTAACATAGACAATCTCATCTTCAGATAATAAACCATTTTTCAACGAAGTTGTGTAAATGCCGACACCGATCGGTTTTGTTAAAAGCAGTTTATCACCGGGTTTTGCGCCGGCATTTGTGCGTACTTTTTCAGGATGGACAATGCCCGTAACTGCGAGACCGAATTTTGGTTCTTGGTCATCAATCGAATGTCCACCGACAAGCGTAACACCCGCTTCTTTTAATTTATCACCAGAACCACGGAGAATTTCCCCTAGAATTTTTTTATCCAATGATGCGATTGGGAAGGCGACGATGTTTAGCGCTGTAATCGGCGTTCCTCCCATTGCATAGATGTCACTGATTGCATTTGTTGCAGCAATTTGACCGAAATCGTAAGGATCGTCAACAATCGGTGTAAAAAAGTCAAGCGTCTGTACCATTGCTATTTCATCAGTCAGTTTATAAACTCCTGCATCATCACTCGTGTCAAGACCGACGAGTAAGTTTGGGCTGGGAGTGGCAGGTGGTAGGCTACGTAATACCTCTGCCAAATCTGCGGGTCCGATTTTACAGCCGCAACCGCCTTTTGTTGTGAGGGAAGTCAATTTTACTGCTTCAGTTTTCTCCATTATAATTCCACCTTTCGATTGCACGTCTATTTATAATCTTAACACATGGGCGAATTAAACTTGTTCTAGTAGGTACTTGCAATCTATTTCTTATGGTAGAATATTCATAGTTCGTGTAAATTTTGAGGGGGTACAAGGTTTGATTCAAAAAAGAATAGCAGTATCATTACTCTCTGTATTATTGTTCGTCGGAATGCTTATTACACCGGTTCAGGGACATTCCACCGTGTCTGCAGCTGCTTCGTACGAAGGTTTGGAGAACACTATCAATGTGATTATGGCAGATAGCAGAATGCAAGCCGCCTCCAGTAGTATAACTGTGCGGAAGGCTTCAACTGGAGAAGTTGTTTATCAAAAAGAAGGGGATAAAGGAATTACACCCGCATCTACGTTGAAAATACTTACAGCCGCGGCAGCACTTGAGACACTTGGAGAAAATTATCGATTCACGACAGATGTATTAACAAACGGGAAAGTAACGAATGGGACATTAAACGGAAATCTATACCTGCGTGGGACAGGCGATCCTACGCTTTTGAAAAGAGACTTTGAAGATTTTGCTTCGAAATTATCTGCTCTCGGAATCAAACGGATCTCAGGAAATTTAGTTGGTGATGACACTTGGTTCGATACAATCCGTTTGTCACCAGGGATTGATAGAAATGATGAATCGTATTACTACGCAGCGCAGATTTCAGCATTGACTGTATCTCCGAATACGGATTACGATGCGGGAACAGTTATTGTAGATGCAAAGCCAGCTGCGCGCGGTAGGGCAGCAAAAGTGACACTGACGCCAGAAACGAATGTCGTTCAAGTTGTCAATCGATCCACAACAGTTCCCAAAGGATCTAAAAACACCTTGAAAATTGAACGTCAATACGGAACAAATAAGATTATCGTCACTGGAAATGCCCCCATTGGATCTGCGGGGAAGAAGGAGTGGATCACTGTTTCCAACCCAACTGCCTATGCCTTAGATATTTTCAAAAAGTCATTAATAGCTAAAGGGATAAAAATTATTCCTACATCTAAAGTGTTACGCGGGAAAACGCTAGCAGATTCCAAAGTTCTTGTTTCCAAGAATTCTATGCCATTAAAAAGTTTGATGAGACCTTTTTTGAAATTAAGTAATAACTCACATGCAGAAGTGTTGGCGAAAGCTATGGGGAAAAAGAAGTATGGAGAAGGCAGCTGGACTGCCGGTTTACAGGTGATGCGTGACTATGCAGGATCAGTCGGATTGCAAGTGGACGAATGGTTATTTGAAGATGCATCTGGTATGTCACATGCGAATAAAGTGACATCTTCACAACTCACGGAGTTATTATACCAAGTGAGGACAGCACCTTGGTATGGATCGTTTGTCCAAGGATTGCCGGTTGCCGGTGCGACAGACCGTCTTATCGGAGGGACATTGAGAAGCCGCATGAAAACAGGAACTGCTAAAGGCAATGTCATAGCGAAAACGGGAAGCTTGACAAATGTCAGTGCATTGGCAGGATATGCGCAAACAAAAGATGGGGAAACGCTCATTTTCAGTGTCTTGACGCAGGATCATAAGTCTAGTACGCTCCCTGTCCTTGATCGTATTGCTACTGCTATAACTAATTCAACAATAAAATAATAGTAAAAAAACAAGCAGAGATGAATTTGATGCTTGTTTTTTACTGGGAAATTATATACCGAAGCCGATAAAAACATGTACCTAAATAAAAAGGCAAGAAAGGTATATAACTTTACAGGACATTTACAAGAACTTATATAAAGAACACCTGTTCAGAAGTGCTGAAGTCTGGACCTGGTTCATCACCTTTTGATGGTTATCGTAGGTTGAGAATTTCATGATTTCCTATGTAAGGAGTAATTCATTAAGCATCAGTGCTTAGGGCTTTTTTTATGTAAAAAAGAAGGATGTAAAAATCATAAAGTATGATAAACTGAAAGAAAAAATCTAGTAAGTGAAGAAAAGGACCTTGATTATTATGAATATTTTATCGGATTCAATAAAGCATTTTATAGCTATTGATTTTTCGGATGTTCGAACGTATTTTGTTTCATTAACGTTAACAATTATTTTCACCTATTTACTTATAGTGGTATTCAGAAAAATCATGCAACAACTATTCAAGCGAACAACTCTATTAGAAGAGAAGAAGAAAGAAACAATTGAAAGTGTTGTAAAAAACACTTCCAGGTACATATTTGCCATCATTATTCTAATCGCAGCGATTAAGCCGTTTGTGGTTGATTTGAAAGAAGTCATTGTAGCGGGGGGGATCATCGCGGCTGTTATTGGGTTCGGTGCCCAAAAACTGATTAATGATCTAATAAGCGGTGTTTTCATTATTTTTGAAGGAACCATTAAACGAGGAGACTTTATAAACGTCAACGGGGAACTTGAAGGCGGAACGGTTGAGGAATTAGGGTTTAGGATTGTCAAAATTCGGTTGATAAACGGTAAGTTATTGACCATTTCCAATGGAGAAATTAGAAAAATGGTTAATGGATCTGTTGAAAAAAGAAGAATTTTTGAAAGTCTTATTGTTTCATTCAATCAAGATCCTGGAATTGTTCGAGTATTGTTGCAAGAAGTTTGCGATGAGCTAAACACAAAACAATTAGCCTATTTGAAGATGGATAATTCAACGGGTGAATACGTGGAGATGTATAAGGTATATGGCTTACATTCCCTTGACACAAGTCCATTCGGTTATAAATTTTCAATCGTCGCCACTGTCAATGATACAGATTATTTAGTCGCCTCTTTGGAAGCCAAAGAAGTATTGGCTCAAAAACTCTATGCTCATAAAGTTAAAATGGCGGAGCAATTGATTAATAAAGGGTATTAAAGTTGAGAAGGCTATGTACTTTTGCACCTTTTTTAAGTAATGAAGACCGTACGTGTTGAAATCTTACTGAGGTAATAGTAGCTCTTAAATTGACATCGCATACGCGGTGTTTTTTTTATTAATTTAAATAGAATCATAATAGTTCCTGATCAAAATAATTACTTTCCAGTCATTCGGGGTATAGCAGGAAACACACAGGTACAATCTGAGTATCCAATGCACAATTCAGTTGTTAGGAGGAAATTGAATGGAGTATAAAGGCAGAAAAGGAAGTTCTAATGTTGAAGATCGAAGAGGTAAGGGAAAAGGGGGTATAGCATTAGCTGGAGGTGGAATTGGCGGCTTAATTCTTATACTTATTATGACCTTTCTTGGAGGCGATCCGGGCGAAATTTTGGGTGGCTTACAAGGTACAGAACTGGACACTTCGGTTCCTTATGAAGAAACGGCCGAGGAAAAAGAACTCGCTGAATTTGTGTCAGTAGTTCTTGCAGATACCGAAGTTGTTTGGACAAAATTGTTTCGTGAACAGGGCTTGGAATACGAGGAACCAATTCTCGTGCTATATACAGATAGCGTTCAATCCGCGTGTGGAGCAGCAGGGTCATCTGTTGGCCCGTTTTATTGTCCAGGCGATCACAAACTTTATATTGATTTAAGTTTTTATCAGGAACTTCAAGACAAGTTCCAAGCTCCTGGTGATTTTGCGATGGCCTATGTTGTGGCGCATGAGGTAGGACATCATGTACAAACCCTTTTAGGCATCAATGAGCAAGTGAATGCTCTTCGCACAAAACTGAGCACAGAAGAGTTTAATAAATATTCGGTGCGCCTTGAATTACAGGCGGATTATTTTGCTGGCGTGTGGGCAAGGCATCAGAAGGACATGAATTACCTTGAAGAAGGTGATCTTGATGAAGCCATTACAGCAGCGAGTGCTGTAGGTGATGACCGCATTCAGGAACAAGCCCAAGGGTATATTGTCCCCGACAGCTTTACTCATGGGACTTCTGAACAAAGGAAGCGCTGGTTTACTAAAGGATTTGAAAACGGAACCATTGAGGGGGGAGATACATTTAAAGCAAGTGGATTGTAAAAGAAACAGGGAGTTGACAAGGACTTCCTCCGTAAAACAAAAAAAATCTTGCTTAGGGCATAATCGCCATGGGCAAGATTTTTTGTGAGAAAGGAAGTTAGATAAGTAACTCAAATAACGTACTATCATTGTTAACTTCTTTAAACGAGAAACCGCAATGATGCATTCGCTGAATAAGTCCTTCGTAGTCTGACTTTCTCTTTATTTCAATGCCAACAAGTCCGGGGCCGCTTTCCTTGTTGTTTTTCTTAGTATATTCAAACGTAGTGATATCATCATCAGGTCCAAGAACTTCATCCAAGAATTGACGTAAAGCACCAGCGCGCTGCGGAAAGTTGACAATGAAGTAATAAAGAAGCCCTTCATAAATTAATGATTTCTCTTTAATTTCTTGCATGCGGCCGATATCGTTATTTCCGCCGCTTATCACACAGACGACCGACTTTCCTTTAATTTCATCCTTATAAAAGTCCAAGGCAGCAATAGATAATGCGCCCGCAGGTTCTACAACAATCGCATGTTCGTTGTACAAATCTAAAATGGACGTACATACTTTACCCTCTGGAACTAGAACAATATCTTCAAGGTATTTGCGGCAAATTTCAAAGGTGTGTTGGCCCGCACTTTGAACGGCTGCACCATCTACAAATTTATCGATTGTATGCAAGGTTGTCACTTCATTATTCGTTAACGCCGCTTGCATACTTGCTGCACCTTCGGGTTCTACTCCAATCATACGCGTATGGGGTGACAAACTTTTAATGTAAGTGCTTAAACCAGACATAAGGCCACCGCCCCCAATACTGGCAAATACAAAATCAACAGGTTCTTCAATGTCATTCATGATTTCCACTGCGACCGTCCCTTGTCCGGCAATGATATCATGATCGTCAAAAGGGTGGATGAAGATTCTATCTTCATCCAATGCACATTCGTTTGCTGAAGCAGATGAATCGTCAAATGTATCGCCTACTAAAATAATTTTTACATTGTCCCGACCAAACATTTTCACCTGATTAACTTTTTGTTTAGGAGTTGTCTGCGGCATGAATATCTTCGCATCAATTCCTAGATGAGCGCATGCATAAGCAACTCCTTGCGCATGATTCCCCGCACTGGCACAAACAACGCCCTTTTTAAGGGCAGCAGTTTCGATTGTTTTAATTTTATAATAGGCACCCCGTAATTTAAAGGAACGAACATGTTGCAAGTCTTCCCGTTTTACATAGACTCGACAACCATATTTTTCTGATAACCGTTCATTTTTTTGCAGAGGGGTATGCGCGACCACATCTTTTAATAATTGATTTGCAATCAATATGTCCCCGACTTGGATTCCAGTTGCTTCCGTCTTTGTTACATTCACAGTAATCTCAACACCCTCCGTTTTATTTGATCATTTTCCTATACTAACATGAATGGGCTGATTAAACATGTGAATGTTTGTAATTATGTGTGAATAGAAGAAAAGCTATGGCAAATTGCATTATCGAGAGGGATAGGACTGTCATCTCACATTACCTACTCTCGTTTCTTAAGCTTTCATAGTAGTACGTCTGTATTTAAAATCTTACGTAGTTAAAACTTCCCCTCAATATGTTTTAATGTTAAAGTATATGGAGAATTGAAATCAAAGTTGTGGGGGTTAATTTCATGGGAAGAGTACAGGATAAAGTTGCTTTAGTAACTGGCGGAGCATCAGGTATCGGGTTGTCTGCCGCTACGCTTCTTGCAAAAGAAGGAGCAAAAGTAGTCATTGCAGATTTTAATGTAGAAGGTGCGAAACAAGTTGCACAAAACATCCAAAATGAAGGTGGGCAAGCAGTCGCCGTGTTTTTGGATGCCGGGAATGAAACATCCATTAAAGAAGCAATTGACTTCACGGTTGAAAAATTTGGTGCGATTACAGTCCTTTATAATAACGTTGGATTGACAAATCTACAAAAGGATTTAGATGTGGTTAATATTGATTTGGATGAGTGGGACCGCTTAATGAACGTAAATGCTAAAAGCGTTTTACTGGGGAGCCGATATGCAATTCCATATATGCAAAAAGCGGGCGGTGGCTCAATTATAAATACTGCATCCATGTCTGCCTTTGCTGGTGATTCTGTGCGTTCGGCTTATGGTGCATCGAAGGCTGCAGTCGTTAATTTGACGAAATATATTGCAGCGCAATACGGGAAAGATAAGATACGTTGCAATGCAGTTGCTCCAGGATTGATTTTAACACCTGCGGCCAAGCAAAATATGTCACAAGAGGTACTTGATATTTTCGAGAAATATAATGCATTACCATACCACGGAGAAGCGGATGATATCGGTAATACCGTCTTATTTTTAGCTTCTGATGAATCGAAATTCATCACGGGTCAAACGATTCAAGTTGAGGGTGGCCACTACTCAAGTAACCCGAGCATCGCTGACTTTCAACAGCTCATGTCACAAGCGAAATCGTAAGAATTCAGTAAGTAATCCACATAAATTAGTTAGCAAAGATAATTCAAGAAAGGAAATGATCAATTATGAAACTTCAAGATAAAGTTGCACTTATTACTGGCGGAGCAGGGGGCATTGGTAAAGGGATGGCGACTGCATTCGTAAAAGAGGGCGCTAAAGTGGTAATCGTCGATTTGAACGGGGAATTAGGGGTCCAGGCAATCAAGGAATTGCAAGTCTATCAACCGGAATCGATTTTCATCCAGGCAAATTTAGCCGAGCATGATAAATTGCCGGAAATAGTAAAACAAATCGTCGAGAAATTCGGTAAGCTGGATATTTTAGTGAACAATGCCCACGCATCGAAAAATAAGCCATTTGAAGAGACGACGCAAGCGGATCTTGACTTATCATTCAATACAGGATTTTATCCGACGTTCTATCTAATGCAGGCTGCTCTGCCATATTTAAAGGAGACAAAAGGAAAAATCATTAATTTTGCTTCCGGAGCAGGTATAAATGGGGACGCAAATCAAGCATCTTACGCCGCGGCAAAAGAAGCAATCCGGGCGATTACACGTGTTGCGGCGAATGAATTTGGTCAGTTCGGCATTAATGTAAACTTGATTGCGCCCATCGCTAATTCTCCAGGTATTCAGCAATGGGCGACTGAACAACCTGAGTCTTATGAAGCGATGCTATCAAGAATTCCATTGCGACGACTTGGTGAACTGGAAAATGATATCGGCCGTGCGGCTGTCTTTTTGGCAAGTGAGGATTCCGATTACATTACCGGTCAGACACTAATGGTAGATGGAGGAGCCACTAAGCTTAGATAAGCCCGTTAAATGAACATACTCAAAAAAGCCCCTTAAAGAGGCAAAGAGTACTAGTGATGGATAGGAAATAATAATATTCTTGGACTCTAAATAGGCGCTGCAGCTGTTGGTTATGGAGATAAAAACAACAACAGAATAGAGAAAAATAGGGACCTATTCGCACTAGCGGATAGGTCCCTATTTTTATTATTTTAGTGACTGATTCAACTTTGTGTAAATGGAAAGCAATGATTGCTGTTCCGCTTCTGTCAAATGCGAAAATACATTTAGACGAAGATGCTGGCCATCTTTTTGGGCTACAGTAAGTAAAGCTTCCCCTTTATTCGTGATAGTCCAATAGGTGATACGGCGGTCAGTATCATCCTGGCGACGCGTGATTAGTTCTTTGTTTAAAAGTTTAGTTGAAAGATGCGTTAGAGATGCCGGTGTAAAGTTCAAAATACGGGCAAGATCTGAAGGCCGGCTTTCACCGTGCACCTGTAATTCATGCAAGGCAAGAATATGAGAGATGCCAAGATCGTAATCCGCTTGTTGCCGCCACTTTACATGCATTTTATGTGTCACTTGTTCAATCGTATGCAGAAGTTCAAAAATTGTCTGATTAGACATGATAATATACCCCATCCTATTCCTACAATGCGTTCCCAGAGGATCTTTTCATCCTTCAGTTCTTTTTAGTGTACCATTATCCAAGAAAAATGTTTGGATGGTAGTATCGTTCAATTATGTATACCATAATAATGAGGTGAAGTTCAACATGACAGGCAAGACGACCAAGCGATATGAAGTCGATTTATATAAACCGGTAAAAGAATACTTTGCACAACAAGGGTACGATGTCCATGGTGAAGTGAATGAGTGTGATGTGGCTGCAGTTAAAGATCAGGAACTAGTCCTCATCGAGCTGAAACTGACACTGAACATCGATCTTTTAGTCCAAGCTACAAAAAGACAGCGGCTAACGAATCATGTTTATGTCGCTATTCCTAAACCAAAAATCAACTTCCGTTCGAAAAAGTGGAAAGGTATTTGTCATTTGGTAAGAAGATTGGAGTTAGGTCTAATCATCGTTTCATTCCTAGAAGATGACGCGCGGGCGGAAGTAGTATTTCACCCCGCGTCCTTTGACCGAAAGAAAAGTATGCAGCGCAGCAAGAAAAAAAGAAATGATATACTTACTGAAATGGAAGGCAGACTCGGAGATTACAACGTTGGCGGAAGCCATCAGACTAAAATAATGACTGCCTATAAAGAAAATTGTATTTTTATAGCTTGCTGCCTTCTGCAAGCCGGACCTTTATCGCCTAAATCCTTACGGGAGATGGGGACAGGAGAAAAAACCTTAACGATCCTGAATAAAAATTATTATGGATGGTTTGATCGGATCCAGAGGGGGATGTATATGATTAATGACACAGGGGAAAGTGAGTTGCACAAATTTCAGGCCCTTTCTGATCACTATCATAAACTTGTAAGAGAAACTAGAGGTGTTTACTTGGAAAACCATGAGACCAGGGAAAATAATTAAAGAATTGATACAATCTATAGCGGAAATGGTAGAGTAGACATCTAAAGATTAAAAGTATCTAACGTCAGGATCAGCCGTATGGGTTTGTTTAGGGAAAAATAATTTTTCCAGATAGGGTGACGACTGTCCTTGTAGGCGCAGTCTTTTTTCAATGTCGATAGCATAAGTTCTTGCCTGCTCGACAGTAAATCGGCGCGTAACGATATCGTTCATTAGATTTATCGCCATGAAATTTGCGCCTTCTTGGTCACATTTCGCTGTTATTTCACCTGCTGTACGATCAGGATATAAACTTCCATCGAATTTTGCAAGGTCATCGAAAAATTCAATAGGAACTTTATAATCTATTGTCTGGGCAAGGTAATCGAGATGTGTAGTTGGAAAGTTGTGCAATACAGTATCGCGATGGACGACTGTCCGTTTCCATGGTCCGTTATTAATCCAGATCATTCTTTCGGTGCTTGCTTCATTCGGCAGACCATATTTACTTATTAATGAATAGACAGTGCCTTTGGGCTGTTCAGACCAGTTAGCCAGTAATCGATCGATCTTTGGGTATGTTTGATAATGTGGAGCGGGGTATCCATTATGTCCTGTGTGCATGATTCTCCTCCAGTTTCTTGGATAGTTGAGTTCGCCTTATCCTATTCCATATGGGTAACTTTAGTTACATGCATAAGAATGCAACAAGTTTTTAATTAAATTGGGGGAAAAGGTATGTTGAAAGAGAATAAATTAATGGCAATTAAACAGCTTCAAAAAGAATGCGAAAACGCTGATGGTATTCAACTAAAATTAAATTGGGAGATGCTACGCGAAAGAGAAGGACGACAAATGGATTTTTCTTATGAAAAGAACGGTCAACTTATCGCTTGTTTATCCCTATATGGTTTCGGATCTACCGTTGAAGTATGTGGGATGGTTATACCCGAAGAACGAAGAAAAGGTCATTTCACTAGGCTTTGGCAACAAGCCTTAGTAACAATCGAACAGTACGGCTTTCAAACAATTCTATTGAATGCACCATCAACTTCTATCACCGCTAAGGAATGGCTATCTAAACAGCCATATACATATGCGTTTTCTGAGTATCAGATGCGCTGGTCGGAACGGCCAATTGAAGCGAGTGATGAGATTCTTCTGCGGGTTGCAAAACCAAGTGATGCAAATCTTGAGGTGAAGCTTGACGTTCTTGCTTTTGGAATGGATGAAGAAGATGCGCGTTCTCATCTGGAACGCATAAAAGAAAGACAGGATGAGCAGTTTCTAATGATTGAGGCAGATAACAGAACGGTCGGTAAAGTGCGGATCAATCGAACCGAAGGCGAAGCGTGGATTTACGGATTTGCTATCTTACCTGAATTTCAAGGGAGAGGGTATGGAAGAAAAGTACTTCGTAATATAGTGAAAAGCGAGCACGATGCGGGTAATCAAATATGTCTTGAAGTGGAAGCTAAAAATAATCGTGCACTTACCCTCTATGAATCAGTCGGTTTCATAAAAATACAAGGACAAGATTATTATAAAAAAAATAGAGTGTAAAACGGAATTATAAAGAGCTGACCCCGAATGTACAGAGACGTCCATTCAAGGTCAACTTTTTTATTTTTTGCAAATTTCAAAGACGATTAACAATCGTGCATGCCATTGTCTGCCGGTAAAAGGGAGATGAGATGCACGTTATCTTTTGGCGTTGCGAAGATAGGCACAAGAAGTAGAAATTTGTCTAATTAGACATAAATTCGACGAATGGCCTACATCTTTTGGTCTTTTTTTCTACTAAATTATAGAGTATTATAGACTAGTAGAATGGTAGGAGGAAAAACGATGAGAAATACACTAACAGTACAATTGGGAACCATCATTGTCGGTATTATGGTTGCAATGCTGACTATTACATCTGTCGCAACATATAAAACAGCTTACGATAAATTGTATGATGCTGCGGGTGTTGAAGCATATGGCTGCGCTAGTATCACAACAGGTTTAATTCGACCGGAAGACGTGGGAAAAATGCTCGAAGGCGATCGTGAAACTATGGATGAGGTCGGCCAACAGCTTAACTGGACAATCAATCACAAAGCTATTTTCGAAACGCAATACATCATCGATTTAGATGGGAAAATTCTAGCACTTGATGACCATTTAAGTGCTAAAGGATTGAAACCGGGGGATACTGTTCCTGTCGATAAAGAAGCACTTGCTATGCTCTTGGATATGAAGCATTCGACTTACACAGACCTTTATGAATTCGAAGGCATTGAGCGCTTATCCGGCTATGCTCCAATTTTTGAAAATCATGATTCAACTGGAAAAATCATAGCAATCAGTGTTATTGACTTTGACGGTTCGATTGTAGCCGAGAGAACATGGGGCGTTGTTCGTAATGGTATTTTAATCAGCCTGATTCCCATGATCATTGCATCGATTATCACAATCTTGCTAATTAGACGCAAAACAAAGTCGATTTCCGCTTTAATCGCTCATGCGAAAGAAATTGCAGATGGAAACCTTAGCATTAAAGACACAGTTGTAACTAGTAAAGATGAAGTCGGTGACCTAGGGCGCACGTTGAACATAATGACGGCTAATTTGCGTAATATGATCGGCACAGTAAAATCCACTTCTATTCAATTGACACGAAACTCGCTTGATACCACTGCTTCATTAAATGAAATGCAGATGGCTGTTCAGCAAGTGGCACATAATATGAGTGAAACGGCAGCCTCTATTTCCGACGGGACAATCAATGCGGAACATGCCTCGAAAATCTTGTCTACTCTGGCGAATGATCTTCAAGATTCAAAAGAAAAAGCGGACTTAAGTGTTGAGAATTCCCAATTGACTATGCAGACTGCTGAGGAAGGTCAGCATAGCGTAAATGATATCAATAATGATATGGAAAAAATAAGGGTATCTTCAAATGAAGCGGGCGGTACGATTCAAAATTTAATTGAATCTACAACAAAAATCCAAAACATTACTAACTCAATTGCGAGTATAGCTGCACAGACGAACTTACTGGCGCTAAATGCATCTATTGAAGCTGCACGGGCTGGCGAACACGGAAAAGGATTTGCAGTAGTTGCAGAAGAAGTACGGAAACTCGCCGAACAATCCAATATAGAAGTGCTTGAAGTTGAAAAACTTGTGCATGATATTACAGAAAGTATCAGTCAAGTTGTTTCCTCTACTTCAGAAAGCACAAAACTTATTGAATCTGGGACGGAAACAGTTCGTATGACCGCTACATCTTTGAGTAATATCTCACGTGCTGTCTCGGAAACCGTTAAAGAAATAAATCTGATTTCGGAATTAACGACAGCAGAAGCGGAGAGTTCAAGCAGGGTAGTCGAGCTTATCAATCAACTTACCCAATCAATTCATTCGATTGAAGATATGACAAATAATATTTCTGCAGCAACAGAGCAGACATCAGCTTCAATTGATGAAGTCGCAATTCGTTCCGCTGAAATGAGTCATATGGCACAAGACCTTGAGAAGGTTGTCGGACAGTTTAGATTAGAATAATGAAAAGACAAAACCCGCAAGAGCTTATCGCTTTTTGCGGGTTTTATCGCTGCTAAATTTAAAGCAAGCATAGTGATGATCCAACGATTATTCTACTTCGTTCATATTATTCTTATTTGGAAATTTGCGTCTCGCTTTTCTATCTATGGCTTAAAAATAAAACATAGTAGACTATTAATTCTAAGGAATCTGTGTTTGTGCTTATAAAGCAATAAAGTTACAACTAAGGGGGAAATACTTTATAATTTTAAAGGGCAAATATTTGTTCAATACTATTTTAGAAGGAGAATCTGAATGGCGAAAGAAATGCGACATCGTAAGATAATCATGTCATTATTACTTCTATCAATGATGATTATGCTGCTGGCTGCATGCGGCAAGGAGGGCGGCGCAGAAAAAGATGGTGGAAATAAAAGTTCGCCTTGGGAAAACATCCAAGAGAAGGGCGAAATTGTTGTAGCGACATCAGGAACTCTGTATCCCGCTTCTTTCCATGACAGCGAAAGCAAGGAATTGACAGGTTACGAAGTTGAAATTATGAAAGAGATAGGTAAGCGCCTGGATTTGAAAATCGAGTTTGCAGAAATGGGTTTAGATGGAATGCTTACATCCCTTAATAGCAATCAAGTCGATTTAGCAGTAAATGATATTGAAATAACACCGGAACGGGAAGAGAAATTTACATTTTCGGAGCCGTATAAATATTCATTTGGCACTGCAATTGTTCGTAAATCGGATCATTCGGGTATTGAATCACTTGAAGATCTGAAAGGGAAAAAAGCGGCAGGTGCTGCGACTTCCGTTTATATGCAAGTTGGCCGTGACTACGGTGCTGAAGAGGCGATTTATGATAATGTCACAAATGATGTATATCTGCGTGACGTGGAAATTGGGCGTACAGATGTTATCTTAAATGATTATTACTTACAAAAGCTTGCTCTAGAAGCTTTTCCGGAGTTTGAAATCATGATTCATCCAGACATCAAGTACCATCCCAATGTACAAGCAATCATTATGAAAAAGGATAATGATGAACTGTTGAAACATGTGAATGACGTTCTTGCCGACATGCATACTGACGGAACAATTTCCGAATTAGCGAAAAAATTCTTTAACGGGGAAGACGTGTCGATTGAACAAGCTTATGATTTTGAATAAATGGAAAGGTGGATTGTAAGGTGAGTGGAATTGAATGGAATCATATTTTCGACTTACCGCTTGCCATCGAATCCTTCCCATATATTTTACAAGGTATCGGATATACGATACTCATCTCGTTTGGTGGTATGGCGATCGGACTTGTTTTAGGCTTAGCATTGGCACTTAGCAGAACTTCCAAGTTGTTTCTTTTCAGATGGCCGGCACGAATTTTTATATCCTATATGCGAGGAACTCCGATGCTTGTCTTCCTTTTTTTGCTCTATTTCGGATTACCGAACATCGGAATTCAATTTTCAGCGGTCACAGCCGCTTTAATAGGCTTCAGTCTTCATTCCTCCGCTTATATGGCTGAAATTATACGGTCGTCACTTAACTCGGTTGACAAAGGGCAATGGGAAGCGGCAACTGCTCTGGGTTTGTCATATGGGCAATCGTTACTCTCTGTGATATTGCCGCAAGCAACACGGATTGCAATACCGCCATTGTCGAACGTTCTGTTGGATCTTATCAAAGCATCATCACTGGCAGCAATGATCACCGTACCTGACCTGTTTCAACGCGCAAAAATTGTCGGCGGCAGAGAATTCGATTATATGACGGTTTATATTTTGGTCGGTCTTATCTATTGGGGGATCTGTCTACTGGTTGAAATATGGCAGAATCATCTAGAGAAGCGTTCCACGTATGTATAATAGTAAAATAGTTTTTGGAGTCTGATTTTATACTAATAAAAGCAGAGACTTGTGATATAATTATACTTATAAATAAAACAGCATAGAGGAGCATGAAGCATGTTAAAAGATCTCTTTATCGGTTTATCTGAAAATCAAATTTTGAACAGCGCAGCTAAAAAATATGGATTGAAACTTGGGGCACAAAATGTCGTGGCCGGAACAAACGTTGAAGAAACAATTCAAAGTATCAAAGAACTCAATGCACATGGAATTTCTTGTACAGTAGATAACTTGGGCGAGTTTGTCTTTCAAAAAGAAGAAGCGTTAGAAGCGAAGGAACAAATTCTAGCGGTAATCGAAGCCATTCATGAACATGGGGTCGATGCCCATATTTCTTTAAAACCTTCACAACTAGGTTTGGATATTGATATTGATTTCTGTTTGGAAAACTTAAAAGAAATTGTTGCCAAAGCTGCCAGTTATAATATTTTCATTAATTTCGATATGGAAAATCATGCCCGTCTACAACCTTCATTTGATTTGCTTGATGAATTGTCAAGGGACTATGACAATATTGGGACAGTAATTCAAGCTTATTTCTTCCGCGCGGTAGAAGATATTCAGAAATATAAAAACTTCCGTTTGCGAATTGTAAAAGGTGCTTATAAAGAAACTGAAGAATATGCTTATCAGGATAAAACAGAAATTGATGAAAACTATATTAAGTTGATTGAATGGCATTTGTTAAATGGCAAGTTTACATCGATTGCAACACATGATCACCATGTCATTAACCATGTAAAACAATTTGTGAAGGACAACAACATTCCAAATGATAAATTTGAGTTCCAAATGCTATACGGTTTCAGGAAGGACATGCAATTACAATTGGCTAGCGAAGGGTATAATTTCTGCACATACGTTCCTTTCGGTAATGACTGGTATGGTTATTTCATGCGCCGCCTTGCTGAGAGGCCGCAAAACTTGAATCTTGTTGTTAAACAAGTATTCAATAAAAAAACTAATACAATGCTTGGTTTAGCAGCTGGGGCCTTCGCTCTAGGAAGAATCACCAAGAAAAAATAAGATAACTAAAAAGGATGTAAAATGAGAGATCTCTCATTTTACATCCTTTTTTAAAAGACGGTGTTAGTTTTTTAACTTCGATTGGTGTCTAGACTGCGGTCGACCTGTATTTTCCTTAGTTTTAGCCGACTGTCACAATGACAATGAAGTAAATGACCATTGCAATCAAACCAATCGGAACACCAAAACGTGCCCATTCACTACTTTTAATATTAAGTTTTCCGGCAGCGATGATATTCGGAATATTTCCGGGTATTAACATTCCACCACTAATTAATAGTCCTAGTAAAAGAGCTTTAATGGTCGAATCATTCATGACAGGGCTGATTTCAGCTGCAGCCAAGGTAGCGTTATCGAGTACTGCTGAAATCATATTAATCCAGTATAAGACCAGCGGATTAAGCCCGAGGAGGTATCTTTCGATAAAGGGCTCGAAACCTGCTCCAAGCAGTGTCAGTGCCATCACGAATAGATATACTTTAATCCCTCGGATAATTATATCCATATATGATTCCGTTCCCAAATTAGCTTTCAAACTATTTAACTTATTCGAAGGCTTGATCATAATTACTGCAAGTATACCGAATGCAATGACGCCCGGAATGATATCAGGACCGATCAAACGAAGCAAATAGAAAAAATCAGCATCCAATTTGCTTGTTGCCACTGTCGAGAGGGGTTCGCCAATTGGCGTAAGAACAGCACCAAGCCCAATTGAATAACAAGCGATGATAACTAGGCGAATTTCCGATTTACGGTCAAGTCGCAAAACACCAACGATTGCGACTAGCACAATAGCAGCAATAATTGCTGTAATAATGCTGGAAAGGATACCAAGCACGATCACGATAAGGGCTAAAAATAAGCGGAAAGGGATTGCTTTACTCAACCCGCGTATTCCTTTTTCAAAAGGTTTTTGTAACCATCTGAACAATAGCCCTGCAATAATGACAGCCAACGTGATATGTAATGGATCTTCCAAAGCTTTAAAAATAAGAGCAGAGTCAAGCACTTGACTTACAAGTACAGCTGAAATCCCCATAATAAACAAAAATACTTCTAAGTTCCGTTCAACTATTTTTACTGTGAACGGCAAAAACAATACTAGTATTAATATAATAGATAAGCCGAGTATTATAGTTATCATTCCTTTCCGTTTAATTAGAAAACATTGATAAGTACATTTTATCATGGAAACGGAAATAGGAAACAATTCATTTTCAAAATAAAACAAGCAGCCCCCATAAACTTAGGGGGCTGCTTGTTTCTTTAGAAACTTATTAATGAACGCCTTTCATAAACCGCAGAATAATCGGTGATATTGCAAATAATAGGATACTTAGGACGATCGCTGTTCCACCAATGATCCCGAAATACATCATCTCAGTTTCAGGTGTATATAATTTGACCAACTGTGCATTAAGCGCTTGAGCAGCCGCGTTCGATAGGAACCAAAGGCTCATCGTCTGCGCAGAGAAAGCTGCAGGCGCCAATTTCGTCGTTGCTGACAATCCTACTGGAGATAAACATAATTCCCCTAAGACGACAACAAAGATGCTTAGAATAAGCCATAGAGGGTTTACAAGAGCATCAGTGCCACCGAAATAGCCTGGTAGTAAAATAATGATGAATGACAAACCGGCAAACAGAAGACCTAGTGAGAACTTCTGCGGAATATTTGGCTGCCGATCACCAAGTTTCATCCAGAGCCAAGCAAAGATTGGCGCTAACGTGATAATGAATAATGGATTAAATGATTGGAAAAAGGCTGGCGAAATTTGATAGCCAAAGATATTAAGGTTTGTTCGTGTATCTGCATATAGCGCAAGAATTGTGGATCCCTGCTCTTGAATTGCCCAAAACATGACGGACGCCAGGAAGAGCGGAATAAAGGCAAGGATACGTGACTGTTCAACTGCCGTTGTTTTCGGGCTTCTGTACATAACAACAAAATAAATTGTTGGGATAAGGAAACCAAGGATCCCTACAATTGCAATAAACGAATCAAATGTCAGCCAACCTCGAGGAATGGCGATTGCGACAAGAATTGCAATTATTACAGTGGCAATTGCGAAAATTGAGAATACTTTTTTCTTCTCAGATGGTTGTAATGGGTTTTGAACATGCATTCCTGCAAGACCCAGATATTTCTTTTTCGTTAGGACGAAGATTAATAGTCCGAAAAACATTCCGACTGCGGCAACGCCGAACCCAAGATGGAAACTTGTTTTCATTAATTCTCCGACGATAAGCGGAGAAATGAATGCACCCATGTTAATCCCCATGTAGAAAATGCTGAATCCTGCATCGCGTCGGTTGTCATTTTCTGGATAAATATCACCGACGACGCTAGAGACATTCGGTTTTAGTAAACCTGTCCCAATTACGATAAGGACCATCGAAACAAAGAACATTGCAATATTACCTGGAATTGCAAGTGCTATATGGCCAAGCATGATGAATATTCCACCATAAAAAATTGCTTTCGATGTACCGAATATCCGGTCAGCCAGCCATCCGCCGATAATCCCTGACATGTAAACCAGGGAACCGTAGATAGACATGATAGACATTGCAACAGTTTTATCTAATCCAAGTCCGCCATTCGTTACTTCGTAGTACATATAGAAAACGAGGATTGCTCTCATACCGTAATACGAGAAACGTTCCCAGAATTCCGTGAAGAATAATGTGAACAAACCTTTCGGGTGCCCGAAGAATCCTTTTTGCGGGACACTCTCCACGATCTGTTGCTTTGTTATCTGTGACATCATGATGCCTCCTTCATATTTCACTATAATACAATTAAACGTTTTCAATTGTCAAAAATAATTATTGGGAACGCTATTATTTGTAATAACGCTGTTATTTCAATGTTTCAATATAATATTAATTTTCTCAATATATTAAAAAGATATTTTAGTGATAACAATTAATTATATTATAAAAGTTTAAAAGGTTATCGCACATGTATACATGTTATTTTTCATAGAGTGAAGAAAAGATAGAGAACTAAAGCTGAAGGGGAGTGGGGGAATAGGTGGATAATTTAGCGTCACTTTGTGATCAATTCGCAGGAATTCTGCGAGGGAAAAGTAAAATAGGGAAAGGGGTTTGTACAGTATCCTTTCATAGAAATCTAAAAGTGACTGTTCAAGGACGTCCAAGTACATCAGTCATTCCGGCAAGCGTCTTGTTTGAATCTTTGGATAAAAAAGGTATTGCGTTAAATATGTCGGAAATTGCCGTTTTGGAAAGCGAAATTCCCGTCTTCATGCACTCCATTATCCAGCAAGGGCTGATTGTCAGTGCATTACATAACCACTGGCTCTATATGCAACCAACAATTATGTACATTCATATCCAATCCATTGAACCTCCACTGGATTTCGCAAGGAAATTAGCATATTCATTTACCTTATTGAGCACTTATCCGGTTGCAGACTAACTATCCTAGGAGGAGAAACGTTGGAAATCTATGATGTCGTTTTAATTCCGCTTATCATCGGAATCGTGGAGTTGTTAAAGATGTATGGGATGCCAAGGCGCTTATTACCAATCATGGCTCTCATCTTTGGGATTGTAGGAGGCATCATTTATATCTATCCTGAAGATGTAAAAGCGGGTATTCTCGTTGGGTTAATGATGGGTTTATCAGCAAGCGGGCTCTACGCTGGGGGGAGAACGGTGATTGAGAAAAATTGAATTGATATAACGTGAAAATCCTCTTAGGTAATGGATAACTTAAGGGGATTTTGATATGGTAATTTATTAATCATTTAGTTAAAGGGCGATTTTCAATAAAACTGTATCGTGAAAGTTAGAAGGATGGCAGCCACTTCTAGTATGATATATTAACGGAATATTACTACTATAATCTTTATAAGCGCTTTACTTAAAGGAGATGTATTTTTGAAAGTTGTTGTGGCACCAGATTCATTTAAAGGTAGTTTGACTGCTTTACAAGCCACCCAAGCGATGGTAGCGGGTATTCATGATGCAAATCCCTTTATCGAGACAGTTATGCTTCCTGCGGCTGATGGTGGGGAAGGGACAATGACTAGTTTGGTTGATGCTACCGGTGGAAAGATTGTATCTGTCATTGTGCAAGATCCACTCGGTCGAGAAATCGAGGCGGGGTATGGCGTTCTTGGTGATCAAAAAACGTCCGTCATTGAAATTGCAGAAGCGTCCGGATTGTTGCTTCTACATGATGACGAAAGAAACCCGCTCGTTACGTCGACATATGGCACCGGTGAGTTAATTGTTCATGCACTTAATGCAGGCTTGCGTAATTTTATTATCGGGCTCGGCGGAAGTGCGACGAACGACGGTGGGGTTGGAATGTTGCAGGCGCTCGGAATGAGTTTTACTAATAAGGACGGTGTTGAATTGCCAAGAGGCGGAGGCTCATTAGGTGATCTTCATGCAATCAACATGCTTCATTTTGATGAACGGATTTTAAAAAGTAACTTCCTAATTGCATGTGATGTAAGTAATCCTTTCATTGGTTCTAATGGTGCTTCCGCTGTTTTTGGTCCACAAAAAGGGGCTTCACCTGTTGTAGTAGAAGTACTCGAAGGAAATTTGACAAGATTGGCCAATGTAGTAGATCAACTAACAGGGATTTCACTTCATGGAAAAAAAGGGGCGGGTGCGGCAGGTGGAACAGGTGGGGCATTTCAAGCTTTCTTTCCCGGTGAAATGAAACAGGGTATCAGCGTTGTGTTGGATGCAATTTCATTCGATGAACAAATAACTGATGCAGATTTAATTATTACAGGTGAAGGTAAAACGGATAGTCAGACCTTATCAGGGAAAACACCATTCGGTATTGCAAAAGCAGCTCACAGGCGTGGGAAGCCCGTCATTCTTATTTCAGGCGCGCTTGACGAAGAGAGTTGGGATCTATTGGCACCTATGTTCAACGAATTGCATGCAGTTGCAGATGGTACGATCTCTTCCCAAGATTCAATTGCACATGCAAGTCATTATTTAAGAGTAAAAACGAAAAAGGTAATGGGAAATTACTTATCTTCATTCAACAGAAGTCTTCCGCTTTTATAAGCGGCGATTTGAAGGGAGCGGAAAGGCAACCTTCACCACATCTTGCAGGCACAAGCTCAATTCAAAATCTGAACGCAATCACACCGAGACTTAATTGTTTTTACTAAAAAAGGGGTGCAGAGATGTTATTTGCGGTTATTGCTATTAGTGTCGTGCTCGTTGTAGTGTTGACTGCTGTTTTCAAAGTTCATCCATTTTTATCTTTATTACTCGGGGCATTTTTTGTTGGAATAGCTTCGGGTATGCCGCTACTCACAGTGGTGGATAACGTAAATGACGGATTCGGCGGATTGATGAAGTCGATTGGAATTGTCATTGTCGCGGGTACTATTATTGGCGTCATTCTAGAAAAATCGGGTGCGGCATATAGAATGGCGGAAGTAGTTTTACGAGTAATTGGTGAAAAGCGTCCTCAGCTGGCGATGTCAATCATCGGTTATATCGTGTCAATTCCAGTTTTTTGTGATTCTGGGTTCATTATATTATCAAGCTTGAAAAAAGCTCTTGCAAAACGGGCGAAGGTGGGAATTGCATCGATGTCAGTTGCCCTCGCAACTGGATTGTATGCGACACACACATTAGTTCCGCCGACACCTGGACCAATTGCTGCTGCCGGTAATATCGGGGCAGAAAATTATTTAGGGACCATTATTTTAATTGGACTTTTCGTCGCGATCCCAGCGGTCATTGTCGGTTATTTTTGGGCAGTTAAAGTAGCGTCAAAAATTGAAGTGCCAGAAGATGCAGAAGAAGGTGGGTTAAATTACGAAGAGATAGTGAAATCATTTGGAAAAATGCCTTCGACTTTCAAAGCATTCTTGCCGATAGTCTTACCGATAGTGTTGATTGGTATTGGATCGGTAGCGACTCTTACCGGCGAAGACACTGCTTTTATTAACTTCCTGCGCTTTTTAGGAGCACCAACTGTTGCACTTTTATTCGGTGTATTGGCAGCATTTTTATTACTTCCTAAATTGAATGAGGAAACACTATCAGGTTGGATAGGCGATGCATTGAAGGAAGCTGCTCCGATTCTTCTTATCACTGGGGCAGGAGGAGCGTTCGGAAAAGTTATCTCAAATTCAGGTGTTGCAGATCTTATCGCAAACATGAATATGGACGCGTTAGCAGGCGGTGCATTGTTCCTGCTCATTCCTTTTATCATCGCAGCGGCATTGAAAACCGCCCAAGGTTCTTCAACCGCTTCACTTGTTATCACATCGACATTAGTAGCGCCGCTATTACCTGCGATGGGTATTGAAGGAGCCATCCCACTTGCGCTTGTTGTCATGGCGATCGGTGCCGGTGCAATGACAGTGAGCCACGTAAACGACAGTTTCTTTTGGGTCGTTACACAATTCAGCGGCATGACAGTGACGGATGCTTATAAAGCACAAACGATGGCGACGCTATTACAAGGTGTAATAACGATTGTAGTTACAATGCTGCTTTGGATGGTTCTTGTGTAGAGCAAGAGATGGAAGACAAATTCCACGACGCTTACTGAGAACCAAAAGGAATAACGAGCCTCCTTGTGAATTAAGAAAAAAATAAAAGCTTGCAAGTGCTAAGGAGGTAGTCTTCTCCAACTAGCATTTGCAAGCTTATTTACTTTTTCTTTTCATAACGAGCAGTGAAAGTCCAAAAAAAAGTAGCGTTGTAACACAAAGATAGAGGATGCTAAATAACTTGGAAGTTTGTGTACCATTGATTTCGTAGAGCATACCCATATCAATTTTAAATCCTTGCTTCATTTCCGCTGGAGAATTTGAAAAGGCATCTAGAAGGGGTCCTTCCATCAACAATTGCCGGAACAGGGCAGCCGAATGGGAAACAGGAAAAAGCTTGACGACTGCTTGTATGTACTCTGGCAAACCGCCAATCGGAATGTAGATGCCTGCTAAAAAGCCAAGCAGTGTTCCGATGACTGTACTTGCCGCAGCAAATGCATTTGACGTTTTGAAAAAGGAAACCAATAGAAGCACCATCGATCCGCTCGCCAAAACGGATAAAATAACTACACCACCCGCCTCTATCATTTTACCAAATGACAGCACAGCTTCTCCGGAAACGTAGAGAAACACATTTGAAGCAATGAGCGTGATCATGCACATAATGAAACCTACAACTAACGCGCTGATAATATAACCGCCAACCAATTTCGCACGTGCAATAGGGGAAGAATAAAAATCCATGTATGTTTTATTTGCACGATCTTCAACTAAGATGCCAAATGATCCGAGGGTTGTTGTCATAGAAGTTACCGCTAGGATTCCCGCGATGAACCATGAAGTAAGCAATGCTTCTTTTGCAGGAAAGTCGGGCAGCCCTTTGGAAGTCATGTCACCTAAAAATAAAAAGTAAAGAGTGATTAATATAATAACTGCAAGAAGAGAGAAAAAAACTGTCGTTTTATCCCTAAAATACAATAAAATATTTCGTTTAGCGAATGCCATCATCTTGATTCACGCCCTTTCCATTGATGGCGATGAATACATCGTCCAAGCTTGACTTTCTTACTTCAAACGAGCTGATAAAAGGAGCAAATCTTTCTAGAAGTGGGATAGCATCCTTCGTATGCACAAGTGGGAGTGAAAATAGGGATTTTTCAATTTTGAAAACCACTCCATCCTCAGCGAGCACACGGCTTAATTCAATTTCCTTATCTGTTAAAATCGTCAGTAAATCAGTGGAATATTCATTTTTTAATTGTTCAGGAGTTCCTTTCGCAATAACGTTTCCTTCTTTCATCACAACCACATAATCGGAATTGGCTGCTTCCTCAATATAATGTGTTGTTAAAAATACAGTCATGCCTGTTTCTTTTTGAAGTTGCAAAACCGTTTCCCAAATGTTTTTTCGGCTTTGTGGATCAAGGCCCGTTGTCGGTTCGTCCAGTATTAAGATGTTCGGTTTATGAATGAGCGCACGTGCAATATCCGCTCGCCGACGTTGTCCACCTGATAATTTCCCGTAAAGACGATTTGAAATAGACTGTATATCCACGATCTCCATAACCCGAGTAATCCTAGCGTTACGTTCTTTCCGAGTCATCCCATAAAATGATCCCCGGATAGCTAAATTCTCTTTTACGGTTAACAGAGGGTCTAGTAGACTTTCTTGAAATACAACGCCAATTTCTTTTCGAATGGCTTGGTCATGTTTGCCGACAATGTAGCCATTTACATTTACAAGACCTGAGTCCTGCTTTAAGAGTGTCAATAAAATTGAAATGGTTGTAGATTTCCCCGCACCATTTGTTCCTAAAAAAGAGAACAGTGCACCTTCCTCTACGTAGAAACTGATATCGTTAACAGCCTTTACTTTCCCGTATGACTTTGACAATCTTTGCACTTCAATTATCTTGTTTATTTAAATCACTCCTTTTTCCACGCGCAATAACGGAATTTATTTGCACTGCACTGGATTGATTGCCCATAAAAATCATAAAAATTACCACGATATACGTCAGGAAACCAATTATGACAACAAATGCTAGAGTAGACCAACTGAATGGAAACATGTCGAAAACGAAGCCGGCTACTAGTAGAACAATTATAACGTCAACAAATTCAAGTAATCGGAACAGCAAAAAGTTTCGGATGGGCAACAAATGTGTAACGAAAATTAAACACATGATGCCAATTGAGATAACCAACATATTGACGACCATTCGTTCATCCATAGGTGGAAATAAATTCAAGAAACTAAATGAAAAATAGAAGATACAACTGAATGTAAACGAAATACAACCTGTTGAAATATAATGTTTGAATCCATCCATATTAATTTCCACCCCGCAATATAAACTTTTCTTTGAAGGACTTAACGTAATGTCTATTTACAATTACTAGTTCTCCATTCGTCAAAGTGGCTTCAAACTTTCCATTGAACAAAGCTCGGACGCTTTCAATGTGCAACGTATTCACAATTAAGTTTTTACTAATGCGGATAAAATGAGTTCCTGTCAACATCTTCTCAATCTCATACAGTTTTAAATCAGTTTCGTAGACGTCTTTTTCATTGTAAAGAAAAGAACGATTATCGATGGATTCGATATAATATGCGCCATCGATAGGAAGGGAATATGTTCGCCCATCTTTTGTCCCGGTTATTGAGGTTGTCATTTGTTTTATTTGTTCGATTAACCGTCTAAGCCGGTCATCGATTTGTCGACAGTTTATAATGACTTCAACTTCGTTGTATTCTTCTGATTCATGAACCTTCAAATGAATAATGACCACATCCTTTAGCGGAAAGACGATTGATGGAATCGTACCATTTTGTGGGTTTTGAAACAATACTTCTCATGTAACATGCATTTTTCTTATGTTAAGTTGCATGGATAGTACAATACCCTTTTAAAAAGCATGCTAAATCGGCTATGATAGTACGAGGTAGACATTAGAAATGGAAGTGTTGTCATGAGTCAATTGATTATAGAAAACCTTACGAAGACCGTTGGGGAGAAAACATTGTTCAAAAATATAGCGTTTACGGTCGTGAGCGGTGAGAAAGTCGGCTTGCTCGGCATCAATGGAACAGGTAAGTCGACGTTGTTATCGATCATCGCAGGAATCGAAGAAGCAGATTCGATTTCGACCGATCATCCGAATAGATACCGGATTGTTTATTTGCCTCAAGAACCTGAAGTCGACCCAGAACTTACAGTGATGGAAACGGTGTTCATGAGTGATGCCCCGATTATCAAGGTCAACTTGGAGTATGAAAACGCACTTCAAGCACTTTCAGCAAATCCGGAGTCTACACTAAATCAGGACCAATACTCGAAATTTCAAAACCAGATGGACGATCTATCCGGTTGGGATATAAACTCAAAAGCAAGGACGATTTTATCGAAACTTGGCATTGAAACGTTTGATAAGAAGATGGGCGAGCTTTCAGGCGGACAGAAAAAACGGGTTACACTTGCAAAAGTACTGATTGAGCCTGCTGATCTCTTGTTGCTGGATGAACCGACAAACCATCTCGATGTAGATTCAATTATGTGGCTGTCGGACTACTTGAAAAATGAACAAGGAGCGGTTATCTTTGTTACCCATGACCGTTACTTTTTAGATGAATTATCTACCAATATCTATGAACTTGCAGATAAAACATTATATTCACATACAGGTAATTACGGAAATTATCTTGAATCGAAAGCCATTCGCGCAGAAATGGCTGCGGCGTCGGATGATAAGCTACGCAATCGATACCGGTCTGAATTGAAATGGATCAGACGAGGTGCGAAAGCGAGATCGACAAAGCAAAAAGCACGGATTGGCCGCTTTGATGAACTAGCGGAGAAAGTTAAAAAAGAAGACACGGGTGGAGAAATGGACGTCGCGCTTAAGTCGACACGACTGGGTAAGAAAGTAATTGAGGCGGTTGGCATTTCGAAGTCGTTCGGCGGCAGAAAAGTTATTGATGATTTCTCATGCATTCTACAATCAGGTGATCGCATAGCAGTTGTTGGACCTAACGGAGCAGGCAAAACAACGTTATTGAATATGTTTTCTGGAGAGAGCGAACCGGATAGCGGATATATCGACAAAGGAACTACAGTTAAGATAGCCCATTTCCAACAGCACACACCAATAATGGATGAGAAAAAACGAATTATCGAATATATTCGAGATACGTCGAATGATATTGAAGATGCTGATGGTGTTCGCATTTCAGCTTCTCAAATGTTGGAGCGTTTTTTATTTCCTACACAAGCACACGGGACACCTATTGGTAAATTATCAGGCGGTGAGCGCAAAAGACTTTATTTATTGAAACTGCTAATGGAGCAACCAAACGTCATGCTGTTAGATGAACCGACTAACGATCTCGACCTTGAGACCCTTTCTGTTCTTGAAACGTTCATTGATACATTCCCAGGCGTTGTCATCACAATCTCCCATGATCGGTTCTTTTTAGATCGCACGTCGACAAAACTATGGGTGATGGATGGCTCAGGCGATATAGACACCTGGTTTGGTATTTATTCTGATTTCCTTGAAACCTATGTGCCTAAAGAAAAATTGGTTCACGAGCCAATCGTTGCAATAGAAAAGCCAGTTCAACAGGAACAAAAAAAGAAAATGTCCTATGCTGAAAAGAAAGAATACGAAACAATTGAGTCGGACATCGAAAAAGTAGAAAAACTGATTGAATCGACGGAAGCAGAAATGGCATCTACCGGCTCCGATTACGATAAACTGAGGGAACTTACGGCAACACTTGACGAGGTAAATAGTAAATACGAAACACTTATTGAACGCTGGTCTTTTTTACAAGAATTGAATAAGTCCCAATGAAAGGGGAAAATACACTTGAAAATAGTAACAATTGAACCGACACCAAGTCCCAACTCCATGAAAATTGTACTCGACACGGAGTTACCTAAAGGTACTAGTCATAATTATAAAAAAAACGACGCGGAAACAGCATCCTATCCAGCCTCAGCATTATTGAGTATTAATGGCGTAAAAGGAATTTATCATGTCATGAACTTCATGGCAGTCGAGCGAATTGGCAATGTCGCGTGGGAATCCATTCTTGCAGACGTCCAAGCCGTTTTTAATGAAGAGCAAAGTACACAGACAGAAACTACAAATGAGTTTGACGATAGCTACGGGGAAGTTTACGTACACGTTCAAACCTACAAAGATATCCCTCTTCAAGTGAAGGTATTTGATAGTATTTCTGAAGAACGATTTGGCCTAAGTGAACGCTTTACGCAGGCGATGGAAAATGTCCATGGACGTGAAGTGGAAAATTATATCTTGCTTCGTAAATGGGCAGATTATGGCATTCGTTACGGAGAAAAAGTTGAAATCGGTGAGACCGTGATACAGGAAATTGAAGCGGCGTATCCAGAAGAACGCTTGCAAGGCATTATCCGTCAGGCAAATGAAGGACAAAGTGAAGGTATCCAGCGCGGAAGAAAGATTTCTTTGGAAGAGTTTTCGGTGGATCAATGGGAAACTAGATTCCAACTGCTAGATCAAATCCCTGATCCGGACATGTCAGATGTGCCGCTCCTTGAGCGTGCACTTGACGATGAAAAGATGTCAATCCGACGCCTTGCAACGGTTTATCTTGGTATGATCGAAGACGCCGCTGTCATTCCATATGTAGAAAAAGCATTGAAAGATAAAAGCTGGGCAGTTCGCCGTACAGCCGGAGACTGCATGAGTGACCTGGGTTTTGAGGGGTTCGAACAGGCAGCAATCGAAATTTTGATGGATAAGAACAAACTGGTACGCTGGCGTGCAGCTATGTTCTTATACGAAACTGGAACTGAAAAGGCGCTTCCTGCTTTAAAGGCAGCGGAAGATGATCCGGAGTTTGAAGTCAAACTTCAAGTCCGTATGGCAATAGCAAGAATTTCTGAAGGCGAAGAAGCCCAAGGTTCTGTTTGGAAACAAATGACGAAAGCACGTACAGGTTCACAAGAATAATGTAACAAGTCTGATTATCAAAAATAAAAACGTTAGTGGATGTGAAAGACTTACACTCCACTAACGTTTTTTAAAAAGGGAAAACATATTATTTTGAGTTGGAGCTCTGTCCAGACTTCAGGCGCCAGCCGCTTGGGTCATAAGCAATCCAGCTTGGAAGGATTGGACTGCTTCCTTTCCAAGCAAAGAGCGCCACAGCTAATTGAAATTATCAAATGATAGGTATAATTTTTAACATTGCTTAGCGTTCCGAATCATCCCTCTTTTATCTTTAGCTATTTGGTGATATAGTAGGATACTTGTGATTCTTTTTTTTTGCGAGTTTATCACATACATACGCACTATTTTCATTCATAGAAAGGTCGTTAGTGAACATGGGACCACTTAAAGGTAATAAACGAATACGATTTGCATTACTTCTTGGAGCACTAGCAGCGATGGGCCCCTTAACAATTGATATGTATTTGCCTTCATTCCCCACAATCGTAGAAGCTTTCGGCACCACAGCTACCTTTGTGCAGGTTAGTTTAACTGCCTGTCTGTTAGGGATCGGATTAGGTCAACTTATTCTTGGCCCCATGAGTGATGTCCATGGACGGAAAAAGCCCTTGCTTATTGCACTTATTGCCTATTTCGTCGCATCACTCTTATGTGTATTTTCCCCGAATATCGGGTTCTTCATTGCCGCTCGTTTCTTGCAGGGATTTGCTGCGGCCGCAGGTATCGTTATTTCAAGGGCTGTTGTCCGAGATTTATATAGTGGACGGGAATTGACGAAGTTTTTCGCTTTACTCATGCTGATTAATAACTTAGCACCAATTCTCGCACCTGTTCTTGGGGGAGGTATCCTCGCGTTTACTGAGTGGACTGGGGTATTTGCAGTCTTAAGCGCAATCGGCTTTTTGCTATTTGTCATTGTCCTTTGGAGAATGGATGAAACATTGCCGGAACAAATGCGCGTGCCGAGTAAACTCTCTCATACATTAAAAAACTTTCTCTCGCTGCTTAAAAGTAGGGAATTCATGGGGTATGCGCTTGCCCAAGGTTTCATCATGGCCGGTATTTTTGCTTATGTCGCAGGAACACCTTTCGTTTATCAAAATATATACGGCGTTTCACCACAGACATTCAGCATATTATTCGGTATGAATGGAGTTGGACTTATTATTGGGACTCAGGTAGTGGGACGCTTAACAGGTGTTGTCTCAGAAAAACGATTTTTAGAATCGGGTTTGTTCATCTCTATCACTTCAGGCGCATTGCTGCTGATTGCTGTGTTACTGAATGGGCCGCTTATTACCATCGTTGTTCCTATCTTCTTCTTCGTTGCTTCGATTGGCGTCATTTCGACATCATCTTTTTCACTCGCGATGGAAAAGCAAGGCCATATTGCTGGAAGTGCATCGGCATTACTTGGACTATTGCCTTTCATTTTAGGAGCAATAACAGCACCTCTTGTAGGTATTGCTGGGGAAGAGACCGCAATTCCAATGGGTGCCATTATCTTCGCTTCAGCTTTCATTGCAGTCTTGGCATACTTCGGACTCTCAAGGGGCAAAGTCGAAAAAAACTAATATACGGCCGCTTATCCAAATGGGTAAGCGGCTTTTTTTGAAAAAACTCCAGCAGATTACACACACCTTCTTATGCCATCTGAATATAATGATATATCCGTTGAATAGAGGTGTGGGAGAGAGAACAATGAGAGAAGTCATCATCGCATTGATCAGTTCTTCAATTACAATCGTCATCACAAGCTTTTTTAATTATCATTTTCAAATAATGAAAGAGTTACGAAACGAAGCTGTTAAATATAAAACAGAAATTTTAAGAAAAGTGTACACACCATTATTAAAAATACTAGTAGCGGCCGTAGTGCCAGGAGATGGGTATGATGGCATTACAAAAGAAGCTTTTTTTGAAATTGAAGAAGTGATCAAGGGAAACTATGAGTTAGTAGATCCTGATTTAGATTCAATTATTTGGGCCATAAAAAAAGACATCAGATGGGAACACTACGAAGAAAGTTTAAAGTTATTTGATAAAAATAAGCTGTTATTGCACCATGTTGAACTTAATTTCAACTTTTACAGAAAACAATTAGGATTGCCATTTAACAGTGCGAAGCTAAAAAAAGAAATGAAATGAATTGGACACTTTAAAATGTTCGAATTTAGCGTGACCTTTACTTATTTGTCTGAAAGTGGACAAGTGCCGCCATCCAAAAACGCAGGGTGAATAGTATAGATAGAAAGGTACTTTAGATTTCCGCGGCAATTTAAAAATAACCAGTACTTTTTAATAGGACACGATAAGGAGGTGTCACAAATGGTGAAAATCGTAATCGATGCGGGACATGGATTGAATACGCCAGGTAAACGTTCTCCTGATGATGAAAGAGAGTGGTCATTTAATAATAAAGTAGCTAAATACGCCATAGCTAAATTAAAAACATACAAAGATGTGGAAATTCTTCGTGTGGATGATCCGACCGGGAAAACAGATGTACCACTTAAAACACGCACGAGCCTTGCTAATAAATGGAAAGCGGATGTATATGCATCTATCCACCATAATGCCTTAGCAAATAAATGGGGGAACCATAGCGGTATTGAAACCTATACAATGGACAACCCAAAAGCAAATCCGAAATCAATTGAAATTGCAGGTGCTATACATCCACGGATTGTTATGGCGATGGGGATAAGTGATCGGGGTATGAAGCGGGCGAACTTCCACGTTCTGCGTGAATCTGCTATGCCGGCAATCTTAACAGAGGGGGGATTTATGGATTCTACAGGTGACATAATAAAGTTACGAGACAATCAATACTTGAAAGCCCAAGGAGAAGCTATTGCGGAAGGATTGGCTACATTCTTTAAATTGCAGCCGATAACTAGTCCAACATTAGCCCTCAAGGAAGGAGCACATAAATTGTATAAACCATCATCGCAGTCACTTATCAATTCGACAAGTGCCGTTTTAAAGAAGCTTGAAAAGATGGCAGATGACCCATTATCCCCGATATGGCATGAAAAGTTAGTAAAGGGAACATTGACAGATTCTGATGCAATCGGGCTCTTGTATGTAGCAATTGACCGTGGACTTTTGGTGGACGAAAAGTAAGTATGTGCCATCGAGACTATGATGATTGTGAAAAAATCATAACTAGTAAAATTTGAAGATAATAGTTGCTACTGTTAGGGAAGAATCACAATTTCATGGTAAGTACTAAAACAAGCCATCTGCTCCCAATCAGGGAAGACGGCTTGTTTCTACTAATAACAGATTACTGTGATGGGAAAAAGGTGTACAGGCCTATATCATGTATCCATATTTTTGCATCCTCACCATTGGGATCAGCCACCCATAAATCGCCTTTGGCTGAAGCAAAATCGCTTTTTCGTATCCAAGTAATTTTATTGATTGAAGGGAAAAAAACGGGTTTATAATCGCCTTTGTCTTTGGGCGGCATCGTTATTTTTAGTTGTTTTTGACCCGTTAGTGCTAAAAAGTATAATGAAGCTTTTGGACGTTTCCCAGCATCGTTTGACCATTCACTTTCCTTTACTCTTGAAACGATAAGCGAACTGTCGTTCACCCATGAAAAATCCATTTCCGAATATTTTTTTGGGGTTAGATTTACTGCGTGGTAAGCTGGAATTTCCTTTACTTTTAGATTTTTATTTTTAAAACCTAAAACAATTCTTCCGCCGCCGGCAATATAACCGAGTAAGTTTTCATTATAAGCCCATTTCGGTGTGAATTCCCAGATGACTTCATCTAAAACTTCAAATTTTTTTCCGTCTATAGAAATCACACAAAGCATATCACTGTCCATCGCTAGAGATGCCGTTGGAGTCACGATAAAGGAAATCCACTGTTTATCTGGAGAATAGGAAAATGATTCTGCATTTATCGAAGGAACTTTCACGTCACCTTTCACTACCTCGTTTGGAATCACAAAGAACTTTGTCACATTGTTCGTTAAATCTCTGATGTTTTGATAGCCATTTGCTATTGATATCGTGTAAAGGACAGGGTTAGTCCATCCATCCGGTCGAAGCGAAGCACTTGAAGAGACGATGAAGCCCTTTCCGTCCGGCTGCCACTCATAATCATTTACCCCCAAAGCGATATTATAGAATGTTTTTAAATCAGATATATTCAATACACCGTTATCGCTAAAAGAGACAATATTTTCAGTTGGAGACCATTTAGGGTTTAATCCGTCATGAAAAATTTTTAAATGCTTTTTTGTTTCCAAGTCATAAACCCACAATTGATTTGAGATCCGCTTATGTTCATTTACTAATTCCACGACTTTTTTTTGATAAAGAATCATATTTCCATCGAAAGACCAAAGTGGCGGGTAAGGGTATATTGCTTTTTCATCCGTGAGTACTTGCTCTTTTTCGTCGATTTTAATCCATAAATAGCCATCTCTAATAAACGCTACTTTTATACTTGACGCATTTGCTTCCGAAGTAATAAAGGATGGAAAAATCAAGCATAAGCTAATAAGAATATGGAAAAACCTTGCCATAAAATCACCTCTTATGACGTATGTTCCCCCAAAAACGAATAATTAGGTATGAATGAGAATGTTTACGGATTCAAGGCAAAACACTAATTGAATTTGCAAATGTACAGAGGACCGAAATAGTAGTTTTCTTATAAAAATCAACATACGCACCTAACAATACTTTAATAAAAATAAGGATCTCCTTCAAAATTGCATCGTGAATGGAATAAATAAATCTTGAAGCTTATTTCTTTATGGTGTACTATTACACCAATTGGATGGATAAGTAACTTTTGGAAAGGGAGTTAGTAATAGATGAATAAAGAGCAATTGATTGAACTTATTTCTAGTAAAATGAGACTTATTCGGTTGGAAAAAAGTTATTCACAGGAAAAAATGGCAGAGATTATGGGGATGTCAAAAAAAACACTTATCCAAATTGAAAAAGGAAGAATGTTATCGGGGTGGACAAATGTAATTGCGGTATGTGCCTTATTCAGAGATAGCGAAATTTTGAAGTCTGTTTTGGGAGATGAGCCCCTAGAAATCATTGAAACTATCGCACACAATGGAATAGATAGACCGAGGGATAAGTCAATGGGAGGAAGAGTTTGGTGGCAAGAAATCGATAATAAAGGGAGTTTTCGATTGCAACAAAACGTAATTAGTCAACATTATCGAATCTTAGATGACAAAAATTATCGATGGTATAGCTCATTTGAAGAGCAAGAAGCCTTAATGCGTTTAAGTGAGTTATCCAAAGGGGAGTCGTCTGATGAAACCTGGGAATAACTTTATCGGGAAGGACTTTATGGAAATATTATGGTTAATTGTAACTTTAATTCCAGTGCCATTTCTTTTTCATTACTATGAATATGGACAGCATATTAAACATGAAGAAGCTACTTTTCTACTTCCGAGCGCTATTTTGTTTGTAATTGTAGCTGGTTTATTATCAAGAAACGTTAAATTGCGTTATATTTTTTTTGTGAATATCATAACAGGGCTGTTATCAATATTTTTGGCTTCTAATTTTATTTTTGATGAAGGTGCCTGGTTTAAACCTGTAGGAAGGGAAGGCGCAGTTATATTTATTGCATTAGTTTTATTTACAGGACAACTATTAGTTAGATTGCTTTCGAGGACATTTGTCGTGAGAAATAAAGCGTGAAATACTCCTACTTAGTTTCAGAGCATGGAAGACAATCCGAAAGCGCTATCAATTAATTGTTTTGTGGGCTATCTTGATTCGGTGTTTAGGTGCCAGCAGCTAGCAAGATGAGTTTTATTGAGCAAGAGGAGTCCCCTACGCGTCAAAGCGGATTAGAATAGATTCCTCATTTCATCCTATTTAGTCGCTATTAAGTGAAAAAATACAGAGAACAAGGTAATATGAAAGATGGAAAAACCTTTTACAACAAGCACTATTTAAATAGATTGAAAGGGGATTATTATATGAATGCATACGATGATTACATGAAGGGCATCGTGAAACCGATGCGTGAAGAACTTTCACAAAATGGATTTACGGAACTAACGACTGCTGAGGATGTTGAAGAAACGATGAAGTCAATTGAGGGAACAGCGCTAGTTGTTATCAATTCGGTTTGTGGGTGTGCCGCAGGTCTTGCGCGTCCAGCAGTGAGAGAAGCAATACAGGAAGCCGAACATAAACCAGATCACTTGTTGACAGTATTTGCAGGACAAGATAAAGAAGCGACAGCTATGATGCGGGATCATTTCCCAGAAGTACCGCCGAGTTCACCTTCAATTGCACTATGGAAAGATGGGGCGCTTGCGTACTTTATCCCGCGGGAACAAATCGAGAATTTTGAGATGGAGCAAATTAAAGATCATCTGTCAGAAGTACTTGGCCAAGTTTGTAAGTAATGAGTACTGTCATCACGACCGCAGGCAGACCTGATGATTACTCTTTGAAACTTGCGGTAAAAGCATCTGAAATTCTTGGTTTTCCGATTGTCGAACGTAAAAAACAATCGGTATCCCGGATACAAAGTACGCATGGATCAGACGTTATTGTAGCGGGAAAAAACCGGTATGATTTCTATCGTATCGGAATGGATGAACCGTTTTTCTTTCATCCTAATTCTGCAGCGTTCAGATTGAAAAGGTTAGTGAACGGCGAAACAGACCCGTTAATCGACATAACTCAATTACAAAAAAATGATTCATTTCTCGATTGTACACTCGGGCTCGGCTCTGACAGTATTATTGCTTCATTTATCACTGGTGAAAACGGCAAAGTATTTGGCATTGAAGCAGATCCAGCTATCGCATTCATAACCGACCAAGGTCTTCGTTCGTTCCCATCAGAATCAGAGCAACTTGTTCAGGCTATGAATCGAATCGAAGTCATTCAGTCGGAAGCAGTTGAGTTTTTGAGGCAACAAGTCGATTCGTCATGGGATATTGTCTACATGGACCCGATGTTTCAGACGCCAATTGTAGAATCGTCAAATTTTACACGACTGCGTCAAGCTGGCTTGCATAGTTCACTTACAGATGAATGGATAGAACAAGCACTTCGTGTATGTAAGCGGCGTATTGTCGTAAAAGACCAGTTTGATTCACCTATATTCAAACGATTTCATATGGAACAAAAAATTAGGCCAAACACAAAGTTCCATTTCGCTTTTATCGAAAAATGAAAAACGCCGTCGTCCTCTAAGTTGAGGACGACGGCGTTAATTGAAATTAATGAGTGAAATTCAACGAGCTTAGGTATAGGACCAACGCAAGCATCCCTAGGCCGATAAACAATTGTACATCCATCAGTGAGTACCTCCTTCAAAAAAACGAACATTTATCTTCATTTTTATTGTACAATGAAAGTTAGAAAGAAGAAACCTTTATCAACACCTTTTCGTCAAATAGACAAATGCGTCTTAAAAAATACACATAATTGCGGGTGAGATGTTATGAAAAAATGGTTACAGAAAACGCTCATTGTTGCCGTAGCACTCTTGACATTCGGTGCCATTTCACCGAATCATGAAATTTGGACAAACTTGCAAGATAAAGACGTTTCGAAACATTCGGTAGGTCCTTCGCGAAGTGAAGACTATTCTATTGGATTAGCAGATTCGGTAACGAATGATAGTTTAGAAGATAATCCGGAGTCTATAGAAGAATTATTTATCACGTCTGCGAAAAAGTTATCTTATATGAAATTTGGAACTAAGGTTGGACCTGTAATCGCTGATGAATTTGACAATGTCATTTTTCCGAAAATTGAAGAAGCAATTCAAATGACGCTTTCAAGTTCCGGGGATTTACATAAACGACGTCTTGCTATCAGTGAAAAACCCGCAGGAGACTACTCCGAAAAAATATTCAATGTATATGATATCGAAGATAGAAAAGACCTTATTCGTTTTCATGTACGTACTGAAAAGAGGCCGCAAGACGGCTATTTCTACAACTTCCACTATCACATTGCTGATGATAATTTTATAGCTCATCATTCAATCGGAGACATCTATTGGGCAAAAAACACGCCACCTAAGTGGCTATCTTAAAAAATACTTATGATTACTATTGGAAAAGCCGAGCTGGAAAATGCTCGGCTTTTTTGCGTTTATCATTATACTTTATGAGTTGATTTGAAAAATTCTGTCGGGTCTGCCCCGTCTACCCTCTGTAAAGCGACTAAGCTCAATTTAAACAATCATACAAAAATACTCAATTCATAATGATAGTTGCAAAAATCCCTAATCCGATCCCAATAACGATAGCGGCTGCATAGTAAAGTGCTCGTTTCAATTTTTCATCCTTTCATTTACTTTGTACATTTAGTTTATTGATAGAGATTACAATATATACGGCAGCGGAATTTACCATATTACTTTTGCAATGAATACGAATAAAAATGATTTGACAATCCCTACCACAATCATTCTTCGTAGTACTCGAGTCACGAGCTTAAATCCTAGTACTTGCCAATAGAAATCTTAGAAATTTGACATTTCAAAGACGAAAAACACACCTCTGGCATGGTTATCCTAAATAACTATGCCAGAGGTGTGTTTTTATTATGATAGCTACATTATATTTGATATACTGAACACTAATGCAAGGAGGCTTTCTAGTGAAACAGTATTTAGAATTATGTAAACATGTTCTTGAAACAGGTGAAAAAAAAGAAGACCGCACAGGTACAGGGACAATCAGCGTCTTTGGTTATCAGATGCGCTTCGATTTAAATGAAGGTTTTCCCCTTATGACAACGAAAAGAACGGCTTTCCGGCTTATTTCATCTGAATTGTTATGGTTTTTAAAAGGCGATACAAATGTCAAAACGCTCATTGAAGACCGCAATCCAATCTGGGATGAATGGGCTTTTGAACAATGGGCGACGAGTTTGGAATACAGTGGTCCAGATATGACCGACTTCGGACGCCGCGCTTCAAGAGATCCAGAGTTTGCGGCTGTCTATAAAATTGAAATGGATGCATTCAAAAAGCGTGTTGTGGAAGATGATGAATTTGCTGCGAAATATGCCGATCTGGGGCCGGTTTATGGCAAGCAGTGGCGTTCGTGGTCAAATGGAGAACAAACGATTGATCAAATTGCCAATTTGATTGAAGGTATTAAAAATAATCCTGATTCCCGCAGACATATTGTGACTGCATGGAACCCTTCTGAAGTTGAAGAAATGGCTTTGCCGCCGTGTCATGCATTATTTCAGTTTTATGTCGCGGATGGTAAATTGTCATGCCAGCTTTACCAGCGAAGTGCGGACATATTCCTGGGTGTGCCATTCAATATTGCATCCTATGCGCTATTAATCCATTTGATCGCACATGAATGTGGTCTTGGTGTCGGTGAATTCGTCCATACACTTGGAGATGCGCATATTTACACGAATCATATCAATCAAGTGAATGAGCAATTGACACGGGAACCCCGACAACTGCCGACGTTGAAGCTGAATATCGAAGGCAAAACAATTTTTGAATTGGAAACGCAAGATATCGAACTGGAAAATTATGAACCACATCCAAAAATTAAAGCACCAATTGCCGTTTAAAGATAGGAGGATTTCCATGATTTCACTGCTTGTAGCCCATGACCTGAATAGGGTCATTGGTGTCAATAATGACTTACCGTGGCATATTCCAGAAGACCTTGCTTACTTCAAAAAGATGTCGATGGGAAAAGCAATGGTAATGGGACGTAAAACGTACGAATCGATCGGCAGGCCTTTGCCTGGACGGCTGAGTATCATCGTTACAAGAAATGAGTCTTATACAGTTGAAGGTGCTGTCGTCGTACACAATCTAAAAGATGCGATTGCTAGGGCGGAGGAATACGCAGAAGAAGTGATGATTATCGGTGGAGCGGAAATTTTCCGAACAGCTCTGGAAGTGGCAGATCGCCTCTACATTACGCATATTCAAAAACAGTACGACGGGGATACTTTTTTCCCTTCATACGGCCCTGAATGGAAGCTCATATCGACTTCGGAAAATCACATCACAGAAGACGGCATTCCTTATTCATTTCTCGTGTACGAAAAGAATAACTGATATAAACTGAGCGAAGGCGCCTTCCAAGGGGAAGCCGAAGCCCTAAGAATGGCGGCGAAGCTGCTTGGCTTAGGGAGGGAGGCATCCCCTAGCGCCGTAGCGGATTCAATGGTACAACATATATAAGATCAAAAAAGCGTCCTCATGTATACAAGAGGACGCAGAAATACATTGCGGCGCTGCCAGCAATAACAAATAGATGCCAAATTGCATGGTTGTATGGGATCCTTCTCCATGCGTAGAAAATCGAACCGAACGTATACAACAAACCACCCGTCACGAGTAGCGCGAACCCTGTGAAAGTCAAATGGGTATACAGCGGTTTGATAGCGATTATAATAAGCCAGCCCATTAGAATATAGAAGATGAGCGACACAAATTCAAAACGATGAATGAAAAACACTTTGAACAAAATACCTGCAATGGCCAGACCCCAAACAATACCAAACAGTGTCCAACCTAGTACTCCTTTTACAGTGATAAGAAGGAGCGGCGTATAGGTTCCAGCAATCAGGATATAAATGGCCGAGTGATCCAATATGGAAAACAAATGTTTGAACTTTATTGGCATACTATGCAGCAGTGTACTCATAAGGAATAAGAGGAGCATAGAAAAACCGAAAATGGTATAGCTGACAACATGGAGAACAGTACCATCGCGAACAGCATCAAGTACTAAAAACACAAGTGCAGGTATACTAAGAAGAAGGGCAATACCGTGTGTAATTGCATTCCACAACTCTTCTCGTCCATTTTTAAAATCAAATGCGACTGTCATGTAGTTAACCTCCTTACCTTTTACTATACTAAATTATATTGAGAACTGCTACTATTTGAGGGGAGTGCACGTAATGAAAAAAGTCTATATTGTCACGGATTCAACAGCTGATTTAAATGAAGAGGATATCCTTAAATATGGTGTCCATATTGTTCCGCTAACCATCCAGATTGACGGAGAAACATACATCGATGGTGTAGATATACAAGCCGAGGAATTTATTGGCATGATGAAAAAGTCCGTAGAACTACCGAAAAGTTCACAACCAGCGGCAGGTGTTTTCAAAGAGTTGTATGACAAACTCGGTGAGGATGGCAGTGAAATCATCTCTATACATATGACTGGAGGCATGAGCGGCACCGTGAAATCCGCCCAAGCAGCTGCCGAAATGACAGATTCAAAAGTGACTGTCATCGATTCGATGTTTATCTCACATGCGTTGACATTTCAAGTTACGGAGGCTGCGGAATTAGCCCAGCAAGGGAAATCTGTTGCAGAAATTATTGAACGTTTGAATGCGATTCGCAAAAATACAACACTTTTCGTTGTTGTCGACTCACTCGATAATCTTGTGAAAGGCGGCCGTATCGGCAAAGGAAAAGCGATGATCGGTTCCCTGTTAAATATTAAACCGATCGCAACCTTACAGGACGGTGTTTATACACCTGTCGCGAAAGCACGGAGTCATAAACAAGTCGTAGCTCATCTGTTCAAAGTTTTCAAAGATGAGACAGCCGGAAAGCTTATTCGCGGAGTCGGGATTTCGCACGCAAATGGGTTGGCAATGGGAGAACCATTGAAAAAATTGATCCAAGACTTTGGTATCAAAGATGTGAAACTTACATTTACGGCGCCGATTATCAGTACACACACCGGTGAAGGTGCGATAGGCTTCATGTATTACGCAGAATAACAAATGATTCTTTACTGAAGAAAAGGGGAACTCTACGTATGAGAAGAGTATTTTTGTTTGTGATCGCCTTCTCATTATTATTGTCCGGTTGCCAGCAAATTGTAATTAAAAAAACAGGTGTTTTTTCTGAGCGACCCGAAATCGCATTTACCGAATGGAAAATTCCCGGTTACTTCATTCCGAAAAAAGTCCATGTAATTGGTCTAGGGGATTCGTTGACACAGGGCGTCGGAGATGAATTGAAAAAAGAAGGTTATTTTGGGCGTGTTACCGGCAGGATGATTGAATGGAAGGGAGTTAAGGATGTCGATGCGGATAATTTGGCCAAGCGAGGTCGAAGAAGTGATCAGCTTATCGAAAAGCTTGGCGATTTCGAAATTCAAACGTCTGTAAAAAATGCGGATCTGATCTTTCTGACAATCGGTGGAAACGATATTATGAAAGTCGTTAAAGCAAACTTGTTTAATTTGAAGACAGAACCTTTTTATCTTGAACTTGGTAAGTTTGAAAGCAGGCTCGATGAATTATTTACGATAATTCGAGATTTGAATGGCGATGCGATCATTATTGTTGCCGGTTTATACAATCCATTTTCAATTGTGACAGATGAATCCAATGAGTTTGAAGAAATTATTACTGACTGGAATGAAGCGATTGAAGTCCGTGCAACCATGGATGGGAAGTCGTGTTTTATTCCTGTCATAGACCTGTTCGATTCAAATACGGACATGGTGTACCACACCGATTTCTTTCATCCGAATGCAAAGGGCTATGACGCGATGTCGGGACGTTACCTTGAAAAGCTGAAAGAATGCGGCTTGCAAGAATTATCGGGCGGGGAATTGGATATGTAGGAGCTGATCGCATGAATCGATGGAAAATTGGTTTTTTTGTACTTGCAGGAATTATCGCAGCAGCCATTGCGGCAGTGATAGTACTTATCGGATCTTCCGCGGAATCGGAACCGCTTCCGAAAATGAAAGCGGCGGACCCGTCAGACCATGTTCTGACAGTGACGGCGACTAAGGAAGATTTTGAAGGAATTGCAAATACGTATATTCAAAAAGCGGTAAAAGGTGAACCGCTTCCAGTAACGATGGAAGTCGGAGAAGATGTAGTCCTATTTTCGGAAATGACAGTGTTCTCCTATACATTGCCGGTCATTATGCATTTTGACCCGATTGTACGTGAAGACGGTAACTTAATATTGAAACAATCCTCGATGGAGATAGGTCAATTAAACATCCCTCCCTCGACTGTTTTAAAAATACTGCGGGATTCTGTGAAACTTCCTCCGTGGATGATTGTTCGTCCTAAGGAAGAGGAATTATTTATAGACCTTTCGGAAATCCCAGTCTCAGGCGATTTACAAGTAAAAGCAAAAACATTCAACTTGGCGGATGATGAGATTATCTTAGAAATAATAGTTCCTAAAGAATAGGGGAGGTTTTACAATGGCGAAATCATTGGCCACGTTTGCAGGAGGTTGTTTTTGGTGCATGGTGAAACCGTTTGACAGATATGCTGGTGTCCTTTCAGTCATTTCGGGCTATACGGGCGGCGAAATCGAAAATCCGTCATATGAACTTGTCTGTACGAATACTACGGGCCACCGTGAAGCAATTCAAATTACGTTTGATGATGAAATCATTTCCTATAGTGAACTGCTCAACATCTTTTGGAAACAGATTGATCCAACCGATTCCGGCGGTCAGTTTTTTGATCGCGGGGAATCCTATCAGACAGCAATTTTTTATCATACACCCGAGCAACTGCAACTTGCTGAGCAAACAAAGGCTGAATTGGATGCAACAGGTAAGTTCGATAAACCTGTTGCAACAGATATTCTACCTGCGAAGCCGTTTTACGCAGCTGAAGAGGGACATCAAAATTATTACATGAAAAATCCAACACATTACAATCGGTACGCAACTGGGTCAGGCCGGGAACGGTTTAAATCTGAAAACTGGGGTGAAGAAGGATGAAAGATGACTTGAAAAATAAACTAACGGATTTACAATATCACGTCACACAGGAAAACGGGACAGAAGCACCGTTCCGTAACGAATATGACAGTCATTATGAAGAAGGAATCTATGTCGATATTGTTTCAGGAAAACCTCTATTCAGTTCAAAAGATAAATATGATGCTGGTTGCGGTTGGCCAAGCTTCACAAAACCGATTGAAACAGTAGAAGTTGTAGAGAAAACCGACACAACTCATGGGATGAAACGAATAGAAGTACGCAGTAAAACAGCAGACTCACATCTTGGTCATGTATTTCCAGATGGTCCTGGGGAAGACGGACTGCGTTATTGCATCAATTCTGCCGCACTCCGCTTTGTACCCGTTGACCGTCTAGAAGAAGAAGGCTTTGGAGAATATTCAAAACTGTTTTAAATAATGTCAGCCGGAAAGGAGATGAATGGATGAATCGATCCTTTTACAGATTCGCCCTATCCTTCCGCGGTGGGGCGATCGATGATTTAAAAGCGGTTTTTGCAGAACACATGTTTAATGATTCCAGTTTTCCGAAAGAAGAAAAGGCTTTTGATCCTTTATCACGTTATATTGAAGAAAAGGCGGATGCAAAAATGCCATCCGTTATTTTCGACGAGCTTTATCTGTTATACGAAGAGCGTTTCTTGTAAGCAACACCTTCATCTTCATTGCATAATGGTATAGATGAATGTATGATTGAAAAAGAAAATTTGAAAGTGAGGCTTTTCATTATGAGTATACATATCAATGCAAAAAAGGGTGACATTGCAGATACGATTTTGCTTCCAGGAGATCCGCTTCGTGCAAAATACATCGCAGAAACATTCTTAGAGGATGTTACACTTTACAACGAAGTCCGTAATATGTTTGGCTATACTGGAACTTACAAAGGAAAACGTATTTCAGTACAAGGGACAGGCATGGGTGTTCCATCAATTTCTATTTATGTAACAGAATTAATGCAAGAATATGACGTTCAGAAACTAATTCGTGTCGGTACTTGTGGTGCGATTCAGAAGGACGTTCATGTCCGTGACGTCATTCTTGCACAAAGTGCTTCCACAGATTCTAAAATGAACGAAATCATATTTAATGGTGTTAGTTACGCACCGACTGCAAACTTCGATCTTCTTTTGAAGTCATATAATGCAGGACTTAAAAAAGGGCTTGAATTGAAAGTTGGTAACGTTTTTACAGAAGACGTGTTTTACAATGAATATGCGCAACATGAAAAATGGGCTCAATATGGTGTACTTGCAGTTGAAATGGAAGCGGCAGCATTGTATACGCTTGCTGCGAAATTTGGACGCCAAGCACTAGCAATCCTAACTGTGAGCGATCACTTGCTAACAGGTGAGGCAACATCTGCAGAAGAGCGTCAAACCACATTCAACGATATGATTGAAGTAGCTCTTGAAGCAGCAATCCAAGAATAATCATAAAAAGGACCGCCCCGCAATACTGCGGTCCTTTTTTTAAGGAAAGAATATGTTTTTCATCCTGGGCTAGTGTCTAGGCTCCAGGCGCCAGACGTTCGGATTATAAGTCGGGCCAGCTAGGAAGGATTGACCTGCATCCTTCTGACAAAAAACGCCGCTTCGCCGTTCCGTTTTATACCTGTTACGTCTTAGAGGGCGCCTTACGTTTTCTTAATAAGAGTAGAGAGTGGGGAATGGGATGGAAGAGAATAATGGCCATGAACAAGAAAATGAGCCAAATCGTCAACTACCAGCAAAACGATTCATTAAACTAAAACCGTTCTCCTTTGTCATGCTTGTGTTCGGACTCGTAGTGGCCACTGCCGCTATCACGTTTTTCGTGCTAACAACAGGTGATGGTAAAGTTGTTGAAGTTGTGAGTCCGCAAAAGCAAACGATAAAAGACCGGAAAGAATTTGAAAAGTTGTATAATGCCTATGATGAAATGAAAGTGAATTACTTCGAAGATATTGACGAAACAGCAATCATTGATGGCGCCATCAATGGGATGATCGATGCACTTGGTGATCCTTATTCCGATTATTTGAATCAGAAGGAAGCCAAACAATTAAATGAAAGTATTTCATCAAGCTTCGAAGGAATTGGCGCTGAAATTCAAGAGGCAAATGGGTACATTAGCGTCGTTTCGCCTATAAAGAATTCACCCGCGGAGCGGGCAGGATTATTACCGAACGATATAATCATTGCGGTCAATGATGAAAGTATCCGAGGAATGTCTTCATCCGAAGCGGTTCTTCTAATCCGGGGCGAAAAAGGGACAACCGTCACTTTAAGCATCAAGCGCGGAGAAGCAGTCGAACCGGTCGATGTAAAAATCAAGCGGGACGTTATTCCAATTGAAACAGTCTACGCAGAAATGCTTGACGACGGGATTGCACATATTCATATCACCAGCTTCTCTGAAGGGACTTATGATGAACTGCTTGTCGCTCTTGACGAGATGGAAGCGGAAGGCATGAAAGGATTAGTTGTGGATGTACGGCAAAATCCAGGTGGTAGACTTGACACTGCTATCGATATTTCAGACCTTTTCGTGGAAAACGGAAAGAATATATTCCAATTTGAAGGAAAAGGTGAAAAGGCAGAAGTAATTACGGCAGCCGGAGGAAGAAAAGTTGAAGTTCCAGTCGCGCTTGTCATTGATGACGGCAGTGCTTCGGCTTCAGAAATCCTTGCGGGCGCATTGAAAGAATCGGCAGGAGTACCGCTTATCGGGGTAAAAACATTTGGTAAAGGGACTGTTCAAACGCCGAAAGATCTTGTGGATGGCTCGAATTTAAAACTTACAACGGCTAAGTGGCTAACTCCTAACGGTAATTGGATTCACAAAAAAGGAATTGAGCCAGATATTAAAGTTCCCTATCCTTCCTATGCAATGCTTCCATTCCTCGATCCAGCAGTAGAAATGAAAAATGGCATGTTATCACCATCCATTAAAGCTGCGGAAGAAATGCTAGAAGCAGTCGGTTATGAACCGGGTGAAGTTGATGGGTTATACGACGAGAAAACAACACAGGCCGTCAAAAAGCTTCAAAAAGATTTAACTCTTGAAGCAACCGGTATTCTTTTGGGGGATACGACTTATGGTCTGATGGAAAAACTTCGGAAGAAAATCCAAGATGACGATCCACAGCTGAAGAAAGCAAAAGAAGTTTTGCTTAAAAAGTAGGGAAATAACTAAAAGCGTCCAATCCTAATAGGAAGGGGCGCTTTTAGTATGTCTAGTCCATACGGTCTAAAACAACACGTCGCTTAGACTGTTCCAAATTAATGAAAAGAGGTATAACTAATGATTGATGTTTACTTATTTAGCGGCTTTCTTGGCAGTGGTAAAACGTCGCTGTTACTTCATACGATTGAACAATTAAAAGAACAAGGGAAAAAACCTGCCGTATTGATGAATGAATTTGGGGCTTTGCCTTTTGATTCTAATACGGTTGAAGGGGAAGGGGGGGTTCCTCTTAAAGAACTTCTTGATGGGTGCATTTGTTGTACAGGTTCTGAAAAAACGGAGGCGCAACTCCAAGGGCTCCTTGAAGAAAACGATGATATCGATGTCATCCTGATTGAAACGACAGGTGCCGCCCATCCAGTGGAGGCGCTGGATGCGATCTACTCTCCGTTATTCGCTGATCGGCTCAATATAAAAGGAATTGTCACGGTTGCTGATTCAAAGCGTTGGCTGGAGCGAGATAAGCTATCTCCGCAAATCCGTGCTTTATTCATGGAACAAATCCGCCACGCCCATTTACTGCTAGCTAACAAGGTCGATCTTCTAACCGAAGAGGAAATGGCAACTGTGACGTTTGAGCTGTCAAATTTTAATGATTCTGCAGCGATAGTACAGACGACAGGTGCTAAAGTAGCTTTCTCTTTCATTGAAAAGGCCCTAGATTCTCCGAAGAAAATGAGTGATCAACAGATAATATCTGGAAAAGGTTTGCCGCTTTCCTCAAAGCTTCTTACATTTTCCGAAAGTGTTAATAAGGAAGAATTCGAGAATTGGGTCAGATCGCTCCCAGAAACAGTGTATAGAATGAAAGGGTATGTGCCGCTCAGCGGTTCTAAAAACCCTTTTTTATTTCAATATGCATATGGAATGGTGAACTGGTTGCCTGAATATGTCAGGATGGAGCCCCGTCTTGTTATTATCGGGGAAGGAATAGAGACGATTAATTATAAGGGCGTCAACCCCTTTTTAGAAGAAAAGTAAGGGGAGTTGACCAAACTTATCCATTCTCGCAGTAGATGATGTCCTTTGTTAGGGTATTTATTTAAGAACTGGTTGGACTGGAAATAAAATCCGATATTCTGAATCTCCCACGCGTTATTATAGTTTGCGAAGGGAGGAGTAATGAGATGAAAAAATCAATTGCAGTACTCATGCTCGGTTCGGCACTCTTACTGCCGAACAACAATAGTGTAGAAGCTTCATATTCGGATAATAATGTACAGGTGCAAAAAACACAACAGTACATTCAATGCTATATAGGAGGGGACGAACTGTCTGACTTCTATGATACTTTGCTCGAAAAAGGCTTTACTTTTGAGCAGCTTTCCAATTTGAAGGAATCTATCACAAAAAATACAGGGGTCGCTCCATCAGCTCCAGACAAGCAAACAGAAAAACCAGTACAGGTCAAGCCGGTGGAGAAACCAGTTACAGCTAAGCCGGTCGAAAAACCAGCCACGTCTAAACCAGTTCCAGCACCGAAGCCGGAAGCAACTCCGGCACCGGCACCAGCACCTGAAAAACCTGCTGAGGTCACACCTGTTAAACCTGCAGAAACAGCTCAAGATGCATCTATTTCTGCGATTGAGAAAGCAGTGCTTGATTTAACAAATGCTGAGAGACAAAAAGCTGGTCTCAAACCATTGCAAACGGATAGTAAGTTGATGAACTCTGCACGCCAAAAATCGGCAGACATGGCATCAAAAAATTACTTTTCTCATACAAGCCCTACATACGGGTCTCCGTTCGATCAAATGAAGGCAAATGGTGTAACATATAAATCGGCAGCGGAAAATATTGCGATGGGCCAACGTTCAGCTGAAGAAGTCGTAAAAGGATGGATGGAATCACCTGGGCATAGACAAAATATTTTAACGCCCGGTTTCACTCATATCGGTATCGGTTATGACAAAAACGGCAACTACTGGACACAACAGTTTATTCAGAAATAAGCAAAACAAGAATATTTAAACGGATCACGATTGGAAATCAACTTTCCAATCGTGATCCGTTTTTGAATAAAAGGTTTTTAATGAACCGATACTGCACTTATGGGGTGAAGGCAGTGGGAAATATGGTTCCTAAAAATGAACTCGTATCTTACATAAAAAAAGTATTTCACGATACTGAAGACTTATTTGTTCAAGAAATAGAGTGGCCTGTCGGGATGGGGGTCATCTGCTATTTCACTTCTTTGTCTGAAGGCGAGCAAATCAACAGACAGATGGAAATTATCAAGAATAGAGCAGAAGAGGGAATGAAAGATTGGGGTAAGACAGCCGTATCGGAGATCAGAGCATTCTCCGTAACGGATCTAATTGAAATAGTTTGCAATGGTAAGACGGCCGTCTTTTTTCCGGAATCCAATTTACTTTTGGAGATTTCTGTTGGAAGCTACGCTGTCCGTTCACCTGACGAACCAATCAATGAACATGTCATCCGAGGGTCGCATGAAGGTTTTGTGGAGAGTTTCCAAAAGAATATATCACTCATTCGAAAGAGATTGGCTATTCCAGATCTCGTTGTAAGAACGATCCGCCTTGGCAATGATTCGAATTCCCAAGTCAACTACATTTACATCGAGTCGATTGCGGACGCGGACCTTGTTGTAGAGTTGAAAATGAGACTGGAAGATGTCAAGTCGAAGATGATAATCAGTGCAGGACAGCTTGCAGACTATATAGAAGATAGTGTCTGGTCACCGTTTCCCCAGTTTTTGAATACAGAACGGCCTGATCGGGTTGTTGCGAATCTTCTTGAAGGAAAAATTGCAATCTTTACTGATCACACACCGACTTGTCTTGTCACACCGGTGACATTCTTTTCATTTTATCAGTCGCCGGATGATTTTAATGGTCGGTTCCTTGTCGGGTCCTTTTACCGGATGGTCAGGCTTCTGAGCTTTATCACTGCAATCTTTCTTCCGGCTTTTTATATTGCAGTCGTCGGTTTTCATTCTGAAATACTGCCCCTTGAGTTAAGTCAAAAGCTGAAACTGGCAATCAATGAGATACCTTACCGGCCGATTTTCGAAGCTATTCTGCTTGAATTGTTCATTGAACTGATACGTGAAGCCAGTATACGCTTGCCGACACCGATTGGGCAGACAATAGGCATCGTGGGCGGGCTTGTCATTGGAGATGCGATTGTCAGTGCGGGACTAGTATCCAATCTAATGGTTATCGTTGTCGCCATGACTGCAATTTCAAGTTTTGTTGTTCCTTCAGTTGAGATGAACACAACCATTCGTATTTTGCGTTTTCCATTCATGCTAGCCGCGTCGCTGTTCGGTTTTTTTGGAATGGTCATCGGTTCACTTGTACTATTCATCCATCTGATGAATTTGTCGTCTCTGAAACAGCCTTATTTCTCACCCGTTATTCCTTTTGATGCATCTCGCTTTAAAGATATATTTTTACGCTTACCTTATGTCCAACCAGAAAAGCAACAGAAAACGTTCACACACGGAGAAGATTCGGATGACGGGAATGGTGGGCAATCGTGAACATCAATATTTCGCGGACTCAATTTTTTCTTTTCCTATTCGTCGCACAAACCGGAACTGTGTTCATCTCATTCCAAGGACCGATGATCAAGGCGGCAGGCAGAGATGCATGGATAATATTCCTTGTAGCGGGCTTGTTCCATTATGCCTTACTTCTCTTTTATGAACGTTTCTATCCGAGTTTTATATTAGGACCGATTATGTCGTGGCTGTATAAGGGGTACTGGCTTTTCTTGACTGTAACGTTCATTTCCTATGTCGACTATACGCTGGCAGCATGGGCCTTTCCAAATACTCCGCAATTTATAGTAATCGCCCTTATGGTCATTATTTCTCTTTACGCAAACTTGTCGAGGGCGGAAACGACGATGAATCTAAGCGTCCTTCTCATTCCACTCATCCCATTATTCCTCTTTTTCCTCGCATTGTCTTGGAGAGATCTGGAGTGGACATACCTATTTCCATCGGTTAAAGCGTCAGTAGCACAATGGGGACATGGGATGCTAAAAGCCCAGTATGCGTTTATCGGAATCGAATTATTTCTGATTTACCGCCGTTTTGTCGATCCTGATCGTAAAATAAAAGGATTACCTTTGTTTATTTACCAAATGATCTGGCTGCTTTTTTTCTTGTTTACAATTTTGATTACGACTCTTTTTTTCGCACGGGAAGACATGCTTATGATTCCTGAACCGCTTATGTATATTTTGAAATCGCAACAGGTGTCGTTCATTGAAAGGTTGGACCTGTTCTTTATCTATATCTGGATGTCGTGGAGCATCATCACGATTACTCTTTTTTCATTCTCAGCTCTTTTCGTCCATCGGATGCATAATAAAAAGCATAGTAAACGAGACATCATTATCTTTCATGCCCTTCTTATGCTTCTTCCGCTATTTGGTTTAACAAAGGAAGCAACAGAAAAATTGCAGGACTCACTTGTTTTCGCCCATTTATTGTTTGCCATCGTTTTGCCGGTAATTATCATACTCGTGAACAGGAGGAAGAGCATTTGACAAAACTGATTATTATCTTGTCATCTTGTCTGCTTCTTGCCGGTTGCTGGGATGAAGTGTTATACAGGGATGTAGCGATTGTGCCCTTAATGGGAATCGATGGCGGACCAGGGGCTATTGATGGATTTTACTCATTTGCTTCGATTGAAGAAGAATCCATTACTTATGCAACTGCTGAAGGAAAAGGCATTTCGTTACGTGCTTCACGGAACAATGCTTTCACCCACACGAATGAAATGCTCGATGTCTCTCAACTCGAAGTTGCTCTCATATCAGAAAAGGCTGCAAAGCATGATATATATAACTATCTCGATGTTCTATTTAGAGCTCCCCGTAATCGGTTAAGTGGAAGGCTTATAGTTGCGAAAGGGGATATGAAAGAGTACTTCGACAAGTCAGACATGCTTCCAATGAGCCCGCCGGAATTTTATAGAGGTTTGCTCGATACTTCCATCAAATTTTCGCTTATTCCTGATCTGGATTTGCAGAAGATGGGAACCTATTTGTTCGATGCAGGAATTGACGTAGCGCTACCTGCTGTACGTATTGCAAAGGAAACCGGTTTTCCGGAAGTTTTCGGAACTGCTTTGTTCAAAGATAAGGTCTTTTCCGGTCATTATCTTGATCGTAAAGAATCGGCTATTCTTCAAGGGTTGCAAAAAAAGAAGAATAAGTACTTGCAATTCATTTATATATGGGAAAAGGATGGGGTCAAGTATCCGATCACAGTTGAATATGTTAAATCCAAAAAGAAATGGGATATAAAAGATGGGCGTATTGATCTTTCCTATAAATTTAAATTTTCGGTGGAAGAATTTCCGCACAATCATTTGGAGTATGAAAAAACACAAATTGAAGTAAATGAATTCCTGTCAAAAGAATTAACAAAAGACTTTCAAAAAGTAATAGATAAGCTGCAGGAGGCGGAAAGCGATCCCATCGGATTCGGTCAGACCGTTCGGGCATTCCATCCGGAAATTTGGGGAAAAGGAAAGTGGCATGACACTTATGTAAACATGGATATTAAAATTAAAGTAAAGGCAGAAATCGTCCGAACGGGTATCCTTAATTGAAACGAAAAATTCCGCTACTTATTATCCAGTAGCGGAATTTTTTCATTAGATGATACTATGCAGTTCTTATACAAACTTCTTCTTCTGAATGTAGACAAGCCGAACAGTAAGTGTAATTGCACCCACAGTTAGTCCGGCGATTAGTCCTACCCAATATCCATATGGACCAAGGTCCGTAAACGTCGCCATCAGATAGCCAATTGGCAAACCGAGTACCCAATAGGATATAATCGCCATAATGAACGTCATATTGACATCCTTATAGCCTCTTAGCGCACCCTGGACAGGAGCCTGGATTGCATCTGACAATTGGAACAGCGCAGCATAGACGAAGAACTGTGTTGCCAGTCCGATAATCTGCCCGTCTGTCGTATAAAGGGAAGCAATTGGCGCCCTGAAAACGAGAAGTATTGCAATCGATATAAAACTGAACACAATAGCGAGCCCGACACCGAGAAAACTATATTGTTTAGCATCGCGCATCTGACCTGCACCGACAGCTTGTCCGACGAGTATTGTCGCACCCATCGAAATGCTTAGCGGCAACATATACAAAAGTGAGGTGAAATTAAGTGCAATCTGATGTGCAGAAATAACTGCCGTTGAATAGTTGCTCATCATCAGCGTGACGGCGGAAAAGATGCTTGTCTCTACAAATATTGAAATCCCGATTGGCACACCAATGAATAAAATCACTTTCCATTTTCTAAATGAAACCTTTTCCCATCCTTTGAATAGTGCGTACTCCTTAAACGGTTTACGCTTCCAAGCGACGGAACAAGCAATGAAAAACACGAGCCAATACGTTATGCCGGATGCATAACCAGCCCCTGCACCGCCAAGTTCGGGAAAACCCCAATTCCCATAAATAAGCAGATAGTTTATGAAGATATTAATAGGGGCAGATAATAAAATGATGAACATCGAAACACGTGTTGCCCCAAGCGCATCGAAAAATGAACGCAGCACAGTATAGGCAAAGAGGGGGAGGAGACCAAAGCTCATCCCTTTCAAATAGTCTGCTGCCACAATGCGAACTTCAGCTTCGAGCGGCATTGCTTCTAGTATAGGTGCAACTGCGAATAGAATGATGGCAAAGACGATTGCAGCCAGTGCGACCGAGACGTAAAGGCCCTGTTGAACGGATGGCCGAACCTCCTCATGGAGGCGTGCCCCAATGTATTGAGCAATGATTGGTGTAAGCCCCATTAAAATTCCAGCAAGCCCTGTATAGACGGGTACCCAGAAAGAAGACCCAATAGTAACGCCGGCAAGATGGTATGTATCGTATCGTCCTGTCATAAGAATATCGAAGAACGTCATCATATACAGAGCGACTTGTGTAACGAGTATCGGCAAGACGATTGTCGCCAATCTGAACGGTTTTTTCTTTAGTGGAACTGTGTTTTCCAAATTAATCACCCTTTATTCAACAATTAAACACCATTGTACCATGCTTCGTTTGCTATAATGGCATTGGGGTAAAGTAAAGTTACACTATATTTCTTAATGTAGAAGAGGTGAATGGCCCATGAAACGGCCGGTAATATTATTAACAGGGGGCGGCACGGCAGGGCACGTGTCTGTAAATGAGGCTCTAATCCCTGTATTCAGTGAAAAAGGCTACGAAATACATTACATTGGATCGCATAACGGAATTGAAAATGAATTGATCCGTGACGGTCATCCCGAAGTAATTTATCATGCCATTCAAAGTGGGAAACTGCGACGCTATTTCTCTATGAAAAACTTTTCAGATCCATTTCGTGTCGGTGCGGCTGTTCTTCAAGCGTTAGCGATCATCAGGAAAGTCAAACCTGAAATTATTTTCTCTAAAGGCGGCTTCGTATCAGTACCTGTCGTATTGGCAGCGAAAATGGCGAAAGTGCCAGTTGTTATCCATGAATCTGACGTAACACCAGGACTTGCGAACAAAATGGCATTGCCTTTTTCCAATCATATCTTTACAGTGTTCGAACAAACACTAAATTATGTGCCTGCGGAAAAAGCTACTTGCTCCGGTGCAATCATCCGACCCGAGTTGTTCGATGGGGACCGGAAAGAGGGGCTGCGCATTTCGGGATTGTCAGGAGAAAAGCCTGTGCTTATTATCATGGGTGGAAGTCAGGGTTCAGCTGTTCTGAATGAAGCAGTCTGGAAAGATTTAACCGCCATTTTGCTTACATTCGATGTGATTCATCTGTGCGGGAAAGGGAATTTGGATGAAATGCTCGAAGATATACCCGGCTATACACAATTTGAATATGTAACAGATGGACTTCCGCATTTATTAGCAGCATCCGATTTTGCAGTTTCAAGAGCTGGATCAAATGCAATCTTTGAATTGCTGGCATTACGTAAACCAATGCTCCTTATTCCGCTCTCTGCCGCCAAAAGCAGAGGAGATCAAATTTTGAATGCTTCTCATTTCAAATCACTCAACCTTGCTCACGTCTTGAAAGAAGAGGACATAGGGCTACGTCCATTATCTGAGGAATTCTTTTCATTTATAGAAGAGAAAGACAACTTACTAGTAAATATGGAAAAAGTCGCAACGCCTAAAACACCGGAAGAAATGGTTGAAATGATCCTGTCATACCGAAAATAGCTGGAATAGACAGTCGGCTATTATCTAATGACATAACGACTGGTTGCAAGTAATGCAAATCCGGTGTATTGTAGTTCACGGTAATAAAGTTTATAAGATAACGCTAAACCCTTTCAGTTAGAGTGTTTGCGTGGTAAAATTAACAAGGATAAAAAATATAAGCACAATATGCCTATTGGCAAATGTGGAGGTCATTTTACATGTCGAACAATGCCGACGCTCATCGTTCCCCGTACGCTGCTTTTTCGGGTCCGAACCTTGGGTATGTAATGGAAATGTATGAATTGTTTAAAACGTCACCTGACTCTGTTGACGCTGAACTTGCCGAGATGTTCAGCCGTTTTGGTGCGCCTGAAATGAGTAACACTGAACAGGACCGAGCGGTTGGGGCAGTTGCTCCCGGTGATTTTGGAAAAGTAATGTCCGCCTATCAATTACAGACTGCCATCCGTACATACGGACATCTTGCGGCAGATATTTATCCGCTTAGCGATCGTCCAAAAGATTCAACACGTCTTGAACTTTCTACCTATGGACTTACTGAAAGTGATTTACAAGCAATGCCAGCATCTCTTTTCTTTAAAAATGTTCCTGCAAGGGTAGAAAATGGACTTGAAGCAGTAAATTATTTGAAGTCATTGTATACAGGGAAAATCGCCTATGAGTTTGATCATGTGATCGATGAAGAAGAAAGAAACTGGATTCAATCCAAAATCGAGAACGGAAACGTTTCCACTGCATTATCCGCAGAAGAGAAAAAAGAACTTCTAGAGCGATTGACGAAAATTGAAGGGTTTGAGAAATTCATCCACCGCACTTTCGTTGGAGCGAAACGATTCTCTATTGAAGGTCTGGATACACTAGTTGTCTTCCTTGACGAACTTGTTCGACTTTCTGAAGAACATAAAACGAAAAAAGTATTGATTGGGATGGCTCACCGCGGTCGCTTGAATGTACTTACTCATATTTTAAATAAGCCTTATGAAATGATGTTTGCGCAATTTGCAGGCGTTCCAGAAGATGCTTTCCTTCCAACGGATGGTTCGCTTGAAACAACACGCGGTTGGTTCGGCGATGTGAAATATCATATGGGTGCCTTATATAAAGGCCAATCGGGCATGCAGCGTTTCCTTGCTTACAACCCATCCCATTTGGAAGTCGTCAATCCCGTTGTCACAGGTCAAACAAGAGCTGCACAGGAAAACACGGATAATCCGGGAATTCCTGTACTCGAAACAGATGCTGCTTATGCGGTGCTTATCCATGGGGATGCAGCATTCCCAGGACAAGGAATTGTTCCTGAATCATTCAACTATAGCCGTGTTCGCGGATTCAAGACGGGTGGTTCTATCCATGTCATCGCAAACAATATGATTGGCTTCACAACTGAATATTACGATTCCAGATCGACTCATTATTCGTCTGATCCTGCAAAAGGCTATGAAGTTCCAGTATTGCACGTCAATGCGGACAGCCCAGAGTCAGTAATCGCAGCAGCTTCATTCGCTTTCGAATACCGTCAAAAATTCAGCAAGGATATTCTGATTGATCTATTGGGCTATCGTCGTTATGGACATAACGAAATGGATGAGCCACTCGTGACGAATCCGGTTATGTACCATTCAATCCATGAGCATCCGACAGTACGTGAACTATATGGTTCTGAACTTGCATCTACGAACATTTTGACGGAAGAAGATGTAACGAAACTGGACGCGGCTGTTTTTGCAACAATGCAGGCAGCATACGACAAGGTAAAAGAGCATACTTCTGAAAAAGCAGTGATTTCAAACGCTACACCTGAAGAAGTACTTGCAGGGTATCCGAGAGATCTTGAAACTGGTACGGACGAAGCTAATCTTCGCCGCATCAATGAAGAGTTGCTGACGTATCCGGAAAACTTCCATGTGTTTGGAAAGCTTGGGAAAATCCTGAAACGTCGTGAAGATCCGTTCAATGGAAAAGGGAAAATTGATTGGGCACATGCTGAAACTTTGGCATTCGGTGCAATCCTTCAGGACGGTAATCCAATCCGTATGACAGGTCAAGACGTTCAACGCGGAACGTTTGCACATCGTCATGTAGTACTTCACGATGAAAAAACGGGTGACGAACTCGTTCCACTTCATCATATCAGCGGTTCAAAAGCGTCATTCGTTGCATACAACAGTCCTTTGACTGAAGCTGCAATTGTCGGCTATGAATTCGGCTATAATTTGGAAGACCAAAAAGTGTTATCTATATGGGAAGCACAATATGGAGATTTCTCGAATATGGCACAAGTGATGTTCGATCAGTTCGTTTCTGCAAGTTACTCTAAGTGGGGCCAACAATCTGGGCTTGTATTGCTATTACCGCATGCGTATGAAGGGCAAGGACCTGAACACTCAAGCGCAAGATTAGAGCGTTATCTGCAGCTCTGTGCGGAAAATAACTGGACGGTTGCAAACCTATCTAGCGCGGCGAACTATTTCCATATTCTTCGCAGACAAGCAAAAATGCTCGGTGATAAATCGATGCGTCCACTTGTTATTGTGTCACCGAAATCGCTCCTTCGTCATCCGCTGGTCGGTGCTGATGTCAATGATTTGACAGAAGGCCATTTCCAAACGGTGCTTGAGCAACCGGGAACAGGCAAGAACGCGGAAAAAGTCGAGAAAATCTTATTCGCTAGCGGAAAAGTGGCGATTGACCTTGCTGAACGCGTAAAAGATGGCAAAGGTTTCGATCACTTGCATATCGTTCGTGTGGAACAGCTATATCCGTTCCCAGCAGACAAAATTAGTGCAATCATTTCTCGTTATCCAAACGCCAAAGACCTTGTTTGGGTGCAAGAAGAACCGAAAAATATGGGATCATGGCATTTTGCAAATAACTACATCCGTGAAATAGCGGATGGCAAGAAAGTATCTTATGTTGGACGAATCCATCGTTCAAGCCCATCAGAAGGCGACGGAGAATCTCACAAGACTGAGCAAAACCGTATTCTCGATGAAGCATTAAAGAAGTAAGGTAAAGAAAGTTACAGGATGATTAGAGATAGCTTTGCACCGTTGTAACGGTAGACTAGAGGAGGAATTTATTGTGGCAGAGATTATAGTACCAGAACTTGCAGAATCGATTACAGAAGGAACAGTTGCACAATGGTTGAAACAACCTGGTGATAGCGTTGAGAAAGGCGAATTCATCGTTGAACTTGAAACAGACAAAGTAAACGTTGAAATCATTTCAGAAGAAGCAGGAATTGTCCAAGAACATCTTGCAGCTGAAGGCGATACAGTCCAAGTCGGTCAAGTTATCGCAATCGTTGGTTCTGGTTCAGGCGCGCCGGCTGCAGCTCCATCTGCACCAGTTACAGAACCTGTTCAAAAAGTGGAAGCAGCGCCAGTTGCTCCAGCTGCTACTGAAGAGGCAAGCGGATCAGATCGAACAATTGCAAGCCCAGCAGCGCGTAAACTTGCTCGTGAAAAAGGCATTGACCTTGCGGCAGTTTCACCAGTTGATCCAATGGGACGCGTTCGTGTTCAAGACGTTGAAGCGCATGGTACTGCTCCAAAAGCGCAACCGGCTGTGGCGCCGAAAGCAGCTGCTCCAGTAGCTGAAGATGGCCGTGTAACTCGCGAGAAAATGACACGTCGTCGTCAAACAATTGCAAAACGTCTTCTTGAAGTTAAACAATCAACAGCAATGCTTACAACTTTCAACGAAATCGACATGACAAACGTTATGGCACTTCGTTCACGTAAGAAAGACCAATTCTTCGAGCAAAATGATGTTCGTCTAGGATTTATGTCATTCTTCACGAAAGCAGTTGTTGCTGCACTTAAGAAATATCCTTACGTTAATGCAGAAATCGATGGTGACGAAATCATTCTGAAGAACTTCTATGATATCGGTGTTGCGATTTCGACAGATGGTGGATTAGTTGTACCAAATGTGATTGACGCTGACCGTAAAAACTTCGCTGAAATCGAAGGTTCTATCGTGGAACTAGCGAAAAAAGCACGCGATAACAAATTGACGATTGCAGATATGACAGGCGGTTCATTCACAATTACAAACGGTGGAGTATTTGGTTCTCTAATGTCAACACCAATCATGAATGGTACACAAGTCGGAATCCTAGGCATGCATACAATCCAGAAACGCCCGATTGCGGTTGGAGATAATGTTGAAATCCGTCCGATGATGTATGTGGCTCTTTCTTATGACCACCGAGTTATCGATGGTAAAGATTCAGTTGGCTTCTTGAAAATGGTAAAAGAATTGATTGAAAACCCGGAAGACCTTCTTCTAGGATCTTAATACGAAAAGCGAAGGGCGCTGGTTGCCCCGACAAGTAGGAGGGATGAAGTTCAATCCCTCCCTGCTGAAAGTCCTGAGGGTAAAGGCGCATTTTGCCTTTTATCAACAGGGCTAAAGCGACTCGCGGAGCTGGTGCCCGGAGTCTGGACAAAAATAGTTAGGTAATCGGCCCGTTATTGTTTACGGGTCGATTTTTCCTTATCCACTCCATAGAAAAGGCGTGATTAACAATGACATTCAAAGATTGGGTGAATGCACCCGCAATCCGTACTGTGGTCTGTAAGCATGCAGACGCTGAAAAATATGTTGTGACCAATGTTCTGACACCAGGTAAAGAGTATGAAGTGAAAAATGAAACAGATGAATTCATTTTCATTCTTGATAATACCGGTAAAGTCGGAGGCTATTATAAAACGTATTTTGAATAAACAAATGCAAAAGTACCTTACTCAGTAGCGACGGACATAAGTTGATCCGGCGAGGAGATGTTCTTTGCCACATAGTCGATACTTAGCCTAAGTGTAGTACGTCCTTTGGTAATCTAGTGAGGTGTCTATGTGATTTACAACCTATCAACCTTGAGTCTGTAGGTGCTGTATTCTAGATAAGAACTAAAAGCCTGCCCCAGTTCGTTGGTGTGCGGGCTTTTTAATAGGAGGTAAGAATATGAACCCGATAGTAGAAAAAGAACAGCAGCTTCGTTCAAGCAAGATCCATGACGCAGAAGCGGTGCGATTAATACAAGAAGGGGGATATGTCTCTCCCAGTCCTTTTTTATGGGATGATGTGCTTATCAGTATCGTATTGAAAAAGCCTGTGTTACTGAAAGGTCCATCCGGTTCAGGGAAAACGAAGCTAGCTCAGACCATTTCACATTATTTCAATCAGCCCATGCAAAGTATAAACTGTTCGGTCGATCTTGATGCAGAATCACTTCTTGGGTTTAAAACAATTATTAGCAAGGATGGAGAAACGGTAATTGAATTTGTCGAAGGTCCAGTCGTTCAAGCGATGAAAAAAGGGCATATTTTATATATTGATGAAATCAATATGGCAAGACCAGAAACATTACCGATTCTCCATAGTGTTTTGGACCATCGACGTATGTTGACAAACCCGTTTACAGGCGAGGTCATTTATGCCCATGAAGATTTCACAGTTATCTCGGCAATCAATGAAGGATACGTTGGAACCTCTCCGATGAATGAAGCATTGAAAAATCGTTTCGTATCATTCACGGTACCCTATCTTACTGGAGAACAACTTGAATTGGTCATGACAGATACCTATCCGAATGCGTCAAAGCAACTAATTGAGACATTCTTTCATATCAGTAATGATTTAAAAAAACAGGTAATGAACGGGCTGCTATCCGACGAAGCGGCATCTGTAAGAAGTCTACTCGACGCATTGGGCTTGGCTGAACATATCCCGGTTAAACGTGCCATACAGTATGCTATTGCCGAGAAGCTGGATGATACGATCGAACGCAGACTAGTTATGGAATTAGTGGATACTTGGGTGAAATGAGGCGATCACAATGGTGAAGATGAATCGATTCATTCAATTCAATGATGAAACGGTCGATGCCAAAACGCTTTTATTATATGAGCGACTAGGACGAGCATTAGCAGATGCACCCTTCATTGAATTAACAGAGCGTAAGCTACTCGAATTCCGTCCAAAAGAAGGGATTATTTCGATGAGCGTCTTTTGGCGTCACCGGTCCGATGAAGTAGTCCATGCTGGCCGTCTATCTGATATTTATTTGTTGACTGCGGGTTATTGGAAGCGTTTCAGCGTCAATGCATGGATTAACTTCACCCATACAAACAGCTTACATCCGCTCCGTAAATTTGCTTCAGAACTATTACTGATGTTAGAAGAATTCCGACTGATTGATACAATTACGAGGGAAAGACCTGGAACGGCAAGTGCATTTGACATAAGAAGGGATGCCTATGTCTACTTCCATCGAAATGCATTATCTTCGAATATGCAGAAAAGTTTTCTTGCCGATGCAATGATAAATCAGTTATTCATCTCCCTCCATGAAGGACTGTTAACAGAGACGTCCATCGACTGGGCTCCCATCGATTATGGACTTATACAATCCGTCCTGCAGCATGCATATGATTCAAAGAACACAGCAGATAATACATTTATCGCAAATAGAATCGTCAGCATCCTCGAGCACTCAATCGATAGAGACCTCGTGCATCAGTATTATTCAGCAGGAGATGCCATGACGGAAGAAAATACCGTCTTTCATTATCATGATGGGATGTCTGACGCTGAGAAAGGTGAGGAAGGCCCAAAGGAAACAATCGAAGAGGTTTTTCGTTCTTGGCATCGTGAAAGCGAGAGTGAAGCGGGCGTTCATCTAGAATTTGAACTTGAACACGGCAGATCAGGAAAAAGTGACGCAAACGACGCAACAGCAGGCAATGAGGAAGCCGAAATCGAGGAAACAGGTTCAGGTGGCTCGGAAGGGAACGACAATGATCGCTGGACAGATGACGACAGTGACAAAAGCGACAAGCGTGATCAAAAGATGAAGGCGGGTAAGATCTTTGGTAAAGAGCATGTCAACGTCGTGTATGAAGAACAACGCATAGAGGCCATAGACAAAGTTGAAAATCGTCAAAAATTAACCATTTGGCGAGAAGAGCAGAAGCCGTATGTCCGTTCCTTTGTTGAGGAAATGAAGAAACGGATCGATTTGAAACAGGATTCGAAACGTGAGCATCTTATGAAAGGGCGTCTCTCGTCAAAATTGACGACGATGGTCATTGATGAACGGCCAAAACCGTTTTACCGGAAGAATGCGCCTTCGGTTAATCTCGATGCGGTATTCGGGCTGTTAGTTGATGGTTCTGCTTCAATGATTGACAAATTAGTTGAAACGAAACAGGCAGTTCTTTTGTTTCACGATGTCCTCCGTCAATTAGGTGTCTGTCATGAAATATCATCTTATTATGAGGATGCAAATCACGCAACAAAAGATGTACAACCAAATATTTTCGGCCTTATGCATACGTTTATAGATCGGAATAAGGATAACGGCTTGTCCATTTTATCGTTCGAGGCAAATGAAGACAATCGTGATGGATTCGCAATCAGATGGATGGCGAGTCAACTTGAGGCAAGACCGGAGAAGCATAAGTTTCTGCTCGTCTTCTCAGACGGGGAGCCGTCGGCGTTCGGCTATGATCGGAATGGTATCATTGATACAGCGGAAGCGGTGATGGAAACCGAAAAGAAAGGTATTTCTATTATCCATCTATTCCTTTCGACGGAAGAACCAACTGCTGATCAAAAAGCACTTTTTTCAATGATTTTTGGCAATAAAACTGCATCATCCAACTCAGTGGATAGTTTCACAGACCAGACGTTGCGAATATTAAGGAAGCTACTTGCGATCGTAATTCGAAATACATGAATGCTGGAAATACTTATACTTTCTTTAAGTAAAACACAAAACCGCCCTTAAACAGGACGGTTTTGTGTTTTATCATGGACAGCAAGAAGGCGCTGTTTTAATTCTTCTTCCATTCGTCCAATTTCCACTTCAGCAGCTTTTCGTTTTGCACGGCCATCTGCCTGGATAACCAGTGTCTCTTCAATCGTCTGAATTAAGTTTTCTTGCGTCTTTTTAAGTGTATCAATTTCGATGATACCGCGTTCATTCTCTTTCGCCGTTTCAATCGAATTAATTTTTAGCATTTCTGAGTTTTTCAAGAGCAAATCATTTGTTGTTTTTGTAACCAGTTTCTGAGACTCGACCGCTTTCATTTGTCGATTTAACGTCAACGCAATTGCAATCTGATTTTTCCATAGGGGAATGGACGTCATAATAGACGACTGGATTTTTTCAGCAAGTGTTTGGTTTGTTTGCTGAATCATCCGGATTTGGGGTGCACTCTGAATTGTAATTTGGCGTGATAACTGCAAATCGTACAATCGTTTTTCTAGCCTGTCGAGGAATTGAGCCATATCATTCACTTCTTGAAATGCCATTTGGTCATTCGATAATTCGGCTTGCCTGCGCATTTCAGGGATAATTTCATTGGCGAGTTCATCCTGTTTCAATTCAGCTGCAGCTATATAGATATTCAATGCTTGAAAATAAGTCTTATTTTGATCATACAAATTATCGAGCATTTGCACATCATCTAAAAGACCGCGCTTCGAATGTTCAAGCTGGACACCGATCCGGTCAATTTGAGTGCTAAGTTTTTGATATTTCGTCATCATTTCTTGAACAGATCGAGTGGCTTTATTAAATAATCTGCTAAGACCAGACTTTTTCTTGTCTGATAAATCGTCAGGATCTATTTCAGACAGTTTTCCCATCAAATCTTTCAATACATCGCCGACGGGTCCAATATCTTTACCCTGAACATGATCAAGCATTTGAGTGGAGAACTTTGAAAGTTCGCCTTGTGCATTAGCACCATAAGTGATAATTGCCTCATAGTTGCCGACAGGGATTTGCTGTGCAAGCACTTTGGCTTTTTCTCTTTCCTCAGGGGATAGACGATCTATAAGTTTAAGACTTGTTCCAGCCTCTTTTTGTTCTGTTTGCATTTCCTTTGGAAGAAGGGGTTCTTGAACATCGAAAGGATTATCAAGTAACTCATCAATTGATTTCATAGGGTTATTTTCGGTCATCATGTGTATCTCCTTTCATTTCAAGAAGCGGTTTTTTAGTCTTCATCGATATATCAACAAAGTCAATTTCCATTTGGAGCTGGTCGATATCAGATGATAAAACGCTTCGTAAGTCTTGCTCCAATTGCTTGTTAACATCACCAAGCGTTTCACGTGTATTTTGTAATGCGATGCGAAGTTCTTTGTCTTTCAGTGGCTGATTGACAAGCAACGCATATTTCGAAGTCAGTTCGACTGCGGAATCAAGATGGGCATAGAAAAATTTTTCTACGGAGTAAAACTTTTGCGGGTTCGATCGAACGATACCTAGAATCCTTCTAGATAAGCTGTTCATTTCATGAAGCTGCCTAAATGCTTGGACTGACCTAACCTGTCCATAAAGGCCATTAAGTCGTTTGATTTTCATTTTAGCACCAGTAATTTGGCCTTTTATATGACTGTATTCAGAACGGGACATCCCGAGTTTTTTTAAGTTAGATGAAAGTTGAACCTGCTTTAAGGAAAACGTTCCTCCCAAATAAATTGCTATCAACAGGCCTGTCGCCGGCAATACATTCATACCCGCACCTAAAACGAAGTATAGCCATGATCCAAAGCTAATTGGTGCTGTGATGAAATGTCTTGTGATAAATTGTTGGATTTCTTTCATGATGTTCAGACCTCCTTTGACCTTATACTTTTATACGTTTCAAAACGAATAAAGTTTCATGTCAGTAGTTCAATTATACCCGATAAATGCAATGTACGCCTACCATTTGAATTTAGCGGGAAGGCAATTAATTGGACATCAGTGGAGAGTTTGTTAAAATGAAGAACATTCAACTGAGAGTTACATAGGGAGGTCTGAAAATGTTTGAAGTGATTTATATGAAAGCAGATTATGAACCGTGGTGGATGTTTGAGGATTGGGAAGAAACAATCCGTTCCCGCCATGCATTTGAAGACATCGAGTTAGCAACGGCATATTCAAAAAAAATGATTGCTGAATTAAGGAAAAAACATAGACGTGAAGCCATGAAAAAAGATTGTTTTTATGCATTTTGGTCTGAGGACGAGATAAATTTCTGTGATGGTTGTGATGAGGATCTTCAATTATATCACGGCATTATCTTAATGAAAGATGGAAAGCCTGATGCTTTTTATAAAGCAAATGAGTAGGATGAAACGCGTATTTGCATCTTACAAAAAACAATTGACTTTATTTTTACTTTTTGTAAGTTGCAAATACTTTTATGGTTTTATTTGTTTAACATTAGTTTTTTCAATGTATTGGCATTTTCCTTGTCCAATGTACCGTAAGCATTTTCAACCCTGTCAATAATTGTTGCCGTTTCATTCCCCTGATTAAACCAAATGAAGTATTCAACTAAATTCTCGGGCATATTTTCGTCAATATTGAAAAATAAAGTTACTTTTACATCCACTCTTCTATTCATCTCTGCTTTTACATTTTGTTCCCAGTTAATTTGTTCAAACGCCTCTTTTGATAAATCCACTGTTTCTTTATCGGTAATTATTATAGCTTCGTTATAGCTTTCATCATTGTTCACTGCTTGAACATCAATCCGGGTTAATTGCTTCACCTTCATTTCCCCTAGTTTTTCCTCATTATTACTGCAGCCCATCAAAAGCAAGGTAGAAATAAAAAGGAGAGAAAGGGACATAAAAATTTTCTTCACAACCAACACCTCTTATGTAGGTCTTTTAAGTTTTAATTATTATTAGTTATTCGACAAATCCCCACAAACACCTGCAATTATCCCAAATACAAAATGATCTCTCTTTCTAAGTAATAACCAACTTTGCAGTATAAACAACTTCTACAACGACGGTTATACATTGTCGAAGCTGAAGCTTTTTAATGATGAAGACATAGGAATGGCTACACACCAACAAAAAAGGGACCTATTCGCTATTGCGAATAGGTCTGTGGTAAACGTACTTCCTTTGAGGTTGAGAACCCGTTATCGTCTAGAGTGCAACTTTTTTCATTTACTCGTCGATTGTCTTCAATGTAGAAGTGACTAAAAACTCACCGTCTTCTAACTGCATGATGTCTTCTCGTTTAACTTCACCAAAACCCTCAACAAAATATTTACGGTTGACAATATCTTTATCCTTCATCTCGATAACAAATGCATGATCAAATTTCTTATAGGGTGTATCGACAGTTACATCTGTATCGACGATTGTCCATTTACCGAAAGACGTCCCTTTTTTGATAGGTTTTTCGAGATAAATGCCAATAGGGTCCATGGCATCCAGTTCAGCTTGGGAAGGGAAGTCATTTATTAATTCAACGACCTTTTTATCCAAGATACTGATTTTGTCCGGCTCAATTTTATAGATGTAACGAACAAGGGAACCGCCATTATTTTCGTGGACGACAACATAATCTTCAAACGGACGTGCCACTTCAATATCTAGTTCTGCGAATTCATTCCCTTCACCTTCATAATGTGCATTTGAACCATCCTTCAGGAAAAGATCACGCAGTGCAATTTCTCCGTCGCTTTCACTTTTACTCTCATTTACATTATCTTGGCCTATAGTACCATTGGTTGAACCAGAATTGTCTAAGGCAGTCGGTTGCTTTTTTGTACATCCTGAAAAGACAAGAACAGCTAACAACAAAAAGATGAAAAGATTCATTTTCCTCATGAAAAACACTCCTTTCATATGGTTATACCCATTTAGACGGATTATATACGAAAGTAGCACAAGTTCAAGGGAAATAAAACTCATTTTAACATAAAAAAACCGTTTCCCTATTAAGGAAAACGGCATGTATTTACTTAGACTTTTTTTGTTTTTCTTGTAGTTCTTTCCACACCATATACTCATCGTAATTCATTAATTTGTCGAAGATTGTACCGTCATCATGGATTTCAATAATTCGGTTTGCAACCGTCTGGATGAATTGTTGGTCATGTGATGTGAAGATCATTGCGCCTTTGAATGCAATCAGCCCATTGTTAAGTGCTTGAATGGATTCAAGGTCCAAGTGGTTCATCGGTTCATCAAGAAGTAGAACGTTTGAACTTGTCAACATCATTTTCGATAGCATACAGCGTACTTTTTCGCCACCCGATAAAACAGATGGTTTCTTGTTCACTTCTTCACCCGAGAATAGCATACGGCCAAGGAAACCGCGTAGGAATGTTTCAGTTTGGTCGTCGGGTGAATATTGGCGCAACCATTCAACAAGTGATTGTTCCGATCCTTGGAAGTACTCACTGTTATCGATAGGGAGGTATGCATGTGTTGTCGTAACACCCCATTTGATAGCTCCGGAATCAGGCTCAGTCTCTCCAGCAAGAAGTTGAAGCAATGCTGTTTTTGCAAGAGGATCTCCAAGAAGAATAACCTTATCTTCTTTGTCAATCGTAAATGAAGCATCTTTAAGCATTACTCTGCCATCCTGTGTTTTGTTGACATCTTGAATGCTTAGTACATCATTTCCAATTTCACGACCCATTTGGAAATTAACGAACGGATAGCGGCGAGAAGAAGGTTTGATATCGTCCAACTCAATTTTTTCAAGTGTTTTCTTACGAGAAGTAGCTTGTTTGGATTTCGAAGCATTGGCACTGAAACGTGCAACGAATGCCTGAAGTTCTTTAATTTTCTCTTCTTTTTTCTTATTTTGGTCTTGTGACATTTTCAATGCAAGTTGGCTTGACTCATACCAGAAATCATAGTTACCAGGGTAGACTTGGATTTTCGAAAAGTCAACATCCGCAATTTGCGTACAAACTTTGTTTAAGAAGTGACGGTCATGGGATACAACAATAAGTGTGTTATCGAAGTTAATGAGAAATTCTTCAAGCCATTGAATTGCTTTCAAATCAAGTGAGTTTGTAGGCTCATCGAGAAGAAGAACGTCAGGCTTGCCAAATAATGCTTGTGCAAGAAGCACTTTCACTTTATCGGAACCGTTTAGTTCAGACATCTTCAATTGGTGATATTCATCAGCAAGACCAAGTCCTTGTAAAAGAATTGCCGCTTCTGATTCGGCTTCCCAACCGTTTAGGTCTCCAAATTCGCCTTCAAGTTCAGCTGCGCGCATGCCGTCCTCATCTGAAAAATCCTCTTTTGCGTAGATAGCGTTTTTCTCCATCATAATGTCATACAAGCGTTTGTGACCCATAATGACCGTATCGAGTACGACGCTTTCTTCATATTCAAAATGGTTCTGTTTCAGAATAGCAAGGCGTTCATCTTTGTTCATAATGACATTACCAGATTGCGGCTCAAGTTCACCGGACAAGATTTTAAGGAATGTTGATTTACCCGCACCGTTTGCACCAATTAGACCATAACAATGGCCTGGATTAAACTGTATATTCACATCTTCAAACAGCTTGCGGTCGCCGAATTGAAGACTTACATTACTGACTGCTATCATTCAAAATCCTCCTAAATTCACAATGCTCCTATTATAGCACGTAATAAAACCCATTAGCAAGAAGGCGTATACTATAGGCTTTCAGGGGGTCTGAAATTGAATGTTCCCCCAATTCGTCCCCCAAACTCAATAATTAACAGCATCACTGAATGCTATAACAGACTCTATTTCGAGTTCTTTAAACGAGTGGCCATACACTCTTAGAACCATCTCGGGAGTATTTCCCAACCGGTCTGCGATTGTATTGAGGGGAACACCTTTACTCATCATAATGGTTGCATGAGTATGCCGTAGACCGTGTGGCGTGATCCGTTTAATCCCAGTTTCCTTGATAATGCGTTTAATGGGTTCAGATACAGATTTTTCACTGATAGGAGTTCCAAATCTCTCCGATGTCAATACGTAATCGGTCTCCGTCCATATATTACCGTAAGTGAGCATTGTTTTTTTACACCAAACTCTATAAGTCTTCAATTGGTTTAATATTGTGTCGTCGACAAAGAATGTTCGTATGCTGTTTTTCGTTTTCGGTTTACGGGTCCCATGATGATCACGAGTCCTCTCAATCGAAATTGTTTTATTTTCAAAATCAATATTGTTCCATTGCAAGCCTAGCATTTCGCCTCTTCTCATTCCAGTGAAGGCCAGAATCAATAAAAGTGTGTAATTCGTGATACACTCATGATTTTTGGCGAAAGTAAGAAATGCCTTTAGTTCATCAGGATTAAGGAAATTTTCGTTCTTCTTATCATTTATAATCACTATTTTATTGAATCGATTTCGAGGAAGGATTTCCTCCTCAACAGCTGCATTAACAATGATTTTAAAAATGTTATGATACAACTGGACACTACCTGGGTCGTACTTTTTCAGCAGAGCATTAACATACTTCCGCTTATAAGTTGATCGTTCTAACCTTGTTAATTTTTCCTTCCCTAACAATGGCTTGATGACGAGTCGAATTGCTTGCTCTCGTTGAGCGCGTGTACTGATTTCCCAATCATTCTCATTCGCATCAAACCAAGTATCTACCCATTCGGCAACAGTGATATTTTCATAATCAACACGTTTAACATTGCCGTTAATCAAATCGGTTTTGACTTTGAGCAACTCTCTAATTGCGATGTTCTCCGATGCCAAACCTTGCTTTGGTTTTTCCCGGCGGTTCTTTAATGCATCATAGTAGCGGTGACGGTAACCCCATAGTTTTTCACCTTTAGCATTCAGGTACCAAAATACCTCGGGCTCCTTGCTTGTAAAATGCTTCTTAGATTTCTTGCGCTTCTTCGATTCTTCTTTCATTATCGCTACCATTACATTTATCTCCCTTTAGCGTTGACAGGCGCACGGTGGGGGATAGGTATTTGCATCACCTCCTTTCAGAGGAATGTGTTAATTGAAATCCATGTGATCGTAGTCCTTCCATTTCCGAGGGGTAGGATCACCTTGGATTTCGTAATATAATTCACCGTCAATCTCATACATCCTATCAAGGATAGGAATACGTACTGTTTTGGTCGAATCGACTTTTATTGCGTTTGATGGTAACTTATTGTCCTTTTGTTTATCGAAAAGGTGAATAATATTATTCAATTCGACACTTCCTTTCAATTCTTTTTTCTCGCCATTATCAATTCGGCCATTTGAAGTGAATGAATAAGCTGGTAGGCTATGATTTTGGAGTCATCTCTAGACAATTCAACTCCGTCAACGGTATAGTTTTCTCCATTAAAATAAATAGCTATAAGACTTTCTAATTCTCTTACTACATCCATTTAGAATGAACTCCTTTCAATGAATTAAGAAAGCGCTACATATGCATGTTTTTGCGCAAACTTCTCCAATCGAATTTCTGCGAACTCGTAAGATACATTGAACGCCTTTTGAATCTCCCAAATTGCTTTTTTACGATCACTTGGCAAATCTAATTCATGCAACATAAACGTCGGAACACAAAAGTGATACATAAAGCTATCTGCCTGCCACTCTTGCAGCCTCATGAATAGGAAGTGCATGTTCAGTTGGTTGCCACTATGTCTTAAATAGTGACAAACTTCATGCCCAAACTCCATCCATTCCTCGCTTTTTGTTCCTCTAACCAGAATGATTTCATTATCAAACCTGAATGAATTTTCTTTGTATACAATTTCAACACCAATTTCCTTGGCAATCAACGACATATCTAAATCTGCCGGATTCGTTATATCGATAGACATGTACAAACTATAAATGTAATCCTCTAGGTGAGTGCCCAAGTGATGACCTCCTTAACGGGAATGTACGTTTGGTTTAATGGTTAAAAGAGTAGGTGTACATAAAATGCACACCTAATAAATTTATTGATACACAAGTCCGCGATCGTCCCAGAATGTGTTAGAGTCTCGTTTATTCATATCGCCTATTAGTTTTTGCGTTTCAGCATCAAGTTCTTCCCATATACCCAGTCTAATGTGGTAAGCCTTCGTCATGTCGTAAAACTTATGCGCATCAACGCTATCTAACTTATCCCACTTACCAAAGTCGACTTTTCCTAAAGCGTTTTTATCGAAATAAGCAGAAGCGGCAATAACTCCGTTATTTGTAGTTACTATAACATTGTCGTCAAAGTCATAATCGTTCAATATTTTTAATATATCCATAGCTTGAGAAGGGAATCCAGTCTTACTAGCGACAAATGATTTGTTACTCAATACGCTTTCAATGTCATAAGTGACGGCAATAGAATTCTCTTCGATTTCAACTTTAAGATCAGTTAACGATTTTATTTCAGATACGGCTTTTTTCATTACATCCATTTCAACTAACCGGCCAGATTTCGCGAGTATTTCTTCAAAAACTTTTTTATTCTCGTTCGATATGTCGAGTGTATAGTCGTTATTTAAGTCATAAAGAGTTTTTGCTCTTTTTTCCATATGTTCTTTCCATTCTTCTTGAAAAGCTAGAGAATCAGCCCTCTTTCCAAGCATTAAGGTTTTGATAAGTTTCAGGTCTCTTCTGTAATTATCGTAAAGTACATATAGATGCACATCTTTAAAATCATCAACTTCATAATCTTCTAGTTCATCTAATTCTAGTTGAACAGCTTTCTCTAATTCTTCCGTCGTGACCTCGTTCGGTAATTTATCGGCGTACTCCCATCGATTTTCAAGACCTGTCGCAATTCTCTGAAGAGCTTCGTCATCGACTTTCTTCCCACAACCCAAAAGAATCACTAAACAAAGTGCAAGCAAAGCGCCAAGTTTAAATTTCATGAAATCCCCCTCACTTTTCGCCCTTTTGACTCTTCTTAAATTTAATATAATCGTACACTTCTTGCATTTCTTCTGCAGACATCGATTCCAAATCCCGGAACATTAAGTCAATATCCGGAAATTCCGATGCGATTTTAGACATGAAGAATGCCTTGTCGTTGTTGACGCCGTTTGTTGTAGGATTATCCGACTTCCCTAATAGATAGTCAGTAGTTATTTCAAGAACATCAGACAGTAGAACCAACATTTCATTCGAAGGTGTGCTATGACCGTTTTCGTAATTACTAATAGTTCCTTTTGACGTATTCACTTTTTCCGCAAGTGCTTCCTGAGTTAGCTTTAATCTATTTCTAGCACTTTTTAACCTTTGGGACACCATTACAATTCCCCCTAATATCAGTATGTACAAGGATATTGTACATCATATGTATATGAAATAATTAATAGTACAAGTTAATTGTATTTTATTGTTGACATACAAGATTCTTGTACGTATACTAAGGGTACAAGTTGTTCATACATCGGGGGTGACAATGTGAAGAATGTTAATCTAGTAAAATCGCGCGAGAAGAAAAATTTAACTCAAGAACAACTGGCGAAAGCGCTTGGATACAAGGGAAAGCAATCAGTTTCGAACTGGGAAAATGGGCATATTTCTCCACCATTAGAAACAGCGCTTAAGATATCGCAAATTCTAGAAGATGATATCTTCTTTTTATTTAGCAATTTAGTACAAGAAAATCATACTTGCGAAAAGAGAGTTATCTAAAAATAACACCTCACACCCAGCAATGAAAGTTCGAACGAGCGGAGTCGGCCATGATCTTCTTCTATAGAAGGGAGCCACGCCAATTGGTTACGCCAAGACTTCGAACTTTGATTGGTGGGTGTGAAGGATAAGAAGGGAGGAAGCCAAATGTCTGTCGTCCAAATCAACACTGTGATTGACCAAGAATTTATCAAAAAAGAAATACAAGAAAACTTAGACAAGGCTTTTCGAGAAGTCATGTTCGTTTGGGACATCAATGAAATGTCAAAACGCTTATGCATGGGTAAGACGTTTCTTGAAGCGGAAATCTTAAGCGATAAGCGGATGCGGGTGCTTCAACGGCAAAAGCCGAATAGCAAGCGATTCTGGTTCTACGAGCCGTCACTGAAAGTCATCAAAGAAATCATGGATGAATGGGAATAAAAAATAAACGCGTTGACAGGCGCACAGTACAGGGATTCACAAATCTTCTATATAGGAGGTGAGAGGGATGGAAATTAAAAATACTATAGAAAACGCAAGGGAAATCATTTATTTAGCAGAGGAAAAAGAATGGAGCGAAGAAGAGCTGTCCAAAGCTATTAATCTTCTTCACTCCGAGTTAAGTATTTATTTCTCCACTTTAGGTGATTCGAGTTTGCTAATCGCGTCAAAGTAGTTTTCGACGCCACTGATTATCGATTCGACTTTTAACGGGGCAACGACGCTGCCGCCATTTGAATTCTGCAGGGATGAATAATGATTTAAAGACGCAATCATTAATTCTACAGCTAGTTCTTTATCAGTTTTACTTGTCATTTCATTCACCTCCCTCTATCGTCACTATTCGACAGCGAGGGACAGAATACCTACTAAAAGGAGGAAGTTCAATGGAACAATTAATAAACAGTGAAGTAAAAATGACGAGTTTGGATATTGCGGAAATCGTAGGCAAGAAACATTTCCACATCATGCGAGATATTCGAAATGAAATTGATGAATTAGGTGATGTAGTAGGTGCATCCATTTTCGGATTGACCTCATACGCCGATTCACAAAACAAAGAACAACCATGCTACACATTCGGTAAAGATGGCGCTATGCAACTAGCTTTAAAATATGACGCTATGACTAGATTCAAAGTTATCAAACGTGTGGAAGAGTTAGAAAAAGCGACAAACGCTCCAAGGGTTCTTACTGAACAAGAACAACTGGAAGCGTCCATGAAACTCACTTTAATGAACTCAAACGAAGTGAAGGAGTTAAAAGTAGAAGTCACTGAAATTCGTGGAATGGTCGAAAACCAAATCACTTTGGATCATGGAGAACAAAGGGGTTTGCAAAAGGCGATAAGCCGAAAGGTGTTTGAGTGCGCCGAATCAGACGATCACAAACGGTTGTTGTATCCGGAATTACATCGGGAAATTAAGGACAGGTTTGGCGTTACATCATACAAAGACGTGAAGCGACAGGATCTAACTGCCGCAATTGGATATGTGAATGCGTGGTTACCAAGAAAAGTTTCGTAAAGCGAAGAGGGGCGGGCAAGCCCCTTGTTACACGGAGTTTTCGAAGCGAGGTCTTAAGAGGTTGCTAGGAGGGGTCATCCCGGCAAGTTAACTCGTTCCTTCATTAACTATATTACTAGGTTTGAAATAAAAAACTGTTCAACATTTGAACTTGTTCTGATTTAGAACATTAAACGGGAGGAAAGTTTGTCATGGATTTTGGACAAGTACTTAGAAAAGCACGCGTAGGAGCAGGGTTAAGCCAGGAGGAAATGGCTCCGCAAATGTTTATGCCACGGAGCACAATTTCGAAGCTGGAGAACGACAAGATGGAGTTAAAAGCGGCAGATTTAATCAGGTGGTTTCAAGTAACTCAGGTACCGGAAGCAGCAGTGGCGTTGATATGCGGCGTAGACGTCGTAGCAGTGTCTCAATTGATTACAACATTACTAGGAGGATTCATTCAATTCATTTTATAGGAGGACACGATGAACTTGTTAAAAGGAGAATTACACGAACGATACGCAGCAGAATTATGTTTGATGATCGCATACAAGAAGTTGAAAGCAGATGACATCGACCTTGCGCTACACAGAGCAGAAGATGCGGTGCGGTCATTGAAAGCATTACAAGACATAAAAAAACCGACAGACACGGGAATGTCAATCGGCGAAATTTGAAACTATCTCTTAACAACATTATACCACAGAAACGCAAAGGGGTGGAGAACATGACGACAGAAGAAAAAATAGAACAGTACCGTGCTGAAACTAGTGAGACAGGAACCATAAATGTAAGTGATTTGGAATTTCACTTCCTGATGAAAGCCCTAGAAAACTGATGTTGTTGCAACGACTGGAGCCTTGGCTCCTATCAAAGTGTCCAGGAGCCATTGAATAGTTTCCTCCAAACGAGCTGGTTACTCGTACCCTGGACACCTTGATGGGATTCAACCTATCAGAAAGGATTGATGAAATGAAAAAGTTGAATGTGTACTTCTTCGGCGAAGAACAGATCCATCCGTCAGATGCACGGTGGTTCTATGGCGTCCTGTCGGGCGCATCAGTACTGACACTGTTCGTATGGGTGGTGACGCTATGAAAGCGAAAGTAAAACAGGCGATGTTCAGCTTGATTGACGAATTAGACATGTTTCCGGAGACAATCATGATCACGGTACTACGCAAGGATTTGCAAACGGTTGTAAATCATCTACACCATTCGGCAGATGAATGGAATAATCAAAGCGCACTTGGCTATGCGATTGCTGCAGCTGAACAAGTTGGGATAGAAGATATAGATATCAACTTGATTGTCAGTGCTATGAAACGGGCTTTCGACGAACGAACACTTGAGCAAGCGGCGGATATTTATCGGAAATCTGACTACTGAAAGGAGTGAAGAAGAATGAAGAAAAAATCGTGGGAGTGGGAAGTCAGACTTGTAACAGAGTCGGATCCGTACATCATCCATACGAACAAAGACAGCGCTTTAGTTGCGATGAAGCAGTTCGAAGAAACATGGGGAAGTGGCCTGAGTGTTTATACACTTCGCAAGACTGCCGAAATCATCCGGTTTGAAGAAGCAATATAAAAAAATCCACTGCGACAACAGCGGATTCAATGGTTCTGAAATATAAACTTACATTCACTTTATTACAAAATCGCAAAAAACACAAGGGAGGCAACACTCATGCAAAACGAAGTACAGACAAACCAAAAGGAATACACATTAGCGCTACAAAAAATTCAGGCATTGGAAAAACAAAATATCGCAGTTCTTGGTGACGGTGAGGTATTTGTCAAGAAAACGAATAACGGCCAGATTCGCAGTGTTAAGGGCGTTATTACTCTAAACGAAAAGAACGGTGAAATTGCAACCATTCAAAATAAAACAATGACTACTGCTAAAGGATTTAACACACTTAACCAAATTGCAGGATTGTCGATTGTAACGCCAGATAAATTAACATTACCAGATGGTCAAATCGTCGTTAATCCATATCCGATGATTGACCACGAATCCGGAACGATTAGTAAAGTCTGGGTTAAGAAAATAGCTATAGGTTACAGCCCTATTGGGAACCTTGTTATAACGAGTGCCACACTTCTGTATGACATCAAGATGTATTTCATACAAGATCTTGCGAAAAAGGTTCAGTACAGTAAGGAAGCCGGCAGAGTGTGCATGGAGCAAATGCTGACGGAAGACGAAAAAACAAACAGCATCTTCTTGAAAATTGACGGTTTCCTCGGAATAGCCGCAAACATTCAACATAAAGACGTGTTAAAAGCGATAGATACCTTCATTAATAAGAAGCAATTCGCAGAACGTAACGCACAGTCCATCTGTGAGCGACTTGTAATGAGTAAACATCCAGCACTTGCTAGCGCGGCATACGTGACGAAGCAAGGTGAGATTGCAAGAGTTCCAGTCGTCGGTTACGTACATGACTTTAATCGCGAAGAGCTCCTTGATATTGCCGACAAAGCTGAACGCGGCGAAGAAATCGAAGTCGGAAATCAGAAAGTTGAAGTCATTGAAACAGTGATTGAAGCAACCGAAGAAGATTTTGTTGCAGATGCAGATGACGAGGAAATCATACAGACTTCTGAACCTGAAAAGGATTTAGTTTCTGATTTCATTCAGCGAACAGACCGACCGACTAATCTATTCAGCCAGGAAGGGGATCGGTTCTGATGATTACTGAAATCCGAATGGAAAACATTAAGGGGCAAAGTGCGACTCAAATCCTTACTGGTAAAGACATTTTCATTGGTCGTAACGGATCCGGAAAAACAACGCGTATTCAAGCGCTCGGGCTTGCAATGCAAGGCTATGTTCCAGGTAGAGGGAAAACAACAGCAGAGACAATCAAGTTTGCGACAGATACCGAAATGACTGTAGGACTAAAAACTAGTGACTTTGAATTTACTCGCAATTTTACAAAAGAGGAAAAGAGAAACGGAAAGACCGGAATCACAAAAGTAAGCATTAAAGAAGACTTGAGCGTCTCTCCTGGAAAAGGAGAAAAAACAGCGACAGAAAAGAAAGCACGAGTACTAAATGAGGTAGGCAATTTCCCTGTAGCGCTTGATTTCAATGAATTCCTTTCATTATCTGATTCAAAAAGAAGGGATTTCATCTATTCTTTATCCCCGATTGACAGTGATTCATGGGATAAGGAAAAGCTTTCAGAGTATCTTCACAAACGAATGCTTACGAATGATTTAAAAGAAAACAACATCGAACAATTTGGGATCACGAAACAACTCATTCTAGATGCATTGAATGAATACCACGACAGGCAAGATATACACGATGGATTGATTTCCATGATTGATTGGGTAGCGAAAGAATCAACGTTCTGGAAACGCAAGCAAGCGGACTCACAGGGCACAGTACGACAAATGGCTGACATGAAAAATGAAATGGCAGAAACGGATCGCAACATTGCTGAAACAAAAAAAGAGTTAGACGAACTCCAACATAGCCTGATTGAAATCGAAAAGAAAGTTGCTGCAGATACTGAAAAGAAAAGGACAATCGACAACCGATTGAAACGAATTGAGGAATTAAAAGCAGAAATAAAACTTGTAAATGAAACGGAAATCGACACGGATACAGAAGCGCTAGACAAAGAAGTTGCTGGATTGGTTGCTTCGATGCCCTTACTAATTGATTTGGAAAGTAAATTAAAACCATTTAACGATGAAATAACTCTATTAAATAATCAAACGAATGAACAAAGAAGAACAGTGAATGGGTTTAAAGAGCAAATTATGAATGTTGAAGCGAATGTTCAAACGCTCGACGGAACATTACGTCAGGTAAGTGAAATGACTGGCGCTTGTGTAATCAGTCAAATGATCAGTTGTAATAAGGACTTTACTGGATTCGATAAGTATGTTGATGAGAAAAAAGAGCAAGCCAAGCTAGTTCTAATTGATTTACAAGGTCAACTTGACGGAGCTGAAACCATCTTAAGTCAACTAATGCAACAAGCAATCGGCAAAGAACAAGAAAAAACAAGCGTCTTTTCCGAAGCACAAGCAGTTCAAGCAAAACGTGAAGAGTTGTCCCGACAAATAAAGGTGAAAGAAACGGAAATACAAAAAAAGGAATCCCTAAAAGAGAGAAAAGAAGGTAAGTTGTCGCTACTAGAAACTGAATTGCAAAAACTGGTAAACGAAAAAACGGAACCAATTGGCGATCTTAGCATCATGGAAAAACAAGCAATTGGTACAAGGGCAAGAATTTCCGAATTAAAAGTACAGGTTGATGAAAAGGACAAATCCAAACAGACGCTTGTCCTGATGAATGAAAACGTGCTACAGAACAATGAAGCGGAATATAAAGCTAACGCATTGAAAGTACTTAATGAATCGCTTGGCGCTAAAGGCGTACAGGGTGAATTGGTAAAGGAAATCTTAGAACCGATTCGTTCACAGATTGAAGAGAATTTAAAGTTAATGAAATTTGAACAAGTGCCGTACTTCCAAACCGAAAGCGATACAGGGAAAGAATTGTTTGAATTTGGTTGGGTGAATGAACGCGGCCATGAAGTGAACTTCGATGCTTTATCGACTGGACAACAGACAGTATTCTTGGCGGCCATGATGATGACGATTATCGATAGAGCACAACCGAAATTACGGATCCTTGTCATGGACAATTTAAATCACTTGGATAAGCAAAACTTCCAGCTACTCATAAACGGTTTGGACGAACTATCAGGCAAAGTCGACAACATCATCTTAGCGGGGGCATTGGAGTACGACTTTACGGCTGATGGTTGGCAAGTAGATGACTTATCAGCAGGGGGTGGTAGAGATGCAAACAAAATTGCTTGAAGGATTGAATGTCAATCAGCACCAAGCGGTTATCTCGACTAACGAAACGATCCTTTGTCTTGCAGGAGCGGGTAGCGGAAAGACAACCGTATTAACCACAAGAATTGCACATCTCTTTGACAATCGTGTAGGGACTAGCGACATGCTAGCCCTCACGTTTACTCGACTGGCGGGCAAGGAAATGAAAGAACGCGTTATACGGCTCATTGGTGAGCGTGAAGGTAAGAAATTGTTTTGTAACACCTTCCATGCATTCGCGGTTCATGTCTTGAAAGATTGGGGCCATTTAATCGGCATCGATAAAAATTTCACGATTTACGACCAAGAAGACCGAAAATCGATACTGGAAGCGATTATGCAAGAGTTTGGTAGCAAAGCAACAATTACTAAGACCACTAAAGCGTATGAAGAAAATGACAGAAGTGATTATGAAATCACCAAAATACTTAACGAATATAAATATCGATTGCGGCAAAACAATGCACTTGATCTGGATAAATTAGTTTCAGTGGTGAATGAACTTTGGAGCAAACATCCCGAAGCGCTTAATTACTACAAGCAAATGTACTCTCATGTGTTTGTAGACGAGTTCCAGGACAGCAGTGATGACCAAATGGACATGTTCCGACTGTTGGCACCTAAAAACTTATTCGTCGTAGGAGACGACTTCCAAGCAATTTATGGATGGCGTGGTGCGAAAGTTGAATACATTCTCGATTTCCCGAACGAATATCCAAATTGCGAAGTTGTGAAACTCGAAGATAATTACCGGTCTACAAAAGAAATCGTGGCAGCGGCAAATAATCTGATTTCACACAATGAAAATCAGTCACAAAAAACATTGATTGCTCATAAAGAAGGTCCGCAAGTCACCGTTCTAACGACAGGCGACGAACGAATGGAATACGAAGAAGTGCTAGACAAAATCAAAATCTTGTACGAGTCAGGTACACCATATAAAGGCATTGCAGTACTTTCCCGAACAAACATGCAGCTAAAGAGGATGCAGGAACAATTAGAGCGTAACGGCATTCCGAACATCGCTCTTGGGCGCAACGACATCATGAGAAACAGAGATATGCTTTTCATCGTTTCTTGGCTACAAGTCATTGTGAATAACAAAGACGGACGAGCTTTTTATCGCGCACTAACGTATCCAGAACCTTTCTTAAGTGAAAGGGAACAACAAGTTCTGCGTCTGGAAGCTCTAAAGCAAGACAAATCGGAGTTGGCCATGTTCCAACAGATGAATTTCAGACAGTCGAAACGATTCTTTGAGTTAGGTTCGAAGATCTCCCAAAAACATTTAAACGGTGCCAGTGTAGCGGAATTAATTCTCTATACAGCAGAGGTATTGGGAGTCCTTCGGGATTATAAAGAAAAAGGTCTGGAAAACAGAATCGAAGCGCTTGAAAATGGCACAAAATACATTGAAGCGTGGCAAAAAACAAAGGAAACATTAGGCGAAGATAACAGTCTTTCCGCTTTCTTGAAATGGCTTAAATACCGTGACATTCAAGAGAAATTGATTGATGAAAAAGATGCAGTTAAATTGATGACGATGCACGGGAGCAAGGGGCTTGAATTTGACGTTGTTTTCCTCGTTGGACTAGTAGAGGATACATTCCCATCCAAACGCGGAGACATTGAAGAGGAAAGGCGCTTAGCATATGTCGGAGTTACAAGAGCGAAAAAACAACTGTTTTTATCTCACTCTCTAATGAAACAACAATGGAACGGGTCGATGGTAAAAGCTGAAAAGAGCAGGTTTCTGGATGAAATAAAAGGCTGATTCATCAGAAAATCAACGAAAGGAGACGACGATTGTGAGCGTATACAGACAGGTACAGGTAAGTTTTTGGCAAGACGCGTTTGTTTTGGATTTAACACCAGAAGAAAAATATTTTTATGTCTACCTGATGACTAACAGCAAAACATCTCAAATCGGCATCTACGAATTACCTAAGCGAGTGATTGAAATGGAGACAGGATACAACAGAGAAACAGTCGAAAAACTACTCCAACGATTCAAGGATTATAAAAAAATTGATTATCACGAAGAAACAAGAGAGATTATTTTATTAAACTGGCCGAAACACAACTGGAACAACTCACCAAAAATTGTAACACGGGTGGAGAAGGAATTGCGGGATGTCAAACATTTACCATTCGTAACCGTATACCTCACAAACGTTGAATCTATCAAGTCTGATGAAGTATCTATACAGCATCTATACCCTATGGATACAAAGAGAACTAATAAAGAGAAAGAGAAAGAGAAGAAGAAAGAGAAAGAGATAGTGTCCGATTCTGCGAATCAGGACGATCTCCCTCTTCCGTATTCTGAAATCATTTCTTACTTGAACACAAAATGCATTACGAGATTCCGAGATACGACTGATAAAACCAGAACATTGATTAAAGCCAGAATGAAAGAGAAGTTTACACTCGATGATTTCAAGAAAGTCATTGACAACAAATCAGCAGAATGGCTAACAGACGAAAAGATGAATAAATTTCTTAGGCCAGAAACATTGTTCGGAACAAAGTTTGAATCTTACTTGAATGAAAAGGGAGGGACAAGCCATGCAGGCGATAGGGGAAGTAATCAGCCGGTTAAACAATACGCGGATGGGATCAACTTCTGAAATCTGTTACGAACACACGGTACAAGCGAATGGAAAAGAATACACGAAAGAAATTAAGAAAATTACGTTCGATGGTGAAATTTTCTGCCCAATTTGTGAGAGGGATCGCACCACACAGGAATTGAGCGACGAAGAAGACATGAAAGTTAAGCGTGCAATGGGCCGACGCAAGTACGACATATTCCATAACCAAAGCGTACTGACGGACGAAGATTTGCTTGATGCATCTTTCACGACATATGCAGCTACTAAAAAAGAAGAGATTCACAACAAGGAACTAGCATCTAAGGCATTCGCTAGCTACAAAGACGGTGGAACTTTCACTACCTGGTTTGCTGGCGATCCGGGAGTTGGCAAAAGCCATTTGGGTATGTCGATTCTCCGCAACTTAAATGAATCAGGAAAAAAGAACAAGAGTTGCTTGTTTATCAGCGTCGATGAAATGTTTTTGAGGATACGTGACAGTTTCGACAACAAAGATAGCCGCTACACAGAACACTATTTCGCGAATCTTTTAACCGACGTTGATTACCTTGTGCTTGATGACCTCGGAACCGAAACAGGCGGGTCAGGCACAAAGAAGACAGCATCCGACTTTGTAATGCGCGTTCTCTATGCGATTACAAACGGGCGTCAAAACAAATCGACAATCGTAACAACGAATTTGACGAGACAAGAATTAGAGAAAATGTATGACCGCAAATTGGTTTCTCGGCTAATGAAAAATATATACGTAATCAATTTTGAGGAAACGACGGATAAGCGGATTAAAAAACATAAAATTTAGGGGGAATCGGAATGACTGAAAAAGTGAAGTTGATGAATAAAATGCAAACTGTTGATATGCGCCATGCAATCAAAAACGGCAATCGGTTCTATACCGATTCAAACAACAAAAACTGGAATGACTTGGTAGAGAAAGGTTACGCAACAAAACGACCTGGTTGGGACGTTGAATCAGCTTATTATATCCCGACTACGGAAGGTAAACAGGCGCTTGAGGATGGTGACTCCAATGACTAAGCACATCATCAACAAACTAATCCTAACAGCTGGCGCGTGGAACAACACAGGATGCAAGGACAGGCATCTGGAACGACAATTCAACTCATTGCTCAATGAATTGCGGATAGCGACAGGGACGACACCGGAGGGGGCTGTGCAGATGCTCCTTTCGGAACTTGGCGAAGTGGAGGCGATGACAGCATGAGGAAGTGTTTTAACTGCGGAGAAGAATTACCACCTGAAACAGAGCATTTCGTTTACGAAGATGAAGCGTACTGCACTGATTGCGTCCAAGCGAAACCGTATACAGCCTATATCTATGAGTTAGATGGCGAATTCATCGGACTATCCGAAAACGATGATGTACAACATATCGAGGAATATGAAGATGAATATGAGGTTGCAGAATGAATTCAGTAAATCTAATCGGCCGATGGGTACGCGATAACGAAATGACGACAGTCGGGCAGCAAGGAACACCGTTAGTTAAAAACACAATTGCAGTGGATCACCCGTTTAAAAAAGACAGTCCGAGCTTTCTGCGGGTTGTCATGTGGGGCAAAACGGGTGAGCTCGCTAATCAATACACAGGAAAAGGCTCGCAAATAGCGGTTGAAGGTCACTTGGAGACAGGTAGTTACGACGACAAGGACGGTAAAAAAGTATTCACTGTTGATGTTGTAGCAAGTCGTATCAAATTCCTTGATTCGAAAAATGAGTCTAGCAATCAATCTAACGGTTCTAGTCAATCAGGGCAGACAAATACTCAGAATCAACAACAGGACGCTCAGAATCGACGGGAAACGACATCAGAAGACCCGTTTTCGACGGATGGCGGACCGGTAGAGGTAGCGGATGATGATTTGCCGTTCTAATCAAGACGTAGTCAGGAGGGGAAAAAATGCAGCTAGACTTTTTTAGAGAAATCATCGTCGATAACTTCGCAGGTGGTGGTGGCGCATCGACAGGAATTGAAATGGCGACGGGCTTATCTGTAGATATTGCCATCAATCATGATCCGGCTGCTATCGCCATGCACAAATTAAACCATCCAGACACCGAGCATTATTGTGAGTCGGTTTGGGATGTGGATCCAGTCGCAGCTGTGCGAGGTCGTAAAGTTGGGCTTGCGTGGTTTTCACCGGATTGCACCCACCATTCGAAAGCCAAAGGCGGGAAGCCGGTTAAACAGGAAATCAGAGGGCTTGCATGGATTGCGGTTAAGTGGGCTTTGGCAGTTAAACCAAGAGTAATCATGCTTGAGAATGTTGAGGAATTTCAAGACTGGGGACCAATTCATGAAGGAAAACCAGTAAAAGAATTAAAGGGAAAGACGTTTCAAAGCTTTGTGAAAACTCTTGAAGTGTTGGGTTACCTGGTTGATTTCAGAAAGCTACAAGCTTGCGATTATGGAGCGCCTACTACCCGCGAACGACTATTCATGATTGCTAGGTGTGATGGTAAACCGATTACTTGGCCCGAGCCAACTCACAGGGATCCGCAAAGTTTAGCGGTGCAATCTAAAAGAGCAAAGCCATGGCGCACATCGTCGGAAATTATTGATTGGAGCATCGGAGCACCTTCTATATTTGAGAGAAAAAAGCCGCTGGTACCTAATACGTTAAAGCGAATTGAACGAGGGTTAAAGAAATTCGTAATGGAAGCAGATAACCCGTTCATGGCGAGTGACGATGTAGCAGCTTACTTAATCAGCTATTATACAGAACGGACTGAATCAGAAGTGAGAGGGTTGTCACTAGATACACCACTTCACACTATTACAGCCGGTGGCAACCGTTTCGCAATCGTCTATGCATTCTTAACAAAATATTACGGACAAAGTACAGCGCAGGGGTTGAACGAACCGTTGCACACGATTACCACAAAAGATCGCTTTGCTTTGACGACGTGCATTACAAACGGCAAACAAATCGTTGACATCGGGCTACGTATGCTTCAACCACATGAGTTATTTGCTGGTCAAGGTTTCCCTAAGAGTTATCAGCACCCAGGGACAAAAGCGGAACAAATAAAGCGTGTAGGAAATAGTGTTCCACCACCATTTGCGGATGCTTTAGTAAGAGCGAATTTACCCGAAATGAGTGTGGAGAATTCAAGATATAAAGTGGCTGTAGGTGATTAAAACTATGAAAATTTGAAAGTGAGGGGTAGTAATGCGAAACAGAATCAATCTTTCTAAATTCTTTTTGAAGCAACGAGCGTTGGATGGTGCAATCGTCAGAGAAAAACATCTGACTGGGCGTGATTTGTTCAGTCGGAAACGGCTGGCATTAATCGTTGAATTGTCAGAGTTAGCGAATGAAATGCCGGAGTCATTCAAGTTTTGGTCAAACAAACAAAACAACTATGAAAAAGCATTAAACTGGTAGATTGCTTTCATTTTTTGTTATCAATCGGATTGCATTTCCAGAAAATCGGTGGAAAACGTGTAGAAGAAATTCGATACAGAGTGGTAAATGCGCATATGCATTTAAAAATTGAAGACGTATTCACCGAATTTATTGCAAGTGCTGCGAAACTGGAGCCGAATAATTACGAAGCGTATGTTAGTGACTTTCTAGCGTTGATCGATACTCTTGGTTTCACTTGGGAAGAGTTCGAAGAAGCCTATTACGCGAAAAACGAAATCAACCACGTCAGGCAAGCGGAGGGATACTAATGAACGCATGTAATCGTTGCGGAAGAGAGCTTAAAACGCAGAAGTCAATCGATGATGGTTATGGTCCTGTCTGCAAGAAAAAACAGGCTGCTGAAGATGCGGAGTTTGAGAAAATCCAAATCACGCTTGATGAGGTTGTTGAGTCGGGGGTGGCAGTTTATAGTCGTTCCCACGCTAACCGTGGAGCAGGACTTGAAAGATTGATAGACATGACAAATCAGCAGTATCGCAATAAGGGGGTTGCGGACATTCGTAAGATCCCGACACCTGTGCAGATACAAAGTAACGTTCGGGGGAAAGTCACTGGTTACACACAAAAGCCGGAGTGGGTTGATTACTCAGGAGTTCATGATGGCAGGGCAATCGTATTCGATGCTAAAGAAACATCTAGCAAGACGAGTTTTCCGCTAGAAAACATTTCAGAGCATCAGTATGAGTTGTTGAAATCATGGCATCAGAAAGGCGCTTGGTCGTTCTTGCTTGTCTCTTTCACTAAGTTAGATGAAATATACCTTTTACCTTTCAAGACGCTAGAAGCGCATTGGGAAGATGCTGGGAAGGGTGGCAGGAAGTCCATTCCATACACGGAGATGATTTTGCATTGTGATTTAGTGAAAAGTGAAAATGGGTACGTGCTGCATTATCTAAAATCATGCTAAGGGGATGAGGAGATGGGCGAGTATTTCACAACGAAAGTCACTGGTATTGATGAGACCGAAGTTAAACGGCGGGTAGCTGAACTGATTGTGAAGGGATTCGAAGTTGTTTCAGAAAGATCAGAATCCCATACAGCAGCAATTTACAAACAGACAACTAGTATCGGTAAGTCGAAAAGGGCATTTGTTGAACGGGAAGAGCGCGGGAAATACATTGTAGTTATGCGTCGGCGGAATGCGGTATGAACCAACGTCCTTGGAGGCTTTTGTATCGGTGGGAAAGTGGTCATAAGGTTTGGTCCTATGAGCCCCTTTGGGGCAAGGAGCTGAAACGGCTGCAGCGAGAAGGTTGGGAACTGTGGCGCGGTTGACACAAAAGGCGAAGCAGGAAGGGGATTTTTATGAGTAGTGTAATTAAAGAAGTCGTGCAAACAGCAAGGCGAGATTATATTTGTGACGATTGCCTAAAGCCTATTGTTAAAAGGTCTAAATACCATTATTTGTTTGGCTCAGCTTTCAAAGGAGATAAACCATATAGCATTAGAATCTGTCAAACATGTAAGCCAATTACTTCGTAGTACGACCATTACGCGCAGCAAATCAAACGATTGCTTTCTCATATTCGCAAATCCAAGTACCAAATTTAGTCGGATAAGAATTTTTTAAAATAAAGCCACTAGCTATATTTTCACGATGAAGAATTGCATCGTTTTCACTGTGATACTCGTATCGGTAACTTAAAGTTACATTAAATTTATTCAAATTAAACACCTCATTTGTAATTTAAATTGATACTAATTTCGAAAGCACAACGTTGTCAATATCTCACGTAATTTCTTGGCAATGAACATTAGAAGACACAAAGGAGCACCGTCATGAACAACCAAAAAACAATACAAAGGGCTGCGGCTAGACTTGCTTATCTTGGGAGTTTGCCGATGGATAGTGAAGTTGTGAAGAGGGTTCGGGTTGGTAAGAGTGATCCGTTGGTTAAGAGGATGATTCGTATATTTTTGAGGGGGAGAATGGGATGAACAGTGATCATCAACGTGAAGAGTTTAAAAAATTGATGGAAGGCTTTTCGTTCGCTGTGTATGCGAATGCTTTAGCGGAAATAGGGAAAATCAACTCTCGAAAACTTATGGCTGAAATGTCTGAAGAATCCAAGATGTCTCGTCAATATTTAGAACATCATCCGAGCATCGAAACGAATGTCACGGACAAGGACATGCTGCTGTTGCAGATTGATATGGCGCTTGATGCAAAGGATATGAAGTTGTTTATGCGGCTTACGGATGAACTGAAAGGAATGGAGGTATTGGTGTGAGTGAGACGAATGAGGAACGACTTGAAAATATGAGTCCTATCGGGGCGGATGGAAACGGAAATGTATTAATTAAAGGTGAAGATTGGCATTGGTTGGGCGAGCAAGCTGGTCGGTTTCCGGAGTCGGAAAAGGAAGTTAATGGTCTGTACTGGCGAAACGAATGGTTAAAATCACAAGAAGAAAATGAACGGTTGCGTGGAGCATTAGAAGGGTTTTCGAAAGCTGTTGAAATTTATAGCGGAAAGCCAGTTGAAATAGCGATGAAAGAGCTAATCGAAATTGCGGAGGAATCCAAATGATCCACGCTAAAGAACAAAAGCGTGTGCTACTTGATGACGTTGATATTGATTGGGTGTTTACAGAACGGGAAACAGATGTATTCAGGTCGATGTGGGAAGCGGATATGAGTGTTGACAGCATTGCAGAAGAGTTAGGACGTAAGCACTTGGAAATCGGATTGCTCATTATTGAACAGGCTGAACTTGGGGAAATACAGGTACGGCCGCAGGGGATATTTGGGCAATAAAAAAGACATCGACCAGGATGCCTTTGTATCATTTGAAAAGTTCGTAGAATCCCACATTCATTGGAACAAACCACAAATAAAGACCAATTAGACACACTGGACCGATGAGGAAGTTATATAAACCATTAGGCAACCACTTAAAAAATATTCTATAAATAAATGCGATAGCAAACATCGTAACTATTAAAATAACTAACGGGCCGATGATTGGCATCCAGTCAAATTCAACACCTTCAAACGGGTTCAATAGAATTACCACCTTTTAGACAAATAAAAAGACAGGATTCCTCCCGTCTAGGCAGACTGATTATAACACAAGGAGGGGTCCTGGTGAATAAAGATATTACTTTTAATACAGATGCATTATTGTTGGGAATTGGTATAATGGAACTACCAATGAACTGTGTGGTGGTTATTTCGGAGGGTATTGCTAAAGTGAGAGAACTTCCGGAGCATGGTGAATATAGGATTGTTACGCATCAGGGGAAAGTTAGAAGGATGCGGAGGGAAGAGGGCGAGGAATTTTGAGTGACAATGTTTCGAGTATATTTAACAAAGTTTTTATTGGTGCGCTGCTACTGATTAATCTATCGCTCATTCTTTATATATTGTTGTCTAGTTTAACAATAAACATAACCTTTGAAGGTGGAAAGTTATTCGGATTTTCTGATAGTTTTTATGGAGCTTTGCTTGGTGCCGTCATTACAGGTAGTACTGCTTTAATTATATTTGGATTTGACGTTTTTACGAGAAAGCGTTCAGAAGTCAATAAAATTAAAAAATCGGATTTGAATAACTTAATCAAATTGCAATTCATTAACAGTCAATTAATAAATTTACTGAACTTTTTTTCCGATGAATTTTCTAAAACGTACGATGATGAAAGGGAATACAAGTTTAGATTATATGTTATAGACGCCGAATGGTTATGTGAAGAAGCAAGAAAAATCGAGACCAGCCAATTAACAGAAGGCCTTCTTAAAGACTATTTAAAATATAACAGAATGTTATCGACCCTATATAATGAATTGTCCCTTTTCCCGGAATTACCTTACGATCAAAGAGTTGCAAACATATCAAATTTTGTAGGACAGACAGAGAGACTCAAAATAGACTTCGAAAGCTTCAGTGAACATGTCGAAATATTATTAAACGAACACAAATAAGTCCCCCTGGCCAACCAGAGGACAACGATTGATTACAGCGAAAAGCTGTGTCATTTGTTGTCCTCTTTTTTTATTTCAAAAAAGGAGTGAGGGAAATGAGATCGTCGCAGAAGGAACCGGTTGAAAGAGGGCTCTCTGATGCTCGTACGGGTGTAGTAGAGCGAAGGAATACTAGGACAAGGGGAATTTCGTCGGAGCAGCTGTCTGATAGAGAATGGGCTGAATTGATGGGGAGTAATCGACAGACCTATAAACGGGTGAACGGGGCAATTCGTAAACGATAAATAGGGGGTGGGCATATGACGGAGAAACAGATTGAGCAGTTGTTAAAGGATTATCACTGGATGATCAATAGTGTGAAGATAATGCGCGAGGGATTGAATGATGTTGGTGGTAACTTTACGGCTCAGTATGGATTAGAAGCAGCTATGCCGAAAGCAGCTGGCGGTCATAGTGATCCTATTTATCAGGAGTTTTCAAGAAGGGAAAAGCGGTGGAGGAAGATTAGTGATTACGAGAAGAAAATAAAGATGGTGCAGGATAAAATTTATTTGATTACGGTTGACCGGGAGATTGAGGTGTTGCATTGGTTGCTAGAAGGGAAAAGTATGCGGTGGATCGGGATGCATATGGGATTTTCGGACCGTCATATTGGAAGAATAAAAGATACCGTTATTCGGAAAATGTCGCATATGTCGGATACGTCGGAGAAATGACGCATCTGCAATCGCATTGATATACTTAAAGGCAGGTCGGGGAGTTGGGTGGTTTGTGGTTTTAACTACGCCGACGTCCCCATTACATGCAATTGATATTTAATGACGATTCAAGTATTTTTCAAGAGCGTCATTAATGATTTGTAAATATTTCGGTCCGATTCCACGAGCTTTAGATAAATCAGCTTTTGCGATATCTCCAACAGTCTCGAAATTCATGCTCCATTGCTTTCTTAGCCTGTTATACACCGCGTATGGCAAATCTAGCATTTCAATGTTGGCATCTAACGGATCTTCTACAGTTTCAGTGGCGGGTTCAATTACCGGCTCGACAATGGTGTCATCTTCATATTTTAATAGCATGCCGACATCAGTGATTTCTAGTACAGTCATTATTTTCTGAAGGTGGATAAGTGATAAGCGTTCAGTTTTATTTTTATTAAGATTAGAGATAGATTCGTAACGGATGCCTGTTAAATTCGAAAGTTTTAGTTGAGTCATATTTCGTTCTTTAAGGATTTCGTTTAACACAATTTTAACTTCAGCCAATGTAATCAACTCCAAGTAAATAATGATTTAAGTTTACCTGATATCCGGTTATCCGTATAGGCGGAGAATAAAAGAGGGGGTGCGTGCGAGCGAAATGACCCCTCTTACCAGCCCCGATACATACGTGTGGTAAATAGAGGATTTTCACCTTTTGTGACGAATGGTGTCAGTGGGAGGTGATGAGGTGGTTTTCCTTAATGTGAATTGGAATGCAATTTCTTCTGTATCTAATATATCGTTGTCAATTCTAACGCTCATAGCAGTCGTTGTTACTTATAGAACGCTTGTGGTTAGCACCAAAGCTAAAGCGAAGATGGGATATAAATTAAAAGTAAAATTGATATCAAAGATCCACACTATAAGACTGGTAAACGTAAGAGATGTGCCAATGACGATTATATACAAAGGTTTTTACATATTAGATGAAAAAAATAAAGAGTTAGTTATACATGGTGAAAAAGTGAATCATAAACTAAGTAATTCAGATGTACTTTATCATTCGGTGAACTTTAAAACGTTAAACCCTACGCTTAGAAGAAAAGGATATAAAAACGAAGATACTATTAATGTGTACGGTTTCTTTATAACGACTAACAACAAAAAGAAATATCGGTACAAAATCAAACATAAAATAACGGACGATGAAGTGGGCATCCAGTTAAAATAGGGTGTCCTTTTTCTATGCTAAAAATAAAGGAGGCGGACGGTGATGTGATGTGCCTAATTGGGAAGAGATACAGAAGGAATGGGAAACAACAAAAATAACGCTTGCTGCATTAGCTGAAAAATATGATGTAGCACTCGGAACATTAAAGAGTCGTAAGAGTAGGGATACGAAAAATGGTAATGAATGGTCAAGGGGTTCGCCGAAGAAGGATGCAACCAAGCAACCGAAAAAAGATGCATCCCCTAAAAAGGTTGCAACCATAAAAGAGCCTGTTGTTGAGTCGGATGATTTAACCGATAAGCAGAGGCTTTTTTGTATTTACTACATTAAGAGCTTCAATGCGACGATGGCTGCAATCAAGGCGGGATATGCGACGAACAGTGCTCATGTAAGAGGCAGTGAGTTAGTAAGAAATAGTAAGGTTGCTGACGAAATCAGAAGACTCAAAGGTGAAATGCAACAAGGTATCTTCATAGATGCAATGGACGTGCTCAATAAATACATTCAGATTGCCTTTGCAGATATAACTGATTTCGTGGAGTTCGGGAGTGTTGAGATGGAACAGCGGCATCCGGAAACAGGTAAGGTAATGCTGGATGCTAACTTCAAGCCGATCACATACAAGATGAGCCAAGTTGATTTTAAGAATGATGACATAGTGGATGGTTCTCTTATTTCAGAAGTCAAACAAGGCAAAGATGGTGTGTCTGTCAAACTACTCGACAAGATGAAGGCTCTCGACATGCTATCCAAATACTTTGATGTGCTATCTGATAATGACAAGAAACGATTGCAGGAAGAGAAGTTGAAAGCGGATATTGCTAGAACCAAAGCCGAAACAGAGAAGCTAAGCGGCGATAACGATGAAGGACCAATCGAAATCATGATCAGCCGAAAGGGTGGTCGTTAATGGTTTCTATACAGAAAGAAGTGAATCCTCATTTCGAGGATTTTTTGTTTGACTGGAACCAAAAGTTTCAGTTCTTGGTTGGTGGTTATGGTTCTTCGAAGAGTTACCACGTTGCTCTGAAGCTAATCCTTAAACTATTAAGCGAGAAGCGCACAGCCTTAGTCGTTCGTGAAGTCTACGACACTCACAGGGATTCGACATTCTCTTTGCTTGAAGAAATCATAAATGATTTAGGCCTAGGCCATAAAATCAGATGTGGATCTTCGCCGATGCAAATTAAGTTCCCGAATGGCAGTAAAATCATATTCAAAGGGATGGATAAACCCGCAAAGTTAAAGTCCATCAACAACGTGTCGCTTATTTGGCTAGAAGAGTGTTCGGAAATTAAGTATGCAGGCTTTAAAGAGTTACTAGGGCGTTTACGGCACCCTTCACTTAAGCTGTATATGATTCTTTCCACCAATCCAATTGGTGAAGATAACTGGACGTTCTTGCATTTCTTCAAGGATGAGCGAAACAAACGAATTGTCCTGGATGATATGGAACTGTACGCTGAGCGCACGGTAGTGGTGGGTGATACCTACTACCACCATTCAACGGCAGACGATAATTTATTCTTACCTGAAAGCTATATCGAACAGCTAGACGAAATGAAAGAGTATGATCCAGACCTTCACCGTATCGCTCGGGAAGGTCGTTTCGGCGTTAACGGGAAACGAGTTTTGCCACAGTTTGTAGAGTGGTCACATGATGATGTAATGGCAGCTATTAAATCTACACGTAAGCCTATCGAGCGTGTTGGTATGGACTTTGGGTTCGAGACTTCATATAACGCAGTCATCCGGATGGCTATAGACCACGAAAAGAAGTACCTGTACATCTATTGGCAGTATTACAAGAACCAGATGACGGACGATAAGACAGCTGACGAATTAGACGAATTCAGGCAATCACGCGAACTGATTCTTGCCGATAGCGCGGAACCAAAAACAATTCAGTACTACAAACAGGAAGGGTTCCGAATGAAGGGTGCCAAAAAGTTTGGTGGTTCTCGTTTGGCCAACACAAAGAAGGTCAAGCGCTTCAAGAAAATCATCTGCTCATCTGACTGCTCGGACGTTGTTAGAGAACTAAAATACTTAACTTACAAAGAAGATAAGAACGGAAACATCATACCTGATGATTTTAAGATTGATCCCCATACGTTCAGCGCCATTTGGTACGGGTTGGATGGTTATGAGGTGTCTGACTTAAAAGGTGGTGCAGTGTCCGTGCTGAAATGAGGTGAGTAAATGCTGATTGAAGACTTATACCGTGCACCTTGGCATGAAAGGATGGAGAGTGTCATAACCGACATGGTGAACAGTGTCATTACTGACAACGAAGTATTAGTGCAAGAAATACAAGAGTGGGAGAAAAGTGAAACCCGTGCGAATATGATAGTCGGCGAACTCTATTATCGAAACAAAACGGATATCCTGTTGAAAAAACAAAAGATTGCGTGGAAATCAAACACTCAGCTGACACACGGCTTCGCTAAAAAGCTTGTTGACCAGAAGATTGGATACTTGTTGTCGAAGGAACCTACATTTGGAACTAAGAACGTTACGTATCGGAAAGTTATGCGAGAAACGTTTGACCGAGGGCTACTGAAAAAGATCAAGAATGTGGGTAAAGAGGCAATCAATAAAGGTATTGCGTATCTTCATCCATTTTTCAATGAAGAAGGAGATCTTTCATTCAAGAAATTTCCGTCTGAGCAGATTATCCCTAATTGGGCTGATAACGAACATATGGAGATTCTGTCATTCACTCGTGTTTTTGAGGTGACAGCTTATGAGGATAAGAAAAAGGTAACGAAAAAGAAAGTGGAATACTACCATTCACAAGGCGTTAACTACTTTGTTTTTGAAGGCGGAAAACTCATTCCGGATGTTCCGGCGGGTATCGAGAAAAACTACCACTTCCTAATCAACGACGAACCGTATGTGTGGGAGAAGATACCGCTTATCCATTTCAAATACAACGAAGAAGAACAACCTTTGATTGATAGCATTAAGTCGCTCGTAGACAACTACAATATGCAGGCGTCAACTAATGCGGATTTGTTGGCTGATATTCCGAAATTCATTTATAAGCTAATTAATTATGGCGGTGCAGATCTAGCGGAGTTCCTTTCTGAACTGAACGAGTATATGGTCGTGAAATTGGATGAAAACGGTGATGTCGATAAGCTACAGGCGGATATTCAAACCGATGCAGTAGAGAAGGAGATTGACCGTAACAGAAATTCCATCTATGAGTTCGGGCGAGGTGTTGATACTAGAGAGGTAGGCCTTGGAGATGCTTCTGGTGTGGCGTTACGTTTCCGTTATTCGGATTTGGATATGGATTGCAACATTCTAGAAGCAGAGTTCCAGTCAAGCTTCGAGCACATGATGTGGTTCATTAACCATCATCTATTTGTAACAGGTCAAGGGGATTTCACGGAAGAGAAAATCAATGTCATCTTTAATAGAAATATCATCATTGCGGAAACAGAGGCTATTGAGAACGCTTCGAAATCAGTTGGTATTCTTGATAATCAAACGATTCGTGAAAATCATCCATGGTATAACGAAGAGGTCGAGAAACGTTTAAAAGCCCAAGAAGAAAAGTTGCAGAAAGAAAATGATGATTACCGAAAAGCCTTTCCGAATCGTGGTGAAATAGATGGTAAAGAAGCGTAACTATTGGCAAGGCCGTTTTGAATTACTGTTGGATTCACAATTTCATAAGGGCGAAACTTATCTGCTTGATTTAGAAGCGCAGTACAAGATTGCGGTTGATGCAATTGAAAAGGATATTGCTGTTTGGTATGTGCGATTCGCTAAGAACAATGAAGTATCACTTGCAGAAGCTAAACAGATGTTAAGAGGCGCTGAGCTGGCTGAATTTCATTGGGATGTTAAAAAGTACATCGAATACGGTGAAAAGAATGCTCTCGATGGCAAATGGATGAGGCAACTAGAGAACGCATCTGCACGCGTCCATATATCGCGTCTGGAATCAATTAAGCTACAAACACAGCAAACGATTGAAGAATTGTACGGGAAGCAATTTGAGGGCATAGAGAGGCTGATGAAAGAAGTTTATCAAGATACCTACTTTCACACAGCGTTCGAAATCCAAAAGGGCTTTAATGTCGGCTACTCATTGCAATCCATTAACACCAAACAGCTACAGCAAGTCATTTCGAAGCCTTGGGCGGCAGATGGAGCTAACTTCAGCAGTCGCATTTGGAAAGCTAAGGATGACCTTGTCAACACACTCCACACCGAATTAACACAATCAATCATCCGTGGTCATGCACCGGATAAAATAATTGCCGCAATCGCTAAAAAGTTTAATACATCCAAGAATCAAGCAGGACGGTTAGTGATGACCGAGTCGGCTTTTTTTGCGTCTGCAGCACAAAAAGATTCATTCAAAGAACTTGATGTAGAGAGCTATGAAATTGTCGCTACGTTAGACAGTAAAACCAGTCCAATATGCCAAGAACTCGACGGCAAAGTATTTAAGATGTCGGATTATGAGCCAGGTATCACAGCACCACCGTTTCACGTTTGGTGCAGAACAGTCACGGTGCCTTATTTCGACGATAACTATGGTTCTCGTATTGCGAGAGGTAAGGATGGCAAGACGTACCACGTGCCTTCGAACATGACGTATAAGGTATGGGAAGAGAAATTTGTCGCTTAAAGGTGGTGGTGAACTTGCGTTTCAAGAAGTCAAATTCGAGAAAGCTACGGTGATCTCACAAATCTCGGTTTCGTTGCTCCGTTATGCAACCATTCGTCTGTTTGGTATTTAAGACGTTAAATCAAAAGACAAATCCGAGGTCGATACCCTCGTTAAAAAACGTAATTTGAAAGGATGATTGAATTGAACAAAGAGCAATTGATCGCATTGGGATTAACAGAAGAACAAGCAGATAAAGTTTTGGTAGGCATTGGAACAATGATTCCCAAAACACGCTTTGACGAAGTGAACGATGCTAAAAAACAACTCGATGCCGACTTAGTAGCTCGTGATACCCAGCTAGAAGAATTGAAGAAAACAGCTGGTGCCAGTGAAGAGTTACAGGGACAAATTGCGACGCTTCAAGCGGCCAATGATTCAACAAAATCTGAGTATGAAGAGAAAATCCAAAAGCAGTCATACAACTACGCTCTTGAACGCGCACTAACGGACGCCAAGGTAAAGAACCCTAAAGCGGTAAAAGCACTACTTGATACAGAAGCCATCAAACTTGATGGGGAGAAATTGCTCGGTCTCGATGAGCAGTTGAAAACCCTGTCGGAGTCGGATGGCTATTTGTTTGCGCAAGATTCGGATGGCAAGCCAGCATTCAAAGGATTCACCCCGGTGGACGGCAAACCCCCTACTGACGCAGAACCTAAAGCAGGAGACTACGGTAAACAAATGGCTGAAGGTCTAGCGAAAAGTAATGTAGGACTCGAAGATGCACGTAAATCTTATTTTGAATAAGGAGGAAATCATAAATGAGTAAATTTGCTCAAACAACTTACGGCAACAAAAAGGAAATTTTAAAGTTCCCAGATCATTACGTAAACCTAGCGGTGACAGTTAGTGATGCTGGGATTACTGCTAATGCAGACGGCAAGAAAATTGTGCCTGCAGGAACTATCCTCGGTGGTGGTGTTTTGACGGATGATACTAAAGATGCTGTTAAAGCAACGACCGCTGATGAAGTTTCAAATGCGGAAGGTGTATTGTTCAATGACACTGACGTGACACATGGTCCTGCACCTGGCGCATTGTTAATTCACGGCTTTGTCGCACTAGACAAGATTCCGAAAGCACCAACCGCGGAAGAAGTTGCGGCACTTAAACAAGTTACATTTTTGAAATAAGAGAGGATGAAGATTAATGCCAACTATTTTTGATCTAGTAAATGCGCAAGAGATTGGAACATATTTTGAAAACAACCCATCAAACAAAGTTCCTTATTTTGGAGCTACATTGTTTCCAGCGAAAAAACAACTTGGTTTGGACCTAAGCTGGATTAAAGGAGCGAACGGGTTACCTGTCGCACTTACTCCTTCCGAATTTGACGCAAAGGCTACACTTCGTGACCGTATTGGATTCAGCAAAGTGCAAACCGAGATGCCGTTCTTCCGTGAAGCAATGCGCATCGGTGAGAAAGATCGTCAAGAACTGAATCGATTACTTGCAACTAATCTGTCGGAAGCTTACAAGTCGATTGTCAATAATATTTATGACGATGTAACGACATTGATTAAAGGGGCAGAAGTTCAACCTGAACGAATGATTATGCAGTTGTTGTCCAGTGGGAAAATCGGTATTACTGCAAATCGAGTTAATCTGGATTACGACTATGGCATGAAAGATGATCACAAGGAAACTCTTCTTGCGGGAGCAAAATGGAGTGATCCAGCTTCTACGCCAATCCCAGACATTATGAGATGGCAGGATGAAGTTGAAGAGAACACTGGAAGCCGTCCTACTAACGCCGTAATGACTCGTAAGACGTTTGGTTACCTCCTTGCACACAAGAGTATTCGATTGGATATGAATCCGCTAGGTGGGCAAAATATTATCATGACTGACGCGATGCTAAAACAATATCTACAGACTCAGCTAGGTTTATCAATCGCTGTTTACAATAAAAAATATCGTGCGGAGGACAACACTTTGCATAATTTCTACCCAGACGATCACTTCACTCTATTCCCAGATGGTGCTCTTGGAAATACGTATTACGGCACGACTCCGGAGGAATCTGATTTGATGACTGGTAGCACGTCGGCCGATGTTCGCATTGTTAATACTGGCGTAGCAATTACGACAATCAAAGAACCGCATCCAGTGAATGTCGAGACGATTGTATCTGAAATTGTTCTGCCGAGCTTTGAAACGATCGATAACATTTTCATTGCAAAAGTTAACTAAGAGGGGACTTGTTCCTCTCTATTTTTTTATTGAAGGAGGTAAATACCTTGTCAGAAGTTAAAGTGACCTTTAACCGGAACGTAAAACTTGGAAATGCCTTACATCGTAAAGGTGATGCAGCAATTGTCGCCGAAAATGTTTGCGGCGAATTAGTAGAACTCGATGTGATTGAAAAAGGATTTGAATTGATCACGATAGAACCTAAACGAGTTGAAGAAATGACTGTTCCAGAACTGAAAGAATACGCAACGGAAAATGACATCGAACTTGGTGAAGCGAAAAAAAGAGACGATATTTTAGCGGTTATCCAATCATTTGAAGAAGAGATTGCTCCCGAGGAGTAAGGAGAGATAGCGATGGATGTTTTTGAAATTGTAAAAGCTAAGCTACCTGCTGATAAACTTCCGGGGGATACCCTTTTAAAGCTATTTGTTGCGGAAGTCGGGCAAACAATCCTCACATATCTGAATAGAACAGACATGCCTAAAGAACTCACTTTCACCCATGCAAACATGGTAGTCGATATGATTACAGGCGAAAATCGCAAGATTGATCCAGAGGCACAGTCGTCTGTCGCCTCCATTAGGGAAGGTGACACAACTGTTCAATTCGGTTCTGCGAAGGTTGAATCTCGTGAAAGAGCGACCGAAAAGTTACTCTACGACTATTCAAGTCAATTGAATCGCTTCCGAAAGTTGAGGTGGTAACGTGAATGCGCAGTATCGAAAGGCGATTGAATCCCTCTACGTCGGCGTATGTACCGTAATAGAGCGCCAAGCAGTCAAGAACCCAGTTACGCATGTTACAACTCATGAAGAGGTAACAGTGCTCGATAATCAACCTTGTAAACTTTCTTTCGAGCGTACCGCGTCCGCAAATCAAACAAGTACAGTTGGTGTAGTTTTGCAATCTACAAAGCTATTCATTGCGCCTGAGATTGATATCAAACCAGGTTCGAAAATTGTCGTAACTCAACGAGGCAGAATCGAAACCTACACGCGTAGTGGGCAGCCTGCATTTTTTAGTTCACACCAAGAAATACAACTCGAACTATTCAAGGAGTGGGCGTAATGGCCAGGTGGGGTAGCGTTGATTTTCGACAACTACAGCGATTGCAAAAGCGGATGGAAAAGCTTGAACGTGCTGGCTTCGAAAAGTTTTGTGAGGATTGCGCGAAGGAACTAGCCTCAAGATTGCTTGCGAAGGTAATCAAACGAACTCCAGTTGGTGTATATATCGAAGAAGGTAAAAATGGTGGTACCTTACGCCGTGGTTGGACAGCTAAGAGCGAACGTGAAGCCGAATTAACTGCCGTGTTTGGTGGTGGCGCGGGTGTTAAGTCATACGCCGAATCGCTAACTATCAAGAAGGCCGGCAATGTTTTTGAAGTTGAAATTATCAACCCTGTAAAGTACGCGAGTTATGTGGAATTCGGACACCGTACCCGTAATCACAAAGGGTGGGTGAAGGGGCAGTTTATGCTAACTATTTCTGAACAGGAACTAGATAAGCAGAAAATACAAATACTCGAAAAGAAACTGACGAAGTTCTTAGGTGGTGTGTTCGATGCAGATTAATGACGTAGTAGACGCTATCGCTATCAAGCTGCACAAAACGTTCGGTGATGAATATACCATTTATACGGAATCGATTGAGCAGGGCTTCCAGAAGCCTTGTTTTTTTATTGCTCTACTCGAGCCTGATCAAGAACAAGTTGTTGGCAATCGATACCATAAAACGAATCCGTTTGATATCCATTACTTCGGTCGCGGCAATATAGATGCACATAACACCGCTGACAAACTAATGAATGAAATGGAATACGTCAAGTGTATCAATGGTGATTTGCTTTGTGGCACAAAGATGAAAGCATCTGTCATTGATGGTGTTCTTCACTTTTTTGTGAATTACAACATGCATATTTACAAAATACAAAATCCTATCCCAATTATGGAAGATTTGGAACAACGAATATTAACGAAAGGGTGATTAAAGTGACTAAAACAACGAACTTGGATATCAAGGCGGAAGCAAAGATTACTAAGGTCAAGAACAAATCAAAAGAGTCTCCCGCTCCATCTCTTACCAATTTCACTAAACAACAAGTTGTAGGCAGTAAGAAATACGGTCGCTATCGTGACGTCTTAAACGCAATTCTAAAAGACGACAAAACCTATACGCGCGTAGAGGTTGAAAAGAAATTAGAAACGTTCCTGAAAGGTAAGGTGAGTAAATAATGGCATTAGGTGGAGGAACTTTTTTAGCGCAAAACAAGACGTTACCAGGTACTTATCACAACTTTATTAGTGCGGCGCGTGCTTGGGTCAATCTAAGTGAACGTGGTTATGCTGCACTACCCATCCCTCTCGATTGGGGCGAAGACGGTAACGTATTCACCGTGACGATGGAAGACTTACAGAAGAAATCACGTAAGATTTTCGGTTACGATTATACGCATGAAAAATTGCGCGGTATTCGTGACTTATTCAAGAACATTCACACGGCTTACTTTTACAAGTTAGCGACGAATGCGGTTGCTGCCAGTAACGAAATGGCTACAGCAAAATGCAAGGGTATCCGAGGTAATGCACTTACTGTGGTTGTCTCAGCCAACGTGGACGAGGATAGTAAATTCGATGTCCTTACTTATCTAGGCACTAGCTTGGTAGATGAGCAAACAGTTGGTGCTAATACAGGCGAATTAAAAGATAGTGATTATATAGTCTGGAAACCAAGTGTGGAAATCACAGAAACTGCGGGTATGCCATTGGTTGGTGGTGCTAACGGAGACGCTACGAATGGACAAGCTCATCAAGAAGCCTTAGAAGCGCTAGAACCATACTCTTTTAATGCTATTGGTTGCCTGTCGACTGAGGACGCCGTGAAGAGTCTTTATTCCGAGTTCACAAAGCGATTGCGTGACCAGGTAGGCGTGAAATTCCAGTTGGTCCTACACAAAAAGAATGACGCGGACCATGAAGGTATTATTTCTGTGAAAAATGATGTGACTGATTCCGATGTAGCTTCTGCAGTTTATTGGACGTTGGGGGCGGCAGCTGGTTGTCCTGTAAATAAATCGAACACTAACAAACAGTACGATGGAGAATTTGCGATTGATACGAAATTCAGTCAACCAGAATTGGAAGAAGCCATCAGAAGTGGGGAGTATGCCTTCCATAAGGTCGGTGAAGACGTTCACGTATTAGAGGACCTCAATACATTCACTTCATTTACTGTCGATAAAAACGAAGATTTCAGCAGTAATCAAACAATGCGCGTACTTGATCAAATTGGTAATGATACAGCCATTTTATTCAATAAACGTTATTTAGGTAAAGTGCAAAATGACAAGTCTGGTCGAGTCTCGTTTTGGGGAGATCTTGTTGCGCACCGGAAAGAATTACAAAAGATTCGGGCGCTTGAGGATTTCGAAGCTGATGATGTGGTTGTTGAAAAGGGTGAAAGTAAAAAGTCGGTCGCTGTTGCTGAAGCGGTACAGCCGACAAACTGCATGACGCAACTTTATATCACTACAACGGTAGTTTAAGAATGGAGGAAATAACGTGGATAAAATGTTGAAACTTGATTTACAGTTCTTTGCGGAAACTATGGCTGCGAAAGATTCTGTCAGTGCGAGACTAGCCGAATGCTACGTAACAATCGAAGGCAATCGGTATAACTTCATGCAGATTATTGATTTTGAATCTACTATCGATAAAACAAAAACTAAAGTTCCGATTCTAGGGAAAACCGGTAAAGGTAATAAATCAACTGGTTGGGAAGGTGCTTTTAGCGGTACAGCTCATTATAACCAATCGATTTTCCGCGATTTACTTTATCGATTTAAAGAAACTGGAGAAGACGTGTACTTCGATATCCAAGTAACGAATGAAGATCCGACATCATCAGTTGGCCGTCAAACAGTCATTCATAAAGACTGTAACTTAGATGGTGGCGTTCTCGCTAAATTCGATGCGGATGGTGAGTACTTAGACGAACCAATCGATGGCACATTTGAAGACTTTGAAATGCCGGAGAAATTCGGTTTACTACCTGGTATGCAATAAGATGAGGGTCGCTTTCATAGCGGCCTTTTTATAATTCAAATTCAAAATAGAAAAGGATAAGGTGATAGATAATGAGTAATCTAAACGCATTTTTAGCGCAGAACGCAGTACAGGAAGAGAATGAAAAATACGTTGCATCAAAAAGATTCATCGAACCAGTCATCGATAAGGAAACAGGTAAACAAAAGATTGGTGAAGATAAGAAACCAATCTTTGAACCGGTTAAATGGGAAATTTGTTCAATCTTACCGCAAGAAGATGAGTTGATACGTAAGGGTTGTACAAAGAGGTTGCCTGTGCCTGGAAAGCGTAATATGTTTTCTCCTGAAACAGACTACAATTCGTACCTAGCGCAGCTCGCGGTTAAATGTACTGTATTTCCGAATTTGCATAGTAAAGAGTTGCAGGATTCCTATGGCGTTATGGGGGCTGAGGCTTTGTTACAAGTGATGTTGAAGCCGGGAGAGTATCAAGACTACCTTGTTAAAGTCCAAGAAGTGAATGGCTTTGATGTGGGTATTACGGAATTGGTCGAAGAAGCAAAAAACTCATAAATGACAATGATGCCGATTTCAACTATGCCTATTATTGTCTGCACAAATTTCACTGGAAACCTTCAACTTTTGACGATTTGCCGATGAAAGAGAAAGCGGTGGTTATCGCTTCTATAGAGGTGAAAATGGAGAAAGAAAAGAAACTAGAAAAGAATCGTAAATTAAAGAAACCGTAGAATTCATGATAATAGACCCTTCTTGTTGTATTATATTGATAGGACATAAGGAGGGGGTATGAAATTGAAGAAAATAATGTATCTATTTATGCTTTGCGCGTTATTAGTAGGGTGTGGGAGCGGTGAAGCGGAAGTGAAGTCTTCGGTTGAAGTGAAAAATGACGACCCAGCCAAAGAGGAACCTAAAGTATCCGCGAAGCCGAAAGTGGAAAAGGTATATATCGAAAATGGAGAAATGGTTGTTATTGAAGATTTTTCTGAATTCACAATAACTGACACCAAATTCGCGAAGAAGATTGAACCGCCTAATCCAGCCAGTTTCCACACATACTATGAAGCGAAAGAAGAGGGAACTACGTATCTCGATACTGTAATCAAATTTAAAAGCCTTCTGACTTCCGGTAAATCTGCCGATGAATTTGCATCCGTAGAGGTCACTTTTAACGATAAATATGAATATCGCACATTTTCAACTATCGAAGAAAGTGGTGGTAGTAACTTCACGTTTACGAATATCACGTCAATCGAACCTTTGAAAAACGGCACAATTCATTACTTGGCGGAAGTTCCGGACGAAGTTGAAAACGGAACAGAACCACTTACGATTACCGTTACTATTAACGGAAAGGAATATCTTCATAAAATTAGATGACTACAGAAAAGCATCCTTTACAGGGTGCTTTTTATTATGCTTAAAAGGCGGTGAGAAAGTGGCTACAATTCGTACATCTATACAGATACAAGACAATATGTCCCGAGCATTCCAGTCGATGAATACTGCGATGAATGTGGTTTTGAACAGCTTCGAATCATTACAAGCCGCATCGGGTCGCGCTGTTGATACGGCGAGCATTCAACTTGCGCGTCAAGAGTTAGCGAGAGCGGGAGCGGCATTTGATCAAGTGGAACAAGAGATTCAACAAGCGAATGGCGCTCAACAGCAGTTTAATAACGAAATACGCGCAGGGACATCGGCGGCGGATAGCTTGTTGAACAAGTTGATGGGAATTGCTGCGGCATATTTAAGCTTCCAGTCTGTTAAGAACTTTGTTGGCGGGATGCTCTCACAAGGTATTGATTTTATCGCCTTTAGGCAAGCGTCCGAAGTGGCGTTCACAACATTTCTTGGAGATGCAGAAACGGCAAAGAAATACATGGATGATATGTACGCTTTCGCATTAAAAACCCCGTTTGCCTATCCAGACCTCCTTGAATCCAGTCGGAATCTGATTGCATTCGGTGTAGCTGCTGAAAATACTTTTCCGATTATGCAGTCTATCGGTGATGCAGTAGCCGCTATTGGTGGAGGTAACGCCGAAATGTCTAGCTTGTCAAATATATTCGGGCAAATACAAGCGCAAGGCAGAATTACGGCGATGGAAGTGAATAGGCTAAGTCAATTCGGGATAAACGCTTATGAAATGCTGGGGCAGGCTGCCGGTGAATCTGCCGAAGCTATGAAGAAACAAATTTCGTCTGGTGCTATTGGTGTCGGACAAGCTATTTCTGGTTTGGTTGAAGGTATGGATGCCAAATTTGGCGGCTTAATGGAGGGTGTAAAAGGTACCTGGGCAGGAGCAGTTGACTCAATGAAATCCGCTTCACGTAACGCAGGAACCGCTATGATGGAAGAGTTTATGGTAGCTGAAGGTCCTTTGGTTACGTTAGTCCAAAATATCACCGAACAAATTAAGAAGATTCCGGAGTATATCGGTCCGGCGGTTGCTGCCTTCATACCGTTAATCAATGTTTACAATGAAATAGTTGGAGATGGTCGGCTTGATAATCTCTTCTCTGGTTTATCTTCAACGATTATCTTTACAGCGAATCTTTTATCGTGGACGGGGCAAATAGCAATACAGACAGCGGCAGCTATCTCTGATAATTGGTCAATGATTGAACCTGTCATGTGGGGAGTAGTAGCCTCCTTGATCGTTTATAACGCCACAATGGGTTTTGCTTGGCTAACAACCTTAAGAACTATTGGTGCGAAATTATGGAGTATAGCTGTTTCTTGGGCAGAAACGGCTGCTATTATTGCCTTGACTTTTGCTCAGCAGGGATTGAATGCTGCGTTACTCGCTTGTCCAATTACATGGATAATCATAGGCATCATAGCTATAATCGCAATTTTTTATGCGGCAGTTGCGGCAGTAAATCATTTTGCAGGTACAACTATTTCAGCCACGGGAATAATTGTTGGTGTACTGATGACGGCGCTCGCCTTCATAGGTAACATATTTATCGCAGCAGGGAACTTGATCATTGATGTTATTGCACTAATTTGGAATGGTTGGGCGAGTTTTGCAGAATTCTTTGCCAACGTTTTCAATGATCCCATCGGCTCAATCGTTCGTTTGTTTGCTGATTTAGGAGATCACGTGCTCGGCATTTTGGGAAGCATTGCCTCTGCTATAGATACTTTATTTGGTTCGAATCTCGCGAGTGCGGTAAGCGGATGGCGGAATGCTTTAAGTGGGATGGTTACTGAAGTTTATGGAGAAGCGGAAATAAAAGTTCCACGAATGGATGCTAGCGACCTCCATTTTGACCGTTTTGAGTACGGAAAAGCTTACGATTTCGGTTATAATTTAGGGGCTAAAATAGAGGATAAACTAAGCTTCGGCGGGGCATCCGATAATATCCCGAGACCAGAAATGGGACAAGGTCTAAGCGCATTAGATATCGCGAAGGCAGATCCAGCGGATAAGAAGAATAAAGCAAATACCGCTAAGAACACTGCTAAAATGGCAAAGTCGATGGAAGCTTCAGAAGAAGACTTGAAATACTTACGTGATCTGGCTGAACGAGATGTAATCAATCGTTTTACAACGGCATCGGTAAAAGTGGATTTCAGTTCCACGAATACAATCAACTCTGACCTAGATTTGGACGGTATCATTGATCAGTTCGCAGAAAAACTTGAAGAAGCGCTTGACGTAGCGGCAGAGGGGGCGTAACGGATGTACGGTTTTTTCTTGGATGGCGTGCAGTTACCTGTTGCGCCACCAAAGCTTGACACGAAAATATCGAATAAGAATAAAACAATCACACTCATTAACGAAGGTGAGGTCAATATACTAAAGACGGCCGGACTTACCGAGCTGTCATTTGATGTTTTATTGCCAAATGCGAAATATCCATTCGCGGTATATCCAGAAGGTTACCAACCAGCTACGCATTATCTTGATAAACTCGAAAAGCTAAAGGTTAATAAAGAGCCTTTCCAATTCATAGTTACTCGTTCAAAACCAAATGGTGACTTACTTTTCGATACGAATATGAAGGTGACTCTAGAAGAGTACGAAATCAAGGAAGATGCTGAGAATGGTTTCGACATAGAAGTGGCGATTCATCTGAAACAATACCGTGATTATGGTACAAAAAAACTAGTGATTAAAACAGCGGTAAAAGGCGCTCAGACAACGAAGAAGGTAACGACAACCAAAGCTAGACCGAGTAGTAAAACGCCTCCTAAATCGTACACAGTGAAGGCGGGCGATACATTGTGGGCTATCTGCCAGAAACAATTAGGTAACGGTGAAAAGTATAAAGAAGTCGCAAAGTTAAACGGCATAAAGAACCCTAATATCATTAAGGTCGGGCAGGTGATTAAGTTTGAGTAAAGCTCAATTAATCATTCAGAACGGTGCTAAAATCATGGAGGTTGCAGCCGAAGAAGGTATCGTGTGGGAAACTACCCGTAAAGGCGTGCCAGGCAAGCTCACATTCACCGTTATAAAGGATGAGGCGCTTGGCTTCTTTGAAGGAAATGCCGTTAGATTCATCTATGATGGCGCTAAGATATTTTATGGGTTCGTGTTCACGAAAAAGCGTTCTAGCAACGATATGATTGCAGTCACTTGCTACGATCAATTGCGATACTTTAAAAACAAAGACACAAAAACATACAAAAACAAGACAGCCAGTGAATTCTTACAGATGTTAATCGGCGATTTCAATTTAAAAGCGGGTAAAATCGGAAATACAGGCATGAAAATACCCTCTCGCATCGAAGATAACAAGACACTTTTTGATATGGTGCAAATCGGTCTTGACCTAACATTACAGAGCACGCGTAAAATGTATGTATTGTATGATGATTTTGGCGCGATTGCGTTGCAAAACATTGAATCTATGAGATTGGATTTATTAATCGATGCAGAGTCGGGCGAAAGCTTTGATTATACTTCATCGATTGATTCGAATACGTACAACAAAATCAAACTTTCCTACGAAAACAAGAAGTCAGGCAAACGTGAAATCTACATTTCACAAGACAGTAGAACGATGAATGAATGGGGAGTTCTGCAGTTTTTTGAGACAATACAAGAAGGTGCCAATGGTAAAGCGAAAGCCGATGCATTGCTTTCTTTGCACAATCAAAAGTCACGCGAATTGAGCGTTAAGCGCGCATTTGGCGACCCCCGAGTGCGTGGTGGTAGTAGTTTAGGAGTCGGGCTTTATTTAGGTGATATTACAGTAGCAAATTACATGGTGGTTGAAACTGCGAAGCACACATTTAATGAGAGTGATCATTATATGGATTTACGGTTGATTGGTGGTGAATTTGTTGCGTAATATGAATGATATAGTGAAGTCGATAAAAAAATCGAGTGAAGAAACAACGGCAGCAATGGATCCAGTAACGATATGTTTTGGTATCGTGACAAAGGATGAGCCTTTAGAGATTTTGGTTGAGCAGCGTCTGCCATTAAAAGAAGATGATTTAATCTTGACTAGGGCAGTGCTGGACCACGAACTTGATTTAACACCAGGTCGTTTGATTGGCGACGAAAAGTATGAATTCCCCGAAGAGAGTAGGCGGCGCTACAAGGTCCACAACAAACTTGAAATCGACGACCAGGTGACTTTATTGCGTATGCAAGGTGGTCAGAAATATGTCGTGATTGATAAGGAGTGGATCAAAGATGATACCATCAAGCAGCAACGACGGGCTTATTCTTGATTTCGAAGAAGTTATTGAGCCAACTAGAAATTATAAATTAATAGTGGATAAGAATCGCTGTGTAGGCTATACAGATGAACTGGAAGCCATGAAACAAGCGATTTTTTTAATGCTTTCAATCGAGCGATATGAACATATTATTTACAGTTGGAATTATGGTGTGGAGTTAAAAGACTTATTTGGTATGCCTACCTCGTATGTCGCGAGCGAAGTAAAACGCCGGATCCGTGATTGTTTGCTGCAAGATGAACGTATTCTTGAAGTCGATACTTTTGAGGTTTCGACAAAGAAACATAGAGTTCACGTAAAGTATACAGCTCATACGATATTCGGAGATGCTGAGGGAGAAAAGGAGGTGGACTACTAATGGTTAACTCACTGAACTTAGATATAAGCTACGAAGAATTAATGGAACAGAAGCTTGCTGGTATAGATGATTCATTAGATAAGCGAGAAGGAAGCTCGATGGTTTTTAATGCAACTGCAGGTAACAGTGTCGAGACTGTCCAAATGCTTTTCACTTTAAAGAACTTCATCGATGCGGTTTTTGCCGATACAGCACCACGAGAGTATTTAATTCGCCGTGCTGCTGAACGAGGTTTAAAACCACATGAGGCAACATTCGCCAGACGAAAAGGTGTATTTAACATTGATGTACCCATTGGGAGTCGATACAGCTTGGATGACTTAAATTATGAAGTTATTGAACATATTTCATACGGTGAATTCATTCTCCAGTGTGAAACAATGGGGAATATTGGGAATTTATTTTCTGGTCAATTGATACCGATAGACTATATCGACGGATTACAAACAGCTGTATTAACAGATATTTTAGTGCCTGGAGATGATGAAGAGTCTACAGAAGTTTTTAGGGAACGTTACTTTAATAGTTTTGAATCAACTGCTTTTGGAGGCAATCGTGCTGATTACAAAGAGAAAGTAAGAAAGCTCGATGGCATCGGTGGCGTGCGTGTTTATCGTGCTTGGAACGGTGGGGGGACAGTAAAGCTTGCCATTATTAATTCGCAGTTCCAAGTGCCGTCTCAGACGCTCGTTGCGGCTACTCAACAAGCGGTAGATCCGGGTGGTCAACAAGGAGAAGGGGTCGGAATCGCTCCAATCGACCACATAGTAACTGTGGTTGGTGTGAACGAAACCCCGATTGATGTTGCTCTCAACATTACCTATCAATCAGGGTGGACGTGGGTCGATATAAAGGACCGAGCACAAAAGGTCGTTGACGACTATTTTAAAGAGTTGGCAGAGCAATGGGCAAAGGCGGTTACCTACGAAGATGATCATCAGTCTATCGTTGTCCGTGTCTCTCAAATTGAATATCGCTTTTTAGACGTTCCTGGTGTGTTGGATATCGGTAATACGCAGCTTAACGGTAATACATCAAACATCGAATTGGATAAGGAGTCCATACCGAAACGAGGCGTTGTAAGTGGCTAGAGAAGTCGATCTTATAAGCTATTTACCGTCAGTTTTAGAAGAAATTAAAGAGCTCGTTGAAATTGCGAACGTTGAAAATCCTATTATTAATGCACTTTGGAAAGAAATTGAAAACGCTTTGAACAATCAATTTGTCTTAACGGTGAATGAAGATAAAAATGGGGCTACTCGCTATGAGAAGATGTTGGAACTCAAAATTCCTGCTACAGATACAATCGAAACTCGTCGATTTCGTATTTTAACCCGTTATCAAGAACAAGTACCGTATAGTTACAAAGTTTTAAAACAGTTGCTCAATAGTTTGCTGGGTGAAAATCACTATGATCTCGAGCGGAATGTAGCTGAAAAATGGTTGGATGTGAAAATCGAATTAACGGTAAAAGGTCAATTTGATACGGTTCAACTTTTGTTGGAACGAATTACCCCTCAAAATATGTTACTTACAGTGGGGCTACGCTATAACCAACATATCTTTTTCACGAAATATACACATGGTCAAATGCGTTCCTTGACGCATGATCTATTAAGAAGTGAGGTGTTGAATTAATGGCTACAGAAACAATCAATTATAAACTTAAAAAGCCGGCGCAAGAAGATTTTTATAATGTAGATGATTTTAACAACAATGCCGACACAATAGATAATGTGATTTCGGAGCACACCAAAGATTATATTAACCATGTTCCTTATGGTAGTGCTACAGGAGCGAACACTAAAGCAGTTGCATTGAATCCAGTGCCGTCCGATTTAATAGAAGGCCTGGCATTGTCGTTCAAAAATATCATAGCTAACACAGGCGCAGTTACGCTAAATGTAAACGGACTGGGTGCCAAACCTGTCATTAAATCTAACGGGAACGCAATGTCATCCGGAAATTTAAAAGCAGGCAGCATCTACACTGTCCGCTACAGTGGCACGTCTTTTATCTTACAGGGTGAGGGGGGGGAGTACGGAACGGCTATTGCCGCAAATGTGTTGAGTCCTTATACGATTGGAACGGAGAACGGAATTGTAAACGGTACTATCCCAAGTAAATCAGCGCAAACATTTACACCAGGTATCGCCAATCAAACGATAGCATCAGGGCAATATTTGAGTGGCGTACAGACTTTATTGGGGGACGCTGATTTAATTGCTTCTAACATTAAAAGTGGAATAAATGTATTTGGCGTGAATGGTACAGTCATCCCTAAACCAACAAAGGTGCGGTCTTTTGAAGTAAAGTCACCAAAATGGGAAGTGCTTTTAAATAATACGATTACGGGGCTAACAGGAAATATTCTAGAGTACGACATAGATAAAGCCGGGGTATACTGTTTTGTTCTGACAACAACTATACTTGCAAAAGTAACTATTTCGAATGGGTCAATCGTTTGGTCTTATCCAATCGTTCATAGTGGCTCCGGGCAATTTGTAGTTGCGGATGCGGATGGAAGTGTACACACTTACGATAACGGACACCATTTAAAACTAAATTCATCCGGCAGTCTTGTATTTAAGGTATTAACAATGAATGTAAGCATTGGGTTAGCATGGGGAGTAGACCATGACGACACACATATTTATATATCTAACCAAACCGGAATGCGTAAAATCTCGAAACTAGACGGGAGCATAATATGGACTTACACATATACATCCACACCAACAAGTTTTGGTTCTCGTTTAAGCGCTATAAAAATACATGGTGGTTACGTTTTCGGGTTTCAAGCATATGGTTATATTTACCGATTGACTCTAAATGGTACTCTGTCAAAAAAATCATCGTATGGCGGATTCAGAATAGAAACAACGGTCGCAGTAGATAATGAAGGTATTTTCTACTCTTCCGGAGAAGGTGGAGCAATTTACGACATAGATGCGACAGGAATTCAGAGTTTGTCCGGAGATGACTACTCACTTAGCCGAAAGAAAAGCGTTGTGAATGATAAAAACTATAATGTGTATTATGGGGTAGCATCTTATGATTTAATTGGAGAAATCGACACGCATGGTCGTGCAAGATCATCCTCTGTCAATATGCTTAATATAGAACCGACGTACAATGGACAATTGTCCATAAAAGTTGATGATTTAGGGTACATCTATTCATTGAGCGGATTAATGGCTGTGAATGGAATAAAATTATTAAAGTTAGATTGTATTTATACACTACTATAAGGAGGGGAAAACATGATATATGTGAAGTACAACAAGGTTACAGGGAAAGAAGAATTACAACACTATATGCCATTTGATGAACAAAACGGTTTACAAAAAACGAAAGAGGAATTAGAGCAAGAAGGGTTGTTAGTGGAGTCTATCCCAGAACCACTACTACAAGTAGGTAAACAAGCCGTCTTATACGTAAACTTATCGAATAGATCACTATACTATCAATATATTGATTTACCAATAGAGCCCCAGCATTTAGTAGAAAAACTAGAACAATTGGAACAAGAAAAAAATATATTACAACTAGCACTGGCAGAATCGATTGAAAAACAGGAAATAGACAAGTTGAACAATCAAATTGCGCTAGCAGAATTAGTAGAAACATTAACTATAAAAGGAGTGTTGTAAAATGGTAGCATTATATGCAGATTTAGTAGAAATAGGTTTAAGAGTATTGGAGAACCCAGCACAAGGAGAAATCGCAGTACCTGCATTTTTGAGAGAAAATGTTAGACAAGAAATGAAGAGACGTGGAGTTGTTGACGCAGCATAAGCTAGCGTTATTTTTTATGTCCTTTTTCATCTTAAATAATCCACAAATTAATATATGGTATAAAAAATAAGTATTATGAATATATTAATTGTGTAAGTATTTGAGGAAAAGGGTGAGATTATGTCGGAGTTTAGAATTATAGAAATAGCAAATGAAGAAGCTGTAAAAGTCTTTCCGGAATTTGAGGGAATTAACCCTTCTTATATTTGTGTTTTAGCTAAAAAAGCAACTAACGAAGTAATATATCGCTATTCGTTAGACTCAGTTGAATCCGAAACAGAGATTAGAGAACTATTATTTAAGTATCTAAGAGATTTTAGGAAATTAACAAATTTAAGATAATGAACTATAGGACCATTATGTGTCGTAACTGAAAAGAAGGATTCCTTCCTCTTTTGTCGAATGATGGATGATGGAGGGCGTGGTTTGGTGAAAAACAGTCTTGGGTTATTTGAGCGTATATTAGGGATTGCCGGTAGCTTAGCTTCAATACTTGGAGTTTCTGCTTTTTCCGTATTTGCCGTTATCAATGCTTTTAAAGAAAACTCACAAAGTATAGGGATTAAAATACTACTGTCCGGCTTCTCTGTTGTAGCCGTCATTATATTTGGTGTTTTTGTCGCTATGTTTTTAAAGTTTTTATTACAGGCTATCTTTAATTCGGTCACGGTTGATGAAGAAGATGATGACTACGAAAAGTTCGCGGAAGTATTATTTAAAATCTATATTATTGTATGTATAGGTACAATGCTATTAGCCCTAATTGGCCTTCTGATAATAGTATGGAGCTCAAATATAAAATTGTAGGAACGTCCACACCGGGCGTTCTTTTTATTTACTCAAAATTAAGGAGTGAAAAATAATGGGAGGTTTTTATTTGGGTCAGTTGGAAATCGTACACATGTATTTGTTTGGGGGAGTTAAGTTTCTCCACTTTTTATTAATCTTAATGGCGCTTGATATTATCACAGGTATTTTCAAAGCATACAAGAACGAAAATTTGTGGAGTCGAAAAAGTCTGTTCGGCTACGCAAGAAAAATGTTAGTTCTCGTTATGGTTATCATGGCCAACATCATTGATCAAATACTAGGTATGAACGGAGCAGTTACATATGCGACCGTTCTTTTTTATATCGTCAATGAAGCATTATCCATCATGGAAAACATGGCCGAACTAGGGGTACTTGTTCCGGCGGGATTAGCTTCTAAATTAAAAGTCATCGAATCCGGCAATCAATCTTTTTCTGAAGAGCTAAGAGAAGAACTGATTGGTTCGAAAGTAGACCATCAATTAAATGTAGCTAAGATTGATAATCGTATTAGTGCAAAAGTGGATGAATTGATTGATATTCAAAATGAGAAATCGAGCGAAGGCTACACAAAGGATGAGGGTTGAAATGACATTCATCGACCAACTAGCTCCATATGCAATAAAACACGGGAGGGCTCAAGGAGTCCTTCCTTCTTTGATTATTGCGCAGGGGATTTTGGAATCCGCATCCGGGACAAGTGAATTAGCATTGAAAGCTAACAACCTTTTCGGTATTAAATCAAGTAGTGAATGGCCAGGCGATATATACACAAAACGGACTGCTGAGAATAAAAACGATGGCACTGTCTATTATATAGATGCCGATTTCAGGAAGTATCCCACATTCGAAGGGTGCGTCATCGACCTGGTCCAGAAATACACTCATGGAACTGGAAGGGAGACATCTAACCGATATGAGGCAGTATTAAATCAAACTGATTATAAAAAGGCTACTGCTGCAGTCAAAGCGTCCGGCTATGCCACTGATGTTAATTACCCAGAAAAACTTAATAAATTGATTGAGCAATACGATCTTATGAAATATGACAAAGGGGATGGTAACGTGGTTAAAATTTTCATAGACCCCGGGCATGGTGGTAAGGATCCGGGGGCAGTTGGATTGGGGTTGCAAGAAAAGGTTTTAACGCTTAAGATATCGCAGAAAATCCGAGATATCTTGCAAAATGAATACAGTGAGGTAACAGTTAAGATGTCGCGAACATCCGACATCTATTTGACCCTTTCTGAACGCGCAAAGCTTGCAAATGCATGGGGTGCTGAATTGTTGCTATCCATCCATATCAACGCTACACCGTCCGGCTACGGCTACGAGGATTGGATTTATAACGGTTCCGTGAGCGCAATGACTACTAAAGTTCAAAGTGCAATCAATGCTGCAGTTATAAAATCGACTAACTGGCGCAATCGTGGGAAAAAGCGTGGAGATTTAGCGGTTCTACGTGAGTCTAAAATGCCGGCCTTGCTCACGGAGTCAGGATTCATCGATAATCCGGATGATGCCAAGCTGTTAACAGATAATGCATTTCTTGATAAAGTTGCACGTGGCCATGTTAATGGGATTGCCGAGGCATTTGGTTTGAAACGTAAAACAGTCGCCACGGACATACCAGGACCTTCACAAAAGGAGGATGAAGAATTGAAGTTTTCAAGTCCATCTTTAAAAGCGGAAACGGAAGTATCTCTTTCAAGCAAAGCAAGACGGGAAATCATTGTAGCTGCAGCCATTAAGGCGGGGGCTCATGTGTCTTGGAAAGACAAGTTGAAAAATAACACGCTGACAGATGCGGATGTATTAGGGTTAGCGGTTAAGTATACTATCGCGGTTAATAAGTAAGGGTATGATATAATAAAGACGTAAAGGGCATCTAATACACCTAGCAAAAAGCGACTTATCCAGTAATCGGGGACGGGTCGCTTTTTTATTTGTAAAATTAAAGGGTATTTAGTATACATGTCGAACTACTCAGATAAGGGGGGCGAGATGATGAAGAACTTAAAAACCGTAGAACAAGCAAAAAAAGAAATTGAGAAATTACAAGGGTTTGTAGTTTTAGTTGAATCCTTCCATCCTGAGACGCTGGAAGAGCAAATCATCAAGGAGTATGCATACATAGGTAGTGTTGAAAAGGTTGCGAATAAAGTAAATGAATTGGGGTATTCGAATGATGGTCGACCTTTTGAGAAAGAAGATATAACAAATATTATTAAAGGTAAACCTACAAACGATTTGCATAAATTGATTAAGTCAGGATTTTTAAAAAAGACCCGACATACCCGACGTAAAGTTGAAAAATATGGTTGGTAGAAGGCAGGGGTTCATGCATCTGATAAACTAGGAAATAGCACGCTCACAGATGCGGAAGTATAGGGGATAGCGGTTAAGTATACTGTTGCAGTAAATAAGTAAGGCCTAAGTAAAAGGCGACCGCTCACTCCTTCAATCGCTAATAAATAAGTAAACCTATTTATTAAACGAAACAAATAGACAATTATTGTGCTAAAGAATATAATTGAAAGATATACTGAAGTAGGGGATAATGAAATATTGAAGGGAAGGATGAAAAATGGAAATGCATCTGAATCAATTCGGGAAGAAAATTCTCCATGTCGTTTCTATTTGCGGAATGTTTTTGATCATTTTCGGATTTCTAACTTCACTTCAAATGTTTACTATAGGATTGTTTTTCAAGCTAAACTATATTTTGTATGAAGGTATACCAATTTTTCCGGTAATATTCTCTTTAATTTCAATTTTTATTATTTTTAGGTTTTTCAAGATATCCTCATATTATAAATAAAAACAAGAGCTAATTAGCTCTTGTTTTTATTTATTTCGTAATATCCTCATTAACAACTACTTCTTCCATCGGGGTTTCTATCAATCTGTCTAATTCTTTAGGTGTAACCATTTCAAGTTTATCCATTGCTAGTAAAAGCTTTTCTTCAATCTCTTTTATGGTTTTTTCATGTAGTTGTTTTTCAGCCTTATTGCTTGAAGACAATTGCTTGAATTTTAATATTTTCTCTAAAAGTCCTTCTGTTGAAAGTTCCCCTTCTATCTTTTCTTTATTCACATCTACTCTGAATTTTCCACCTACCAACCCCACAATTGCAACTCCTAATAAAATAACTAACAAAAACGCGTCTCCAGAAGAAACAAGTTCAATTAAACCTCGAGATTGTACCCTTAATTTTGCATCAAGATCATTTTTTTTGAAATCAGCAGAATTTGCAGGATTATTTATCAATTCCACCAATTCTAACGGAGCCGTTAACCCATTCAAAAGATCCATAAGTGGTATATCGTTATCTTGATTTACTTTAAGTACAAGGTGAGCTTTATCTCCTTTGTAATAAAAGGTGTGCAGGGTTCTGTCAATGGAATCCGCATAGTCATTAGCGTTACTGATTGTTAAATGTGAACTCATCATTTTATATAGATAAGGATCTAATTCTTTCCGTTCCACTGTTTTCAACCATTTAACACTTCTTCTTTTTTCGTACGTGCATTCTCCTTCGTCAATTTCAGTTTGACTATTCTTTGAAATAAAGACGTCAGAGCTAACTTCCCCAAAACCAATATGTTTTGAATTTTTACTAGGAATCATAATTATGTCGCCAATTTTTATTTCATGGAAAAACCTTTTTATTTGAGAATACGTGTGACCGGGTTGTTTATTTTCTTTATATGTATCAGCAATATTAATGGTTGTATCTTCTTTGTGAACATCAGTAAAGTCGAGCGGATCACTAAATTCATTCCAATTTATCCCGATAAAATCTCCTAGATAAAATTCTTCGAAATACTCTCCTGCATTGGTTCTTACTAGCCAATAATTACGTTTTGGATCGATTTTTACTACAGGTATATTATATTTTTTAATAAAATCTAGTTCATTATTCATTATTTCTCTCCTTAAATTTGAAATTAAATATATCATAACACACTACTAACATTAGATGATTGAATGGTATGAATATATATAAATATTCATTTAATATTTTAATAATTTGATATGTAGGATGCGGATTCGGAAGATGCTGTTTACTTTTATTTACTTGTAATACGAACGCGTATTCTCTATACTGGGGAAAAGGAGGGAACGAGTGTGCGTAATCAATTAATTAAGTCTGCAGAGTATAACGAGTCCTTAGATATGATGTATCTCGCAAAGGACGGAACAATAAGCAAGCGAAGAATCAATGTACTACAAGTAGGCGAGGTATCGTTCCGCGCATACTGTTTTCTACGAAAGTCCAAACGCACCTTCACAATCGATAACGTGCTCGCACTTGTTCCCATCGTACATAAAGAAAGAATGGTGATCTAATGCCGTTAATACCGCAGGATGCACTGCCATATTTCGAGAACATGATTTACTTTCCAATGATAATTCAGATTTTGGAAAAAGACAGAAAGTCCATCGAGAACGGACCATTCAAGCTGAAAGGACCTTATCTGAAACTAATTGACGGAGCACTCGAATTCATACGTATCGAACAAAAGGAAACGAATATCTATTTAAGGCGCCACAGCATGAAGGTTATCAAAGGGAAAAACGAAGGCTCACTTACTCAATACACTTTCATGCATGGGGGATATGAGGACCACAGGCGCTATCTGAATGTGAGGTTGCGCAATCGAACAGAAGAGTTGATATCCGTGTATTTTGCCAAAGCAGAACTTAAAACTAAATGAAATAGGGAAAGGCGATCGCTCAAATTATGAGTGATCGCCTTTTTAATCCGACATCCTGCGACAGTGCCGGATTGCATTAATTCAAAGTTAATATACCGAAGATTTATATTAATGTCAACTTAATAGTTAGAATTTTTTGTTTTATCATCGGGTGAATTGAAATTGGACATAATAAATATTCCAGAACACTAATTATTCATGTAGACTTTCTCAAATCTATCAACTACCATCAAATGTGTAGGCAAATAGAATTATAGGAGGAGTATAATGTAATGAAAAAGTACTTATCGATTATCATGGCGTTTATATTAGCCATCAGTTTATTACCTGCTTCAATTGCAAACGCAGCACCAAAAGAATTAAAGGTGCATTTTCTAGACGTTGGCCAAGGGGATTCAATTTTAATCCAAGCGCCAAACGGTAAAAACATGCTAGTGGATGGTGGGACTAAAGCATACGGTTCAAAAGTAGTTTCATTCCTTAAATCAAAAGGCGTGAAGAAACTAGACTACGTAGTGGCTACACATCCAGATGCGGACCATATCGGTGGATTGATTGCGGTATTAAATGCATTCCCAGTAACGAATTTTGTTGATTCTGGTAACGCACATACGACGCAGACATATGCTGAGATGCTTACTTTAATCGATAAAAAGAATATTAAGTTCATCATCCCAAAAGAGTTGGACAAGCTTGCACTAGATCCAAACATGATTATCCGTGTGCTGCATGCAGATGAAAATGCATCGGATACTAATGACGCTTCAATCGTTCTAAAAGCAACTTATAACAAAGTGTCCTTTTTGCTAATGGGCGATGCAGATACGGCAATCGAAGATAAGATCAAATCAAAGTACGATGTAAAAGCAACCGTGCTTAAAAACGGGCACCACGGATCCGACACCGCTAGTTCAGCTGGATTCATCAGTAATGTTAAACCAGCAGTAGCTATCTTGTCGTACGGCAAAAATAACTCATATGGCCATCCGAACCTTTCAGTAGAAAGTCGATTGAAAAATGTGGGGGCTAAAGTTTATAAAACGCCACTTGATTGCGATATTACAGTCACAACAAACGGCGTTAAACACTCAGTAGCGAGCGCTTGTAAGAATGGCAAAAAGGTGACTGCACCAGTCGCAAAGCCAACGCCGAAACCGACACCGACACCTAAACCAGTTACTAAGCCAGTAGCGAAGCCGAAACCGAAACCAGCTCCATCGGGACGTACAAACTTTAAAAACTGTACAGATTTGCGAACAGTCTATCCAGGCGGAGTTGAAATAGGTCATCCGGCATACCAATCGAAAATGGACCGTGATAAAGATGGGTGGGCATGTGAATGACAAAAGTAAAATACACACTCGATAAAATAGAAGATGGTCAGTATGTTTTCTTGGAGCATCAAAATGAAGAAAACCAATTACTCATTCCTGCAACTGAAATTAATGTTGAGATTGCTGAAGGTAGTATCGTTTTAATCAGTAGTTTAGAATCAGGATATGAATTTGAAGTATTAATGGAAGAAACTCAAGACATGAAAGAAAAAGTAAGCAGCTTGCTTGAAAAGTTGAAAAATAAAAAATGAATACAGAACAGCCACCTACTCTAGTAAGAAGGTGGCTGTTTTTTCGTTATGAGTCGTGCGCCTGTCCGCTTTTTGTGTGTCCCCCAAAATGTCCCCCAACCACCCGAATTCTAAAGATATCTTACGGCTTGCATTTAGTGGCGTAATATAGCCAGTTAGTTCATTGAATGCTGATATTATTATGTTTTCATGAGTTGAGAACATACGTGCGAAACGGTTGGTTAGTATAGCACGATTTAATTCATAGTAGCAACAATGCTTATGCCTCAAGGCTTTTGAGGAGTTTGATTAGAAATGTCCTCCAAGTATTCCAGCAATTCAAAAAGGTGACCGCATCGCTAGGCATATGCTCATTAGATTTCAAATGAGTGCCCATTCACACTTGAAATCATCACAGAAATATTTCATGAATAGCCTGCGATAGTATTTAGCGGAACTTTGGTAAGCGTCCTAGCGATAAAACGGGCATGGAATTGATTATGGTTCGGCTGAAAAATAAGGAATGGGTGACGGATATAAACAGTGTGTGGTGTTATTGTATCGATGGGAGGACGGTTACAAAGTTGTATGAGAAGAGGAAGTTATGTCGACAGTGATTTCATCTCTTACGGGTAGGCATTCATTATTTCAGATTTGATATTCGCATTAGTATTTTATTATATTGGTCGGATGCATGGATGGACGAAGTGGCGGAGTAGACACAAACTACGAACAAAAAGTTATTAAAAGGAGTTTTAAACATAAAAGAGAATCCATTGTAGGATTCCCATAAAAAAAATGTTTACCGTTTTAGGATAATCGCCAAGCCGGAATTAAAGAGTGAAATTGAAAAAAGTAGCTCACTACAACGTGAATTACCGAATACAAGACTAATATTGTTAGATAGGTGAGAAACCAAGTATCAACGGGTTTATTTAAAAACAGGTAAAGCAAAAACATCCCAACTGGAAATGGTATTAATACAATTAGCCATATGGGGGCACCAAGAGCTTCGGTAATCGCGCCTAACGAAACAACGGCAACCCCAATTATGAGAGCTTGCCAAACAGCTATACCATTTCTGATTAGAAGACTACCTAAAAAATAGGAAAAAGCGGTGAGTAAAGTTGCTAAAAGAAAACTAATAAAATAATTCATATTAACCTCCTTAATTGAATTATCTATTTTCTATTGTATCAAAGGATAGTTGGTAAAAAAAGTTCAAATGAACAGTACGTCCATAAGGCGAAGGAGGACAAAAAATGATTATATGTAAAAATTCTGATGATGCAAGACGTTATTTCACTGGAAAAAGTATGACTTATAAGGATGTTTCAGATGGCGATATTGGTGTTTTGTTTATCTTACTTAACAAGCACGTTAAACAAGCCATCAAGGCAGGCGTAATATCTACAAACACTATCAGAATGAGCCGAAAAATAAAAAAGTAAGTACAAAACAAACGGAATTATGAAGGAATGTTATTTCTTTTTGAATAGTTATCGCTTCACTCAACGAGAAGCGATCAGCGTTAATCAAGCCGGCTTTATTGGCTTTGCAGGTTGGGCAGATGCCGGTAACAAATCCCCTTTAATGAGTGCGTTTGTGGAATGTGTAGATACAATTGCCCGCTAGTTCACATTACGTCACAGAATGCGTATAAAAAGCCAATTAGATTTAATCAGCTTTCAGCTTCTTGATTTTTAAGATTTTGTATAAATCAAATAAACCCCTTACTGAGTACGCAGATATTACTAACACTTTAATCAGTGTATTTACTTTGAGAAGGAACAAGTTTATCGACATCAATACAAGGAAGAGAATAATTGTTAGAATTCTGTTAGTTACTTCTGATTTAAATATGGTAGTACACTAACTTTCTAAAATTAATTATATCTAGATTACATATTTAAAATCAATAAGTTTCAAATATTTTGTTAATAATGGAGTTAAGGAACGACCATTAGGCGACAGACAAGAAAAGACCGCTGATTTGAACTCAATCAGCAGTCTTTTCACAGTCACCTTTTGGTATAGCAACAGTTTTTACTAATTTGGCAAGCGACAAACATAGAAGTATTTGGCAGTAAACTAATTAAGCGTATCTGATAAAAGTTTATCTAATAAGTCAACATGTTTTTGGTCGTGCTTCAAAATGCCCTTAACAAGTTCTAAGCTTTCGGGATCTATGTCACCAGTAAGAAGCTCTTTAGATTTTTCAATGCCTCTTTGTTCACCCAGAAGAGCATCTTTCAATATGGGAGCAAGATTTTTAGCTGAACCTTTTATCTTATTAATTAATTCTGCAACACTTCCCATCATGCCTACATCATCAACGGGGATACCACCAAGATTTTGTATTCTCTCGGCGATCACCATTGCATGTTGTTTATGATCTTGTTGAATGTTTTGAAGGGTCTGTTTTATTTCTGAATCATCGATGTGGTGAATGTACTTTTCATAGGCGTGAATGGCCATGAAGTTTCCCTCAAGGAATGTATTCAATTCTTTGATTACACTAGTGTCCATATTAAAACTCCTTAATGATTTTAATTATATGGTTCACTAGTTCAAAAAAATTATACAGGGTAAAAATCAACATGAGTGATTGTGGAGCGGTGCCAATAAGGATAATCCGTATATTCAACAGCAGTTGCGGTATGAATGAATATTTGTTTCGAAGTGATTATTACAAATGGAGGAAGGGCATGTATTATCTTTTCGACGACGAACGGATCAGTTTGAATCCGATATTTAAAGAACGGGAATTGGGCAAGTTTTATGGAATGTGGGAGGACTGGGCAAGTCTTTCCAAGATTGCTAGGGCAATGGGACGTAGGAATTTGAAGATTACCCTGTTGATTGTTGATCGGGCAGAGGCGTGCGCGATTAAGGATAGAGGGACTGGGATATTTGGGTAATAAAAAAGGACAGGTTTCCTCTGCCACTGACGAGGAAAGTATAATACAAGGAGAGGTCCTGGTGAATAAAGGTATTACTTTTAATCGGATGCATTATTGTTAGGAACTTGTATAATGGAACTACCAATGAACTGTGTGGTGGTTATTTCGGAGTTTGTCGCGAAAGTGAAAGAGCTTCCGGAATATGAGGAATATAGGATTGTCACGCATCAGGGGAAAGTTAGACGAATGCGGGGGGAAATTAGAAAATAAAGTTTTATGGATTATTAATGGTTCCCTTCTGTTAACGATCCTTTGTTTAATACTTATTCTATATACAAAAGAATTTCTTAGTTTTCCGTCCATATTTTATGAACCTAGCTTTATTGGGTCTATTACCGGAACTATAATTTCTGGAGCCATAGCGGTAACAATCATGAATAGTCAATTTAAACAAAATATCAAAAACGAAGAAACTGTGAACTTAGATAAAGAGCTAAAAGCAATTCGGGTATTCACTCAAACGATTTTTAACCTGAATAATCACCTTTCTTTTATTTATGTCGTCGGGAAAGCGGAAGAACCTCGCGATGCCCTTTCTATTAAAAGAGAGCGGCTTCTTGCAAAACAAACGAATGAAATGTTGAAGCAAGTAAAGCAGGGTGATTTTAGCCATATTAGCCATGAGTTATATTTGAAAGTGATATACAATTTGATGGCTTATCAAACGCAAATAGAGTTATTTGAAGAGAATCCTCAAAGTTACAAGTATCTTAATTGGCAAGAACAGTTATCAGAACACAGAGATGTTGTTAGGTATGGCACTGAGGAAATGGAGGAATTGGCAATTGAAATTGAGAAGAAATTAAATAAGAGATAGTCCCCCTGGCCAACCAGAGGACAATGATCGATTACAGTATTGCGCTGTGTCATTTGTTGTCCTCTTTTTTTATTTTAAAAAAGGAATGAGGGAAATGAAATCGTTGAAAACAGAACTGGTTGAAATTGGTCTTTCTGATGCTCGTACAGTGGTAGTGGGCAAGGAGAGTACTTACGGCTAAGGGCGAGCCGAAAGAGCGGTTATCTGATAGGGAATGGACTGAATTGATGGGTACTAATCGGCATACGTACAAGCGGAAAAATGGGGCAATTCATAGATAATAAACAGGGGCGGGCTTATGACGGAGAAGCAGATTGAGTAGTTGTTAAAGGATTATCAATGGAAGATTAATAGCGTGAAGATCATGCTCGAGGGATTGAATGATATTGGTGGTAACTTTACGGCTTAGTACGGATTAGAGGCAGCTGTACCGAAAGGAGCTGGGGGTCATAGTGATCCTATTTATCAAGAGCGCTCAAGAAGGGAAAAGCGGTGGAAAAAGATTTGTGATTATGAGAAAAAGATTAGTATGAATATAGACGAATAAAGTACAGAACATTGTTCTTATTTAACTAACGGGGCAGGTTAGTTGAAGAGTGTTGTTTAACTGAAGTTCAACAATCGGGCCATTGAATTGAATACGATTACACAGAAAGTCGATTTCCCAACGTAAAGGAGATCGACTTTTTTAGATTAAATTTTTGCCTAATTATAAAAGTCTTACTTTAAGTTCCTTATGGATTTAAAAAATGCTGTTGACTATTCAGTTGAACTGTATTACATTGTTATAAAGTTCAACTATATAGTTGGACAGAATAGAGGGTGAGAGTATGAAACATAAATTATTGCCGTTGTCTGAAACCATGCATTATATTTTATTAGCCCTACGTGAACCGCTCCATGGCTATGCCGTAATGCAGAAGATAGAAAAAATAAGTAATGGCACTGTTATTTTAGCTGCTGGTACATTATACGGTGCAATTGAAAACTTGAATAAACATGGTTGGATTGAACCTGTTGGGAATTCGGGTCGGAGAAAAATTTATATGATAACTACAGAAGGAAGCGCCATTTTGAAAATGGAACAAGAAAGGCTATCGCATATTTTATCATTGTACGAAGGGAGTGAATCAAATGAAGAAGTTTAACGTATTTTTTAATATTGAAAAAGAAGAGAAATGGCTGAACGAGCAATTACAAAAAGGCTATCGATGTACAAATATTAGTGGATTAGGAATATACACTTTCAAAAAAACTGACAAAAGATATATTATGCGACTTGATTATCAAGATTATTTACCAAAGAAAAACTTCAAGGAATATAAAGGGATTTATGAAGATTTTGGTTGGGTTTATATAAAAGGGTACTGGCTGGGTGGAATACGGTATTGGCAAAAAGAAAAGGATGATCAAAATGAAATCTTTTCGGATCGCCAATCAAAGGGTAATTATTATAAAAGATTAATGGGTTATTCATTTGCGTTGGGTATGCTGTGTTTGGCTTATTCTTATATGCTCTACAAGGATCATTCGGGATTATATTTTGAAGGTCTTTGGAGTATGAAAGGTGCATTATTTTGGAAAGCATTCTTATTTGAAACTCCATTTGTCCTTTTGAAGTTGCTTCCCGCCTTATTGGTTGTTATCTTTGGTAGCAGTTTCTATAAAGCTTATCGAAAGTATTCAATGTTAAAAGAAAAATAATATGTTAGGTAGTTTAGAATGTAGGGTTAGCTGTGGATGAGTAAGAATGAACTATATAAAAATCCATCTTGTGTTACAGGCACATGCAAGGCTAACAGGCTTATATGAAGCACCTAAGTTTGTGCCATAATAGATGTAATTCAACGTTGTAAGCTGATAACGTGGAGGGATAGCCACTAGACTAATGAAAGATTCATTCAACCATGCAAGAAGGTTCTTCAACGATTAATAAGGTTCTTGTAAGACTAATAGAGGTTCACCTTCCACGGAAGGCACCGACTTATTGAAACGAAAGAATTGGGACACTGAGGATATTACAATTTCAGAAGTGTTGATGATTGAATCAGGTTGGATTAGTTGGAACGCCGTATGCGGTGAAAGTCGCACGTACGGTGTGAAGTAGGGGAAAAGCTGACGATAACATCAAAGGCTTACCAATCACCTGTGTGAATGGTAAATTAATCGGGAAAGCGAATCATCCACAGTTGTATGGAGGTCGCTTTTCACTTTGCAGGATTTTTAGAATACATGTCGAAGTATACAACATAATGCAAAAAAAGAGGGGATGAGGGTTGAAAATGGTAAATATTTTAACTCCCGTATTCGGAGCACTCCTTCTAGTCGCAATTTGTTATCTTATCTACAAGGGTAATAAAAAATAAAGTGAATAATATTCAGATTCTAATTTTATTTTGAAATCAAAAAGGCGGCCACATTCCATTACTGAACTGAGCCCCGAATAGTGGACACTTTAAAAAAAGTGACCCATTCGGGGTTTTTTCTGTTTGAAAACCCGTTATACTAGACAAAAATGACTTGGAACGGGAGGTTTTTTTAATGAGTAGAGTACTTTTCAATGAACATCAAATGAGACAACTAGATTCAAACTAGGAAGTTATATAAACCTTTAGGTAACCATTTAAAAAACACTCTATAAATAAGTGCAACAGCAAACATCTTAACTATAAAAACAATTAACGGAGCTTGGAATAATAAAAGATATTGTCATACGCAGGATGTCGTAAATATCACATATGTCGGATAGGTAGGAGAAATGACGAGCATTCAATCACATTGATATACTTAAAGGCAGGTCGGGGAGTTGAGTGGTTTGCGGTTTTAACTTTGCCGATGTACCCGTTGCATGTAAGTGGTCACTTTGAGTTTACCTCCAATTCTGATAACATTGGTTGCGGGAGGTGAGAAAATGTCTGAATTTCAAATAACGCTACATTTTAATGATAATGAAAGTTTCATAATGAACTTACCTGCAAGTAGTCTAGAAGATGCGTCGGTTAAAGTTACTCAAATGATACAAGATAAGCATATTCATCAAGACATAAAGAAAGATTCCTATATAAAAGGGTATAATCTTGGTATGGTGCAATGTTTTCATGTATCGAACAGATAAAAGTTATGAGTTTATTTAGCATCCTGCGGGGTGCCTTTTCAATTATTAAAGGATAATCACCTTATTTGGCGAGTGATGTCAGTGAGGTAAATAAATGAAGGTTATGAATAAAATTGTTTACGAATCGGTACCTTATATTATATTAATTTCCCTAGTAAGGATGAAGTCTCTCAAGATTTAATCCAAGGGATCACTCTTGCTGGTATGTTCTTTGCCGACATATGGGGCGTTTAGCGTGGGAAAGTGCAGTAAGCCCACCTTCTAATCTCGATGATACTGCGATGCTAAATAAAGCCGGAGCAATCGCTTGAAAGCTCGGAATTACATAGAGTGGAGATTGGCCGAATAATATTGACCGTTCGAATTTCGAGATTAAGGCAACTTGGAAAGCGCCTGCAGGTAATATTGCGCATGACGCACCACCAGAGAAATTGTGATCAATTCAGGTATCGAAGCAGGTGCAATTAATGCGTCATGTCGCATCAAGTGGAAAAACAGAGAAATGGCAACAGGCGACATCGTAAGTCTAGCTGTTTTGCTTGCTACAAAAAAATAATGAAATAGCAGATGCAACCCATCCACAGATTTGTGAATAGGCCGTTTTTTGTTTGTCAACATCAGAGGTATTTCTATGAATAAGGACGAAACAAGAACAATGCTCTGTTCTAATTCAACTAATACAACAGGTTTGTTCAATAAAAAACTGAGTAGGTTTTAATCCAATTTCATATTTCTTAAAAGCATATACTATAAGGAATGATGAGGTGAAATTGTGTCAGAAAAATGCAGAATTACTAGGATAAAACCTAACGGATGTTGTCCGTTAGTTAAGTACACAGCCCTTAATAGTTGTTGTCTTCCAGCCACCCCTTCCTCGGGCCTTTGTGACTGTTGTGTTTCTCCACTCCAGTCCGTCTTACGACAACTTGTTGGTCAAACTGTAATTCTTAGTACTGTTGCAGATGCGCCAAATGTACCGCCTCTCTTTTTTCTATTCACAATTATTGAAGTGAACGATTTTTTAGTTACAGTTACAGATGGAACGACAACCTTTATGGTAAATATTTCTGATGTAACGGGTGTAGGATTTTTACTGCCAGGACCTACTATCAACTTGTCGACGCCTGTCAATTATGGATGCGAATGCGATTGTCGTGAACGACCAATTAGACAATTGTTAGATACACTTATCGGTTCTACAGTAAATCTTTTAGCAATTAACGGTTCTATAGCAGCAGATTTTAACGTGGAACAAACAGGTCTTGGCATAGTTTTAGGAACTTTATTAATAGATCCTGGTAATCCTGATTCAATCGTTAGATTTGCAATTTCAACTTGCAAAATTACGGCTGTAGGACAGTCCAATTGAATTAGGGATGATGTTAAAAAAATATTTAGTGAGAAAGTCGTTTTAATTCCCTTATTAAACTAACGGGTGTTTTATTCTAACAACAGAAGGTCGTCTATTGACGACCTTTTTATTTGGTCAAAATTAACAGCTTATTTCCAGTTGCAATACGAACATTCATTCTCTATACTAAAAGGGAGGAGGGAACGAATGTGCGTAATCAATTATTAAAGTCAGTTGAATACAATGAGTCACTGGATATGATGTACCTAGCTGCAGATGGTCAAATCAGCAAGCGAAGAATCAATATACTACAAGTCGGTGAGGTATCATTCCGTGCCTATTGTTTTCTACGTAAATCCAAACGTACTTTTAGAATCGATAACGTGCTCGCACTTGTTCCCGTTGTACATAAAGAAAGCATGGTGATCTAATGGCGTTAATACCATCCGAGGCATTACCGTATTTCGAGAACATGATTTACTTACCGATGATAATTCAGATTCTAGAGAGAGACCGGGAAGTCATTGAAACAAGTTCGTTCAAGCTGAAAAGGCCTTATATCAATATTGTTGAGAGTGCGTTAAAGACTGCCCGAACTGAATTAAAAGAAACAAATACTTATGCACGAAGCAATAATTTGAAGCTAAATAAAAGGACAAAAGATGACACTTTCACAGAGTTCGCATTTATCCATGGTGGTTATGAGGACCACAGACGCTACCTGAACGTTCGACTGCGTAATCGGACGGAAGAGTTAATTAGCGTTTACTTCGCAATGGTAGAAATCAAAGAGTGAAAGGATGATGAAAATGACAGCAATTCCAAAACCACCAAAATCAAAGGTGGTAGCAGGACCGAAACTGACGGAAACTGATTTTCTAGAAATAGGCGAGAGAATTGGCGAATCAAAAGAATTTGGCGTCGAAGTAGAAATCACGATATATGCTCATAAGCGCTACGAGTCAGTTACAGGCGTCGTTAAAGAAGTTGAAGGTCAACAAGGTAAATTGACGATGCAAATAGGTTACGACAACGTAAAGGTCAATATGAATAATATTGTAAGTGTGAAATGAAAATGTTAGAAAACAATCATGATCGAGGGAATAAAAAGTGGACTGCATTGATGCTCTCGGAGCATATCAGAGAGCTACGGCTATGGATGGATGAAGATAATTACGAAGAACGTCCCGAGCTTGATGACTTTACCCTACAATCTATCCAGGAAGAAATCGAAACGGCATATAAACGTAAATACCAAATTCTTATCCAGACATGGAAGGACGGCAAATTCGTGACGCGTGGCGGTGCAATAGAATTAATCGATCCCCAATCCAAATCTATTGTGCTTAATAACCCATTCGGCCCTGAAAGGATTATGGTTTCGGAAATCATCAAGGCGCAATTTTGTGAATGAAAACAGGGAAAGGCGACCATTCCATTATTACGGAGTAGTCGCCTTTTTAATCCGATATTCTGTGACTGTACCGGACTATATTTATTCATAGTTAAAAGAACCTTTAATTCATCATTAAATCAAATCCATTTGGTTCTTTTGACGAAGCTGAATACTCCTTGAATACAGAAACAAAGAACAAATTTTTAGATGCGCTAAGAGGGAAATTATTAGATTTGAAAGTACAACTAAGCTAATTTAATTACGCAGTTCAAACACAAAAGACCACTGATTAAAATAACCAGCAGTCTTTATCACAGTCATCTTTTGATATAGCAACAGAATTGGCGAATGATCCGATCAATAAAAATTCGAGGATATCGCAATTTAGTTAGGAGAGGTGACAAAAACTCGTAACTAATAATACTTGGAAAATAGATAGATGTAGCTAACTACCTGTTAATCGACTAATTGTAACTTTTCAGAAATAGTCCAATGCATGGAAGGAATTATGTTTTGATTCAGTTGTTGCAAAAATAAATCTGCTGCGTAGAAATCAGCAAAGGTTTTGTCTGTCTCACAATTGGAGTCTTTTAAGGTCTCAATCGTTCCATTATTGTTACGTATGATTATGAACATGGGTCAACTCCAATTTATGACATCAACAATTAAATTGTTGTAATGGAATTGTCTCATCAAAAAAGAATTAAGTATATATTATCAGGAAAATGTTACCAACTTGTAAACGGGTTGTAATATAACATCCTTTTATTTACCAGCGGATGAAACCGAAGAATTAGCCGCCTTTACTATAGAAACAAAGAACAAAGTTTTTAAAATTGTTAATAAGGAAATTTTAGGCTTGAAGATGCAACTAAGGGAAATTTAAATACGCAGTTTGATCAAAAAGACCACTGATTACAATAAATCATCAGTCTTTATCAGAGACGATTTAATAGTGGGAGGAAGGTAAGTTGTGGTGAGTGTAGGGATATAGTTGGTCAGTGCATTGATCTATATAATTTGGTTCTTGATATGGAGTGTTTAAATTTTCGCTGTTGCAGTCCTCAGGAGGCCCAATAAATGTTGAAGGTTTAACGGGAGCAATTGCTTTTTTCCACTGAGTCTCATCCATACAATAGGTGTGTGCCATGATATTTGAAGGAGTTAATTTTAAGAGGTCTGATCCTAAAATTACTTCTGGAGTTGGTGCATCAAAAATCCCTAAAAAGTGAGTGTTATCAACTGTAGCCACAATATAATGCCACCACCCTTGCGGCACATTCGCAACCCGTCCAGGTGTTATTGGATAATTTTGAATTTCTTTTGTGAAAGGGTTCAGTAATGAAACAGTGCAAGCTCCGGAAATACAATAAACTAGCTCTGCAGCATGTTGATGGTAATGCGGTTCGACGACATTGCCTTCGCTTAGAAAAATATCAAGTAAAGAGACATTTTCTAATGTGTTTAATTGGTCGATACTTAGCACATTTATAAAGTTGTGATTATCTTTTTTGAACGCCTTACTGTCATTTACATTAAAAGTGAACTGCGTTGTTGGTAAAGTGTAATCGATATTCGGAATCAAAAGCACATCCTTTCTTAAATGATGTCAAATGCGCATTGGCAGCACATGTTTACAGGATATGCATTGATTTGATTCGACGTGAAGATTCGTATCTTTTTCAACAAAAGAATTTTGCGAGGGAGTTATAACCTTGGTGCAGCAACTTACTATATTTGATGCGATGCATAAATGATAGAAAGGATGTTCACTGTTATGTGTTCGTCCTTTCCATATGTATATATTCATTTTCATAGAAACAATTCATTATTCTATATCGATTTTCTCTCTATTCATTTTTTCTATATGATCATCAATCGGATCAATCGTATGTTTATATCGATAACTTTTATGTACGACGATATAAATGAAAATGAGTTCTAAAATCAAGATAACAATACAAATCCATATCCATGTTGTAGTTGTCATTGAATAGTCTCCTTTCTGACATTATCTACTGTAAGTTTACTACAAAATCTGCTTAATTAGAGGGTAGTCAGTTACGGAGCGGTGACAGGTTGGAAACAACCCTATAAAGCATACTACAATGTTAGGGTAAATGATGTTGCAACACTATATTCCTTTGGAATAAGAAGTGTTTTTCGTGAAGAAAGAGCAGGTTGGGATTTTGGGGATTTAGTCATCTTTTAAAAAAATAAAAAGCTCATTGGTGAAAAATAATAAAATTACCCCATTCTTGAAACTCCCAACGCACGAAAGGTTCGTAATAGGTGACGCCAAAGTACATTTTGAAAATAAAGATATGGAGTCTGTTGATAGAGAAATAAATGAATTAGCAAACTTTTTGATAAGCGCAAACGAAAGGGAAATTAAGTTTGAAAAGCAAAGCAAGATACCTGTTTTTCTTGCTGTTGTCTCGATTATACTTAATGTTGCTTGCGCATTCTGGAAGTTTTAAGGTATGACACAAGACTTGGTATTATAAATTCAATCAACAATTACATTGTGAAAGGAACGTTCAGTGCGGGCGTTCTTTTTCTTTACTATAAAATAAGTAGTGATTGAATAACTGACGGAGACATGACATTCTTTTGAAGAAAATGCTATGATTATTAAATCAGTGTGTAGAGATATTGGCTTTCTCATTAACCAAAAATATATGTCTCATGATACGTCTGCCATCTGAAATATTATTCGCGGAGATGACAAACATGCACGGAGAAAAAAGACTGCCTAGAAACAGAAGAGAAGGTATATTATTTTTATTAATCATTTCAACCATTTCAGTAAACACAATTGCCCCTATTATTACGGGATTGGAACGTGGTTTCAGTAAAGAAGTTTATCTAGATACACTGAAGATTATTCCGTTTATGTGGATAATCGTAATTTTATCAGTACGATTGATTGCAGGACCAATTGTTGGTAAGCTGTTACCAAAATTCGTGGGACAAACAGATGGGTTTAATGCCAGGATTCTATTGAATACTTTATTGAATGTTACGGTGTTATCTCTTTTGTTATCGATTATCGGAACTTGGATGGGGACGAAACAAATCAGCCTAGAACCCTTTAAAAACTTTTTGCATATCTGGCCTAGGAACTTCGGAATTGCATTTTGGATCGAACTGTTGGTTGCACAGCCAATAGCAAGATTTGCAATGAAAAGATTACATGCAAGGCAGGGTCGCAAAGCCGAAAGTGTAAATGCGTAATGTGCAGCTGAAAAAAACCGCATAGTAGCGAAATTAAATAATTATTAATGTGAGAACGTCCATCCGGGCGTTCTTTTTCTCTACCCATAAACAAAATAAAAGAGTTGCGAACCGACGAATGATGGCGTTTCCATCCATGCTACCTGTATACGGGTTACTTATTAAAACAGGTGCGCGGGAGATTGGTAGTTTTCCAAAGCAGTACCAGATTCCGATTGCGGAGTATTTGGCAAAGCCGGTTGAAGGTAAGTGACAAGGTGATTCTTGGGGATTTACACTTCAGAAGTGTATCGTGAGATGTTGGTTGATGTTGAATAGCACCTTGAAATATCTCTTGAGTTTAAATTGTACAATAGGTATCATGATTTATAGCCCATCAAATTAATGAATTGGAGAACTGTAACAAGGGTTCCGATTATAAAAGTCTGAAGCCGAGAATCATATCTTTTATAATTTACAAAAGGCACATATTGACATAATAGGTTCGAGAGGGGAAAGTTCAGCGTATATGATGCGTTGAAAAATTTCTCGATCAGCCTTATTTTATTAATTAAGGGGATAATAGAAATGAAGGAAATTAACGATCTTAAAGCAGGAGTCGCTATTATTATTTTAGATGAAGACAATCGTGTTTTATTGCAGAAGAGAGCTGATGTAGGGCTATGGGGGATTCCATCAGGACATGTAGAGATTGGGGAGACAGTATCCGAAGCAGCTATTAGAGAAATGAAAGAAGAAACGAATTTAGATATACGTATTACTAAGCTAATCGGTGTTTACTCTGATCCAGATTCACAGGTGTTTTCATATCCTAAAGGAAAAGTAGTTCATTTTATAACAACTTGTTTTTTAGCTGAAATTATAAGCGGAGAACTTCGATGCAATTCTTCAGAATCACTCGATATTCAATATTTTGACCAACAAGCTTTGCCACCTGATTTGTTGAAAATGCATCCTTGCTGGCTGAAAGATGCTCTTGCGGAGAGCGATTTGGCGTTTATACGTTAAGGTTAAGTAATTTGGCTGACTGCACTGATATTGATATCAGTGAAGCATTGGAAAAATTCTTAACCAAAACCGAAGAGAAATTAGGGGATTAAGCCGCGTGTTGAACTAACATGCGCATTAGTTTAACAACAGAAGATCGTCTATTGACGGTCTTATCATTAGCGGTAATACGAACACATAAAAAGTGACGACCCTTAATTTAGAGTGTTGGTAGGTCATTTTTTTGTTTGTCGAATCAAAGGGGCATTTGTATTAATAAGGACGAATAAAGAACAAAGCCCTGTTCTTCAACTAACCGGTAGGTGACTTCAATAGTAAATTAAACGGAACTTTTAGCAGTACGCTACGTATATAACTAAAAGGGGAGGGGAATGTATTGCATTGGATGATGTGGGTTTTTTGGGGTTCCATCGTAACATTGCTTGTAGGAAGCTATGTTGTAGATTTTTTGACTGGGCGGAAATATGATTTTAAAGAACAGGAAAAGTCATTGAATCAGAATTCAGCAAGTGCCGATTCGCTACGAGAAATAGCGCGGCATGATCAACAAAATGGACCTTTTTAAATTAAGGAAACCTCTTTTGCACTTCAACTAACGATGCTTTACTGGAACAGTAGTAATACATTTCTTATTGAGCCACCTCAGTAGGTTAGTTGAACAAAGGCATTAATGAAAATGGAGTATTATAGAAATCAAAACACGTTATTATATTTTGGGGGATCGGTAATAAGTGCGATTTTAGGATTAGTTGCTTATGTGAAAGACTGGTTATAATTTTGGGTGTTATTCACAAGATTGTCTAATGATGGTCTTATATTTGGCTAATCCGAGAACGCTGTTGCATCAACGTTGTCCAGTTATCCCTTAGAAGGATAAATAAGTCCAAGGCAAAAGCGCCTCGTCCACAGATTGATTGTCGATAGGTTGCTTTTTTTATTATGGAATAGGAATATTAAATGATAATTATTGTAGGATAATAGATAAGTAGAAGAAAGGAGGAGAACATGAAGGAATTATCATTTTTTGATTGGAAAGTACGTTTACAAGATAATTTAATAGCGGTCACTGACACTTTAACGAAACAAATGGTTATTATGGAAGGTGCCCTAGAACTAAATGCGATGATTTGGATTGATGACTGCAACGAAATGCAAATTAAACCCACTTGGGATTGTGTTATTTCAATCAATGCAAAAGATATGATTTTAACCATTCGGCACTCAGATAATGTTTTTAGTAATAAAGACAAATAATTCCAAGGTGATATACCCTTAAACGGAGGGCACTGAAAAGTACGATTTCCTCCAATCCCGTTGATTTCCGTTCCGAACGGACGCTTTCCGCGGGCACGGCTTCAGCCATTCCTTCATGCTCCCACGCTAACGCTTTTCCAGCGGGCTCTTCCTGTCTTTGCCTTCTGTACCCACTGGAGTAGCCGCTCTCCACTACAATCAACTAGTTCTTACTATAAGTAGTACAGTTATTAGTGTGATTGCGTAGAGGAATTGGGTGAAAGGAAAACTACATTATCAAAAAGTGTAAAATCATTAAGAATAGCTGGTTCTTCTACGATAAATAGAGCATATGAAAAATATGATAGACTCGATTTATAAAAAAATGAAATGAGGTTCCTATTTATGGACACATTAACAATTAAAGAACTTCAATCACGCGATGAAATTATCGAAGCATTTCCCGTTATGAAGCAGCTACGAACTCATCTGGATGAAAGTACTTATCTTGAATTAGTATTTGCTGCGCAAGAGAATGATAGATATAAAATGTTAGCTTTACTAGACGGTAATAAAATTGTTGCAGTTACTGGTTTTAAGCCGATGATAACACTTTCTAGTGGCAGATTTGTTTGGATTTGTGATTTGGTTACAGATACTAATATACGTTCAAAAGGATACGGTGAAAAACTACTTACATATGTTCATGAATGGGCAAAAGAAAATAATTATGAAAGTGTTTCCTTATCTTCAGCATTACAGCGTACAGATGCACACCGTTTCTATGAAGATAAAATGAAGTATACCAAAGCTAGTTATGTGTTTAAAACAACTTTATAATTAATATGATAGTCCACTAACGGAAGTGTTAGTGGAGCAAGGGAAGATCGTCTATTGACGGTCTTTGCGAATAAGTAAAAGTGACTTGTACACAGATTAAATCGTGAAGTGACCCTGAAAAGTTAGACACGTTATTTCGTTAGGCAACTTGTAAGGTCTGCACTCGGTATTGCACCGGGCTCAGGCCTTTTAGTTTTGCCTTGATTCGTTTGAGATTATAGTAATCAATTCTCAGTAACAAATGTGCTAGGTTGTGTTGCACATCTTTAGTTCCGGAATTCTAAAGCTCCATTAATATTTTTTTCCTGGTTCCGGGGGTCTTCAGTAAAATAAATTAGTGACAGGAAGAATGCCGTACACAATGTGAAATACAGTAAATCAAATAAGGAGCGAGCGTTTTTTGTTTTAAAATAAATTGGATATTAAAAATGAGTATAAATATTTGCATTAGACAAATATTAAGTTAGGTATGTTTACAAAAAATAAGACTTGAGGAGGAAAGAATTGAAGCGAACAGGGTTAATTGCTCTTATAGTCATTGTCTTGAGTATTTCAATTTTATATGTTAATTTCCAGGCTTCAGCTACTGATAAAGGAAGACAATATTACGAAGAGAGAAATCTTATTATTTGGGATGTTCAAACTGAAGAAAAAGTTATTGCTCTGACATTTGACGACGGGCCACACCCAATTTATACAGCGCAGATTTTAGATATATTGGCCAGATTTGATGCTAAAGCTACCTTTTTTGTTTTAGGAGAACATGCGGAAAAATATCCAACTATTGTGCTAAGAGAAAATGACGAAGGTCATGAAATTGCGAATCATACATTTACTCATTCGTACAAATACACAGCCAAAGAATTGGAACGAGAACTACTAAAGACTAATGACGTCATTTACGGAATTACCGGTACTTATCCGGTTCTTTTTCGTCCGGTAGGTGGAAGTTATGATGAGAGCGTGGTAAATATCGCGGTTGAAAATGATTACAAAGTGGTATTATGGTCTTGGCACCAGGATACTGAAGATTGGAAAAGACCTGGGGTCAAAAGAATTGTGAACAGAGTACTGACCGGTACAAAACCTGGTGATGTAATCTTATTTCATGACGCAGGTGGAAATCGAGCTCAAACCGTAAAAGCTCTTGAAGAAATTCTACCCGAACTTCAAAAACAGGGATACCAATTTGTAACCGTTTCAGAACTCATTAAGAGAAAAAATGCAGAAACCACCATGCCAAAAGTAAAAGCGAACCGTCCACATTGATTGTGTTGTGCACCCCAAAAGTTAGAATCAAAATCTAACTTTTGGGGTGTTTATTATGGATAAAAATAGTAAGGAATTTAAGTTGATGGTTGTGAGAGAGTATCTATTTGGAACTGTCCGTTTAGTTTTCTTGAGGATCCGATTGGTAAAAGTAGTTAGGGGTTAAAATGTCATTGTTATATGGTTTATGGTAAATGTCAGTGGTAGCAGGTGATATTGGAGGAATAAGCCATGCCCAATTTCCTGTGATAGGTCGACCATTTTTCATTTCATTTTCTTCGAAATTTTTGAATTGTTTAGCTGCTGTATGATGGTCAACAAGCGTTATATGAGCTTGTTGAAAAGAATGTAATACCGCGATATTTAATTCAATTAAAGCCTTGTCAATCCACAGTGAGCGGTTAGATTTAGTATCTAATTCCATTATTTCCGCAACTTTTGGTAATAAATTATAGCGGTCTTGGTCGGCTAAGTTTCTTGCTCCAATTTCAGTGCCCATATACCAACCATTAAACGGAGCCATAGGGTAATCAATTCCGCCTATCGCTAAACGCATGTTTGAAATAATTGGAACAGCATACCATTTTACTCCTAACTTGCTGAAACCATCAATTTGCGGGTGAGTTATCGGCACTTCTTTAATTATTTCATTGGGAACTTCAAATAATTTAGGTTTTTTTCCTATTTCCTGAATGACTAATGGGAGAATGTCGAAGGAGGTATTCTCCCCTCTCCATCCCATTCTTTCGCACATTTTTGTCAATTTGATAGATGTTGAATCACCAATTACTTTATCGCCCTCTTTGTATCCGGCATAACGTAGTAATTGATGGTTCCAAATTCTAATAGGATCTTTTCCATTTTTTCGAGGTGCAAAGATTGTAATTGTAGATCGGATTTTCCCATCATTTGTAGCAAAATCAATATGCTTAACTAATTTTTCGTATGCATCTTCTGCTGTAAGTACATCTCGTGCATCAAAAATATTTAACGTATTCCAAAGTAATCGCCCTATACAACGATTACTATTACGCCAAGCCATTTTTGCTCCATGTGTTAATTCAAAAGTCTTATGAGAATATGTTCCAGTAGTATTTATTTCATTTTTTATTTCTTCAATTCGTTTCAATTGTATTTCTTTAGACATTCCCAGTTCGTCGTAACAATTTTTTATAAATTGCGTTGCTTCCATTAGCAATTTAGTAGTTTTAATAGATTGAACCATTAGTATCAACTCCATATATTAAGCTTATCATCGATACATGACTGAATCAATTTCATTATAGCTATTTATATAAGAAAATCATTAAACGTAGATGTATTTGGCAGAAGACGCATTATGATGAATCGACAGATGTATGCAAGGAATAAGGGGGGACACAGCGATCGAGTGAAAAGAACGATTTGAGACAAATGAACAGCCTGATTTAGAGAATAACTTTTTCGGTGGGTGGTTGGAAACAGGACGGCAATCAGAGCCCTTCAGATGAGATGAGAAGAGGGCTATTAATCAACGTCCGTATTTTGTGAGTATGGACACCCTCTATCAATCGCGATACATAGGAATACCAAATCTGTTAATTTAACCAAAAAATAGAGGTGTTTAACGAAAAATGACGAATATAACAAATACAAGGAGGAAGGAGGTGTGAATATATGAAAATGAAAAAAACGATGCTAACTTTCTTCACGGGTACACTTCTACTCCTAAGCTTATCGTTTGCTGGTAATGCAGGCGCTGTAAGAGTTGATTTTGATGGTGGGTATGCTCCTCAGCCGAAATGTGACAGTAAAGGAAATTGTACTGCGCGTCCTTGATACGTCATCTTTATACAAGTAATCAAGCACCTGGTTAAAGGGGTGCTTTTTCTATGCCTTAAAATAATGGAGGCGTACGGGGGTGTGAGGTGACTAACTGGGAAGAGATTCAGTGAGAGTGGGTGCACCAAAAATAGCGCTTGCTACATTGGCGGGAAAATATAACGTTAAACTTGGTACGTTAAAGAGCAGAAAAAATCGTGAAGCTCAAGTAAGAGGGCCATCCAAGAAAGATGAAACTAGGATGCAACCGAAAGAAGTCTTTGTAAAGTGAGATGATTTAACCGATAAGCCGGCTCTTTTTTTGTATTTACTACATCAAGAGCATTAATTGGGCGACGCCAGCAATCAAGACTGGGTACAGCATGAACAGCGCTCACGTAGGAGGCAGTAGGCTGATAAGAATTCCTAGCAGTCAAGCGGACTTCGTAGAGTTTGGGCGTATTGAGATGGAACATGCTTCCGGATCACTTCAAGTTTTAACTCGAATCGGAAAACTTAAACTTGCACTTGCGAAAGTATTTAGCAACGAAAATCCAGAGAAATACAAAGACGAAGAATTCAATGAAGCATCAGACACAACACCGTTGGAGGTGTGGAGCGATGTCAAAAAACAACCGAAAGCGACGACTAACTATTATATGAACATAAAAAGTAAGTAAAATAACATTTAATTAACATTATTAAACGACGATTCTCCCTGACGAGGTACTTTTTTATTTGTCGAAGTAAAGAGGGATTCGTATGAATAAGCACGAATAAAGAGCAATGCTCTGTTTTTCTTCAACTAACGAGTAGGTTAGCGAAGTATCAAAACTTAAATTCGCTTTAGTAATGGAGGAATACTTTAATGAACCATTTAAAAGGGGAAATCGCTATTATTACGGGTGTAAGCCGTTTGAAAGGGATTGGAGCGGCTATTTGTAAGGAGTTAGCTGAAGCGGGTTATCATATATTTTTTACCTATTGGAAAGAATATGATTTGAAAATGTCTTGGAGCATTGATTTAGATGAGCCAATAAAATTAAAAGAAGAATTAATTAGACAAGGTGTTAAGGTAGCATGTATGGAGTTGGATTTAACTCAATATGATGCACCTGAACAACTTTTAAGTAGAGTTTCTGAACAACTTGGTTACCCTGATATCTTGATAAATAACGCAGCATACTCAACTAACAACAATTTTTCTAATTTAACTGCCGAAGAATTGGATAAACATTACATGGTAAATGTTCGTGCAACGACACTATTAAGTAGTAAATTTGCTCGAAATTTTGATAAAAAATCTGATGGAAGGATAGTCAATATTACTTCAGGTCAATTTCAAGGACCGATGTCTGGTGAGTTAGCATATGCAACAACAAAGGGAGCAGTCGATGCTTTAACAATCACATTGTCCGCTGAACTTGCCCCTTTAGGAATTACGGTCAATGCAATAAATCCAGGTCCAACTGATACAGGATGGATGACTGAAGAAATCAAAAATGAACTAACACCGATGTTTCCTTTCGGCAGAATAGGTGAACCGAAAGATGTAGCAAAAACGATTAAATTTCTAGTGAGTGATGAAGCAGATTGGATTACAGGCCAGATTATTCATTCAGAAGGTGGATTTAAAAGGTAAATTTAACTAAGAAGATTCTGTTTCTAGAAGCTAATTGTTGTATTTAATTTTAATGTACATAAGATACACTACAGAATTCCACGTATAACTTGGCTGTGATCGTTAGAGGGCGTCTAGTATGCATTCCATTTGAGCAACTGCCCTTTTGGGAGTGATATAAAATTTAGTTTATTCTCTATATTCGTTTTAAGTTAACTTTCTTCTGTTTTTTAGTAGGTATTATTTCTTTTTTTACAAAACTTAGTATTTAGGAGTAAGACTAAAAGATGAAATGAAAAAACATATAGTATTATTACGCTGTGGAATTGGAGATAGGAAGACTATCTTTGAAAAGGGGATGAAAGTTCTTGAAGCTTTTAAAAGATACAATGATGTATACAATTACTTTTTACGCAATAGCATTAGGAATTAAACTTATCTTTGATTTCAAAAGTGTTGCAAGTGTTTTTGAAAAAGGGATTTGGACTGGAGTAGGAATATCTTTGAGCGCTTTGGTTTTATTGTTCCTAGTTGTCTTAATAATGAAGCTTATCAGCAAATCCATTTTCAAATTTAAGACCTCAAAAAATAATTAAGGGGATATGTTGGAGGAGAGAAAATTGACTATTGACGTTTGTTTTATTTGGCCAATCTGAGAACCTTGTCATATGCAATGCTCTGCAATCATTGATGAGGAAATTTACAATACTAAAACACAAAGCGACCCATCCACAAATTGTGGTAGGTCATTTTTTTGTTGAATTAAAGAGGTACCTAGACCAATAGAAATAGGAAGTGAACTCTCTTTAATCGCACCGTGGAATTAATGATATTGTAATTATCTTCTTAAAAAAGGATAAAGTAGTTATTTAGAATTAAGAGCAGACTATTCTTGCTTAACTAACGAGGCGGTAATGTGCAACTTTTTTCTATTTTTAGAAGTCTTAACAGTAAAGATGAAAAAAGGAGGACTGAATGGGGTATTCAGAGATTGTAGTACTGTTTTTAGTTTATAGTGGATTCATCGCATTTTTTTTAGTTCCATTTCAAAGTGATTGGTGCTTAATAAACCAGCAACAAGGTCAAATCAATTTCATAACAGCTTTTAAAGATAGTTTGATTAAAATGGTTTTTCATAAGAAAGCAATACTTGCTTTTATTTTACTAAGTTGTACGTTATTCAGTATTTGGACAGGATACGAAGGAGCAGAATATCATATTAATGCTCACAGTGGTTATCCTCCAATAAGTACAGATTTAAAAGCTATCTACTCTATGGGTGGCGTGCTTCTATATACTGTTGTTCTTTTTTTACTTATAGCATTTATGAGAGCCCAGAAAATAGTGAAGAACGCAAGTTAATGACATAAGAAATTAAAGCTATTGTTTAATGAATGCTTTAGTAGTTGAACAATAGGCGATCGACTATTAAGTAATAGGGGCCATTGGATGAAGTTATTCGGGGTAATCATTGAGCTAAGAATCAACATGCTGTAAGTCTGTCGGGTATTTCCCTCTGTGAGATAAGTCGTCACTTGATGATGTACAAATGTCAACCAATCTATGTACAAAAACGCTCACTTAATGATGTACAAAATCACTCACCTTCTGGAGCTAGATGATCTTTCAAACGATAAGAATTTCCAACGATGGTAACCACCGTTGCGTGATGTAAAATACGATCTAATATCGCATTTGCTAACTTGGTTTCCTGAAATACCTCGTCCCAGGATTTGAAGTTAACATTAGTAGTAAAGATTGTGCTACGTTTTTCATAACGCATATCTATCAGCTGGAAGAATAGTTTTGCATCCTCCGCATCAATCGGTAAATAGCCTATCTCATCGATTATGAGTAACTTATACTTTGTGTAGTGTTTCAAGCGGCTTTCTAAACGGTTTTCTAAGCGGGCCCGCTTCAGGTTCTGAATCAAGTCATGACATTTAATAAAGTAAGTGCTAGTACGTTTTTTAGCGGCTGCGATGCCAATCGCTGAAGCCAAAAATGTTTTTCCGACTCCACTAGGTCCCAGAAATACGATGTTTTCGTTCCCTTCAATAAAACGTAGCGTAAGAAAATCTTGAATTTGCTGTGGATTTAGCGAGGGTTGGAATTCAAAATCAAAATCCTTTACCTCTTTTAAATTTGGAAATGCACCCACTTTTACCATCGCGTGAACCATGTTTTTTTCACGTAAATCGATTTCATAGTTTGTCAGTTTAATTAATGTATCGATAAATGACAGCTGATTGTGGATACCGAAGTCGATGACTTCGTCTAAATACGTTACCATTTGTTTCAGTTTCAAATACTCCAAGTTCTTCAGAAGCTGTTGATAATTTGTTTGCTGCATCATGCGTCATACACCTCTCCAATGGCTTTTAGATTGTTTTTAGCTAAAGCCTCAATGTCTGGATAATGGGGAGCTGATATTTGCAGCGTTTCTTTATAATCTGAAGGACGAATATTTAATTTCCGATTCGATATAGGGTGGCGCGCAATGCACTCCATGTTATAATAAATCCATAATTGATCATCTAGTACTTGTATCCCTACCTTTTGGCCGATGTACTTAGTGGGCACTGAATACTGGTTGGCTTTGTAGGAGATCATACTTGATGTATTCACCTGTACAAGCTGATGCTTGATACGGTAAGAGTTCCTTATTTTTTCTGCTGGTAGCGGAAGAAGGGAACTCTTTTCTTTTTCTAACGCAAATGCTGGGATTTTCCCTGAACCTTGATGAAAGGATTGATTGACTCGATTCATCAACTTTTCAATGA